>JAJRRB010000060.1 GCA_024279915.1 Deltaproteobacteria bacterium
ACCGAAAAGGGCAGATCATTGATTCCATCAAAAAGGCTGAAAATCAATAACCGTTGCGTCCGTTTCTTTCCCTACTTGATTGTGAGAGAAACCGGACAATTCATTTGCTATTAAACCGGACAATTCTATTTGTTGACAACACAAATTGTCGCAAAACACGTTGTTCAATCGCAGTACCAGATCCCGGTGACACACACCGTATGTGTCACCGGAGATCGGGGACACATACGGAAGTGTCCCTCATTATGTAAACTTTTGATGATGTTGCTGTCTGCTCTTGAAGAAAGGGGTCAGGTCTTCGTTTGACACTTGTGAGCGGAAAAGTGGGACGTCCATGAAATAATGCGTTGCTATGAAAAAGAAAAAATCACCGTTTGACGCTTTTTATTTATTCAGGGACGTTTCTCTCTTTTTCAGGGTTAAAGGGGACGTTGTTGATAGGTTAAAGGGGACGTTGTTGATATATTGACAATCCTGCAATTGTGTTCGCGTGTGGTCACTAGGATGTGTGTCTTGCTGTGCCGGAGACAACCTGGCTACTTCATCGTTCCTCAGCCATATCTCTTGCCTTTTCCAGTCGTTCAAAAATGAAATCCTCCCGGTCAATATTTCCTCCTGTGGCTGCTTGTATTGCGTAGCCGAAATCATCGTTATCGAGCAGCAGGCCAATCTGCCGAGCGATATAGTCACGGACAGATCGTTTGGATGCAGCAATCTCTGTGACGATGTCTTCACGTCCATCGAACAGGTTTAGGATGTCTTCCATATCATGGCTGCCCTGAGGATCATTATTGCCGCGACCCTGATACGCCTCCATTTTTGTTGCAATGAAGTAAGTGGGCGTGAGCAGTTTTATAGTTATTGCTTCGGTCAGTTTGTAGGGTTGGGCAGATGCGAAAGCCTCTGAATACCAGCGATTGCTGTAGCCCAGAATCTTTGCATCATCCGGCATGAAGTCGACTTTGAGTCCCCCAAGCCGCATGCGGCAATTGACTTTGTCTTCGTCGGATTCGGTGAATCCCCTACTTCTCAGCCGTTCCTGAAACGCGACCCATTTTGGATAGCCGACAACGTTGATAATCAGATCGACATCGTCGGTATAGCGAACCGCTTCTTTACTGAAATCGTCGGTCAGAAGCAGTCCCGTGGTGCAGCCACCAACAAAGGCTACCTCTTTGAGCATTTCATCGCCCAGGGCTTTAGCAACGGTGATGATCATTTCTTTGAGCAGATTGTAGGTGTTGTCTATCATGCTCTGAGTCTTTCGGTGAGAAGTTGCTTAGCAAGTTGTGCTTCTCTGGGGCTGCCAAGACGAATGGCATCAACCAGAGCGAGATACTCGTATAGCCTTGAATCGCGTTTGACTGCATAAGGAACACTTTTAAAGAGTGGCGTGACCGATTGACCTTTGTTTTTACCTTTAGCGTCAGGCCAAACATAAATCATCTCACCTGCCGTCATTAGTTGTCCTTCCAGGACGGGAGCTGCGAAGGCCGTCGGTATGCCTCGGGTCATTTCCGCTGGTTTGGCCGGAAAGACGTATTTAAGGCCGTAGACAATAAATTCCCTAAGGGCTTTTAGGTTGGGGCGTGGTTGGTTGGTTTTGCGCTCTTTTTTGAGCAAGCCGACAGAAATGCTGCGATTGAATGAGTTGTTGATTTCGGTTTTTCCGACACCTAATACTTCGGCAAGGCCCCTGGCCGTGTAAAGACCGGCATCGGCTGATGATGATTCTTCATTCTCCTGAACTTGTAAGCTGGCCAGCTTCAACAGGATGAGTATGTCTTGGCTTTTCATAACACCTCCAGTGTCCTTTGTCCGCGGACTGTGGACATGGTGAGCGAGGAGCTTTTGTTTGTCAAGTGAATTGCGGGTGAATTGCGGGGAATTGCGGGTCGGACCTGAGCAACTAGCTGATATCAAAGAGTAATAGCCTGAAAAATGGCTCAAAAAGGTCTTAGAGGTATGTTTTTAAGGGTGAAATGGATTTTAATGTAACGTTCCGGTAACACAATTGTGTCGTATCACTGGAATAAGTTCCGGGCCACTAGCGTTCGTCTTGGATCAGAATATGTTCGACCTGTTGCTTTAAGAGATCGGGGACACTTCCGGAAGTGTCCCTCATTATGTAAACTTTTGATGCTGTTGCTGCCCGTTTATTCTTCATTTACAATGCAATCTGATTTTATTGTTTTTATGCTATGACATTTCAGGGGAGGGGATTATGCCGCGCAATTCAAGAGTGGTAGCTATTGGCTATCCATATCACGTCACTCAACGCGGAACAGTTTAGGGGACGTAGTTGCTTTATTGCTTTGATAACAAGGGGTCGTTGTTTGAACTTTCCATTACAAACACGACGTGCAAAGAGCTACTTATAGACTTGCCTGCGATGGTCTGCCGAGATGACCAGAATCCGCATGAAATTATCTTGTATTTCACAGAGCACTCGATAATCTCCAACCCGATATCTCCATAACTCTCCGAGAGGACCCGACAGCGCCTTGCCGCGAGTTCGAGGGTTTTCGAGAGGCGCTATTTTGTCATCCAGGTAATCAAGGATTCGTCTAGCTGCTTGTCTGTCCAGTTTGCGAAGTTGAGTCGCCGCCGTCTTGGTGTACTCAATTGTCCAAGGCAAGAGATTTTCTCACGTCAGCAGAAGAAAGGATCTCTTCCTCGTCTTTGCGAACCCTTTCCAGGATATCAGCCGCCAGGTAGTAATCTTCAAGATCCTCCATGCCGCGAGTAATCAACTCGCGAAGATAAAAAGCCTTGGTGCGTCCGGTTTTGGTCGCGAGAAAATTCAATCTTTCCTCAACCCCCGGCTCCAAACGTATAGATGTGGCCATAAAGACTCCTTGGTGATACTTGTATTCAATGTATTCAACATATCACGAATTTCATGGAAATGGAAATTCTTTTCCTGCCGGGAAGTATGGGGGACACCCCCGTAAGTGTCCCCAATTTAAAGGTTAGTCGACGGTGATGACGAGTTGTTCCAGTTGTTTTCGTAACACTTGCTGCGCATCAGATTCGCCATGGACCAGACGAACATGCTGTGGTGTTTTGCGCATGCGCTTTATGAAGTTGACCAAGTTTCTCTGGTCAGCGTGTGCAGAGTAGCCGGAAATGGTATGGATGCGGGCGCGGATGTCGTAGCGTTTGTCGTCGAGGATGACGTAGCCACCTCGGTGACCGTACTTTTGAATGGCTCGTCCCGGTGTGCCAGAGGCCTGGTAGCCGCTGAAGAGAATGTCGGTGCGTGGGTCGCCGATCATTGCCTTTAAGTAGTTGACGATGCGGCCGCCACTGCACATGCCCGATGCGGCAATGACGATGCAGGGCCGTGCCTTACGTTTCAAGTAGTCGACAGTGTGCAAATGGTCCTGGTGGTTGTCGATGGTGGTTAGCTGCTCGAAAGCAAGAGGCTTACGACCACGTTTGAGTGTGCCCTTGGCTTCGGCATCCCAAAAGGGTTGCAGTTCTCGATAGAGTTTGGTGAAACGACTGGCAAGAGGTGAATCAAGAATAATTTCCAGTTCTTCCCAGGGCAGATTGCGCGCGGCAAATCTTTGTCGGTTGCGGTGGATTAATTCCTCGATTTCGTAAAGCAATTCCTGAGTGCGGCCAATGCTGAAGGCTGGGATAAGGATGACGCCGCGATCTTGAAGCGCAAGTTCGATCATCCTTTGTAACTTTTCTTTGCGTTCTTTGCGGCTTTCGTGTTGGCGATTGCCATAGGTGCTTTCCAGTACCACCAGATCGGCTCCATAGGGTGGCTTGGGTGCAGGTAGCAGCGGGGCGTAAGGTGCACCGAGATCGCCGGAGAAAAGAATTCGTGCCGATTGGCCAGTGCTTGTTTTTATCCGACATTCCAGGTACGCGGAACCCAGTATGTGTCCGGCGGGTTGCAGACGGATTTCAAGAGAATCCTTTGCTTTGGTGTCAATGAGATGCCAATTGTTGTACTCGAGTGGGTGCAGCTGGTTTTCGATAATTTCGAGAAAGTGCCTGATTTTGCGACGTTCGCGGGTAAAACTGATTTTCAGGGCATCTTCCAGTACTGTGGGCAAAAGCATGGCCGTGGGTTGGCTGCAATAAATTGGTCCTTTGAAGCCAGCAGCCAGTAGGTAAGGCAGACGGCCAACATGATCTATGTGCACATGAGTGAGAACCAGACCACAAAGATGATCAACGGCGAAGTTGACCTCAAGCTGTTCACCGGCCTCACGACCTTGAAAGAGTCCGCAGTCGATGAGCAGGCCGCTACCTCCGCGAAGTTGGAGTTCATGGCATGATCCTGTTACGCTATGGCGCGCCCCGTGGTGGATAAGTTTGTAACCAGTTTTTGACATGGTGTGGTCCTGGATAAGCTTTTCGAGAAAAATGACGGCAACGGAATGATTATGTTTTTTAATCGATAGAGATGTTAACTTAAAAAAATAAAATATTCTATAGTTGAGCACGCTGATATAGCGATAAATTTTTAGGCGCGTGTTTTGCAAGCAATACATATAGACGTGACTTGTGCCATTTTGTTTGAGTGTGGCAAAGCTTGTTTGTGTACAACCCCTTAGGGTTGATTTATTTCGATATTTCGCTATATTAGAAGAGCTTTTCAGGACGGTTGTCTTGCGTGTAAGGCAAGTCTGATCGTTTCTGATTTATGATTTACAATCGCAATGTCGGTGAAAAGGAGAAAGCCATGAGTAAAAAGGCAGGTATTTGGCTGACAAGCGTCGCACTGCTTGTTCTGGCGGCTGGTCCAGCCCTCGGTCAGGAGTTTGTTGACGTTTCAAAGCAGGCGGGTGTCGCCGATGATGGGCTCGGTAAAGGTGTCGCTTTTGCTGATATCAACAACGATGGATTCGTCGACCTGTATGTCTCGAATAAGGGGGGTAGCAACAAACTCTTCCTCAATAATGGTGACGGCACTTTCAAGGATGTTACCGCCATTGCCGGAGCTGGCATCGACTCTCCAGGCTTCACCATGGGGAGTGTGTTTGGTGATTATGATAACGATGGCGACGTCGATCTTTATCTGGCCACTGGTGGCCAGTATGAAATCGAAGCTAACCGTCTTTTCTCTAACAATGGCGACGGCACTTTCACGGATGTGACTGCTGCTGCTGGTGTCGGCCTCAAGGAGTTCACCTACTCCGCAAGTTTTGCCGATTACGACAACGACGGTGATCTTGACCTCTACTGTGCCAACTACGGCGTCGGCGCCAAGAACGTGCTCTTTGCCAATAATGGCGATGGTACTTTCACTGACGTGACTGATGCTGCCGGTGTCGGCGACAAGTCGTGGAGCTGGATGGGCATCTGGTCAGATATTGATAATGACGGCGATGTTGACCTCTATGTTGTCAATGGTCGTTATCCTGCCGGTGAGCCGAACAAACTTTACGTCAATAATGGCAACGGTACTTTTGTTGAAGGTTCTGCTGCTGCTGGTGTTAATGATGGCAACTGGGGGCTCGGTGGCAGCTTTGCTGACATCGACAACGACGGCGACCAGGATCTTTTCGTTTCTAACTATATTGGTGGCAACACTCTGTACCTGAACGACGGCGCAGGTTCTTTCACCAAGGCCAGCCACAAGATTGCTACTGAAGAAGAGGGCTGGGGCAAGGGTCCGACCTTCGGCGATGTCGACAATGACGGTGACCTCGATCTGTACGAGGGTGACTGCAAGCTGGCGAACCAGATGTACATGAACGATGGCAAGGGCAATTTTGTCAACGTGGCTGATGATCAGCCGCAACTGCAGTGCGCGACTGTCCGCACCAAGGGCACTGCTTTTGCCGATATCGATAACGATGGCGACCTTGACCTTTATGTGATCAACTGGGGTGCCGAGAACAAGCTTTACAAGAACACCCAGAACGATGGCAACTGGCTCAAGATTGCTGGCCTCGGTTTTGGCACCAAGGTTGCCCTCTATGATGGGGAGCAGTTGGTTGCTACCCGTGAGGTCAGGTCAGCCACTGGTTTCTGCGCCCAAGAGCCATCAGTGGTTCATTTCGGTGCCAAAGCTGGCAAGACTTATACTGCCAGGATTTTTGTACCTGGTAGTGAGGCTACAAGCCTGACGGTTAAGGCTGGTCAGTTCGTTAACGTTAAGTAAAGCATTCGTCAAAGATAACCATAAAACCGGGGCTTGTTCTCTGATGAACAGCTCTCACAGAGGAGGATGTTATGAAAAAGTATCTGAAGCCAAGAGTTGTGGGGAGCAGTAACGTACATCCCTGCTAAAGAGACAAGATAAAGAGCCGGCGAGAGCCGGCTCTTTTCTTTTGGTTAATTTTTGAAGTCAAAAGTAATAAGTAAAAAGTTTTTCACCTTTTGACCTTCCCTCAGTTTAGTGGACACCAAATTAGGCGACAAGCTTGGGAAACGGGGACATACGGTATGTGTCCCCACTTCAATAAAGCTGTTTACTGCTTATCACCCGCCAATTCAATTCCGATATCATCAAACATCAAGCTGTTGCGATCGTGTGTTCCTTCACGGAAGAGAACGACATGAATCATGCGAGTCTCTGTTCCGGTAGTGAAGGTGAATGTGTGTTCGCCATCTGTCGATCCGGTTATGCGTTGGCCTTCGTGGCTGCCCCGGTAGTGCTGCTTGAGCAGCTCTTTTGTGTATTGGGCGGGAATCCAGAGGAATTCATTGAATTCGAGAATGCCGATTCCAGCCGAAGCGCCTTCTGCAAGCTCGGAGATGAGTTTGAAGGATACTTGGTATTCAGTCTGTGGTTCGACTGCAAGTGGTGAGAAGAAGCCCACAGAGTCGATGGTTTTGATGCTGCGGAAAGCCCAGCCGCGACGGCCCGTGGACTGCTCTTCGACCACTCCAGTGACCTTGATCAAGTGCTCGATAAAGGTGTTCCAGTAAGGCAGGCGGTCGCTGTCATCAGCAGGGCGGAAATCTCCAGCACGGGGGAATAGCGAGAGTTGTGGTTCACCTTGAAAGTCTTCGAAGATTGGCGGTGTGGGCGGTTCCTGGTTTGTTTGTTCTGACGGAGCTCGTTCTTCAGTCTTTTCGTTCTGATCTGTAGTTGCTACGGTCTCTTTGGTCACGTCCTTGGTTTTTTGTACGGCCTGCGGCGGAGTTCCAGCAGGTTGTTGAGTCTCTTCCTGACAACCGGTGGCAAAGATCAGAGCGAGGCAAAGGGTTACAAGTATCAGTGGGCGCATGTGAGTGCCTCTATGGTTGGCAAAGTTCCCGCATTATAGGCGAGATGACATCGTGAATCCAGTGTGAACGGCTATGCAGGTTTTGCCGATAGACTGATGATAATCCGGCAGAAATGTTGACCGATTACGTGCAGGGACGTTAGTATCAGCAGTGTATGAAATAATGTCATTTAAGGGCGTCTCTATGAAAAAACGATCAAGAATTTGTTTGTTGCTGACGGGCGGCTTGTTGATGTTGTCGATCTCTGCACATGCGGCGACACTCAAAGGTAAAACGACGGTCAGTGCCGGGACAGTGTCAAATGTCAAAGTCATGGCCTATCCGGCCGAGTTGCTGACTTTCAATGAGCCTCCACCTCATGTCTCTGCGGCAACGGCAGGTGATGGGTTCTTCTCGCTGGAGTTGCCCGAAGGGCGATATTACCTGTTCGCCAAAGGTGAACAGCTGTCGGCTTATTACGGTCGGAATCCGATTACCGTGCCGGAAGAGGGCCTGGAGGATGTCAACCTGTTGATGGCTCCTGATAACCTTCCTGGCCCACTGGAGGGGACGGCTTTAGAGGCCGGGGTTGTCGGTCGCGTGAGCCTTGCTGGCGAGCCGGTGTCAAACGCAATCGTGACCGTTTATCCGGATCTCTCCAGCCAGCTGAAGGGGATGGGCCTGGGGATGGCCGCGCCGACCGATCAGCAGGGATATTTTGAACTGCCGTTGTCCTCTGGCACCTACTACCTGGTGGTCAGAGTGCGTCAAAGCGGGCAGATGGCGGGGCCGCTCAAAGCCGGCGACCTGTTTGGCTACCTGCCCGGGAACCCGCTGACCCTCAAAGAGGGAGCTCTTTACCGTGTGCATGTCCCACTGATCGAAGTGCCCGAAAAGGTTGATCGTCATGCCTCCAGCATGTTTGGCAACACGCTGGTTACGGGCCAGGTACTTGATCCGAAAGGACAGCCGGTTGCCGGTGTCCAGGTGTTGCTCTACGATGATTCTATGATGCTCAACCGGCCGCTGTTTGTTTCGCAGAAAACGGGGCCAGATGGCCGCTATCAACTTTCTTTCCCCAAAGGTGGTCACTACTACCTCGCTGCCCGTAATGAACTTGGCGGGACTCCTGCCCCGGGAGAATCCTACGGTCGCTATCAAGGCTCACCTGACCATTCCATTGACATTGAGACAGGCAGGGTGCTTGAAGGGATTGAGATCGTTGTGGATGAGGTCTATTGAACCCATTTGTGTGGCTGACCCTGCAGGAACTGTCAGGTCGAGTCTGAACGATTATCTCTCAATGATCTGTCGTACCTCTGTTGTCTGTTATGCTCCTCGTAACTTACTCCTTATTTTGCTATCATTCACATCATGAAGTGGTTTTTACTCGTTCTCTATCTTCTGATCCTTGCCTTCCGACTCTGGCTGCGTTATCTGAATTTAAGGCATCTGCAACAGCATGGCCACGAAGTGCCCGCTGATTTTGCCGAGGCCGTTGATCAGACTCTGCTCGCCAAAACTTCGGACTATACCCTGGCCAACAGCCGGCTTGGATTGATTGAGTCCCTCTTCGGTAGTCTTTTGTTGTTGTTTTTTGTTTTTTGTGGCCTGATCAATTGGTACGACAGCTGGATTCGCGAGTTGACTGCGTCCTTCGTTGGTCAGGGTGTACTCTTTATGCTTGGCTTGACCCTGGTCCAGGCCGTTCTTGATGTCCCTTTCAGCCTCTACCGTACTTTTGTTCTTGAAGAACGGTTTCAATTCAATACTTCAACGCCTCGAATCTGGTTCACTGATCTGCTTAAATCTTTGGGGGTCGGCTGTATCCTTTTGTCCCTGATCACGGCCGGAGCCCTCGCACTGGTACAGGCCAGCCCGAATAGCTGGTGGCTTTGGGTTTGGGGTTTTCTTGCCTTGATCACGTTACTGTTGATGTATCTGTCTCCGGTACTTATTGAACCGCTCTTCTTTAAGTTTGAACCCTTGCAAAAGGAGGAGCTGGCTGAGCGGGTCAAGGTTGTCATGGGGCAGGCCGGGTTGCAGGTTGATCGGGTGCAGCAGGTTGATGCTTCACGGCGCAGTAAACACTCGAACGCTTATTTCACCGGTATCGGCCGTGTGAAGCGCATCGTTCTGTTTGACACTCTGCTGGAACAGATGACTGATGACGAAATCATTGGAATCCTCGCGCATGAAGCTGGCCACTGGAAACTGGGCCATATCTGGAAACGTTTGCTGGTTATGGAATTGATTGCCCTGGCAGCTTGCTGGTTCGCCTGGCAGTTGCTCGCCTGGGGCGGTTTGGCCGACGTTTTTGGTCTTGGCCAACTCAGTTTTACCGCTCAAGTGGTATTGCTCGGATTTCTGGTCAGCCTTGTCAGCTTCCCCTTGACGCCGCTCTCAAGCGCACGTTCTAGACGTCATGAGTGGCAGGCGGATCAATTTGCCATTGACCTGACCGGTGAGTCTTTACCGCTGGCTCAGGCTCTGACCAAGCTCTGCAAAGAGAACCTGAGTAATCTTCATCCTCATCCTCTGTATGCCTGGTTCTACTATTCCCATCCACCAGTTGTTGCCAGAGTTTCCCGATTGTTGGACGATAATAAGAAGGGCTAGTTCTATGGCTGCAATTCTCTTTACCACAATCCTGGCACTTTCTGCCCTTTATGTCCCGCAACCGTTATTGCCGGTTCTGTCCGTAGAGTTCGGTGTGGCCCGGGAAACCGCTGCCCTGCTGACGACCATCACCTTTATTCCCTTAAGTCTTGCACCACTTTTTTACGGTGTCTTGCTGGAAACGGTTTCAGCACTACGGATGCTGCGTTTGGCTGTGTTACTTCTGGCATTAACCGAGGGTTTGATGTTCTTCATCGAACCATTTGCCGGATTAATGGCGTTGCGATTGGTTCAGGGTTTGTTGATACCAGCGATGCTGACGTCGCTGATGACTTATATCTCTCAGATTACAGCAAAGAGTGATATCGCACGTGCCATGGCCTGGTACATAGCTGCGACAATTCTTGGTGGCTTTGCTGGACGAGCTTTCTCGGGCTTGATTGCCAGCCTGCTGCACTGGCGATTCAGTTTCCTCTTCCTTGGTTTTGCCTTGCTTGTCGCCTGGTTCTGGCTGGGCCGAATTGCTGATGCAGGTTCTGTGCGGGTTGCACGCCCAAATTTCAAGGCTATTGGCGAAGTCCTGACTGATCCCATGGTGCGGACTGCCTATGCCATGGTTTTCTGTTTCTTCCTGGCTTTTGCTGCCATGATGAATTACCTGCCGTTTCGTCTGACGGAGTTGAGCCCCAATGCCGATGAATTTCGTATTGGCCTGGCTTATTCCGGTTACCTTATGGGCATCGTCGTTTCACTGAATGCGGTGCGTATCCATAAACGTTGTGGTGGCGCAGAGCGGGCAATGATTGGCGGCCTGGTCTTCTTTATTCTGGCACTGCTCGTGATGGCTGTTCCGCAAGTTGCAGCTCTGGTTTGCGGTATGTTCTTGCTCTGTGGTGCCTCGTTCTTAACCCATGCCACAGCCACTGGTTATTTAAACCGTCACACGTCTCAATACAAGGGTGTGGTGAATGGCCTGTATGTCGCTTTCTACTATGGCGGTGGTGCCGTTGGTTCTTATTTGCCCGGCTATGTATATAAAGGCTTTGGCTGGAGTGGTTTTATCGCGGTGCTCATTGCTGTTCTGGTGGTTGCACTGCTGCTGGCGGTGCACTTGTCGCGTATAGCTGCGTTGTTACGTGCGGATTTGAATGCCGCTGACCAGTGAAGCCTGGCCTGTTCCCGTCTGTAATTTGTCTGTTTGTATTGACACTGGTACAATGCGTGGTTATGTTTACCAGCTCATTCTATTACTCAAAGAGAGGATTATGTATGTACTACAGATTGCTTCCCGTAATGTTGTTGATGTTGATTGTCGGTTGTGCTGCCGAAGAAGCCAAAGTTACCCAGGAGCTGAAGTTGGACACACCAAAGAGTCGTATCAGCTATACGATTGGTGTGAATATTAGACAAGACTTTAAAACCCAGAAGATGGATGTCGATACTGATGTTCTCCTGATGGGTCTGAACGATAGCTTGGCAGGGAAGGAATTACGCCTCACCGACGAAGAGATGGTTGCTGAAATCCAGACTTTTCAGCAGGAAATGCAAGTTAAAATGACTGCTGAGATGGAAAAGATGGTGGCAAAGAATCAGACAGAAGGAGAAGCTTTCCTTGCCGAGAATGCTCAACAGGAAGATGTGGTGGTCACCGAGAGTGGTCTTCAGTACAAAGTCATTGAAATCGGCGAGGGTGACTCACCGGGCGCAGCAGATGTGGCCACTGTGCATTATCGTGGCACTCTCATCGACGGCACCCAGTTTGACAGCTCTTACGATCGTGGCCAGCCAGCAACCTTTCCGGTCGGTGGTGTCATTGCTGGCTGGACCGAGGCTCTGCAGATGATGAAGCCTGGCGCAAAATGGCAGCGTGTCATTCCCGCCGAACTCGCTTACGGTGAGCGTGGTGCTGGTCAGGATATCGGCCCCAACGCAACCCTGGTCTTCGATGTCGAGTTGATAAGTGTGGAAAAAGGGGGAAGCTGATGAGTGACCAGAAGGAACGTGCCGTTGCTGCTGGTGATCAGATCCGGGTGAATTATGTCGGCTGTTTTGAGGATGGCTCTACCTTCGATTCTTCAGAAGGACACGAGCCTCTGGAGTTCACGGTTGGTGCTGAGCAGGTGATTGCCGGATTTGACCAGGCTGTGGTCGGTATGAAACCGGGCGAGAGCTGTAAAGTTGGGATTGTTCCAGAAGATGGTTATGGAGCCCATGTGCCGGAGATGATTGCAGAAGTGGAACGGCACCTGATCCCAGACAGTGAAAAGCTGGTGCTCGGAAGTATGCTTGAAGTCAGTATGGAAGATGGCCAGACCCTGGAGGTTCAAGTGGTTGAGCTCTCTGATGCAGCGGTGACCCTCGATGGTAATCATCCGCTGGCGGGCAAAGATCTGCACTTCGAGATTGAGGTTCTGGAATTCTCCTGATCGAATTGTTAAATGAACGAGGCCGCCTTTTGGGCGGCCTTTTTTCGTTGTGCAGAGCAATAATCACGGTGACACAATGTCATTGTGTCACCGTGATTGTCACCAAATAGTGAGTCAGTCAGGATTCAGTTCGGTTCCGCAATATTTACAGTAGAGTGCGTCATAACTGTGCTTTTCTGCGCCGCAATCTGGGCAGGCCTGGGTTGAAACTTTCCCTGTGATTGGTGATATCAGCTCTGCTGTGACAATCCCCGTCGGTACGGCAATCACTCCATAGCCCATGATCATTATGACGCTGGCAACTGCGCGACCGAGTGGCGATTGTGGTGAGATGTCACCATAACCAACTGTCGTCAAGGTGGTGATGGCCCAGTAACATGAAATGCCGATAGAGGTGAAGCCGCCTTCATCGCCTTCGATGAGATAGAGCAGTGAGCCGAAAATCAAAACCAGGGTTAGAATCACAAAGAGAAAAATTGAAATTTTACGTAGGCTGGTACGCATTGCTTTGAGTAGAACTTCGGTTTCGTTTAGATACTGTGCCAGCTTGAGGATCCTGAAAATTCTCAGCAGGCGCAACACCCTGATGATCATCAGGTACTGTGACCCAGGAATGAGCAGACTGATATAGGTCGGTAGGACAGAGACAAGATCGACGACACCATAGAAGCTGCGCATGTATTGTGCTGGGCGTCCAAGTGAAATAATTCTTAACAGATATTCAAGGCTGAAGAGCAGCGTGAAAAACCATTCGATGATGTAGAGTGTTCGTCCATGCTGTGCCCTGATCTCGGCGACACTGTCAAACATGACGGTAATGACACTCAAGATGATGGCAACAATCAGCAGGATGTCGAAGAATTTACCCGCAGGGGTGTCGGCCTCGAAGATGATTTCGTGTAGGCGTAGCCGCCAGGCCGCCGGTTTACGGTCGTTCTTTGGCTGGGGCTTCGGGAATCTCTTGGAACGGGGGTTGCGCTCACGTCGGTGGTCTCTCCGAATGATTGGTAAAGTACGCAAGCATTCTGCCAGTTGCTGGCTCAGCGGTCAACTTTCGATCGATTCTGTGTCGATCGATTCTGCTATGTCTGTCGGTATTCTTTGTGCTACCCGCCGTGGGCCTTTTAGCAGCAAAAAGGCCCTCGATATCGAGAGCCTTTTTGCTGTAACGGTAACGTATCAGTTTTTTGCAGACCAGAGGCCGTGCAGGTTGCAGTGCTCACGAGCAGTGACTTGTTGGGCGACAACCGGGAAGGTGGCTTCCGGAGCTTCGCCTGGCTGCAGGTTCTGACGATAAACTTTACCATCGGCAATCAATTCGATCCATTCGATGGAGTGTTCGTCAAGCATAGGATGAGCAACGCTACCGACCTTGACGGTGATATTGTCGGCATTGATTTCAATGACTGGCACGTGCTTCTCCTGGGCGGCGTCAGTTGTGTTCTCGGTGTGTTGCACCATCTTCTGGTTGCAACAGAACAGGGCACCAGGGCCACCATGCACAAGTTCAACAATATTGCCGCACTGATCACATTTGTAGACATCATTTAATTGAGGCATTGTTCTTTCTCCTTTGTTGGTTAGCCGTTGCTTGAGTGATTCAAAATGGAATTGAGAGTGGGCACAGGACGGGTGGCAGCGGCTGCCGATGTGCCTTTAAGCGACATGTCTCCTCCTTGGGGAGACATGAACAGTCATTGTCCAGTCGGGATTATATCATAATGTAAACGTCCTGCAATTCGTAACCAAATAGGTTGTTTAACCAAGCGTTTGTGAACTATCAGGAGGCGGTTTGATTGATAGAGGAGGATGAAATGTTTCGTATGGAACTGAAATAAAAAAGCCCCCCATTTGGGAGGCTTTTGGGGTGTTGTACTAAAAGGTGTACTTTATTTCTTGTGACAGTCGTTGCACTTGGTGGGACCGCCATCCTTTTTGTGACAACTTTTACAGGTATCTTTATGAGCAGATTTTTTGTCGACTTCAATTTTGGCAGGAGTGCCCTCATGGCAGGCGGCACAGTCCATCTTCTCCCCATGGGCTTTGTGATCGAAGGTCACGGCGCCTTTTTTGCTCTCATAAGTCACTGTGTCTACAGCATAAGCCCGGGTGAAGGTGAAGGCGACCAGCATCACAGCAATAATCAGTTTTTTCATGTCTCTCTCCTCAGTGGTTAACGTTCGATAATAAATAGTGGTTAATCTAGATAATTTAAAGTCGTAGGTCAAGATTTTTTTCTTGGAGTTGTTGCTAAGCTGCTTTTAATTATTAACGGGGATGTTATAATCCTCAAACATGAGCCGGGTGGCTGGCTTTACGGTAAGGGTTTTGTTGAATCTGATGTTCTTCTGGGGAGTAGAATCATGATGCGTTTGGTTTTGGTTTGTTCTTTTCTGTTTTTACTGGTGGGATGTGCCTCTCGTTGGGAGCATGCGACCAAGCGTACTTCTGAGTTTTTTACAGATGACAGAAATTGCCAGTCAGAGACAGGCAGCGCTTCCCGGGCAATAGATCCAGGTGGCGAGCGGGTGAGCTACGAAAGCTGCATGTGGCAGAAAGGTTGGCATAAGAAACAGAGTATCTGGTTCTTTGATCCAAGTGAACAATAGCTAAAGAATGACATGTTGATGAGAGAAGGGCCGGCAAATTTGCCGGCCCTTCTCATTTCAGGTCAACGGGAAATGGAATCGAGTCGGTAATGGTCGCGAATAAAGCGCAGGAGATGATTGACGCCCCGTAACGCTTCGCGAAGTTGTTTTTGCGCTTTATGCGGTAGCCGTTGTGGGTCAATGGCGTTTCCTGGTTTATTACCAGCAGCCAGATCGCTCAATTGACGTTGCAGTCGGAAGTTGACCAGTTGGCTGAAGGAATCGCAGAGCATTTCGCTGTTTTGAGGAGAGAGAACACCCATCTGTCCGAGTTTCTCAAGCTTGTCCCAGGTTGTCCCTTCATCGACATTGTTTTCCAGTGCAAGCAAGCTGGCCCCTTCCGTCAATGCAAAGATGCCTGATTTTTTTAAATCAACTTTGCCTCGGTTAGCTCCCCTGCGCTCTACTTTGATGCGGCCAAACATTCCCAGAGGTGCCGGAAATCTGACGATATTCTTGGCGACATAAGGGAAAAAGAGCATATTCCTCTGGGTCGTCGCATAGATGAAGTCATGCAGCGTTTTTTCAAAAGAAATGTCACCATGAATTGTACGAAAATCCTGAAACATGCCGAAGTTGACCATGTGCTCTCCGGTGGGAACGGAGATCCATCGTTCAAGGAGCTGCCGCCATTCGGTTATGCTGTGTCGCCATTGTGGGTTGCTTGCCATCGTGTTGCCTGGGCAGCGTGGGATGCCGACAAACTCAAGTGCATCGATCAGTATGTCTGCGAAACGAGCACAATCGTCTAACTCTGCGGGGGAAATGTCATCGGCGTAGACCATGGCGCTGTCTTGGTCGGTACGTAAAGTTTGCTCCTCACGCCCCTCACTGCCGAGTGCCAGGAAGGCCGCCTTGGCAGGAAGAGTGATGCCTTCAAGCTTCTCCATGAGAGTGATGATGCGTTGTGTGAAACCATTGTTGAAGTGGGCAATCAGGTGGACCAGACTTCTGGTGTCGGCTCCTGCGGTCATCGCACTTCTTACCATATCGATAATGCGGGCGTTGATCTCTTTGAGCTCATCAATCGATTCGGCAGCCTCCATCTCCTGAGTCAGGTAAAGGGGGCTGCGGGTTTGCTGGCTGAGAAGGTCAATGGCATTAATAACGCCAACCAGTTTCTGCTTCTCGTTGATAACGGCCAGATGATGAATGTTGTTCTTAGCCATTTTAAAAATGGCTTCAAAGACATAGGCCTGATGCCGAACGGTTATTACACCCGCATGCATGATGTCACAAACTTTATGTCCTGCTAGGTTCTCACCTGCGGTAGCGATCAGGTCGCGTAAGTCGCGTACAGAGAGAATGCCAACGGGGTTCTCTTCTTCAGTAACCACAAGTCCGGCAATATTTTGATCGGACATCAGGCGGGCAGCTTTAATAACACTGATGTCAGGGGCACAAGTGATTGCGGGCGTACGGCATACACTCTCAATGTGTAAGAAGAAAAAACTCTCTTCGTTGAAGCGGCTGTTTGGCATAAAAACTCCGAAAATAAAACAGGTAAAATCTGCGCCATTGTCCACGTTTTTGAGGTTTGATGCAACCGTTCGTTGTTGCCAGCAGGGCCAGTAAATATGGCAATGTTGTAAACAAAACGGCACATTCACTACCAAACGTGTGTTTTGCTGCTATACTTGTTATAAGTTGAAATAGACTGTTTGAAAGGTGCTGATTTTACGTGTCTTTGGATTGGTGTTACGCGAAAACGAAACAACGTTATATTTTTCTGTTGACTCAGATGCGAGACTCAAGCTATCTTCTCCCTCAACCTCTCTATATTGGGGTTTTTAACGGCTAAAGAAAAAGAACAGTGGTTAAATTACGAGTTATAAGGTCTTTAATAAAGTTTTTTACCGGTTTTTGGGGCCGACCAAAGTCCCTGATATCAAACGCAGTAACTGGATGATTAAAACTTTGTCTCTAAATCGCCGTTTCAGGGCCTTTGGGAGACCAAAACGCATCGGAGTTATTCCCAGTATCTTCCGGGCGAGTCAAGGAGGTGGTTAGGGAGCTGTAAGTTTGGCACTACTTAATTATAGTTTTTTTTACTAACCTGAAGGAGGTTATTCATGGACACAAGCGGAGAAGCATATTGGAAAGCAACACTGACGTTGATAGCCCAAGTACTGGCTGTCTGGTTTTTCGTCTCATTCGGTTGTGGCATCTTGTTCGCTGATGCTCTCAACAGCTTTAGCCTGGGTGGTTATCCACTGGGGTTCTGGTTTGCGCAGCAGGGATCGATGTATGTTTTCGTCATCCTCATCTTCGTCTATAAGCATCTTATGGGCAAACTCGACGAAAAATTTGATGTTCACGAAGAATAAAGGAGCTATTAGATGTCACTTCAAACTATGACCTATCTTGTTGTCGGCGCTACCTTTGCTTTATACATAGGTATCGCTATCTGGGCCCGCGCTGGTAGTACCAGTGAATTCTATGTTGCCGGTGGCGGCGTGCCTCCCGTCCTGAACGGTATGGCAACCGGTGCTGACTGGATGTCCGCAGCATCATTTATCTCGATGGCCGGCCTGATCGCCAATATGGGCTACGGCGGCGGTCTCTTCCTTATGGGTTGGACGGGTGGTTACGTTCTTCTGGCGATGCTGCTGGCACCTTACTTGCGTAAGTTTGGTAAGTTCACCGTGCCTCAGTTTGTCGGTGATCGTTATTATTCCAAGACTGCAAGTGTCGTGGCTGTAATGTGTCTGCTCGCCGCTTCCCTCACCTACATCATTGGTCAAATGACCGGTGTTGGTGTTGCATTCTCTCGTTTCCTGGGCGTTTCCAACTCAACAGGTGTATTTATCGGTATGGGTATTGTTTTCATGTACGCGGTTTTCGGCGGCATGAAAGGTATCACCTACACCCAGGTCGCTCAGTACTGCGTCCTGATCCTCGCATACACGATTCCTGCAATCTTTATTTCAATGCAGCTGACCGGTAACCCTCTACCACAGCTTGGTCTGGGCGGCGGCTTTGTCGGTACAGACATGACACTGCTTGGTAAGCTTGATCAGGTCGTAATGGACCTCGGCTTCCCTCAGTACACCACGATGACTCGTATCAGCACGCTGAACATGTTCGTCTACACCATGTCACTGATGATCGGTACTGCTGGCCTGCCACACGTTATCATGCGTTTCTTTACGGTTCCCAAGGTTAAGGATGCACGCTCTTCCGCTGGTTGGGCACTCGTTTTCATCGCGATCCTCTACACCACGGCTCCTGGCGTTGCTGCTATGGCTCGCCTGAACCTGCATGCTTCTGTTAACACCGCTGTTATCTCTGGTGGCGATCTTTTCGCAGAATCTTCCAGTATCAAGTACGATGAGCGTCCTGACTGGATGAAGCGTTGGGAAGTTACTGGCCTGCTCAAGTTCGAAGACAAGAACGGCGACGGTCGTATCCAGTACTACAATGGTAAGAATCCTCCTGCTGCTGCTGTAGCTGCTGGCTGGAAAGGTAACGAGCTGTCAGTTAACCGTGACATCATGGTTCTTGCTAACCCGGAAGTTGCCAATCTGCCTAACTGGGTTATTGCTCTGGTTGCTGCTGGTGGTCTGGCTGCTGCACTTTCGACTGCTGCTGGTCTGCTTCTGGCGATCTCTTCGGCGATCTCTCATGACCTTTTCAAGAACATCTTTATGCCTGACATGAGTGAGAAGAACGAGCTGATGACTGGTAAGATTGCCATGGCATGCTCCATTGTGGTCGCTGGTTATCTCGGTCTCAATCCTCCGGACTTCGCAGCTGGTACCGTGGCAATCGCTTTCGGTCTCGCTGCTAGCTCGATCTTCCCTGCTCTGATGATGGGTATCTTCAACAAGAAGATGAACAAAGAAGGTGCGATGGCAGGTATGTGCGCTGGTATCGGCGTCACCATGTTCTACGTCTTTGCCCATAAAGGGATCTTCTTCATCAAAGGAACCTCGTTCCTCGGCATGTTTGGTGGCAAGGCTAACTTCTGCATGGGTATTGAGCCGAATGCTTTCGGTGCAATCGGTGCCCTGGTTAACTTTGGTACTGCCTATGTGGTCAGCAAGTTTACTCCTGCATGTCCTGATCACATTACTGCAATGGTCGAGAACGTACGTATCCCACGCGGATCCAAGGCCGTTGATGGTACTCATTAATACTAAGTTTTAGTGTGAATTAGATTGGGCAATTGCCTGATCATTTAACCCCGCCAGCCAGTCTGGCGGGGTTTTTTTACAAAGATTCTGGTAACGACTCAACACAACAAAAAAGATGTTATTCCCGAGGGTGTAATCGGGAATTCAGACTTTAAAGACGTGAATCCAAGATAGAACCATTCGAGGATGACAGACGTTTGTATTAACCGCTCAGATTTACAGATTTTGATTGCTTGCCCCTGCATCCTCAGGTACAAAAGAGTGCGAATTTATTTATGTTCTTCGACAACAGATTCACGGGAGTATTGAATGGTTTT
The DNA here is from genome assembly GCA_024279915.1 of Deltaproteobacteria bacterium. Classification (GTDB taxonomy): domain Bacteria; phylum Desulfobacterota; class Desulfuromonadia; order Desulfuromonadales; family BM103; genus M0040. Next base: position 19,329 of record JAJRRB010000060.1, read on the forward strand.
TGATATAAGTATCGCTATCTCATTGATGTTGTTCATCGCAATGTTTCCCATGGCTTTTATCTGGCTGCGACGGGCATGGCGGATTTTCATCAAACATAATTATTCTGAAGTTGCCTTGAAACGTGGTGAGGGGCCACCAAATCCAAAAAAATGGGCTCCTGCAACTGGAATTATCAACCTGGCAGCAGGTGGTACGGCTCTTGTGACCATCATCGGCGTTTTGCTGACCTTTGCTGGTTTCCCTAATATATTTTCCCCTTACAAAACCTGGAGTTCTATTGCCGGTGTGACGCTCTGGGCGAAAATCTTTGCTGATTTTATCGTCAGTAGGCAGGCACATCCGTTTGAGCTCGGCAGAAAGAAAAAGAAAGAGACGGAGTGACCATGGCTTACCAGATGATTCATTCCTGTATCCGGGTTATGGATTTGGAGAAATCGGAGAAGTTTTATCAGGAGGCTCTTGGCTTTGAAGTCTTTCGTCGCAAGAAGTTTCCTGAATACAAGTTTGAACTGAGTTATCTACGTTCTTCTGGTAGTGATTTTGAACTTGAATTGACCTGGAACTACGATCAGACTGCGCCATATGAGTTGGGTAATGGTTATTCGCATCTGGCCGTCGGTGTTGCTGATCTTGAGGCTTCACATAAGCAACATGTAGAGATGGGGCTTGAGCCAAAGCCACTTAAGGGGTTGCCTGGGCAAGGAGCACGCTTTTATTTCCTTACCGACCCAGATGGCTACCTGGTTGAGGTGGTAAAAGTCTGATTTCTCCTTTTTCTGATTCATAATAAAAAAGCAGGTCTTGTCGATTGACAAGACCTGCTTTTTTGTGGAGCCGTTGATCCGAATCGAACGGACGACCTGCTCATTACGAGTGAGCTGCTCTACCGACTGAGCTACAACGGCAAACTTTACCAATGCTCAGGTATTTAACATAAATGCGTTCAGATAATTAACATAAACCCCCTTCACTTTCAATCAAATTGCACGTCGCGCTTATCAGAACATGCAATGAAAACAGCGTCCAACTGTAGGTTATAGCTCATTCGAAAATGCAGTCATTGTTGGATCTACGTTAATCCCCTAATGCCTGTTCAAGGTCAGCGATGATGTCTTCAACTGACTCCGTGCCAACAGAAAGGCGCAACAGGCTTTCACAGATGCCGAGACGTAGTCGTTCGGCTTCCGGAATATCACCGTGAGTCTGTATCGCTGGCAGTGTCATAAGCGATTCTACGCCACCAAGACTCTCGGCAAATGAAATCAAACGTAGGCGCTTGAGAACTGCTCTGGCCAGTTCATCACTCTCAACCCGAAAAGAAAGCATCCCGCCAAAACCCTTTGCCTGCTTGCATGAGAGTTCGTGGCCGGGATGACTTTTAAGGCCGGGATAGTAGATATCTGTTACTTTGGGATGTTGTTCCAGCCAGCTTGCGACAAGCATAGCGCTCAGGCAGTGACGATCAATACGCAGTGTCAGGGTCTTGAGGCTGCGGAGTAGCAGCCAGCAATCAAATGGTGGCAGAACTGCTCCGGTCGAATTCTGCAGAAAATAAAGTTGATCACCTAACTCCTCCTCACGAGCCACCAGAACGCCAGCGCAGAGGTCATTGTGGCCCCCAAGGTACTTAGTGGCACTGTAGATGACGACATCAGCTCCGAATTCACAGGGGCGCTGCAATACAGGGCTCAGAAAGGTGTTGTCGACAGCAAAGAGCAGTTTGCGTTCACGACAGAGTTGACCCAGAGCGGCAAGATCAGAGATGCCGAGCAAGGGGTTGCCAGGAGTTTCTACCAGCAGGGCTCTCGTATTCTTGGTAATTGCTTCTGCTACAGCAGTTGTGTTTGTCGTGTCTACATAAGTGACCTTGAGTCCAAAATTAGCAAAGATCTGGTCAAGAACACGGTAAGTTCCGCCATAGAGATCCTCGCTGACGACCATATGGTCACCTTGAGTGAAGTGCAGAAAAAAGGTGGTCAATGCTGCCATTCCTGACGAGAAAGCCAGACCGCGAGCACCTCCTTCAAGTTCTGCCAGACCCTTTTCCAGGATCTCTCTGGTTGGGTTGATTGAGCGGGTGTAATCATAGCCGGTTGATTCGCCGACGCCCGGGTGACGATATGTGGCACTTAGATGAATTGGCGGGCTGATGGCTCCGGTCCGTTCATCGGTGCCGACACCAAGTTGGACCAGGTGGGTTTCCAGAGAATACTTTTGTTCTGATTTCATTTGACCTCCTCGACTGGTGAGAAGGGAATAGGAAACCCCCTCTCGGATTCTTGAGAAGGGGCCTGGAGAGACAATTAGTAACAGTTCTCTGAGCTCCGTCCCCATCTTCCCCCGGAAATCCGGAGCAGGAATTAGCACCTGTCATGCGCCTTCGCATAAAGCTATGGCACATCGGTTGCTGTGGCTTCGCAGGGCCTGTCCCTCCACCACTCTTGATAAAGACGCTGCTGTTAAGCAACTATGTGACTATAGAGATAGAGAATCATAAGGCAAAAGTCAACTAAAAAGGTAGTGTATGGCTTTTGTTAACTCATCCCTTCTCTGTAGAAAGATCTTAGACAATCCCCTCGTAAAGAACGCTGGTAAGGTAACGTTCTCCAGAATCAGGTAAAATTGCGACAATAGTTTTGCCCTTGAATTCTGGCAGCACTGCCAGTCTTACTGCAACCGCTGCCGCTGCACCGCAGGAGATGCCGGAGAGGATGCCTTCTTCTCTGGCTAGACGGCGGGCGTATTCAATAGACTCGTCGTTACTGACCTGCTCAACGCGGTCAACCAGTGCCAGATCGAGATTCTCAGGAATAAAACCAGCACCGATGCCTTGAATCTTGTGCGGACCGGGTTGTAAAGCCTCGCCTGCAAGCTTTTGAGTGATTACAGGACTATCCTCTGGCTCCACAGCCACAGAAAGAATCTGTTTGCCACGGACTTCTTTGAAATAGCGTGAAACCCCGGTAATTGTACCGCCAGTACCGACCCCTGAGATGAGAACATCGACATTGCCATCGGTGTCGTCCCAGATCTCAGGTCCGGTGGTTTTGAGGTGAATCGCAGGGTTGGCCGGATTATTGAACTGGTGCGGAAGAAAATAACGGTCAGGGTCGCTTGCAGCAATAGCTTCCGCTTCTGCGATCGCACCGCCCATCCCTTTGGCCCCTGGTGTCAAGATCAGATTGGCGCCCAAAGCTTTGAGAACCTTGCGGCGCTCAAGGCTCATCGTTTCTGGCATAGTCAGAGTGATCGGGATACCGCGTGCTGCAGCAACAAAAGCGAGAGCGATCCCGGTATTGCCACTGGTCGGCTCAATCAGTTCCCGTCCGGGCCCAAGTAGCCCTTTCTCTTCGGCGTCCCAGATCATTGAGGCACCGATGCGACACTTGACTGAATAGGCTGGATTGCGTCCCTCTATTTTCCCAAGGATCGTGGCACCCCCCTCTGCGCCGATACGGTTCAGTCGCACCAAAGGCGTGCGTCCAATTGAAAGTGAATTGTCTGTGTATATCTGGCTCATAGTAAACTCCTTGCTAAACTTAATGCACATATTCAACCGGCCTATGTAGAGGCTACTAAAGCAGACATAAAAGGTCAAGTACATAACAGCATAAAAAAGTCGAGCACCGTACAAAGTGTCGCACACAGTTTAAATATATTATGAGGTTTTCTTCAGGAGGAAGTGCCAGATGAAAAAGACCTTTGCCAGATTGATGGCAAAGGTCTTTCTAAATTTCGATGTGGTCGATAGATGGTTAGTGGCGTGTGTGACACTTGGCGCAGGGGAATGTGTCAATATCCTGAGTGTTGTAATTACACTCTTCGCACGACATCTCAAAGTCTCCCCATACTGGTTTGGTAAAGCTTGGGATCCTTTGGGAGAGTTGTTTTTTGTTCAGTTTTTTGTCTGGAGTCTTTTGCATGGCTATCTCCTTTCCGTAAAAAAACATTACATTAGATATATTCTATCTGAAGTACCTAAATTATCAAGCTTTTTTGGTTTTGTTAAGGATTGCTAAAGAAATAGCCTGTTTGCCTGGGGAAAATATAGCTGCGCTAAAAAAAACTTTAGATCTTTTGGACACGGATAAGAATCTGATTTACACGGATCAAGCAAAATCTAAGGCTTTATGTTCCTGTCTCTAAATCCGTGTTCATCCGTGTAATCCGTGTCCCGTTTTTTTCTTTGTATTGTTTGAGAGATAGGGAGCGTGAAGTGGGGTGTGGAAGACTGTTTTGAATAAGGTTGATAAGGGTACATTTAACCGCCAAGGTAGGCCTTTTTAACCTCTGGATTCCCCAACAATTCCTCACTGGTCCCCTCGGCAACAATATTGCCAGTATCAAGAACATAACCTCGGTGGGCTAAGTGGAGGGCCAGGTTTGCATTTTGCTCAACGAGAAGAATGGTCATTCCTTCTTCATTCAACTGCTTGAGCTTACGGAACAACTCGTACTTTAACACTGGCGCCAGGCCCATCGAGGGTTCATCGAGGAGCAGAAACTTACAGCCGGTCATCAGTGCACGCCCGACCGCCAGCATCTGCTGTTCACCACCAGAGAGTGATTCACTCCGCTGTTTACGACGTTCCTTTAAGCGCGGAAATAGATCAAAAATCCGCTCATATTCTGCATCCAGGTCGGCATCCTTCTCGCGGGCATAAGTCGCTATCTTTAAATTTTCCATAACCGTCAGGTTACCGAAAATCCGCCGTCCTTCAGGAGAGAGAGCCAGGTGCAGTTCTTTGACCACATCGCTTGGCTTGGTCTTGAGGATCGACTCACCCTGAAACTTGATATCCCCGGCAATAACACGCGGAGCTTCAGGCGGAGGCAAGCGGGTAATGGTGTGAAGACTGGTGGTCTTTCCGGCACCGTTGGCACCGATCAGGGTCACGATTTCGCCCTCATTCACATGAAAGCTGATCCCGTGCAAAGCCTGGATATTACCGTATTTAACTTCGAGATTTTCGACTTGCAGAAGCATCAGATATTATCATCTCCCAGGTAGGCGGTGATGACCGCGGGATGGTTGCGGATCTGCTCCGGGTTGCCATCGGTTATGGTTTCACCGAAGTCGATCACCTTGATCTGCGTGGCTAGTTCCATCATAACGTCCATGTGGTGCTCAATCATCCAAATGGTCACGTCAAAGGTATCGTGGATCCAGCGTATCAGCCGAATCAGATCTTTCGCGTCGGCCGAGTTGAGCCCGGCGGCTGGTTCGTCGAGCAGCAGCAGTTTCGGGTGGCTCGATAGCGCGCGGGCTATCTCCAGCTTGCGCTGGGTGCCGTAGGGCAGGTTCTTCGGTAGCTCTTCAGCGTAGCGTTTCAGATCGAAGACGTCGAGCAGTTCTTCGGCCTCTTTGGTGATCTGCTCCTCTCTCGCCTGATAGCGTTTGCTGCGGGCAATGGCATGGAAAAAACCGTAGCCGAGTTGATTGTGCTGTGCGACGCGGATATTATCCAGCACCGTCATGTCGTTCCAGAGGCGGATGTTTTGAAAGGTGCGGGCCACACCCAGGGCGGTGACCTTGTGTGGTCTGAGTTCGGCGGTAGGGTTGCCGTCGACAAGAATCTGCCCCTCGGTCGGCTGATAGAAGCCACTGACCAGGTTAAAGACCGTCGTTTTGCCAGCGCCGTTGGGACCGATCAGTCCGCAGAGCTCTCCCGGCATCAGTGTGACATTGAAGTCTTTGAGCGCTGTCAGACCGCCGAAGCGCTGGGTCAAGCCGCGTACTTCAAGGACTGGCGTCGGTTCCGTTTGTATTTGTGTCTGTGCCATCATTTAAACCTGTAAAATTTCTTCAGTTTGGGGAAGACATCTCCCAATTCCCGATTGCCCATGATTCCTTCGGAGCGGAACTGCATCACAATGATCAGTAGCAGCGGGATCATAACCCACTTGATGACGCCTGCTGAAGGTTCCCAGTCGGGAAACATAAAGGTGATCGGTGAGAGCAGGCCATCGACGATCGCTTGGGAGCGGAGCACTTCTAGCAAGCCGGTGAAAATGATGGCGGAAATGACGGCGCCGGACAGAGAGCCCATGCCGCCGAGATAGACCATTACCAGAGCCTCAGTCGATTTGAGGATATTGAAGGACTGCGGGTTCACGTAGCCGATGATGTGTGCGTAAAGACCGCCCGCACACCCCGCCAGGCCGGCGGCGAGCATGAAGTTGATGATCTTGATCTTGTTGGTGTTGACGCTCATGATCTCGGCCGCCACTTCGTCCTGACAGATGGCGTTGACGCCCTTGCCATAGGTGGAGGAGATGAAGCGTCGGATTACCCAGACCGAAAAGACGGTGAAGTTGATTACCCAGAAAAGCATCCAGGGGCCATCAAAGATATCGACCATTGCCCAGACGGTACCCTTCATCCCCTGAAAACCGCGCGAGCCGCCGACGAAGTCCATGTTCTCTATGGCCGAGATGATCATGTAGTTGACGGCGATGGAAATGATAGCCAGGTAGTCGTCACGGGTTTTGAAGGATGGAACCGAAATCAGCAGCGAGGATACAGCGGCCACCGCTCCACCGATCAGCAGGATGATGGGAAAAACGAACAGTACTGAGGCGGCCGGCAGCAGCGGATCGCCGAACTTAGTGCCGAAACATAACACCGACAGGACCGACGAAATATAGGCACCAATGCACATGAAAGCCGCGTGGCCACAGGTGAATTCGCCCATATTGCCGTTGACCAGGTTCAAACTGGTGGACATCATGATGTTGATGCCGATGGTCATGACGACAATTTGGATGTAGCCATCAATGATGCGGAAATGAGCGGCGAACAGTAGCCCGATAGCGAAGACGACCAGCAGGATGTTGAGAGAGTATTTTTTCATATCTTTATCTCCCAACCTATATCTTGGTCGACTGAGGAATGCCGAACAGCCCGGAGGGCTTCATCCACAGAATCAGTAGCAGGATGGTGAAGGCGAACAGGTCTCGGTAGGTCGAGGGGAAGACCGTGACTACGCCCACCTCGATGAAGCCGAGCAGGAAGCCGCCGACAAACGCCCCCTTGATGTCACCGATGCCGCCAACCACTGCGGCGATAACAGCCTTCCAGCCGATCAGCATCCCCATAAACGGCTCCAGGACTGGGTAGCTCATGGCGAACAGCAGCCCGGCCAGACCGGCAAACCCTGAGCCGAGGACAAAGGTGACGACGATGATGCTGTCAATGGGGATACCCATCAGCGGGATTGCGAATTTATCATAAGAGATGGCCCGCATCGCCATACCGACCCGCGTACGGGTCACCACCCACTGCAGAAACAGGAAGACCAGAATGGCGGTCACGATGACCATAACTTTGAGGTTGGTCATGGTGACGCCGCCAAAGTGCCAGATCTGTTTTTCTATCAACTCTGGGAACTTCAAGCGGCTGGCGCCGAGCAAGGCCAGGTTCGAGTACTCAAGGACCAGGCCGGCCATCAGCGCAGTGATGACCACGTAGAGCCGGTGTGCGCCTTTGCGCCGCAGGGGCCGGTAGGCGATCCGCTCCAGGGTCACGCCGACTAGCGAGGTCAGAACCATGGTCAGGGGCACAGTGATGACGAAGGCCATCATTGGGGAGAACCCGACGATTGGGCCGATAAGGAAACTGGCCACGAAAAAGGAGATGTAGGCTCCGACCATGAAGATATCGCCATGGGCGAAGTTGATCAGACGCAGCACCCCGTAAACCAAGGTGTAGCCTAGAGCAATGAGAGCGTAAAAGCTCCCCCATTGCAGGGCATTCAGGATATTCTGAATAATGAAATCCACAGAAATTCTTCCTTAAAAACGTTGGAGTTGCATGGTCGCCGGTGGCAACTTAATTTAGGCACAGCAAAGCGGGGATCCAAAGACCCCCGCTTTTTCGAGCTATGCTACATGGAGTGTTATGGGCAAACTGATTCCTCGAAGACAAAGGTTCCTTCGTCGGAGACTTTAACTATAACAGCGCACTTGATCGGGTCGCCCTGCTCATTAAACTTGGACGAGCCGGGGACGCCGTCAAAAGACTTGATGGCAGCCAGACCATCGCGGATGGCGGTGCGCATCTTGCGTGGGTTGGAATCAACCATGCCGGCGTTCTTGATCCCTTCCACCATCAGACCGATGGAATCCCAGGTCAGGGCAGCGTAGTCAGCTGGTTCTGCACCGTATTTTGCCTTGTATCGGTCGATGACAACCTTGGTCGCACCCGTGGCACCGGCTGCAGCGTAATGGGTTGAGAAGTACTGTCCGTAGCACTGCTCGCCACAGAGTTTGACCAGGTCTGGGGTGCCCCAGGCATCGGAACCCATGAACGGGCCCTTGTAACCGAGATCACGCGCCTGCGGTATGATCAGGGCGACCTGGTTGTAGTTTTCCGGTACAAAGATGAAGTCAGGTTTGGCGGCAATGATGGTGGTCAGCTGGGCGGAGAAATCCTGGTCCTTGGTGCCATTCGACTCGTAGGCTACGACCGGGCCGAGACCCTTGGCTTCCCATGCAGATTTAAATACTTCTGCCAAACCGACAGAATAATCGTTAGCGACGTCGAAGAGTACCGCTGCGGTCTTGGCACCGAACTTTTTGGCTGCAAAGTCGGCTACTACTGGCCCCTGGAAGGGGTCGAGGAAGGCAGCGCGGAAAACCCAGGGACGGTCCAGGGTGGTATTAGGATTGGTCGACCAGGGGCTGATCATCGGTGTACGGTTTTCGTTAGCGGTACCGCCGCCAGGAACTGCTTGCTTGGAGGAGTTGGGGCCGATAATCGCCACGACCTCTTCCTGCTCGATCAGTTTGAGGGCAGCGTTGACTGCCGAGTCAGCTTTAGACTCGTTGTCCATGTAGATGAACTCAAGCATGTACTTCTTGCCGCCAACCTCGAGGCCACCGGCGCCGTTGATATCTGCGAGATACATTTCAGCGGCGTTTTGGAGCCTTCCCCAACTTCCGGGATGTCTCCGGTCATCGGGATATTGAAGCCGCTCTTGATGGTGTCTGCAGCGAGTGCTGGAGTCGCCATCAGGGCGACCAGGGACAATGCAACCAGAAATTTCAATGTCTTCATTTGTCTCCTCCGTGGGGTTGTTATGAACAATAGACGCAATGTGCCACGCTATGTGGCACATCGACGGTAAATAATACCATTTGCTCTATAAAACCAGACATTTAAGTACAACAGCCAGAGGTGTATTTGTCAAGCGACTTTCCCCTCTTTTTAACTATTTGTTTTTTCTCAGTATTTGATTATTACAACCTTTAGTATTTTATTTTCACAAAGGGCGACTTAAACGAAGCACTGAGAGCCTCTTCGAGAGTATGTATCCCCTGGGCTTCCAGTAACGGGATAAGTCTCAGTAGAATTTCGGCAGTGACCAGTGCGTCTCCTAAGGCCGTATGTCGCCCGACGATCGTGATATTAAAGCGTTCGGCAATGTCATCCAGAGAATGACCTTCCTGATTCGGATGCACTATGGAAGAAAGCAGTAGTGTGTCGAGGACCGGATTGTCGAAGTGCAGCCCGATGGCATCCTCTTTCAGTTGCAGAAAACGCATGTCGAACGCGGCATTGTGGGCAACCAGTACAGAGTCGGCTACAAAGGCATGAAAACTTGGTAGAACCTGGGTAATCACCGGCTGTGATGTTAACAGCTCGGGGTCGATACCGTGAATTTCGACAGAAGATTTTGGTACCGATCTTTGCGGGTTGACCAGTTGGTCGATGCATTCATTGTGCAGCAATCGGTTGTTTACAATCCGCACCGCACCGAGTTGAATGATTTCGTCTCCCTCGGAGGGGTTGAGCCCGGTGGTCTCGGTGTCGAAGGCCACATAGGTCAGTTTACGCAGAGGCTCCTTGCCAAGGGCCTCCTGTCCGAGTTGATGAAAGAGGTCGAACTCATAGGAGACGGGACGAGGTGCAACTGAAGAATGTAAATCTGCCGGTTCCTCGTCCAATGCGGTTGGCAGGGTTATTCTGATGCCATCACAGAAAGCTCCCTCGGTCTCTGTAATCGTGATGTCGCCACCGTGTTTGGTGATAATGGTTTGTGGAGAGTCTGTTGTGCCGTCGCTATCCTTGAAGAGTGGGGTTTGTTGCCAGTCACGCAGAGTCTGGCTGGTGACGCTATGATCTGCCCAGTTTAAAGCGAGTGTGGCCAATGGCCCGTCGTCGCTACCAATCTGTAGCAGAATCGCTGCGATGCCATATTCGACTTTCAGGAACCCAGCCAGGTTGGTAACCAACTGTACGACGGCATAGCTGTCTATCTTCAGCCAAATACTTTTATTCGTACTTGCTTCAGTCTGTATGGCAAAACGTTTGTCGAGACTATTCGTGATCAGTTCCATGAAGGTGTCAGCCAGCACATTTTCGCGATTTCCATAGGCGAGACGATGTTCGCTGTAGAGATTTCTGGCCAACGCCAGATGCTCTTCAAGTTCGCTGGTGATCTGAGCGGCGGATCGGAGATGCTGATTACAGGCGTCTTGTCTGGTGGTTTGCATCTCGCAGATGAAGTCGACCCTTTGGTGCATTTTGCCCAGCGCATCCTGGACAGCATCGACCATGCCTTGCAGCAACTTATCACGTTCGCTGTCGGCATCTATTTCACCAGTGATATCTTCCAGAGAGAGAACGAAACCGGAAATAACTCGGGCTTCCTCATCGTTACTGGTGACCGGCGCCATGTTGACACGAATAAAGCGCGTACCACACAGCTTGGTTGTCAAGCCGAGTGCAGGTTTCACCTGGTCCTTGGCAAACGCGTGGTTCATCACCTCCAGGGCATGAACCAGAGGGTCTCGCTCCAGAACACCGAATATCGACCGGCCCAGGCCGATGGTTCCACTTTCCTCTTGATCTCCCTCCGTTGGTTGCAGCATCTCCCGTCCCAGGTGGTTGTAAAGCAGGATTTTGCCATCCTTGTTGCAGACCACTACCCCGCAGGGCAGCTCTGACATCAGGGCTGCAAACCGGTTGCGCTCCTCCTTGAGGGCCATGTTGGATTGGCGAACTTTGCCATCAACTTCACTTTGCAGTGCCTGGAAGGCATCGGCAGATTCGTTGATAACCTTAGCCAGCATCGCTAGTTCGCGAGCACCTTCGGTGGTGATGCGATAGTCCGGGTTGGCGGCGGTGATCAGGCGGGTCTGCTCAGCCATGCGCAGGACTGGTATGATGTAGTAGCGAAAGAGCAGGCTGATCATGGTGCAAATGAAGGCGACCAGAACGATTGAGCCGATAAAAGGAAAGGGGACCAGTTTATTGAAGAGTTTTGCAATAATAGCCTGATCATCGGGTGCAAGATTCAAGTAAGCCCCGGCAAAACTACCGAAGATGACGGTAAATATGACAGCGATAATACCGATTAGAAAAATCCAGTATTTGACTGCAGGTGACAGGTTGTCTGTAAAGCGATTCAGCAAGGCAGGCTCCAGCGTACAGAAGGAATCATAGTATTGTTAAGGTATAGTATGCGCTATATGCGCTCAGGTTCAACTTGGTGATCCGTTTTTTGTTACTGTTTTCTGCAGGATAGCGATCAGTTCTGCAGTTTCCTGGTCTGGATTGTAACGATCCGGGTCTGGGCAGGAAATCTGTTGGCGTCTCTCCGGCTTAAGCAGTTGCAGGGCATACCGAGTGAACTCCGACTTATTGCTATACAGCAGGCCGTTGCTATTGTGTCTGACCACTGCGGCATTACCGGGAATCTGCCGGGCGAGAATTGGCAGGCCTATGGTTGCCGCCTCCAGCAAGGCGTTGGCGAGACCTTCCGCCTGAGAGTTATTGAGAATAACATCAGCACCACGCATGGCGCTTGCCATGGCTTCTGGTGCGATGGAGCCAAGATAGCTGGACCATGGTCTTTTCTCAATGGCGTCAAGGACACGTTTAGCGTAACCCTCGTCGAGGATGGGGCCACAAAAGGCAAGATGGAAGATCGAACTTTCCATCGCCACTTGGTCGAACATCACCAGCAGTTCCAGAACCCCTTTGACCGGTCGCAAGCCGGCCGGGCAGAGAAAGAGTGTTTGTGCCTTATTAAGAGAATGTACGCCTCGTAGATCGTAGCTCGCTGTGCCCAATACGATTCCAGGCGTTAACTCGTCCAAGTTCGTTGTTAATTCCGGATGGACGGCCTTGAGCTCGGCAACGATTAATGGGTTCTGCAGAATGACGAACGCGGCATGATGCATGATCGTGAGGATGATCTCAACCTGCTCAGGGTCGTCCAGCCCATGATTGACATCGGTGCCGGTGAGAAGTACCACGTAGGGAATCTTCAGATCGCTTGCTGCTGCCAGCCATGGTTTCCCGGACCGGTATGCGTGTAGCAGAATCGTTACATCGGGAGCGAAGTCAAGCAATTGCTGCCTGAAAACGCCGTCTGTTTGCAGCTTGGCATCATGCAGAGCGACCTGATGGCCATGCTTTTTCAGGCCATGCTGAAACCTGTGGGCAGTCACCCAGTTGCCGCTGATGCGGTCCTGTCTAGGAATGACGATCAGGATGCGCATGGCAGGTTTCCAAAAGTGCACAGGCGAATATTACGTCGTGCAATGACTTCTTTCGCCTCTACTGAGAGAAGAGCCTGCAATTCTATCTGACGCTGTGGTCCGTCAAATGATCCTCCCTGCTCGAAAGGGTAGCCCGGATGAGTCATCAGTTCCCAGAAGCCTTCACTGAGACTCTCGAGAAGGTTGCAGAGGCGGTTGGTGTCCAGACGGTTCAAGAATGGCATACCCCAGAGGCCGTCTGGAGTTTTGAATCCGGCGTCGATAATTGTTGTATGCGCATTCCGACCGAGGCGACGGTAGAGGGTCAACTCCTCTCCCAGGGATCCGTTCAGGTCTTGTTCGACTGGTTCTGTAGGCAAGGTGGTACGCATAGCACAAATATCGTATTCCAGGGCCAGCTCAGTTATCATGGTTGTCAGGCAAGGGAAAAGCTGACAGTGCTGATGGCTGTCGAGGTGGCCGGGTTGCAGGCCGTTGTCAAAAAGACGTTCAATTTGGGCCGCAAGCTCATTACGAATAGCAGTGCGATCGCAAGCTCCGGCAGCAAGGCATTGACGTAGCTTTTGTTTGCCCGGCAGCAGACCATCATCGGTCAAGCCTTTGATTTGCCCCGTTAAGGTTGAACCGTCTGCCAGGTTCAGGTGCACGCCGACCGGAATGCTCGAATCCTTGACCTGTTCGACAGCCGTAATAAATGATGGTCCATTAGCAAGCAGGGAAGTACTGGTGACAATGCCATGCTTGAAAGCCTCCAGAATTCCCCGGTCACGATCTGTGTTGCTACCGAGATCGTCAGCATTAATAATTAATGAAATCATGGGGTGTATAGTAAAGCAGGTTGGCTTTCAGGGCAATTCTCTTGGTGAAACAGAACCGTCAGGGTAACATTCGAAGCTATGCAACAATCAAATCAATCACATCCTCCAATTTCAGCAAAAGGACTGCATTACGGCTGGGTAGTTGTACTCGTCGGAACTCTGACGATCTTCGCCTGTCTCGGTCTTGCGCGATTCGCCTTCGGTATGCTTCTGCCATCGATGCGTGAGGCGTTAGGCATGTCATACGATGAGATGGGCTTCCTTGGCACAGGTAATTTTGCCGGGTACCTGACAGCTGTCGGTATGGCCCCTTTTCTATTGCGCCGTTTCAGTCCACGACAACTGATCGCCTCTGGTTTGTCTCTCATTGCCCTCTGTATGTTTGGTATTGCGGTGAGCGACGGTTACCTGTTGATTCTATTGCTTTACACCTGTGTTGGTATCGGTAGCGGCTTTGCCAATATCCCGATTATGGTGCTTGTCTCCTATTGGTTCCGGCGTGAAAAACGTGGTCAGGCAGCAGGGTTGATTGTTGTTGGCAGCGGCTTCGCCATTATCTTCTCAGGGTTTATCATTCCTGTTCTCAATGAGAGCTTCGAGCAGAATGGTTGGCGTATCGGTTGGGGGCTGCTGGCTCTGATCGTTCTGCTGGTTGCCATGATTGCAGCGATATTGATTCGTAATGATCCTGCTGAAAAAGGACTGGAGCCGGTTGGCCAGGCACAGGAGGTTGAGTATGATCCCTCGGCGAGCAAAGGGCAACTCAGCCCGGTGCGGATTTTGACTCACCTTGGGGTCTTGTACTTCATCTTCGGTGCCACCTACGTTATTTATGGCACCTTCATCGTCACCACCATGGTCGAAGAATACGCTTTTGCCGAAGTTAGCGCCGGTCGCTTCTGGTCCTGGGTTGGATTCTTCAGCCTCTTCTCCGGGACTCTCTTCGGTTTGCTCTCCGACAAGCTCGGTCGTAAGGGCGGCTTGATGATCGTTTTCGGTGTGCAGACTCTGGCTTATCTGCTGGCTGGCTCAGGCTTGGGGACTATGGCAATGTTCGCTTCAGTCGTACTGTCTGGTGTCGCAGTCTTCGCTATTCCGGCTATCATGGCGGCAGCGGTGGGTGATTACCTGGGCAAGGCGCGTGCAGCGGCTGCTTTTTCAATCATCACTTTTTGCTTTGCTCTCGGTCAAACCATTGGCCCGGCAGTAGCCGGTATGGTTGCTGAATCAACCGGCACATTCACCGGCAGTTATCTGGCCTCTGCGGTTTTAACAGGGTTTGCAGTGATCTGGGCGAGGTTTCTGCCGGAACCTCTGCAAGTAAGCTGATTTTTCTTGTGAATTCTTAGTGCTGCAAAGAACGGATAATCGGAAGAAACATAATTGAAAGTTTTGAACAAAAATATGGGCCGGGGAAATCCCTGGCCCATTTTGTAACGATATTAAGTTGTTGCTGTAGCCTTAGGAAACTGTCAACCCTGAAAGTCTGACGGGCTGCTAGAACCTGAATGTTGTTCGAATGGTTGCTGTTTGGGTAGAGCCTTCTCCCTCGCTATTGCCAAAAGCATAGCCACCCTTGATTTCCACCATGTTCCCTATAGGGATAATCAGTTCGGGAACGGCCTGTATAATCTGACGTTTATTGAAGTCGGTGCTGTATAACACTTCGAAGGCTGGCTTAATGAAGCCCTCGGCATTGTGAACTGCCGCTCCACTCAGGTTCATCAGGTAAAATTCAGTACCGTTATCGCTCGGGTTGAGATCGTCCGTGTCAAAGTAATACCGACCATCCAGGCTCGCCTGCAGACGGATATCGCGATTTTCTCTGGCGTTGTCAATGTTGAAGCCGAAACGGATCAACTGACCACGGTGGTTGTACTTGTCACTTATACTTGTGTCCAAGGCCTCGGTGCGGCGACCATAACCAAGGTAGGCGGAGGTGTTGACCGGACACTTGTCAGCAGTGCTGATTTCTCTTTGCAGGACCACATTCGCAAAGTCAAAGACCCCTCCATTACCATCAATATCAATGTCCTGCTGGGTTTTGATGCTCCATGCGTCACCATCCGTGTAGAAAGGGATTTCGAGACGGACTTCCCAGCGGTTGTTTGTGCCGAAGGGGATAATAACTTCAGCCGTTGTGGTGTAGCCATCAAAATCTTCAGCTTCTTCAATGCGTATGTTTCTGAAATTGTCGTAAGTCAAGTTGGCAGTTAGCCGCTGCGCGTTGCGAGCATTCCGAGTGTAAATTGGTTCCAGTTCGTAAAGGTTTTGTCGTGCTTTTCTGCCGCTATTGTCAGCGAAAGCAACTGTTGCAAAACAGAGAATACACACGAGAAATGATGAAAGACATTTCATTTTCGACAAACTCCATTTGTTGGGATGTGACTAAGTGTTGCAGCTGGAGGGGTACGACGTGTGTCTCAGAATCGCTCCACTGCCCGAAATCTGATTCTATTGATTCATGAGCATTTCAAGCCCACGTCAATCTAATGTCAAATTCAAAATAATGCAATTGATTTGTAAGTGTATGTAATGAAAGATTTTATTTGCTGTTGTTGGGTTGTGCTGGTATGCCGGAGGGAACAAAAAAAAGGGGTCTTATAACATCAAGACCCCGGAGGCAACTCATTGTGGACAACGAGAAAGTGGTGGTTCTGTTAGCCAGACAATGCCTTGTCCCAGAGTGGTAATGCCGCTTGAACAGGTCAGGATCCTCTTCAGGGGCTCTGGGTGGCAATGTTCAATTGCCTAGCTCACTTTACGCTTTATTAGCGTGTTGTGATTGACACTCTAAAGGATTGGGTGTGACAGGAGTGTAGAAAGAATGTGAAAAAAACGTGAAAACGTATTGATTTATTTTTTGAGAATTACGGTAAAACAGCAGCCAACCGGTTTGTTGTCACTTACGACAATCTCCCATTGTTCCCGCTCACAAATGCGTTGAACCAGAGACAAACCGAGTCCCATGCCATGCCTGTTTCTATCTTCTGATTCGCCACGGTAAAAAGGTTTAAAGATCGATTGCTTTTCTGAGGAGGGAATTCCGGGGCCTGTATCACAAATTTCAAAACCTGTGGAGCTGGCGATCAGGGTTATTCCGCCTTCTTTCGTATGATGAATTGCATTACGTATCAAGTTGTTGAGTACCGTTCTCAGCATGGGTACTGGAAACAGCTCACCCAGATTGTTCTGATTTGCGGTTTGATCCTCCAAAGCAAAAGAAATCCCCTTCGTTTCTGATAGTCGTTGCCATTCATTGAGGTCTTCCTGGATGATACTAGAAAGGGTCGCACGTTTCTGCTCGGTCTCACGACCACTAGCCAGGGTTAGAAAAGCATCTACCAATTCCTGGATCTCCCTGGCAGCCTTGCTGATGGTGTTGATCCGTTGCCGGGAAAAGTCATCGAGCTGATCTTTTTCGACGAGCAGATCACAGGAGCTTTTAATGACCATCAGAGGAGTACGAAGCTCGTGGCTGACATCACTGGTGAACAGAGTCTCTCGCAGTAAGGATTGCTGGAGCATGCTGATGGTTCGATCAAAGGCTTGCGCTAAGTGACCCACTTCATCGTTGACGTAACCGGAGGACAATGGCGGGGCATCGAGCAGCAATTTCTCGCGATTGTGTACCTGTTGGGTCAGCCGCCGCACGGGGGCGATAACTTTTCTGGACATCATGATACCGAGAATCATTGAGGAGATGACGCAAAGAAAAAAACCGGCGACGACAGTGATTTCCAATATATTCTCATGACGCTCGAAAGTGGTCTGCTCCTGGACAAGGTAAAATGGCGTCTCCTTGTCCTGTCGCATCATGACGTGGAAGGAACTCTGCTCGAATTCCACTTCGTTAAAGCCGGGTTCCAGATCTTGCAGGTAGTACGGAAGATTTTCTGTGCCGCTGTAGAACTGGGTGCCCAGGTCAAGTTGCGAGCTCTGACCTTGCTTATAATCGACCAGGAGTTCCGGGAACTTCCTGTTAAATTCGGCGGTGATCAGGTCCTCTTTGACGATGTCGATTGCGGCCATGATACCGAAACTGAAGAGTCCGCTCACCACGGTCGTTAACACCACGAATGAAATGAGAATCCTTTGTGACAGGGGGGATTTAAATTTCATTTGCTGAAACTTTCAGGCAGAAGCCAATGCCATGCACAGTGTGCAGCAGTGCAGAATTGAATGGTTTATCGATCGCCTGCCGCAAGATGTGAATATGGCTGCGCAGACTGTCGCTTCCCGGCAGGTCTTCTCCCCAGAGAAGTTCTTCAAGAACTTCACGTCTGACCAGATGAGGACTGCTCTTCATCAGTTTTTCCAGCAATTTGAGGCCGATGGGGCTGAGCTTTAAGTCTTTTCCTTCTCGGGTGACTTCCAGATTGTTCATATCGTAGGAGAGGCCACCGATCTCCAAGATGTTTTGCAGACCGGCTTGTCCACGACGTAGAACGGCTTCTATCCGAGCGTGTAGCTCTGGAAGGGAGAAGGGTTTGACGAGGTAGTCGTCAGCTCCAGCCTGGAACCCGGCCAGTTTGTCATCGACACTGTCTCTGGCTGTAAGCATGATGATCGGTGTGCTGATTTGCGCATCTTGACGAAGTCTCTTACAGAGGGTGATGCCATCCATACCCGGTAGCATGAGATCAAGGATGATCAGGTCAAAGGATTGGGTCACCGCGAGGTGGAGGCCGCCCAGACCATCGTAGGCACAGTCGACCAAGTAGCCTTTCAACTCCAGGTAGTCGGCAATGTTTTGCAGAATTTCAGGTTGATCTTCGATAATCAGTATGCGCATTCGGAAGCATTCCCCGGGGGCTGGGTTGCTGAGTCGTGATATTTAAGTCTCCTACCAATCTGCCAACTCTGACCGTTGATCCGTTGTGTGGCTCAGTACGCGAAAGGCTCCAGGCGCACCTTGGGCAGCAGGCTCGGCGAGTCGGTCAAATATTCGTCGACACAGCGGGCGACTTCGCGTCCCTCGCTGATTGCCCAGACCACCAGGCTCTGGCCCCGTCGGCAGTCGCCGGCAGCAAACACGCCATCGACCGAGCTCATGCGAGTCTTGGAGTCAGTCTTGATGTTGGAACGCAGGTCCGATTCGCAACCGCACTGTTCGAGCAGTTCCGAGCGTGGTCCAAGATAACCCATAGCCAGAAGCACAAGGTCGCATTTCCAGATCTGTTCACTTCCGGCGACTCTCTCAGGGCGGCCGTCTACCCATTCGACCTTGACGGTTTCGAGGCCGGAGACTGTTTTGTCTCTGCCTAGAAAGCGGGTGGTCATGATCTCGTAAAAGACATCTCCACCCATAACTTGCATCTCCTCAACCGAGGTACTGACACGCATGATACGTGACCATTGTGGCCAGGGGTTGTCGACATCGCGTGCTCCCGGTGGTCGATCGAGAAGCTCAAAGTTGACGACACTGGTCGCTCCCTGACGCATTGATGTGCCGATACAGTCCGAACCGGTGTCACCACCACCAATGACAATAACTTTTTTGCCTTTGGCACTAATCGCCTGCTTTTTAGGGTGCAGAGCAGAGACATCGCTGTCTCCCCAGTTGGCGCGATTCTGCTGTGGTAAAAACTCCATCGCAAAGTGAATACCGCCCAGATCTCGTCCTTCAACAGGAAGGTCACGCGGTTCTTCGGCGCCTGTGGCGATGACAACCGCATCGAAGGATGACTTGATTTCGGCAAAGCTCACATCCTTGCTGACTTCGCAGGAATATCGGAATTCAACCCCCTCTGCAACAAGCTGGTCGATGCGACGTTGCACCTTCTCTTTGCGCAACTTGTAATGAGGAATGCCGTACATCACAAGGCCACCGGCGCGGTCGGCCTTTTCAATGACGGTGACGCGATGCCCGGCGCGGTTAAGTTGCTGGGCACAGGCCAGACCAGCAGGGCCACTGCCGATTACGGCAACGGTTTTGTCGCTGCGCAGGGTTGGCGGCTGAGGGACAATCCAGCCTTCCTCAAAACCCTTGTCAACGATTGACACTTCGTGCAGCTTGATTGTTACCGCCGGTTCATTGATGCCGAGGACGCATGAGGTTTCGCACGGCGCCGGACAGACCAGGCCGGTAAACTCGGGGAAGTTATTGGTCGCGTGCAGGGCGCGCAGGGCCTGCTTCCACTTGCCGCGGTGGACCAGATCGTTCCATTCCGGGATCAGATTGCCCAACGGACAACCACTCATGCAGAAAGGGACACCGCAGTCCATGCAACGAGAGGCCTGGGTCTTGACCTTCTCCTCACTGGGGTAGTTATAGTGTTCGTCATGATGTTGCAGACGCGCATTGACCCTTTGCAAGGTCTTGTCGCGACGGCCATGTTTTATAAATCCGCGTGGATCACCCATGGGCGGTCTCCTTTTTCTGCAAAGCCTTGGTCGCCCGTTCGGTCAGCACCCGGCGGTATTCACGGGGGAAGACACGGACGAAACGAGGCAGATAAGATTCCCAGTCTTCGAGGATCTCAGCCGCGCGTGGCGAGCCGGTCAGCTGGTGGTGTCGGTTGATAATCTCCTGCAACCACTGGGCATCATCGTCCTCGGCGTCCATCTGTTCAAGGTCGATCATCGCCGGGTTACAGCGGCGGCGGAAGCGATTGTCTCCATCCAGAACGTAAGCAAATCCTCCCGACATGCCCGCAGCAAAATTGCGCCCGGTGCGACCTAAACAGATCATGCGACCGCCGGTCATGTATTCACAGCCATGGTCCCCGGTTCCCTCGACAACCGCGGTAACACCTGAATTACGCACGCAGAAGCGTTCTCCGGCTTTGCCAGCGAAGTAGACTTCACCTCCAGTAGCTCCGTAGAGCACGGTGTTACCGACAATCGAGTTCTCATGCCAGATGAAGGTGGATGCGGGGTCGGGGCGGATGATAATCCGTCCACCAGCCATCCCTTTGCCGACGTAGTCATTGGCTTCGCCGATCAGTTTCAGGTCAATGCCCGGGGCCAGGAAGGCTCCGAAACTCTGACCAGCGATGCCGGTCAGGTTGATGTTGATGGTGCCTTCAGCAAGACCTTCACTGCCGTGTTGCATAGCAACCTGGCCTGAGAGCATGGTGCCAAAGGTGCGGTTGGAGTTACGGATCGGCAACTCAATCGAGACCTTCTCCTTGTGTTGCAGGGCCGGTGCTGCGAGTTGGATCAGCTGATTGTCCAGCTGTTTATCCAGGCCGTGCTCCTGCCCTTGAATACGTCGGGTGGCAACCTTGGCATCAACCTTGGGTTTGGTTAAAATCCCTGAGAAGTCGAGTCCCTGGCTCTTCCAGTGCTTGATAGCCGTGTCCATTTCCAGGTACTGCGTCTGGCCGATCAACTCGTCCAGAGTACGCACACCAAGCTCTGCCATCAGTTCACGCACCTCTTCGGCGAGGAAGGTGAAGTAGTTGACCACGTGCTCGGGTTTACCGGTGAACTTGGCGCGCAGGGCCTTGTCCTGGGTGGCAACACCGACCGGGCAGGTATTGAGATGACACTTGCGCATCATGATGCAGCCGACGGTGATCAGGGCTACGGTGGCAAAAGCATATTCTTCAGCACCGAGCAGGGCGGCAATGATCACATCTCGTCCGGTGCGTAGCTGTCCGTCTGTTTGAACAATGATGCGGCCTCGTAAGTCGTTGAGTACCAGCGTCTGCTGCGTCTCTGCCAGGCCGATTTCCCAGGGGATGCCAGCGTGCTTGATCGAAGAGGCTGGCGAGGCGCCGGTGCCGCCGTCGTGGCCGGCGATGATGACGCGTTCGGCATGCCCTTTGCTGACCCCGGCAGCGACGGTGCCGACGCCGACTTCGCTCACCAGTTTGACGGTGATGTCAGCCTTGGGGTTGCAGTTTTTCAAATCGAAAATCAACTGGGCCAGATCCTCAATCGAGTAGATGTCATGGTGAGGTGGTGGCGAGATCAAGGTGACTCCGGGGACGCTGAAGCGCAGTTCGCCGATGTACTCGCTGACTTTATGACCAGGCAGCTGTCCGCCTTCGCCGGGCTTGGCACCCTGGGCGATCTTGATCTGCAGTTCGTCCGCGTTAACCAAATAGTGAGGAGTGACCCCGAAGCGCCCTGATGCCACCTGTTTGATGGCACTGCGACGCAGGTCGCCGTTGGCGTCCGGGGTGAAACGACGTGAGTCTTCACCACCTTCGCCGGTATTCGATTTACCGCCAAGGCGGTTCATGGCGATGGCCAGGGTTTCGTGCGCCTCGCTGGAAATCGAGCCAAGGCTCATTGCACCGGTACAGAAACGTTTTACGATATCGCTGACAGGTTCAACCTCATCCAGGGGAATCGCCTGGTTCTGCCTCTTGAATTTGAACAGCCCACGCAGAGTACATAGCTGCTCGCTCTGATTATCGACCAGGGTCGAATAGCGTCTGAAGTCGTCGCGGTTGCCGGAACGTACGGCATGCTGCAGCTGGGCGATGACTTCCGGACTCATCAGGTGCATTTCACCCTCACGACGCCAGGAATATTCAGAGCCACGATCCAGGTCACGGTTGGGGTCCACCTGCTCGGCGTAAGCATCATGGGGGCGCATCAAACTCTCGATCTCGATCTCTTTAAGTCCTGCTCCGCCGATGCGGCTGGCGGTGCCGGGGAAATATTTAGCAGTAAACTCCTGGTCCAATCCAACGATCTCAAAAATCTGGGCGCTGCAGTAACTCTGCAGGGTGCTGATCCCCATTTTGGAGAAGACCTTGAGTAGTCCCTTGCCAATCGCCTTTATATAGTTTTTGGTGTACCGATAGACGATATCGGTCTCTTCGTCAGCCTGGTCGTTGCCATCCTGACCGACAAGCAGCCCCTGGTTGACCATATCCTGCAAGGTCTGGAAAGCGAGGTAGGGGTTGATCGCTGTTGCGCCGTAACCAACCAGCAGGGCAAAGTGATGGACTTCGCGTGCTTCGCCGGTCTCAACGATGAGTGAGCATTGGCTGCGCTTGCCAGCCCGGATCAGATGATGATGTATTCCGGAAAGGGCCAACAGGGCCGGGATAGGAGCTTTCTCGGCGCAGACTCCACGATCCGACAGGACCAGAAGAGTACGGCCGGCATCGATAGCTGCCTCGGCCTCGGCAAAAAGACCCTCCAGACGTTGTCCCAAAGATCCGGGACCCTGTTTCGCATCGAAGAGGATGCTCAGGGTAGTGCCGCGGAAGCCGTCAATGTCACTGTGCCGTAACTGTTCAAGCACATCGTCGGTAATGACTGGCTGGTCGAGTTCCAGCATACGACAATGCTCCGGACCAGGCTGAAGGATGTTGCGTGCCGGACCCAGATACTGGGTCAAACTCATGACGACCTCTTAACGCAGAGGATCAATCGGCGGATTGGTGATCTGGGCGAAGAGCTGACTGAAGTACCAGTAGAGCAGTTTGCTGTGCTTCGACAGGACCGCAGCAGGGGTGTCGGTGCCCATGGAACCAACCGGCTCCTGGCCATAGACTGCCATTGGCGCCATGATCGTCCGCATCTCTTCCAGGGTATAACCAAAGCTGCCCTGTTTGCGTCGTAGTTTCTTGAGGCCAGATGCTCGCTTGGTGGCCGGGGCAGGCAGGTCATCAAGTTGGATCAGATGCTCTCGTACCCAGGAAGCATAGGGTTGGGCTGCTGCCAGCTCTCCTTTGATTTCGTGATCTTCTTTGAATTCACCGGTTTCAACATCGACCAGAATCATTTTTCCGGGGGCCAGACGCTCCTTGCGCAGGATTTTCTCAGGGGCAATGTCCAGCACTCCTGCTTCTGAGGCGTAAATGATCTCATCGTCGCTGGTGATCCAGTAGCGGGCTGGACGCAGACCGTTCCGGTCGAGGATCGCGACAACTTGCTTGCCGTCACAGGCGACAATGTTGGCCGGGCCATCCCAGGGCTCCATCATGGTCGCATGGTATTCGAAAAAACCTTTGACCTCGGGACGCAAGTGGGCTTTGGAGGCCCAGGCTTCGGGGATCATCATTGCCAGTGAGTGGGTCAGACTGCGACCGGTGGCAAGCAGAAGTTCGAGCGCATTATCGAGACAGGCGGTGTCAGAGCTGCCTTCGATGATAATCGGATCCAGGTCCCTGATTGCATCCCCCAACTCGGGAGACTCAAGCAGAGCTGTCCGGGCGCGCATACGGTTGATGTTGCCGCGCAGGGTGTTGATCTCACCATTGTGGGCTACATAGCGAAAAGGTTGGGCCAGATCCCAGGTCGGGAAGGTGTTGGTGCTGTAGCGCTGGTGTACAAAGGCAATCGCGCTGACGAGACGTTCATCATCCAGTTCCGGGAAAAGGTGCCCAGCTGTTCAGAGAGCAGCATGCCTTTGTAGAGGATGGTGCGACTGGAGAGTGAACAGACATAGAACATTTCATTACCAGCAAGCTTGTTATTGCTGATCGTTCTTTCGGCGCGTTTGCGGGCCAGGTAGAGCATCAGTTCAAGCTTGTGAACTTCGACTTCGTCTCGACCGACAAAGATCTGCATCACATATGGCTCAACAGAACGGGCGTTGCGACCGATGGTGCTGCTATCCGTTTTGATCTCGCGCCAACCGAGAACACTGCAACCGACGCCAGTCAATTCTCGATCCAAAGCAACGATGCACGCTTCACGGCAGCTTCTTTCCTGAGGTAAAAATACGATGCCAGCGCCGAATTCACCTGCCGTTGGCAGGTTAAAATCACAGACCTCGCGATAGTAGGCATCAGGCATCTGGATCATCAAGCCTGCACCATCACCGTCGAAAGGATCGGCACCCACAGCACCACGATGAGTCAGGTTGCAGAGGATTTCGATGCCACGTTTGACGATACTATGACTTTTGCGGCCTTTGATGTTGGCTATGAAACCGACGCCACAGTTATCGTGTTCGTTGGCTGGATCGTAGAGGCCCTGGGCGGGCGGCATACCTATATGTGTTGTCATGGTTGGTCCTTGTCGTTGGCAACGGAAAAGCACGGTACATTGAATCAATAGCTCAATTAAGATGTGCTCAATTATAATGGGCAATTGCGAACTATAAAGTCTACAACGAACTTTGTCCAAAATAAAACGAGTTTTGGCAGGCAGAGGTGCTCTGGAGGTCTATTCCGAATTGTAACTTATAGAGTTTATAGTAGGCTTTCGCAATAGACGGTGCAAAGATACGAACATTCAAGGGCGGTATCTTTTTAGTTCCGTTCGTTTACGCCATTAACCGCCCTGGAGTCATATAAATGATCGATTTCATCCAACAATTCAATCCTGTTACCCAGGCCTTGTTTGCGACTCTTTTCACTTGGGGAGTGACTGCTGCGGGTGCGGCTTTGGTCTTTTCCAAAAAAGAGATTAACCCAAAACATCTCGATTGCATGCTCGGTTTTGCTGCAGGTGTGATGATTGCTGCCAGCTTCTGGTCATTACTTGCGCCCGGCATAGAGATGGCGGAACAGATGGGGCAAACCCCATGGCTGACCGCCGTGATCGGCTTCATGAGCGGTGGCATTTTTATGCGTTTGGCTGATAAATTCCTGCCACACCTTCACCCTGGTTTGAGAATGGATCAAAAAGAGGGTGTCAAAACCTCGTGGCAACGCAGTACTCTGCTGGTTCTGGCGATCACCTTGCACAATATTCCTGAAGGTCTGGCAGTCGGTGTTGCCTTTGGCGCTGTCGCATCTGGCCTGCCTTCGGCCACCATCGGTGGAGCAATCGCGTTAGCTATCGGTATCGGTATCCAGAACTTTCCTGAAGGAGCAGCCGTTTCAATGCCATTAAGAAGGGAAGGCATGAGTCAAAAGAAGAGCTTTCTGATGGGGCAGGCATCTGGCATGGTTGAGCCGGTTGCCGGGGTGATTGGCGCCGTTTTTGTTCTTATGATGCAGCCGATTCTTCCCTACGCACTCTGTTTTGCTGCCGGGGCGATGATTTTTGTCGTGGTAGAAGAGCTGATCCCTGAATCTCAGCGAGTTCAGAAAAATATTGATGTGGTCACCATGTCAACTATGGTCGGTTTTTCGGTGATGATGATTCTTGATGTGGCATTGGGGTGAGATCTTCTTCAGCTGAAGTTATTTAAAGATAGCGAGTCCCCGTTCCTTGAGCGTTGTTCATTAGATAGGCCGATCGGCTGCTAAAACCAAATACGAACCCCGAAAACCAACTGAACATCGTCAGTGTCTTCTCCCTCTTCACGGGCATAATCAGCGGTGTTGCCGTATAGACGAGTCCAGTTCACACCGATATAAGGGGCGAATTCACGACGTATCTCATAGCGCAGACGCAAACCGGCTTCAATATCAGAAAAACCTGATCCGACTCCGGTGTCCGGGTCATTCTTGCCGTGGAGGTTCAGTTCGATCTCGGGAGTCAGGATCAGTTTCTGGGTCAGCATAACCTCATATTCTGCTTGCAGGCGTGCTGCGGTGCGACCGGCGCTGCCAAGAAACAGCGCGGCATCAATGTCAAAGAAATAGGGTGCCAACCCTTTAATACCAAAGGCTGCCCAGTCACGATCAGGATCCGGGCGGATGTCGCGCCGCCAGCCGAATTGCAGATCCCAGAAAGGTGCGATGGCACGCCTGTAAAGCAGTTGCAACTCCATCTCTTCAACACGGTTGTCTATATACTCGCCATCCGTCTTGATCCAGAACTTATGCAAATCTTTACCGATCCAGCCTTCGGCATCCCAGACCAGTGGGTTGTCGCCGTCAGTATCACGGATTTCGAGTTGATCGATAACCAGCATCGTCAGCAGAGGGTCATCGTTCATGCCACCGGCCAACGAAAACCCCGGAGACAGCAGAATCAATATAAATAGCAGAATACCTTTTCTCATGACCTAAAGCCTCCGACAGCACCTAACTCGTGTCCATCCGGAAACTCCGGATGGACACAATTGCAGTTTTCGATTTGGAAACCAGCAATTTTTCGCAAGGTCAAGGGAATCAAGCATTTGAGCGGAGGCGTAGCACTTTACGCCGCACAATCAAATGTGCAGATTGACGCAGAGATTGCGGAAAGGGCCGTTTACGGACGAAAACTAACTCACAACAACTTTACGGAACATCCCCGGCATGTGATAGAGCAAGTGGCAATGGTAGGCCCACCCGCCCATTGCATCGGCGGTCACCAAATAGCTTATTTTGCTGCCCGGCTGCACGATCACTGTATGCTTGCGTGGAATCTGCAGACCGTCCCCAGTCTCCAGCTCACTCCACATGCCATGCAGGTGCATCGGGTGATTCATCATCGTATCGTTGACAAAAGTAATCCGCAGCCGTTCACCATATTTGAAACGTAAGGGTTCGGCATCAGCATATTTGACGCCGTTGATCGACCACATGTAACGGGCCATGTTGCCGGTCAGATGCAGTTGGATCTCCCGCCCGGGCTCGCGTGGATCTGAAGTCTGGTATAGATTCCGCAGGTCGGCATAGCTGAGCACCCGACGACCGTTATTGCGCAAGCCGACACCGGGGTCATCCAGCCGAAACTGTGGGTGCTCTGCCCGCGCATCGACATGAGGACCGAACTCCGTGGCCGCATGGACGATCTCGGCATTGCTGCCATGGCCAGCTTGGCCACTCATATCCTTTTCGAACAAATCATCCATGGAGTCGTTGCTGCCGGACATGTCGTGGTTCATGCCTTTCATCTTGCCCATGCCGTTCATGTCGCCTGACAAACCGTGGTTCATACCCTCCATGGAGCTCATATCCATCCCCATATCCTGATGGCTCAGAATCGGATAGGGATCAAACTCGGGCACCTCCACAGTCAGAGATGAATCAGGAGTCAGGGTGCCACGGGCATAACCGGTGCGATCCAGTGCCTGGGCAAAGATGCAATAAGCCCGATCATCTTTAGGCGCGACAACCACATCATAGGTTTCAGCAACGCCGATGCGGAATTCATCAACTGTAACCGGTTCGATATTCTGACCGTCGGCAGCAACCACAGTCATTGTCAACCCGGGGATGCGAACATCGAAAAAACTCATGGCCGAACCGTTGATGATCCGCAGACGAATCTTTTCGTCACGCTTGAATAGTCCGGTCCAGCCATCGGCCGGGGTCTGCCCGTTCATGAGGAATGTATAGGTATAGCCGGTCACATCGGAAAGATCCCGGTCGCTCATACGCATCTGGTTCCACATGCTGCGCTCAGACCAGGTACGGGCCAGCCCTTTCTGCTGGATATCACGGGTCAGATCACCGACAGTACGTTCGGCGAAATTGTAATAACCGCTGGATTTCTTGAGCTTTGCATAAATTGTGTCGGGATTTTCATCCGACCAGTCCGAGAGCATAACGACATAGTCGCGATCATAACTGAAGGGTTCCGGTTCGCGCGGCTCAACAATCAGCGGCCCGTAGAGTCCGGTCTGCTCCTGGAACCCTGAATGACTGTGATACCAGTAGGTTCCGCTCTGCTTTAACTCGAACTGGTAACGGAAGGTTTCGCCGGGAGCAATGCCATCGAAACTGATGTCAGGCACACCGTCCATTCCGGTCGGCAGCAGAATACCATGCCAGTGGATCGAACTTGACTCCGCCAGATGGTTGGTAACCTTAAGGGTGACCCGATCGCCTTCCCGCCAACGCAGAATCGGGCCGGGAACAGAACCGTTCACAGCCGTCGCCATACGCTCCCGGCCGGTATAATTGACAGCCTGTGGCGCAATGGTCAGATTAAAATCTTTACCGCTCAGGGTAGGCTGCCCTGCAGAGGAACCTGTGGCCGCCAACAAACGTACCGGAGACAATCCCATCCCGAGAAGAACGCCACCCATCGCCACTCCTTTAACAAACTGGCGGCGCGACATACAAATCTCATCAAGATTCAAAAGCTTCTTTTCTTGTCCCATGGGCGGCCTTTTGCATTTTTTTTCTAATCACTGAGTTATTAAGACTGAATGGATAGTAATGTAACCTCTGTTCTACTGAGCACCTTGCTGCAACTGAAGAATGTGATTAACCAGATTCCAGCGTTGCACAGGAGTAAATTGCGTAAAGGCCGGCATCCCGGTGCTTCCTGTGCCGTTACCGATAATCCAGTATTTATCCCCCGGGCCATAAGTGGCGCTATGCTTAATATCGAGGAAGTTGGCCGGTGGAGTCTTCAAGGCAGCGGCCGCAGGACCCTTGCCATTGCCTTTTTCGCCGTGACAGACGCTGCAATTCTGTAAAAACAGTTTGCTACCCAGTTGCAAGGAGTCCTCATCGGGCAGAACCGGAGTTCGTTCCATGATCTGATATTCTTCGGGAACACCTTCCTTCGCTGCCATCATCGACTGCATATGTTCAGACATTTTTTTTTCGGGATGATGACCCTTGCCGTTCGCCAAGACAAAAGTACTGGTTACAATCAGCACGAGGGTAAGAGAGGTGATTAAAAGACAGGTAAATTGGCATTTTTTAAAGTGTGAATTCATTAATTTTCTCCTTCACTTTTGGTAGATAAATTGAAACGGCTATTCTTTATTCTGAACATTTTCCTTCTCATATTGAGACAGTTGATTTTCGAGCCTTTCCACAAGTTTTTCCGCTTTTTCTTTTTTGTTTTTATTCAAGAGCCATAATCCAAGGAGAAGGCCCGCCAACGCGCCAACAAGAGCAAAAGGCAAGCCCATCACCATCATCGAACCACGCTCTTTGAAAATCTTATATATGTAAATCGCATACGGATGGAGCAGACCATAACCAAGAACAGCACCGACAATTGAGGTAATCCACAACCGGCTGGAAGAGTTTTTTACTTCCATCATACAACCTTAGTAGTATTATTTTGAAAGTCAAGAAACTACAAAAAGGGGTGGGGTAATCAGTAACAGAGAGGTTGTCAGGTGGGCTTATACTCGTTATAGTCTCTCAAATAGATGAATTTACAGTGATGATTATTTATTACAACGCAACGGAGCGAACTTATGAGCACAGAGATCAAAAATGCCCTTCTGCAGCTGATCGATACGGTGAACAACAAACCGCAGCTCGCCTCTTCTGTGTTCCGGGCCTCATCCTTTTCGGATCAGGACAACCTCGCAATCCGTTCGCAAATCCGTGGCTTTACAACCACAATGGATGAACCCCTGGCATTGGGCGGCACCGATTCCGGTCCCAACCCCGTAGAAATGCTGCTTGCGGCTCTGGGCAGCTGCCAGGAAATTGTCTATCGGGCTTATGCGTCGATTATGGGACTGAAAATCGAACGGATCGAGGTACACGCCAAAGGCTATCTGGATCTACGCGGACTGCTGAATCTGGCAGATGTGCCTTCCGGCTTTTCTCAGGTTTCTTTCACAGCCAGAATCATTTCCGACGAACCGGAAGAGAAAATCCGGCAACTGACTGAGTTGGTGGAAAAACACTGCCCGGTGATGGACAGCCTGATGCGGGAAATCTCTGTAAGCGGTAAGGTCGAAGTGCAAAGAACCACAGCGCCGACTGAAACGCCCAAGGTGGTTCTTTAACCTGAGGCAGTAAGTTGCTGGCTGATTCAGATTCAACTCTACCGGTGACACACCGTCGGTCGAGCCGGTCACTCGAACCCATTATCTGCTCCCCGAGTCCATCGGAGGTTGAACTCATGAGGATTCGACATAAACTTCTGACTCTGCTGTTGTTTTTCGCCGTAGTTCCTCTGCTGCTCAGCATCGCCATCAGTCATACCTTCTTCTATCGTACCGGCTTACACCTGGCCGAAGAGACCGAGCGGGAGCTCTCCGACCAAGCCCACGCCATCCTCCAGAAACTCGTTGACAGTTTCCAGCAGCTTCAGGAACGCGACCACCGGATGATGGAAATCGCCTTGACCCTCCAGGCCGATATTGGGCTTACGACCGCTGCCAGTCCTTCCAACTCGGCCCCATCTCCTCCACTGGCCTATGCCGCCGTTCAGCAATATCGGCCCGGAATGGTTTCACACCAGATCACTATTCTCGAAACCGGCGGTTCTTCTTGCTACCCGCCGCATGGTGAGTGCCTAGGAAGCGGCGACCCGAGGCTGGTTTCCTGGTACCAGAAAACACGAGAGCTGCAGACACAAACCCGTACCCTCACGTTCGATCCCACCGATGACGAACCGGTGATTATTGTCGCCAGACCTCTGACAGAAGTGGGCGGTCGCTTTACCGGAGTAACCGCCCTCGTCCGTCCGGTCAACGCTATGTTCGCCGACCTGCATCTGTCAAAAAACTGGTTCGGGTCAGCCAGGGAAATGCTGGTCGTGATAGACCAGGATAAAGAACGGGGTACGGGCGGTCTGCGCATTCTAACCATCCGCGAAGCGGGGAGTTCTACAAGTCTTTGGCGGGATCTTTCTCCACAGGCGCTGCTGCAGCCGGACACCCCGCAAGAGGCCCACCTGCTGCTGCAGCGGATCAGTGTTGGGCAGGGCGGGTCGCTCGAGTTGAGCTTTCAGGGGATTAAAACCCACTGGATTTTCGGAGCCGACACCGGAGGTGAACCCTTTGCCCTTATTCTGGTCCCCCATTCACAGGTCAACGCCCAGGCAATCTCTGCTAAAGAACATGTGGTGGCCAACACCTTCCGCGGGTTAAAAATCTCCGCAGTGCTGCTTGCAGGCGCCATCGCCGCAGTTTTTTTTACCGCAGTGCTTGCTTCTAAAAAAGTCACACGCCCCCTGATCCAGTTGGCGAAGGCCGCTGGACGTCTGACTGACGGCGACTATCGGACAGAGGTTGAAATCAGCACTGGAGACGAGGTTGAAGAGCTTGGCCAGGTTTTCAATCAACTGGGTCCGGCGCTCGCCGAGCGCGAACGCATGGCCAGTTCTCTAGCTCTGGCCGGGGACATCCAGCGCCATCTGCTGCCACAGGCGCAACCACAGGTTAAAGGCTTCGAGATCTTCGGTGGTGCCCTGCCTTGCGATGAAATCGGCGGCGACTACTACGATTTCATCCCTCTGGGAGGCGGCCACCGCCTGGCTTTGGCCGTGGGGGATGTTTCGGGGCACGGGGCCGGGGCGGCACTGCTGATGGCCGGAGCCAGAGGGGTGCTACGCTCACACGCCCTCCACCGGGGCTTCGGTCTGTCCCGATTGTTTGCAGCCATGAATGAGCATCTCTGCCGGGATACCGCCGACGAACAGTTCATGACCCTGTTTTACGGGGTTCTGAACGACCGCGACCGCACATTACGTTGGTGCTCTGCAGGGCACGGGCCTCTTTTCCTTTATAGTTGCCGTGAGAAAAACATCATCGAACTCGGCAGCACCGGACTACCTCTGGGGATCATTGCCGAGGAAACGTGGGAGGAAGGTGACCCGGTCGTTTTTGAGGACGGTGACATCCTGCTGGTTGGAACCGACGGTATCTGGGAGGTATGCAATAGTGCCGGTGAGATTCTGGGTACTGAACGGCTCAAGTCTCATCTTTGTTCTCATGCGGCTGAACCGGCTGCGCAGATCCATGCCTCAATCATGGCGTTAGTGAGAAGTTTCCGGGAAGATAACCGTCAGGAGGATGATATTACCCTGAGCGTGGTCAAGGCAGTTTGAGGCAGTGATTTCATCATAGCGTGTCTCCTTGAAGTATTCTTGACCGCTATCTTTTGTTTGCTATTAGTAGCAAATAGCTATTATGTCGCATCGTTTCTCTTTAGTTCTCTGCCACTTATGTTTTGCATGTCCCAGCTTAAGCATAACCCATTTCCAGCGCATTGTGCGCGGCAAGGATCTTGCATAAATAATAAAGTAGGTGTTATGCCACAATTAATAACCTTTGTGTTTACAGCATATTAAGAAGCTTGTAATTTGCAAGAAGCATTAAATTGTGGGATATCATACATGGAAGTGTGGACTATTGTGACGCCGAGAGGATCCAGAATCGGCTCAACAGACCGGTCACACAAGCATTGATGAAAATGTTGACTTGGTAATGACCGGAAACCCTAAAAAGAGGAGGTTCCGATGAAAAAGTCAATCTTGACGTTGATAGTATTGGGGCTATTTGCTGCATCGCCGGTATTAGCAGGTGACCATACTCATGGTTTGGATGCCAGCGCCTTAGGTCACGTACATGCCTGTTCTCAACAGAGTGAAACGATTAACACAAAAATCCAACGGATACAGAGTGAAATTGAGAAAGGCGACACAACTTACAGTGCCAAGGGGTTGCAGGACCTGGAAGCTAAACTGAAGGAAATTAATGACATGTTGAACTCAGACGTGTTGAAGCACTAAATATGTAGTAGCCACGATTTGATCTGACAGTTGCCAACTTTACGGAGGTGTCTGTCAGGTCAAGTTTAAGCTATAAGGTTTTTTCTTCCAGATGCTCTTGCCGCTTTCAAGTGTTTAAGTTGGTGGTCTGTTCAAATGTGGTCGGCGACTTTTACAACTTGACAGGGCTTACGCGATCACTACGCGTCATCTCGTCAGATTGATGTCGTCGTACCATGCCCTTGCTTTACCCTGTGTATTATCTGTATCAGTCATAATCGAGATAACCGCTTTTTGCGGAGGATCTTCCCCAAAAGCCTGTCGATAGTCCTCAATTATGTTGCGCTGAACGTCAACCCACTCTCCAACTCTTTCCTGTCCACTCTCAACTGCAATCATCATAGAATTCGCAGTGTATGGGCTTGGTTGGATTTCTCCTTTGGGCAATTTATTTGCCCAAATAAGATTAAGGTTAGTTGTTTTAGGGAAAAACCAGTGTGGAAAGGTTACATAAATCCGCGCAGCATAGTCATCCGTAGATCTATTTTTTGCATCGCCATTCTCAACAGTATTCTCAATCTTCCGGCGCCAGGACACTACCGGATATTGAGTCACATCAAACTCACGCTCAAAAATGAGACCGGAAGCTGTTCAATTACTGGTCGCTTGTAAAACATTTCCGCCATTGTCATTAACAACGGAATAGATTGTGACGCCCTGGAAAAACTTGGTTGTCCAAGATCGATGGATATTCTACATAAAGGTTAAGGAAATTCTACAATTTCATGACTGTCTTCTTCCAAAACGCCTGAAAACTGATGATTTATGGTTGGCGCTACTTTTGCACATACTAACATTTAAGGGAATGTCGCATATAAGTGATCGACCATCAGAAAGGAGAAAACCAATGATGATTCGTATAAACCATCCGGATGGCCGCTTCGACCTGGTTAAAGCATCGCGTCTTGATCGTCTGATTCAGACAGAACAGATCAGTCGCTTCAAACGTAATAGCGGCTGGGTCGTTATCGGCAGAGACCCCGTTCGCAATCAAAGCAACAGGGCGTTTCATTTTGGTGCCGAGCGAAGGGACCCGGAGATGCCGGGCCTTTGCTAAACGAAGCGAACCTTTGGCTGTCGCATTTTCTAAAGCAGACGGCTTTCAGAGTAATGTGCTCTTTCTTTAAGCTATACGATCTAGCTTGGGAAACAAGGAGGATCGTTCTCTTTGCGAGACTCGATTCCCATGCGCCATCACAAAAGGTAATATCTTGCCGCTAGTGGCAGAGATTAACCCCAAGAGCGTGATTAAATATCCCGCGGAAATAACGGTCATTATGAATCTTCATTCTATAAACTGTCTCGGTTGTGGTGCCGCAGTCAACAGCAAGTTCAAACTTTGCTCGAGGTGTTGCCAACTGACGGGCGTGGAGAAGCCTCCCTGTGGTTCAGGACATAGGAAGAACCACTCCAAGTTGGATCTTCCTACAAAAACAAACAGTTTGGCACGTTCAGAAAACAAGCTTTTCATGACCACCTTTTTCTGTCTGAGTTTCAGTGCCACAATCATTCTATTGTGTCTGACAACACTCTTTCTGAAGACGCTTGAACCGCATCATCTCAGGCTTCTTGCGGATTGTTTCCTCTGATAAATGGGTTCTCTTTGCCTCTAGACCTCCCGAAAGCACATCAACAATGGATGATCAAATTAATCCTTTCGCCGCTCCTGGAATTGCAGTACCAGACTGTATATAACCGGCAGTACCAGCAAGTTCAAAATCAGCACAGTCAGCATCCCGCCCAGCATGGGCGCTGCAATACGATGGGTGACATCGGAACCAGTGCCACTGCTGAGCATGATTGGTATTAATCCGGCCATGGTTGACACCGCTGTCATAACCACTGGGCGCACCCGTAGCGATGTGGCAGACTGTGTTGCGTCTCTGATCTCAGCCCCGCTCAATCGCCCCTTAGCAACAGCACGACGTTTGGCAATCTCCAGGTCTATAAAGCTTAAAACCAGCACTCCAATTTCAGCAGCCATACCGGCCAGAGCAATAAAGCCCACCGCCACTGCCACGGAAATATTGTAGCCATAACCGTAAACCAGCCAGATTCCACCAATCAAGCCGAAGGGGATGGACATCATCACCACAATCGGCTCTGTGATATTGCGAAAATTCAGATAAAGCAGCAGAAAAATAATCAACAGAGTCGCCGGCACCACAATCCGCAGACGCTGGGCTGCCCGTTCCATATACTCAAACTGCCCTGACCAGGTAAGGGTATAACCTGATGGAATGGTCACCTGTTGAGCCAGTGTTTCTTTGGCTTTGGCCACAAAACCGCCAATATCCGAGGTACTGATGTCAACATAGATCCAGGCATTGGGCCTGGCATCTTCACTTTTAATGACCGGCGGTCCGCGCCTGAGTTCCAGGTTCGCCACCTGGGCCATGGGAATCTGTGTGCCGGTGGGGGTGGTGATCAACACCCGTTGCATGGCCTCCATATTGTCCCGCAGCTCTCTGGGATAACGCAAATTCACCGGATAACGCTCCAGACCCTCAACGGTTGTGGTGATATTCATGCCGCCCATGGCACTTTGAATAACGTCCTGCACATCGCCCACGGTCAAGCCATAACGGGAAGCCTCTTCCCGATCAATATCAAAATCCAGGTAATAACCGCCCACAGCCCGGTCGCCAAAAGCGGAGGTGGTTTCCGGTAGCGTTTTCATGGCCTGCTCGATATTTTCCGACAACTCCTGCAATACATTCAAGTCCGGCCCGGAAACCTTGATACCAACAGGCGTTTTAATACCGGTGGACAGCATATCGATTCTGGTCTTAATGGGCATGGTCCAAGCATTGGCCACCCCTGGGAAGTTGATGGCCTTGTCCATTTCAGCCATCAACTCCTTGGTGCTTTTCTGCGGATCAGGCCACATATCTCTCTTTTTTAGTCGGATTGTCGTCTCGAGCATTGACAGAGGTGCTGCATCCGTGGCGGTCTCCGCCCGGCCAATTTTACCGAAAACAAGATGCACCTCCGGAAAGCTAGAGAGAATTTTGTCGGTCTGCTTTACAAGCTCTTTAGCCTTGGTAATTGAGATACCGGGAAAAGTTGTCGGCATGTAGAGAATGTCGCCTTCGTCCAGAGGCGGCATAAACTCACTGCCGAGTCTGTTCAGAGGCACAATGGTAACAGCTAACAGACTGATAGCTATGATGACGGTGAGCCAACGCCAACGCATGGCAAGCTTCAAGAGCGGGGTATGCATAAAGTGTAACAGGCGATTAACGGGGTTTTTATGTTCGGCGATAATTTTCCCCCGCACAAGATAGCCCATCATCACCGGAACCAGAGTAACCGCCAGAATAGCTGAGGCGGCCATGGCATAGGTTGCGGTAAAGGCCAGGGGACTGAACAAGCGGCCCTCCTGAGCCTGCATGGTGAAAATAGGTAGAAATGATACGGTAATAACCAACAGGGAGAAAAACAGGGCAGGCCCCACCTCGCGTGATGATTCACCGATCGTCTGCCAGCGTTCATCGATGGTCAGGACAGCACCCTTGTCAGTCTCCGCCTGTTCAAGATGTTTATGGGCGTTCTCCACCATAACAATGGCGCCATCGACCATAGTGCCGATGGTAATGGCAATCCCTCCCAGAGACATGATGTTGGCATTCAAGCCCTGCCAGCGCATGACAATAAAGGCCATCAATATGCCCAATGGCAAGGTAATAATCGCGACAAAAGCAGAACGGGCGTGGAGCAAAAAAAGGATAACCACGAGGCTGACGATTAACAACTCAAGTAGGAGTGATTCATTGAGGCTGTCCACCGCCCGCTCAATCAGGTCGCCGCGATCATATACCGTGACAATCTCCACCCCTTCAGGAAGCCCGGACTTAAGCTCTTCCAGCTTGGCGCGCACATTCTGGATGGTGGCCAGGGCATTTTCGCCAAAACGCATGATCACCACCCCACCGGCAACCTCGCCATCGCCGTTAAGGTCAACAATCCCACGTCGCAGTTCAGGGCCGATCTGCACGTTGGCTATATCCCGGATGCGGATCGGCGTACCATTTGTGTCAACGCCCACCGGGATGGTATTTAAGTCCGCCAAAGACTTGATATAGCCCAAGCCCCTTACCATATATTCGGTTTCAGACATTTCAACCAAACGGCCGCCAACATCCTGGTTGGAACGTTTAATCGCCATCTTCACCTTGGCCAGGGGAATGTTGTAGGCCGTCAGGACGTTGGGATCACCCTCGACCTGGTACTGTTTGACATAGCCGCCCACCGAAGCAACCTCTGCGACCCCTTGCACGGTTTGCAGGGGATAACGCAGATACCAGTCTTGCAGAGAGCGGAGTTGCGCCAGGTCATGTTTGCCGGTTTTGTCGATCAGGGCATACTCGTAAATCCAGCCCACCCCGGTGGCATCCGGGCCTAAGGTCGGGGTCACCTCAGCAGGCAATCGACCGCTGACATAATTCAACGATTCCAGCACCCGGGAACGAGCCCAGTACATATCGGTACCATCTTCAAAAATGATATAAACAAAGGAGAGACCGAAAAACGAATAACCCCGCACAACTTTTGTATTCGGCACCGCCAGCATTGCGGTGGTGAGGGGGTAGGTGACCTGATCTTCCACCACCTGTGGTGATTGACCGGCATATGGTGTGAAAATAATGACCTGCACATCCGACAGGTCAGGGATGGCATCTAAGGGCATGCCTTTGTAGGCCCAGAGGCCTGCCGCAGCGATAATCGCTGTGGCTATCAGAACCATGAATCTGTCTCGCAGCGAGCTGTTGATAATGGCATTAATCATTTTGCAGCTCCATTACCTGCTTCACCCTGTGCTTTTTTCTGATTAAGAGATTTCATCATTTTGGCGGTTGCTTCGCGCAGTTTTGACTCGGAATCAATCAGGAACTGAGCCGAAGTAACAACGGTTTCTCCCTCTTTAAGTCCAGAGAGAATGATGATGTTGCCATTTGACTCCATGCCCAAAGTAACCTGACGTGGCTCAAACTTGCCCGGACTGCTGACCACAAAGACCTGTTCGGTTTTGCCGGAACGGATAATAGCCTCAGAGGGAATAACCACGACATGCTCCTGAGTTCCCGCGGCAATCGTAACATCAGCAAACATTTTCGGTCTCAGGAGCAGCTTCGGGTTATCGAAAATCAGGCGAACTTTTATAGTCCGCGTCTTTGCTTCAGCGTAGGGGTAAATGTACGAAACCTGACCTTTGAAAACTTTTCCTGGGATGGCGGCCAGAGTCATCTCCACCTGGTCACCAAGGCTGACCCAGGGCAGCTCATACTCATAGATGTTGGCATAAACCCAGACCTTGGAGAGGTCAGCAATCATATAAAGTTCGGTTTTCGGAGTAACATACTGACCCTGCCTTGCGCCTATTTTAGTCACCACACCGGTAAATGGAGAATGGATGTGCAAAACCTTTTTAACTGTTCGGGTTTTCTCCAGTTCACGAACCTGGTGGGGTGGCACATCGAGAAGATGCAAACGCTCCAAAGAGCTTTTAAGCAGATTTTTAGCACCAATCCGCACATCCTCATCGGTACTGTTTTCCAGAGTCTTTAAATTGTTTAAGGCGAGCAGGTACTCCTGCTGGGAGGTGACCAGTTGCGGGGAGTAGATACCCAGCAAAAGAGTGCCAGACTTAACCAGCTCTCCGGTTTTATCGACAAACAGTTTTTCTATCCATCCTTCAGTTTTCGGATGCAGACGAGCCATACGTTCTTCGTTATAATCAACTCGTCCAACCGCCCTGATACTCCGGCTTAAAGAGGTTCTTTTGGCAACAGCCGTTCGCACGCCGATATTTTGCACCATCACCGAATCGATTCTTACCGTGCCGTCAGGATCTTTTTTTGAACTCCCGGTATCCGCGTAAACCGGGACATAATCCATGCCCATAGCATCTTTAGCGGGAACAGGTGAAGTGATAGCAGGGTCCATGGGGCTTCTATAGAATAGCGGTTCGGACTTCTCTGGGGTAATCTCACCCATCGCCTGCATGGATTCGATTTGTCCCGGCCCCAGTTTCGTGGCCGCCATATAACCCAGCCCGGCACCAAGCCCTATCAAAATGATCGCTATGACAATATGTTTACTCATAGATCTTCTCCTCGCCAACCGCTGCTGCCAGTCGAGCCAAGGCCTGATTTGCTTCACTTAAAGATTGC
This sequence comes from Deltaproteobacteria bacterium, assembly GCA_024279915.1. Classification (GTDB taxonomy): domain Bacteria; phylum Desulfobacterota; class Desulfuromonadia; order Desulfuromonadales; family BM103; genus M0040. Next base: position 58,049 of record JAJRRB010000060.1, read on the forward strand.
CAATAGCGGTTTTCATAACTCAGCAAGGTGATCTGACTACGTATCAGGTTAAGGAAATCTACTTTGTTAACCTGGTAACCGGACAGCATTGAATCAACCGTCTGGCGAGCTTGCGGGATAATCCCACTTTCCACCAACAGGAACTGCTCCTTTGAACGCTTAAAATCTGCAGCAGCTTCTGAAATCTGCATCAGAACTCCGTTCAGAGTGTCCTGTTGATTGTAAATCTTCTGCTGCAGTTCACTGCTCTTTTGCGCCACAGCCTTGTCTTGCTTACGTGCGCTGAAAACCGGCAGATTCATGCTGAGCTTCACTGAGAGAAAATCACTGCGATTGCCACCAACAGATGGTGGGTTGTCACCCTGGCGCACTCCGTAAAAAGCCCCCACCTTGAAATCAGGATAGAGGTCTTTTTTGGCTAAACTCAGAAGAGACTTGGCTCCCGCTACTTCATTGCGCAACTGACGTAGCAAGGGACGGCTCTTTTCAGCCTTCCGGTAGAGTAGGGTTTCATCGGCAATCGCTGGAAGTTTGGTTGGCACTTGGGCGGGGAGGGAAATCTCTATGTTGGCGTGCCGGTCTATCAGCCTGTTTAACCGAGCGACTATTTTACTTCTGAGGCCAATCAGCTTAATTTTCTGATCATGCAGTTTCGAGAGTTCCAACTGGGCCAGTAAAACATCCTGTTGCAGGCCTTTTCCGACTTCATACTTAATACTGGCAATCTGAATAAGTTGGCGAAACAATTCCCGGTTTCTTTCAACAATTTCCAGGGCGTGATCCAGAGAATAAATCTGCCACCATCGGGTCTTTACATTCTGCACCAAACGTAAACGGGCCTCATCAACATTATCTGCCGCCGCTTTGGCTGCGAAAGAGCTGGCCTCTTCGCGGAGAGCCAGTTTACCTGGGAACGGCAAGGCCTGAGTCAGACCGAACTGCATCTGGGTCATGGCCTCTTGAGACATATCAAACGAATCCGTAGGCATATTCAAAGCGTTGAAACTAATAACAGGGTCCGGCAGGGTGCCGACCTGGGAGGGGATGGCAGCCATAGCCTCGGAACGGGCTAAAATCTCGTCAAGATTGGGGTTGTCTTGAATTGCTAAATCGACAGTTGCTTGCAAGGTTAAATGCTTTTCTGCCTTTGCTTCTGCCTGACGAACCCAGGCGGGGGGAAAAGTCACAAGCACCAGAAGAACAAGCACCACTGTTTGCCGGGAGATATTTAGTGAAAAGTTGTGAGGCTCTAAAAGATGATGTCTCATTTTTTATTCTCCCACACGACAGTCTGTAATCTTCAGGAAATGATAACAACCGAGAATTGAGACCAGCGACATACTGTGGACAACTCATCAACATTATTAACAACTACCGGAAGAAGTGTAACAGGTATTGGGTCGATAGCCATTCGGTATAGAGACTATGAAACAACCCTGTCGACAAGCCTCTGATTGGGATTAAGAACTCAACAATGCATTCTCCCTGATTTTGGCATCAATGGCACTTGGGTGGTTTGCCTCCATAACTATTTTCGTTTGCCCGCGCAATCTTTTCCAGGAACCTGGCAAAAATTCCTTTTTTTGCCGTTGGCTTGTTGATACCAATCTGCCTTGCATAGGATTTTTGACATAGTTCCGAGCAGAAATAAAAGGTCTCATGCTCGGTGAGAATCATATATCTCGCTTTTTCTTTAGAGACTTCCATGCCGCAGACAGGATCCTTCATCATAACGCTCACCTCCTCTGGATCAGTCGTGTTGTAAAGAAATTTTTTCTGTTCGTATTCAGTAGCCGGCTATTGGTAGCGTCAAGACGCTTACTACTTCTTGTACAAGTCCGCAATTTTTGGGCCTCTTTCCCGGGTTCTGATTTTATACACCTCTTCTACATCAGACACAAAAATCAGGCCGTCGCCAGAACTTCCGGTATGGGCGCTGTCCAAAATAGTGTTGACATATGTCTCCAGGTCTTCTTTATCACAGACCAACTCGATCTTGGTTACCTCATAATACTTTTTGGTAAGATCGACTTCACAGAGCGTAAAACGGGAACTGAAATCGTACCCAACGGGATGAACTGAGACTACGGTAGTTCCGGACGCACCTTTATCTTTCAAGGCCTCAACGGTTTGGTTCAGATGACTGGTTCTGATGTAGGCTTTAATCTCTTTCATTTTGTTATCTCCTTGTCGTTTTATTTTCCTGACGAATACATTTCGCATGATCCAGCTCAAAGCCAACCAAACTTCAGCACCCTTAACTGTTTGGCAAGTAGTTCACCAAAATCAACTATGCCTCATTTAATCTGATCGCAAATATCGCGCCACAACAAAAACCTGTGTATTTACTTTATGTTAATAGCCAGGGTCTCTGCGAATAACAATAAATTGTAGGATATTATACGCCACGAATGTGGAATATCGTGACGAACCAGGCTTTGTCGGTTTTTCATGTTTTGGCTGCGTTATGTAGATTTTCGGTTAGACTTTAACTAATGGCAGGAACCTTGAGATAGCGAAGTTTTACCATAAGAGGAGACGAAGACGGAGACGATGATGAAAAAGCTTCTATGGGCAACATTTGCATTTTTATTGTTGATAACCGGACAAACCCACGCCCTGGAAATCACTTCACTCGCGCCAACGCGCGGTACCCCCGGAACACTGGTGGCAATTGGTGGCGGCCCCTTTTCATCACAGACCCAGCCTTTTCTGGGCGAGCAGTATGTTGCCCCTCGAATCACCCTGAAAAACCACATTGAATTCACAGTTCCCTTTTTACCGCCGGGCAGTTATGCCCTGACAGTCCAGGACGACACCATGGTTGCAGCGCAGGCCTATCAATTCGAGGTAATGGCCCCGACCCCCCAGATAACCAATATAGATCCACGCATCCTCGACGCCTGTCTCATAGGTTCCAGAAACCGGCTAGAGGTCAATGGCCGCAATTTTTTGCCGGGTGCGTCCCTGCTGATTAACGAAAATATGGTGCCAGGCGAGGTTGTCAGCTCAACCCTTATTGAGGCTCAACTGCCGGAACTCCAGCAACCAGGCGGGTACGGCATTTCGATTCGTAACCCGGACGGGGCAAAGTCTCTCCCCCACTCTCTCTGGGTCAATAGCACCCCGGAAATCGACAGCGTTGAACGGGGTGCCGACTTTGTGAATTATTACGAAGTGATCATTCGTGGCAAGAATTTCCTGTTCAACTCTACCCTTGTGGTCAAAGAGCCTGAGGGTAACGCACCGGGACAGACATATAAGCAACTCTCCTTCGTTCCCCGAAGCAGTGCCGCCTCACACCAGAGGTTGGATACTGTCGCTCCGCAAAGGAACAGATTGATCTATGTTGATTGCCAGACCTTGATCTACCATCGTTACCCCACATCTTTTCAGGACAAGGATCTGAGGCTGCAAATCTTCAATCCGGATGGTCGCAAGACGAACCGGTATGATGTGGCTTTGCCATAAATTAAGAGACCTGACTGCTCAATTCTTCTTCAACGCGACGCCATCCCCCACCTCATAAATAGCAACGTCTGACCATCCCGCCTTCATTGTTTCCGGCCGGCAGACAGAACATCGGTGCGTAACATTAAGCTGAATATTAATCCACAAAATGCTGTGGAATATTCTACTCACAGGCCAAGACTACCTCTCTACGTAGAAACATACAAATAAAAACTTGAGTGTTTACAAGAACATAAGGCGTATACGCGGAGTTGGCACGATATCTGTACAGTAAGTAATGCAAAATCACACAATCAATTATTTATTAACGAGAGGATTCATCTCACATAAGAACATTAATTCGATTTGCTCCCAAGCTGGAGCTAGAGTCTAACCTTCAACACAAAAGGAGATTGTCATGTTAAAAAAAGAACTTACCACCGCTATCTTGGTTGCTTTCTTAAGTTTGGGTCTGGTTGCAACCGCAATGGCCGGCGAAGTTGTCTACAACGGTTCTGAGGCCGGTTCAGATGAATTCAGTTTTGACGCTCAGAATGGTAACATCGATGTGGTCAAGAACCACGTCTACGACGAAGAAGCTCTCGCAAAAGTCGGCACCGAAGCGGGTAACTGGGAATATCGCTATGATGCTCCGGAAACCAAGGCAGATATAACCGCAAGGAATTATAATTACGACCAGGAGTCGTTGGCCTCAATCGGTACTGAAGCAGGGAACGATGGGTTCAGCTTTGATGCCACGGAAACGCGCAGCTATGGATCAGCTCCCAATGAAGCAGTGGCAGATGAAAGCAAAGTCAGAGATGCTGTGTGCAAAGGATGCTGATTGCAAACGAAGCTGATTGCAAACGAAGCTGATTGCAAACGAAGCTGATTGCAAACGAAGCTGATTGCAAACGAAGCTGATCACGCAAAACCGCCCCCTCGGCAAGAGCCGGGGGGGCGGTTTTTGTGAGGATGGGTAGCGGAAGCTTTACATCTGCCTAAGAGCCTGTCCGACAATCCATGATCGGCTGCAAACCCAGCTGTATGATCCATCTTTCAGCTCCTTTTCGACCAATAGCTACGGCTATTACTCTCAAACGAGCCAAAATCTGGTCTCAAACTTCCGAATTTTCGCTTCGACCCTTATTATCGGACAGACTCCTAGAAATTGATCGTACCGGAGACACCGACCATGTAGTCAGCGCTGCCATCACTTAATCCTTTGCCAACATAACCACCAATACGGCCATATTGTGAAGTCCAGTAATTGACATTTAATTCCACAGCCAGGGCACTGTCACCATCATCGAAGGCAGCAGTCGCCCCGGTGAGATCGACGCCGTAAGAGAGTTTCTCTGTCAGGGAATAGCTGGCCGACATCAGGTAGGTCCAATAGTCATCCGGCTTGTAGTCTGAAGTAGTGCCGGGGATAACGTACATGGCTTCGGCATAAGTGAACCAGTCACCAAAGCCCTTGCCAAGGCTCATGCCGCCACCAAAATCGAAGGCACCCGTACCCAGGCCCTTGTCTTCATCACCTGTCGGCATTTTGAGATAGACCAGCGGTCTGAGCATGGGGGCGGTCGCTGTTTCTTGAAACAGAATGTAACCCGCCGTCAAAGAACTATCGCCAAGGCCTTTTTGCGAAGCATTTGAGATGACTGTCTCGTCACTCATGCCGCCAGAGTCACCCATGCCTCCAGAGTCACCCATGCCTGACTCGTGCCGAGGAAAGCGATTGCCACCGAGAATAACGGTCGAGTCGTTGTCCTGATAGAGATAGGGAATAACCAGCGAAAAATCGAGCCTGTCGTTGGGGACATAGCCAATGGTCAAGGGAATTCGAATGCTTTCGGTATCCACACTGGTTCCATAATCACCGCTGGCAAAGTCAAAACCGAGGCTCACAGAAAAGGGCGTTGCCGGTGCCGCCAGGACCGTGGCTGCCTGGCAGAAGAACAAGCCTGCGGCCAACAGCAGGCCGCCCCAGATCTTCACGCTGTTCATTTTCTCAGTACTGTTCAAGCTCTTCATTATGCGTTTCTCCATTTGGGTAAAGCTCGGGCAGTCGCCGGTCGGCGACTGCCCGTAGGTATACAATAACTGGGTGATGCTCGGGTTATAAATCGCTCGAAGATTCTACCGGCGCTGTGGTAGTTTCATAATGAGTACCAGTTCTGTCCTGTACACGGTTCTGGTTCCTGTCCTGGGTGTGATCCTGGTTCATGTTCCGGTTCTGGTTCATGTCCTGGGTATGATCCTGGTTCATGTTCCGGTTCTGGTTCATGTCCTGGGTATGATCCTGGTTCATGTTCCGGTTCTGGTTCATGTCCTGGGTGTGATTCTGGTTCATGTCACGGTTCTGGTTCTGGTTCTGGTTCATGTCATGATTTTGATTCTGGTTCATGCTTCGGTTCTGATTCATGCTCTGGCTGTGATTCGTATTAGCACTGGACCCACCCGACATGGTGCGGTTCATACTGCTATGCCCTTGAGAAAAACCACTACCTCCCGCATGAGAACCACCGCCGCCTCCGCCACCCCTTCCGGCTGTTGCCAGAGTTACACTACCAAATGTGACTGCCAGGGCGATCATAACGATAAACATTTTTTTCTTCGACATTTTGTTTCTCCTGAGTAATTGGTTGAACGGTTAATTTTCCGACAATATCCAGCTTCAGGTTTTACTTCTTACCTGAGAGACAGCTACGACCGGAAAAGGCAGGACATCCTGCAGTTTTTGTTTCCATTGTGTCTAGACATGTCTCGTTAGACGCACATGAGATGATTTGGTTTACAAAAAAGTTTCGTAACTATTCAGTTTAGCTTTTGATCCTGAAAACAACGATGCCCCGAACGAAATCGGGGCATCTGTTGCAGGGGTATGACGAGCGAATTTTAGTGAGACATACGACGCATCGGTTTATGCGTGCTTCGGCTGGGTGCAAAGTAATTGCGCCGAAGTTGATGTTGTCGCTGACTGCGTTCTTTCGGCGGCATTTTTTTAAGTTGATGCATGTCCCGGCGTAATTGTTGTTGTTGATCATGTGGTAACTCGTTGAAACGCTGAAACGTCTGACGCAGCTTCTCACGGCGATCTGGCGGCAAACTTTGCCACTGTTTAAAACGTTTCCGCATGTTCTGCTGTTGCTCAGGTTGCATGGTTTTGAATCGTTGTAAATTTTGCCGGAGCTGCTGTTTCTTCTCCGTCGGCAACTGCTGGTACTGCTGGTATCTGTCTCGCAGAGCTTGTTGCTGATCAGGAGAAAGCTGTTGCCAGCGCTGTATTGACTCAGCTTTTGTCTGTAGAGCAACCGCGCTCCCGGAATCTGTTGACGTGGCAGTTTCTGCCGCAACGGCGTTAACGGCCAGAAGCAGCAACATGAAAACACCGATTATATGTAACGCCCTCATTTCTTTTCCTCCTCAATAGTCATCATCTGAAAATCCTGCAACAGCTCCATCATCTGCAAAAGTTCCAGTAATTCGATAATTTTCTGATCCTCAACACTGATTTCAGCTTCGGTTCCGGTGGCCTCGGCGTGTTCTTGTGCAAACAACTCTGTAACCGGGAGCAGCATAGAACTTCCCATCAGCAATAACATCAAAAACATTTTTTTCATGCGCTTAGCCCAGCTGCTCAAGCTCTTGAATCAGCTCGAGATCCTCAAGCAATTTAAGATCCTGCAAGAGCTCGAGATTGAGCAGAACATCTTGATCAGCAGTCATCATAGGGTCCTTGGTCTGTACAGGAGCGGACTCCGGAAGCAGGACATTCAGGTTCAAAGTAATCAGCAGCGCAACGCCCCCTGCCAGCGCCAAACCCCATGCGGGCCGGCTAAGCCATCGACGCTGCGGTTGAACCTGTTCCATGACACGCGCACTGAAACGTCCCAGCTCTACAGATGAGAGCTCCGGTGTTATGACAGGTACTGCGTCCAGCAACTTCTGCAGTTCGCCCAACTCAGCACAACAGACAGAACAACTCTGCAGATGTTGCTCGACTTGACAGAGGTCTTCTGCACCCAACTCAGCATAGTAGTAGAGGAGCAGCTGTTGTGGCCGGCAAGATAATGCCTGTCTTTGATCGTTCATGTCAGCCCCCCTTGAAGGTCTTTCAGTTCCTTGCGCAAAATATGAACAGCGCGATGAAGATGACTTTTGACGGTTCCTTCTTCGAGTTTCAACACTGCTGCAATCTCCTTGAGTGGCAGTTCTTCATGATGTCGCAGATTAAATACTGCCCTCTGCTGGGCGGAAAGCTTTTCTACGGCCCGGGATAATCGGTCTACGGCTTCTCCAGCCAGATATTGATCCCCCGGTGATGCTGCCGGATCTGCGGCCAGTTCGTAAGGATCATGTTCCGAATCAGCATGGCGAAAGAAAAAGATCTTTCGTTTAAGTTTCTGCCGCCGATGATGATCGATAGTCAGACGGGTCACGGTTCGATAAAGCCAGGTTGATACACTGCTGTCGCCACGAAAAGAGGCGAGGCTGCGGTGGAGGCGAATAAAAGCCTCCTGAGCGATGTCTTCAGCATCCTCCCGGTTGCCAACCATACGCCAGGCAAGACCGATGATCTTTGAAGAATGAGCGTTGACCAGAGCTTCAAAGCCGGACTCATCGCCATCTTTAATCCGGTCCAGTATTCTTTTTTCAGTCGCTGCATCCATTCTAAAATCGTAACCATCTCACCTTCATCCGTCAAGGTGAAGACATGAACGAATGCTTGCTTTGTTGTGCTTTATTGTCTTTTAGACGGACGATGACTTGAAAAGTTTACCGATGAGATAAGTTTTTCCAATAACAGACAATTTAGCGGCATGAAGCTTTTTGTAAACCTTTTTCGACCTGGGTCGTCCAAGAGCAGACAAAACCATTATTTTACAAGGGAGGAAGAAATGAAAAAAATCTTTATCTGGAGTTTGCTGGCGATTTTTCTTTTGGCGGGATGCGCTCCCGGAACAGGTCCGAAACAACAAACCGGAGCTCTGCTGGGCGCAGGGACCGGTGCACTGGTGGGATCACAGTTCGGTCATGGACATGGCCGATTGACTGCGGTCGCTATCGGCACTCTGGCAGGCGCCATGATTGGTCAGGAGATTGGTCGCTCTCTGGATCAGAACGACAAACTGGCGATGCAACAGAGCACACAGGAAGCCCTGGAACGTAACCGAACAGAGGAGAGCAGCAACTGGATCAACCCTGACACTGGCCACTCTGGGATGGTGACACCGACCAAAACCTACCAGACAGCTCAAAATGAGTACTGCCGCGAATACCGGCAAACAGTTGTTATTGGCGGTAAGGAAAGTCAAGCTTATGGAACAGCCTGTCGTAAGATCGATGGCGATTGGGAAGTCGTGAATTAGCGCCTTGGAGAGCAGGCTATGGCACTTTTTCACTTCCCGCTGCACGGATTATAACCGGCGTTGTCTACGCTCTCGACATGGAAGTAGAAATGGTCCATATTTAGTGGCGGGATTTTGAAAAAGCTTCTGAAATTATTACAAACGAAATCCAGATGAAAAGTGAGTTGTCCTGGCCTGGCCATCACACAGCGTATTACGCAGAGCATAACGTTGATGTTGCACCAAACAGTACCTTTGGACAGTGTGCGAGTTAATCATTGAGAGAAACGGAGGTTGCATCATCATGAGCGTGGAACGTTCTCGCAATCGGAATGCTAAATCTAATCGAAAGGTATTGCTCATTGATGATGATGACTCGTTGCGTCGTGTTACTGAATATTCATTACACTCTTCCGGTTTTCACGTCCTGAGTGCTGTCGATGGCAAACAAGGATTAGCGGCTTTTCATGCGGATCATCCTCAGGTTGTTATCACCGATATCGAGATGCCCGGAGTTTCCGGTTATTAAGTCTTGCAGCAGATCAAGGCCGAACGCCCGGAAACCTTGGTGATCGTGATTACCGCTTACAGCTCCGTTGAAAAAGCTGTTGAAGCGATGAAACAAGGTGCATATGACTACCTTGTAAAACCATTCAGTCGCGATGAATTGATTCTGGTGATAGAGAAAGCATTCAGCTTACTCGGTTTGCAGGAAGAGAACCATAGACTGAAGGACGAGCTTGAACATCAGCATGATTTCAGCCATATGGTCGGTATCTCCGATGGCATGCAAGGTGTCTTTGAAATTGTCAGGAGAGTCGCTCCGACCGAGGCCAGTGTGCTGATCACAGGTGAAAGTGGTACGGGGAAAGAGTTGATTGCCCGGGCAATCCATCAGGGAGGGGAGCGGGGCAAAGGACCTTTTATAGCGATTAACTGTGCCGCTATTCCGGCAAATCTTTTAGAGAGCGAACTCTTCGGTCACGTGCGTGGTGCTTTTACCGGGGCGGTACACGATCGCACCGGCAAGTTCGAGCAGGCCGACGGCGGTACCCTGTTTCTCGATGAAATAGGCGAAATGCCAATGGAGTTGCAGCCGAAATTGTTACGCGTACTACAAGAGATGGAGGTCGAGCCTCTGGGTGGCAAGATCCGCTCTGTAAATGTACGAATTATTGCGGCAACCAATCAGGATGTAGAAGCCGCTATTGAGGAAGGTCGATTCCGCGAGGACCTTTATTATCGACTATCAGTGATTCCGATTGAGCTGCCCCCATTGCGTAAACGTGCAGAAGACATTCCCTTGTTGATTGAGCATTCCCTGAAACGACTCAACACAGGGAATGCGGTCAACTTCACTGACGCAGCACTTGATTGTCTGGCGACTTATTCCTGGCCGGGGAATATTCGAGAATTGCAAAATACTGTTGAGAGAATGGTTGTGTTGAATCGCGGGGAGCCAATTGACCTGCATCACTTACCAGCCCAATTACGTTCGACTTCTTGCAAGTCGAAAAACAATGTTGTTGAACTTCCGCCTGAAGGTTATCCCCTTGAAGCTATAGAACGGGAGGTGGTTGTCCAGGCTCTGGAACGTAATGGCTGGAATAAAGCTCAGACTGCAAACTTTCTACAAGTGCCAAGACATACCTTGCTCTACAGGATAGAAAAGTATGACATCAAAAAACCATGATGTGTGTGACATGCTTCAATATGTTTCAACGCCGGTTTCTCAGTAATATCCACTATCACTACCAGGGCCTTGCTTAAATCCTTGTGTGTCCACTCTTAAGGGCGAAAGAATCGTTCAGTTAATGCGCGATGGACTCATTGAACTTATTAAGAAGGTCGAGCAGCAAGTCAATTAAGCGACCCGAAAAGATTCAAATAAAATAAAAGCCCTGAAACTCTATGAGTTCGGGGCTTCTAGTGTTTATATGAGAAATATTCAACAGGTTAAGTAATGGGCTTGCTCCGGTAGAGGTGGGGTGTCGTTTGACTTTGGGTTACCTGTTGCTTGTTTAAGTTTGATAAATAAATTACCTGCCAAGTGGGTCGCCAGCTTCAAATTCATGACCACAAGCAGGACACTTGACTTTCGCGCTACCTGTATCACCCATCGTCGCACAGGCTGAAAGCGAAGCAACCAAAAAGACCGTAGAAAGTAGAAGGATAAGTTTTTTCATGAGGCGTCTCCTTTGACTCGAGTGGTGTTGGCTGTCGTAATTAAACGAATATCATAAGTTTGTTGATGGTCAAGTTCTCGTAATGAAATTGTATAAATACGAGAGAGTCAGTCTCTGCTGACACGCTTGTCAGTTCGATTGAAATCAGTGATAGAAATTTGCTTTTGACGAGTATTCGAGAATTGCAAAATACTGTTGAGAGAATGATTGTGTTCAACCGAGGTGAGCCAATTGACCTGCATCACTTACCAACCAAATTACGTTCGAATTCTTACAAATCGAAAAACAATGTTGTTGAACTTCCTCCTGAAGGTTATTCCCTTGAAACTATAGAACGAAACGAGAAGTGGTTGTCCACTCTCTCTGGATGCGTTCCATCAGACACCTCTTGCAGCCTCGTAAACAACAGGCTGGTGCCACCTTTTCCAACCAACCCTTTAAACATACTTCCTGTCTGCGTGCCTGTTGATCAGAACAAACTCATAGTTTTGTACGACCAGTTGCTAGAATACTAGAATAAATAACAGAGGATACTCTGCAGACGGTATTGACTATTCGACACTGAAACGTACAGTTACCTCTGGCTCGTCTTCTCGATCCCATAAAAACCCTTGTCACTTCGGCTGCTTACGTGTGTCGTCCAAGCTTGGCACGATATCTGTAGTAGTAGAGTAGTAACTTTACAAGGGATGCGGATAAGCCGCCACAAGGACACATTCGTCCACAAGTCCACCTCTGGAAATGTAACGAGGGAGCTTCAACGTGCAACTTATTAAAAGGAGATTAACCATGTTTAGGAAAGAATTTGTTGTCGGGGCGTTGGCTACTTGTTTCTTTTTCGGATTGTTTGGAACATCACTCGCTGGCGAAGTCATCTATGATGGTTCCGAAGCTGGAGGCGATGAATTTACACTTGCCGCCTCAACAGAGGTCAGCGATGCCGTAAAGAACCATGTGTACGACGGAGAAACACTCGCAAAAGTCGGAACTGAGGCTGGAAACTTTGAATACAGGTTCGATGCGCCGGAAACAAAAGCCGATGTGGCTGCTAGAGATTATCAATATAACCAAGAGTCTCTGGCCCGGATCGGTACCGAAGCAGGAGATTGGGAATATAATGCTGAACCTGCTGGCAATAATGCAAATGATGCTGTTGCAGAAAAAAACAGTGTGAAAGATGCTGTCTGCAAAGGGTGCTGATTTCTGGTTGGTATCAAAACAAAGGTTTCGTTGAGACTTCTTTTTATACGCGGAAAAATGGCCACCCGGTTTGATCACTAGGTGGCCATTTCACCTTCACTTCTATTTGGGAACGTTTAACACACACAGGTGCCAAGTAATGAAAGCCTTTAAAAGTATTGCTGTTCTGATCTCGTTTTTGTTGTTTTCCTCCCCGGTCTTTGCAATGAGCAAGGCAGCAGAGGGGCGATTTAAGGTCATCATGAATATGTCCCTTGAGGAATTGGGACAGACCTCAGCCAAATTGCTCAATGCCAGTTATCCAGACACAGACTGGTCTTCTTACAACTTCCCCGATTATGTTTATGGAGACCAGGCCACCGAAGTCGCGTACAGGGTCGCTGTCAAACATCCTAGCCTCCTTGGGGTTGCAAACGTTCAAGACGATGAGGTTGTCATCCCTTGCTATTGTACCTGCGATACCTTTGGACATGACAACTTGCTTTACTGCTTCTACAAGAATGGAGAGCCGGAAGGAGACTTTGACAAGCATGGTGCTCAATGCGGGGTTTGCATTCGCCAGGTATTGTTCGCGTATCTGTGGGATGATCTGGGTGCAACTCACACTGAAATCATGGCTGGGATGAAAGAAGAATTCGCGGAGTTGATCGAAAAATATCACAACAATTGAACATACATCTTACTAACTGAAGATCAGGTCTGGTGAGAGCATTCGCTTGATACTTCCATAGTCAATCTTACCACATTAAACAACATGATTAACCGTTTATTGTTGAAGGATATCCTCTAACAGCTTGACAATATTGTCATATCTAAACAATACGTACCTACGTCGTGATGCTTAAATTGTGCGTAACCACATGATTTATAGCCCAAATTTGCGTTTGGCATATAAGCTGCTACACTCTAATGCAAAGATGACTACCACAGATTACTTTCATCTTTTGCCTCCGTCCTGAGTATGACACTAAAGGCTCCTTTACTGAATTTACAGGCTGCTAGGTAAAACGATTAACTATGTCACAAAAAAACTTTTCCGGGGAGTTCAATAAGTTTGACAGTTACAGGAATATGGACTGCCCTAGCATTAGTCACAGCATAGATGTTGCACCGTTTTGCGGGAAAATCAGCAGGTAAGGACTTTAAGTGTTTGTTGATTGTTATGGCTGGATTTAGCCGAGTTATAGCATGGTGATGGGTGAGTTTGTTTGAGACTGAAGCTGTAACGCAAATTAATGACAGTGGTCGATATATAGATCTTGGGTCTTATCTCGTTTCGTAAATGTTTCGTTAGCAATCGAATTCCTCGGTGGCAACGAAACATTGGTTCTAAGCCACTTAATGTGGTTATTTAATGGAGGCAATAAATGAACAGACACAGCAAGTTTCTTTTCACACTTCTTCTGGGCATCCTATTTTCCGCCCCGACTTTGGCTATGGCCGTTGAGTTCGTTTTCCACGGCGATCTTAACAATCGGTTTGGTGTCTACACCGATCAACAGAGGTTCTTCGGTCAGGGTGACCAAAAAGGTGTGATTGACAAAGTCGACGATCAAAAGAATTCTTTTGCCAGCATCAAGTATCGTCTCTGGACCGAAGCCAGCACCAATGACGGCGCGGTTAAGGGCGTCTACGCAATTGAAATTGGCGCAGTCCGATTTGGTCGTCAAGGCGTTGGTAGATCCGAGGGTGGCGGATTCTCCGGTGACGGTGCTAACCTTGAGACCCGCTGGGCCTATACGGATTTTCAAATCCCGAGTGTCGACAGTAAAGCGCGGGTTACTATCGGTTTGATGCCTTTTTCGGTCAACAAGTATATCTGGCAAGAAACGGCGACCGGTGTGCAGTTAGCCGGTGACAATTACAAGCTGGCCTGGGTTCGTGGCAAGGAAGCTCTGGTCAGTTCGGACGGTAGCTGGGGAGACAACAACCTCGACAACTTTCTGGCCCGCTATGAATTTAAAAATGACGCACTCAAAGGTGGTGTCTTTGGTCTTTACCAATTCCAGGGCACTGATGTAGACGTCTCTGAGATGTCTTCCAATAAATATCAAATCAGGACATTGGACAAGGTGGACTTTGATTTGATTTCCCTGGGAACCGACGGTTCCTGGTCGACGCCGATGGACGATAAGACTCTCTTTGTTAACTGGGACTTGATTTACCAAAATGGTAGCTTCGACAACGTTGACTTTACCGACTCGGTGAGTGGCATTACCGCCCTAACTCAAGATTACGATCTCTCCGCCTATTTTGTTCATGCTGATGTCGGCATCAAGTTCGGCAAGAACAAGGTGACTTATACCGGTTGGTATGCCTCTGGTGACGATGATGCTACTGATGATGACTTTGAAGCCTTTATTTCCACTGACGTCGATCGCTTCGACAGTATCGTGCTGATGGAAGGCGGCTACACCGACGATGTCTACTTCACCGAACGCGGTGACCTGTTTGACAAAGGCTTTATCATGAACAAGATCGCTTTTGATCGTCAATCGACCGAGAAATTCAAGTTTGGTGCAGCTGTACTGTACATGATGACTGCTGAAGACATGGTGTTGAGTGACGATTCTGGTGTTACCCAAAAAGAGGACGAAGTTGGCGTGGAATTCGACGCCTACGCCAGCTATATGCTTTATCCCAATCTTGAGCTGGCGATTAATGCCGGCTACCTGGTCTCAGGTGATGCCATGGATGGTGTAACTGCTTATGATTTTGATAGTGATGGCAACGCTATCACAGGTGGTAGTGCTGACGACATCTTCCGTTCGACGGCAAGGATTCGTTATAAGTTGTAAACGATAGTTGCTGAATTTGTTATATGTTATACTCTCAAGGCCAATGAACAGTTTGACCTTGAAGCTTTAAATCATTGGTGGGGGCGAGTAAAATCGCCCCCACCTTTTCTAATGTAGTCATTATTTTCAATCGATGAGATAACAAAGGAGACGACCCATGAGCCGTAGCAGCATTGTTTTAAACATTATTGTTTTTTTCATGGTGTTTATCTTGCCAACGCTGGGCAGTGCTGGAGTCATTGCCGATGCTACCAATTACTTCAAACCGGCCAATGGGATTTTGATCGCGATACAAGACGATGATTATATTGTCAACCTGGACGCTTCAGCGGGTGTCATGGTTGGCGATTTACTCAGCATCGTAACTCCTGGGGAAAAGCTTATTGACCCAGCGAGCGGGGCGGTTCTGGGAAACCTGGACACCGTCAAGGGAGTCCTCAAAATCACCAGGATCAGGTCTGGATTCAGTCATGCGCGCGCCATGGGGACGATTTCGAAGGCACAAAAAGGCGACTCTGTAAGACGTTACCAAAATCTGACCGCTATTTTTCAGGACCAGCAAGGGACAGGCTCAGATCTGTATAATCAGCTCGTCTCTGGCCTGCCGTCGCTGGAGTGGCAAGGCTATTATCCCGTGCAAATGATTCAGGATCCATCCTCTGATGACCCCAATGAGCGTGCTCAGATGACCTTTGTTCTGACCGGTAACTCACTGAAAGTTCAAGACAGCACTGGCCAGGTGATCCGCTCTTTCCCCGTTGTTGATCAATCTACAACACTTTCCAAGACTCCGGCTCACCAACCAATTCTGCCCGTTGTCGCACCCAGTCCCCCGGTCACGACCTCGGTATCACAACCGGTTGTCGCCTGGGAACGACCCAGTCAGAAAAACCTGGCGCAGGTTGAATATACGGCTGAATACCCAGGTTATCAGACTCTTGGTGAATTCCCCGGAATCGTTCTGATGGCGGATTTTACCTTAGACCATGGGCAACACCTTCTCGCGAGGAGTGATGGTAGCGATCTCAATGTGTTTGTTGTCACTGATCATATGAAACTGGTCGCTGCAGAAGACGATATAAACCATGGCAAAATTCATGCAGTTGCCTGGTGGCGACCCGAGGTAGAGGGCCCGCTCTATCTTGCAGTGACCGCTTCCTCGACAGAGAGTTCTTACAGCACCACGGCTGAGACGGTTTTTACGAGTTCGGTCTATCGATTCAGTGGTGGACAATTATCGCTTGGGGTGCATAGCCTTCCCTATCTGCTGGGAACTTTTGACCGGGATAGTGATGGCCATAAAGAAACGCTTCTGGGACAAAACTTTGATCTGGACACTGTTTACGGAGTTATCCGGGAATTAAAGCTGGAGAAGGATGGTCTTAACGACGTTGAACTTGATTTCGAGCTGCCCCTTTATTTCCCTGTGCAGGGGAGTCTCTTGGCTGACTTGACCGGCGACGGCAAAACGGAAACCATTTACACTCGCAAGGGCATTCTTTACATCATCAGCAACGGTAAGTTGCAGTACGAGTCCTCCCGGCAGATGGGGGGGAGCCTTTCTCAACTTACCTACGATGTTAATCCCGGCCAGGCAGATGCACTCTTCAGCTCAGTTGCTTTTGAAGTCCCGCAAGTCGTAGCAGACATCGATGGCGATGGCAGGCCGGAATTAGTCGCTGTTTCTGCAGAGAGTTCGGTTTTCCGTACGCCGGGATTGGATTCCGGAGGTGGTGAAAGCTGGCTGTCTGTTATCAAATATCAAAACGGCAGATTTGTTAAAGGAACCCTGGGTGAAAAACTGGAAAAACCAATCCAGGGATTGACTGTCAGTCAGGGAAAAGCAATGATAGTGATGTCGAGGAAGGACTCGATTCTCAACCAGAAAGGACAAAGCTACCTGCTGGCGTTGCCTCTTGCACAATAAATAGCCCTTTTCCAAGCGCTCCTCTGTTGTCGTATATTCTTTACGGCCCTGTTGATTATTCAACAGGGCCGTTTCTCGTGGTTGTCTAATAACCTGTAATTATTCACCTATTTTGCTGGCACGTTACTTGTAGTACTTGTAATAGCTTTTGTGTTGTTTCAAGGAGGTATTATGCCCAAAAATGGTGGGTCGATCGTATTGATTGAGGATGATGCCAGCCAGAGACGAATTATGCAGCATTCTCTGGAGAAGGCAGGATACACATTACACCTCGCTGACAATGCGCGCGATGGTTTGATGCATGTTCGATCTATTAATCCAAGGCTGGTGATAACCGATATCTGTTTGGGTGACTCCAATGGGCTCGAGTTGTTGTCTGAAATTAAAACTTATCATAAAAATATGATGGTTTTAGTGGTCACAGCTTACAGTTCTTTGGAACAGGCCGTTGAAGCAATTCGCCGGGGTGCATTTGATTATCTGCCCAAGCCGTTCAGTCGCGATCAACTGCTCCTCGCTGTGTACAAAGCTCTGGCTTTTGACGGCTTGCAACAGGAGAATAAAAAGCTGAAAGCTGCTTTGATAAGTAAAGGTCACCGAACTCTGTTGGGTGATTCTCACAGTATACAGGTCGTTCATGAGCTCATTAGGCGGATGGCAGGATCTTGTGCCTCTGTATTAATCCTCGGTGAGAGCGGAACAGGTAAGGAGTTGGCGGCAAGACTCCTTCACGATCGAAGTGTCTGTGGTAATGGTCCCTTTATCCCTGTCAACTGTGCGGCAATTCCAGCCGAGTGGTTAGAAAGTGAACTTTTTGGTCATGTTCGCGGAGCCTTTACCGGTGCAGTGAGTGACAATAAAGGAAAATTTGAACAAGCCGAAGGGGGCACTCTGTTTCTTGATGAAATAGGGGAGTTGCCGTTGAATCTGCAACCTAAATTATTAAGAGTCCTTCAAGAGCAAGAGATCTCACCGGTTGGCGGTTCAGTAAAAGCTGTTAATGTCAGGATAATTGCAGCAACAAACTGCAATCTAGAAGAATTGATAGAGCAGGGACAATTTCGCAGCGATCTCTATTATCGTCTTGCTGTACTTCCTTTGACCCTACCTTCCTTACGGGAGCGACCAGAAGATATAGCCCTTCTCGCGCAGCACTTTCTCAACATGTATGCCGAGGGTCGTAACTTGCAACTCTCTTCAGAGGTTGTTGAGGTAATGCAGAACTATTCCTGGCCAGGAAATGTCCGGGAACTGGAAAATCTAATACAGCGCCTGGCTATTCTTGCACGTAGAGAATTGATCGGTAAAGAGGATTTGCCCATGCATGTCCAGGTATGTAAAGGGAGCCATGAACTACGAGTTGTTCATATGCCACAAGCGGGGTTCCCTTTAAGAGATATAGAACGCCAAGCAATTTCTCAAGCATTAGTGGCCTCAGGCGGTAATCGCACTAAAGCCGCGGAGTTTCTACATGTCCCTCGACATATCTTAGCCTACAGAATCAAAAAATTTGGAATGGATAATGAGGTTAAAGTCTCTTAAAAATTGATAAATCTCTGATATTTAGTAACGACAACACTGAACCTAAGGGTTTGCAAGGGTCGCGTCCTTCAGCGTGTTTTTCGTGGTAATGCGCGTTGACGCATAAATTACGATAACGAAGAATACCTCGAAAAATTAACTGCTCCAATCCACCAATTGAAATCATATCTGAGCCAGTATGCTGCATTGCTTGGAGAACGAACACTGCCATTTTGGCCAATTGGTTGATTACAATAACTCCCTCATAAAATTCTAAATTAGAAATGAAAAATGAATGTTCCTCTTGTTAGTGTGACCGCACTTTTAGGTTGACCAACCCATTCTATGATAATGGCCTCTCTGCTTGATTTTCTTTGATGGCTGCTTTGTTGACTCGACAGGAGCTACTGCTAGAGTTGGATAATCTACATGTGGCTGTACAATATCCCGTTTTTTGTGATTCTTCTAGCCTTGGCATTTGAAAATAGTGCCATAGACTATATGGTTACGGCGTTGGCACGTTATGTGTATTAATAATTAGATAAATTTTCACCACAAAGGGTAACTCATGAAATACAAAGCAATATGGATGAAGAGTTTTTTGATATCCGGATTTATTCTCACTGGCCTCTTTTTGACCTACAGCAGTTTGTATGCGGCAACACTTGATCAGTTGGTTCAAGAAGCGTTGACAAAGAATCCTGATCTGGCAGCAGCAAAGGCGCGTTGGGAGCAAGCTTCACACAAGGCTCCTCAGGTAGGAAGTTTGAAAGATCCGGTCCTCTCCTTTGCTCTTTCCAACTACCCAAACGATTCGCTGTCGAACGATGAATCGCCAATGACCGGCAATGAAGTAAAGCTGGCACAAGCGTTCCCGTTCCCCGGCAAGCTGGCGAGCCGCTCTGCTCTAGCCAATGAGCAGGCACGCTGGTTTGAGGCCATTTATCAGGACAAACATTTTCAGATTGCACGTAAGGTTAAGGATACCTGGTATCGACTCTACTTTAAGGAGAAGGCCATTGTTGTCACTGAGCGCAACATGGCACTGGTTGATGACATCATCCGTTTGACAGAAGTTCGCTATGAAACCGGCTCAGGTTTGCAGCAGGATGTACTCAAAGCGCAAGTCCAAAGATCTAAGTTAATGGAACAATTGATGTCTTTGCGTCAAAAGCGCTCCGTCGTGCAGGCCGATCTTAATCGTTTATTAAACCGCCCGTATGGCGGTACCTATGATGCCCCTGATAAACTTGATTTGGTAACAATAGAGCAAGGCCTTGACACCTTCCAGGTAACTGCAAGTGAAAAACGTCCTCTGAATGCTGCCTATCAAGCCTTGATCAAACGTTATCGCTACCAGCAGAAACTGGCGGAACTTGATGATTATCCCGATATGACTCTTTGGGCCAGTTGGCGTTTTCGTGATGATGACCTGGCTGATGGTGGTACCGATTTTGTCAGTGCTGGTGTCAGTTTTAACTTGCCTGTTTACCGTGAGAAGAGGCGTGCCGCAACATCGGAAGCAATGGCGGCTATACGCATGGCCGAACGCCAATCTGAAGATTTTAAAGGCAGTGTTGAACAGTCCATTCAAAACGCCTATGCCCGTATGGAAGAAACCCGTCAACAGACTGAGCTCTATCGAGAGGGAATCATTCCTCAGACTGGCCAGAGCTTCCAGGCAGCCTTGGGGTCTTACCAGGTCGGCAAGGTTGAATTCATCAGTCTGCTTGATGCCCTGATGACATCATTTCAGGCGGAAATGGAATATTACCGCGTCAGCTCCGAATATATGCGTAGCCTGGCCTGGTTGGAGGCTGAATCGACTCTGCCTCTCATTGGGTCGCCGTTAAAGTTTACTGAATAGAATTATTCAAATTGATCGAATAAGTTTTCAAACACCGTAAATCGAGGACAACATGAGCACAAAAAAAAGTTCAATTTTAATCATCGCCCTGATTGGCACTGTCGCCAGTCTGGCTATTAGCCTGGTCGCAAACAGCACCAATAATAGCAAGCTGGACACTGTTGCCAAATTGGCAACGCCAGCTTCAGCTGAGGCGGCAGAGCAGCCGGCCCAGAAGTATACCTGCGGTATGCATCCCATGATTATTGTCGATGAGCCCGGACTTTGCCCCATCTGTAATATGGATCTGCTGCCTTTAAAATCAGTGGGTACAG
>JAJRRB010000061.1 GCA_024279915.1 Deltaproteobacteria bacterium
CGTAATCTTGGAATCCCACCAGGGCCATATTGTTGTAAATGCCGGTCGGGATAGATGTGACGCCGAGTTTAGCTGCGCGCTGCCAATCACTATCAACATGCGCAGCGTAGCTCTGTTTGTCAATGATCGACCGGGCTTTGTCGGGATCAAGGCCGATTGATTCGGCGATTTCCGCCAACCTGTCTGGCAAAGCTATATTGCAGCCGTCAACGTAATAGGCTCGGTAAACCGCCATGTGAAATGCTTCTCCGACCCCTTGTTCCTCGGCCCACTTACCAAGTTCCTGGGCGCGACGGCTGTTGTAGGTGGGGGTGCGCTCGCCAAAGGGCAGATCGAGCTCTGCGGCGCCCTGTTGACATCGCTGCATCATTGCCTCGATGTCGTAGCTACCGGCGAAAAGGTCTTCCAGTGTCTGGCCTTCCTCGGGTGTTTCTGGATGGAGAGGAAAAACACTCCAGCGGATGTTGAGATCAAATTCTTGACGCAGTTTGTCGGTACGCACGGTACCGAAGTAGCACCAAGGTCAGATGTAATCGAAAAAAAGCTCAAGTGTCTTCATTGCTAAAGGTTAGCAGAAGGGGTTGAAAGAGCAATAAAAGGGTAGGCGGACATTTGGGGCCATTTAAAGATCTTGCGGCATCCCAGTGAATGGTGGGGACACACACGGTGTTAAGATCTGTTTGGTCATTTGTTGTGAAGAAGCCTTTGCCGAACCGGCTTCGTCGGAGCCGACGGTGATTCCGGGGCCGTGACTCTCATTGGTTTAGATGTAGCCTCTGACGACGATACTGGCGTCTCACTGGTTTGCACAAAGGCTGTTAAGTCAGTGAGATACTGAGACATCTGTGGGTAATAGAAGTCAGACCACTGCAGGTTACGTAGCTGATTCAGCAGGTGCAGGGCTGCTTCCTTTTCGCCAATTTCCTGTGCCAATTGTGCCATCTGAAACTTGATGAACGGGTCGTTATGGAAGACATCTGAAGCCAGGCTCAACATACGGAAAGCTTCATCAGGACGACCTTTCTCGTAAGCCCTATTGCTCAGTTCCTCATATTCAAGGGCATAGAGAGGATCAAGTCTGACTGCTTCGGCAAGATAATTGAGGGCTTTGCTGCCCTCTTTGTGCTCAGATGCAGACCGGTAGAGGTTGAACTTGATCCAGGCTTTACTCGGAGCCTCTTTGTCCTGGGCCTCATATAGTTTGCGTACCTCTTCTTTCTTGAAGAAATTGCTCAGGTAGAGGGTATCACGTTGTCGCTGCCAATTAACTGGCATTGGTTGGTCCAGCCGTGCCGGATCTTCGATAAGGTAGGCAATGATCTCGCCAAGGAAGCGGACATCAAGGGCGATTTTGCTGTCAAGATGGCCGTAAGAGAAAGTGACCGCCAGCGTCTGCAGGTGCATCTTCTTCAGGGTTGCCAGGGTGTTAAAAACGATGTCGAGCAGCGGCGTGGCTATTTCGTTTTTGTAAATCGGCTGAAAGTAGCTGAGGTCGATATGCACAATGACCGGACCCGTTAATCCCTGAAGTAACGGTAGTGCTGCTGCGGAAAAAGCTGTGTCGCGCAGGGCACCGTGAACAACCCTTTCGTCTACGGCAAGTGATGTGGTCTCTTCTTCGTTGGCAATACGGGCTTGGAGCAGCTGGTCCGTGAACTTTTCTAAGCTCATTTCCTGGGCCGGGTCTCGCAGTGGCAATGCCCACGCCAACTCTTTAAACCATCCATTGCGAAGAGCAGCATCAACCGCCATCCCAGGAAGGATGAGAGGTGCCGGGTTGCGGTCGGTGGTTGCCATGGCGAGAGTTTCAGCGTTGGCATTGTTGATCAGGATGGTCGTTTTTTTATGGAAATCCTCTGGAACCGGTGTCAGGTGCGGGTTGTTAGAGAGCAGCAGCAGTGTGGGCCGCTCCGATGCTCGCCTCCATACGGAAAGAGCTTCAGCTGTGGTCTCGAAACGATAGACGGGCGTCGGTTCATTGAGCAAGTCTGTTGCAATGAGAGGCTCAAAGACAGGCCTTTCCATTTCGCTTTGATCTTGAACCTGCCTGGCTGGATTAATCAGAGAAGAGTTTTGACGATCTTTGTCCGCGGGAGAGTCGCAAGCTGTTTGTAGAAGCAATAGTGAGATCAGTAGTATCCAGCGTAGCATCGAGCACCTCGTCGTTGTTTTGATTAAAGAACTTATTATAGACTCAGACACACTTCTTCTCCAAGCCAGATTTCGTGAATTCGGTGACAGTTTACCTGGTTTTTTTGGGCAGTACTCAGCGGTTTAATGATTAACAAGATCTTTGCAAGAAGTAATGGCTGTGCCGCTGTCCTGACAAGAGTAAGGGGTGTCTGTCTGTGATGGCTTACGCACTTACTCTGGTGAGTATGAGCCCTGATTGCCGAAGTGTTCATGCAGGAGTTTTGTATTTGTTTTGTAATATTTGACTTGAGTCCGCAGAAGAGGGCGATTTTATGGCTCTCAGCTCTTGTGGCGCGCTTTAAAAAAAACTATAATCAATCGTTTCGGCTCATAAAGTGTTGTTGGCTTGGAAGATGCCAACGTGACTTATGCCAAAGGTGTGGTCATTGGCTGCGTGAAAAACTGATTCAGGGAGTTCCTTTTGTCAGCATCAAAACATAAATCGACAGATCCTTTGGGGGTGTTTTCTCCCGGCGAACAAGTGGCGGCAGGACCGGCATTGATAGCTGGCTTACGCCGCATCAATCAACCTCTCTATCTCCTGACACAGGGTTGTGACACTCAGGTGATGACCGGCACAGCGGGTCCGCTTCAGAATCTTGACGAAGGGCAGGTTTTTAATGGTATGGCTCTCCCCTGTGCGCTGGAAAAGCTGGGTGACGCCAGCTTCTGTCGCGACTACGCCATTCGTTATCCCTACGTGGGTGGGTCCATGGCCAAGGGTATCAGCTCTGTGGCTATGGTCGAGACCTTGGCCCAGGCTGGCATGCTCGGTTTCTTCGGCGCCGCCGGTTTGCTGATTGAAGAAGTCGAGGCTGCTATTGATCAGTTGGAAAGTTCTTCTGCCGGGCTGACTTACGGTTTTAATCTGATTCACAGCCCCAATGAACCGGAGCTGGAAAATGCTCTGGTTGATCTTTATTTGCGTCGTGGCATCAAACTGGTGGAAGCTTCAGCGTTCCTTGCTTTGAGCCCTGCCCTGGTACGCTACCGGACTCATGGTATTTATCGTGATTCTGCAGGATATATCGTCACCCCGAATCGTATCATCGCAAAGATTTCCCGTGAGGAAGTGGCTGCAAGGTTTTTTGCGCCACCACCGGAGCGGTTCTTGCAAAAACTCGTTGCTGCGGGAGAGCTGACCGCCGAACAGGCACAGCTGGCTGCCGAGATCCCGATGGCTCAGGATGTGACTGTTGAGTCCGATTCGGGTGGCCATACTGACAACCGTCCTGCCATGGCTCTCTTCCCGACGATCAAGGCGCAGAAAAATGTCTGCCAAAAAGAGTATAATTATGCACAGCCTCTGCGGGTTGGGCTTGGCGGTGGCATTGCCACGCCAGCTTCTGCAGCGGCGGCTTTTGCTCTGGGCGTCGATTATCTCGTGACCGGTACGATTAACCAGGCCTGTATCGAATCAGGCACCTGTGACGAAGTACGCAAAATGCTCGCGGAAACCCGGCAGGCTGATGTCACCATGGCTCCGTCCGGCGATATGTTCGAGATGGGCGTAAAAGTCCAGGTAATCAAACGCGGTACCATGTGCTCCATGCGTGCGGCGAAGCTCTACGAGCTCTACCGGGCTCACGGCAGCATTGAAGATCTGCCTGTCAATGAGCGTCAGAAACTGGAAAAGACGGTGTTTCGTAAAAACCTTGACCAGGTCTGGGAAGAGACGCGCAGCTTTTTCGCTCAGCGTGATCCGCGTCAGTTGGCCAAGGCTGAGAAGGACCCGAAATATAAAATGGCGCTGGTGTTTCGCTGGTACCTCGGTCAATCACCGGTCTGGGCCAATCGCGGTGAATCGGATCGAAAACTTGACTATCAAATCTGGTGCGGTCCGGCCATGGGGGCTTTTAACGAATGGGTTAAAGGTTCTGTTCTGGATGCGCCTGAACAACGTAAAATCGCCACTGTGGCTATGAATATCCTCTTTGGTGCGGCTGTCTTGATACGGGCCAACCAACTTAAGCTTCAAGGGGTTTGTCTCGATGATGAGACAGCGCTTTCGACACCCTTGGAAATCGAACAGATCAAGGAGTTTCTCAGTTGAAGAAAAACAGCGGAGAACAGAATCACCAGGCTGCGACAGCAACGCCGTTGGCTATTGTCGGTATCGGCTGCCTTTTCCCTCAGGCAGCAGATAAGGGAACGTTCTGGACCAACATCAAGAATGGCACCGATGCGATTATTGAGGTTCCCGAAACTCATTGGCGCTCCGACGATTATTTTGATGCGGATCCCAAGACAGCTGACAAGGTATACGCCAAGTATGGCGGTTTCCTCTCACCGGTTGACTTCAATCCGATGGAATACGGTGTGCTGCCTAATGCACTGGAGGCGATCGATACTTCGCAACTGCTCGGGTTGGTTGCTGTCGATCAGGCGTTGCAGGATGCTGGTTATACGGCTGAGAAGGAATTTGACCGCGATCGCGTCAGCGTCATCATCGGTGTGACCGGAACGCTGGAACTGGTGGTGCCGCTCGGTGCTCGTCTCGGTCATCCGCGCTGGAAAGAAGCTCTGAAAGATGCCGGTATCGCCGATGCGATTGCCGAAGATGTCATGCAGCGCATCAGTGACTCGTATGTCCCCTGGCAGGAGAACTCCTTCCCCGGTCTGCTCGGCAACGTGGTTGCCGGACGGATCAGCAAACATTTTGATTTCGGTGGCACCAACTGTGTCGTTGACGCCGCTTGTGGCAGTTCCTTGAGTGCCCTCAACCTGGCGGCTATGGAATTGGCTGCCGGCAAGTCCGACATGGTGATCACCGGCGGAATTGACACTTTTAACGACATCTTTATGTACACCTGTTTCAGCAAGACCCCGGCTCTCTCTCCTTCCGGCCATGCCAAGCCATTTGCTGACAATGCTGACGGTACTACTCTGGGCGAAGGCCTGGGAATTGTCGTCATCAAGCGCCTGGCCGATGCCGAGCGTGATGGTGACAAGATCTATGCAGTCGTCAAAGGGATCGGTGCCTCGAGCGATGGTCGTGGTTCGGCGATTTACGAGCCGAGTGCTGCCGGCCAGCAGAAAGCGCTGTTGCGTGCCTACGAGCAGGGCGGTGTTGATCCACAGACTATTGAATTGATTGAAGCTCACGGTACCGGTACCAAGGTCGGTGATGCCGTCGAAGTCACCGCACTAAAGGACGTCTTCGGTGAAGCTGATTCGCCCTGGTGTGCGATCGGTTCGATCAAATCACAGATCGGTCATACCAAGGCTGCCGCCGGTTCTGCCGGTCTGATCAAGGCGGCTATGGCGCTTTATAACAAGACCCTGCCGCCGACTATCAAGGTCGAGAAACCACAGGAAGCCGTGACCTCGGCGACCTCGCCATTCTACGTTAATACCGAAGCACGGCCCTGGATCCCCCGCGGTGATCATCCGCGTCGAGCCGGAGTCAGTGCGCTTGGCTTTGGTGGCAGTAATTTCCATTGCCTGCTTGAGGAATACCAGCCGCTTAAAGCTGCTGCCGATTGGCAAGGTGATGTGCAGATCGTTGCTTTCAGTGCCGCCGATGAGAGCGGTCTGGAATCCGCATTGCAAAACTTTCCGACAGACGCAGCCTGGAACGACCTGCGCCTGGCCGCCGATCAGAGCCGTAGTAGTTTTGATGCCCAGCAACCTTGCCGATTGGTGATGGTTCTGGAAAAGGACAGCTCCAAAATCGCCGCCCAGATGAAGGGCGCTCTGGCCATGTTGAGCAGCAAACGTGACCAGAGTTCGTGGAGTACTCCCGACGGGACCTTTTTTGTCAAAGGTGATGTTGCCGGCAAACTGGCGATGCTCTTTCCCGGTCAGGGGGCCCAATATCCTGGCATGCTCAAGGATCTGGCGATCCAGTTCCCGCAGTTCCTCGACTCCTTCACAGCCGCAGATCGTGCCTTTTTGAACAACACTGGCGGCGAGGCAGGCCGTCTGGCTGAACTCGTCTATCCCCGTCCCAGCTTTGATCAAACCAGTAAAGATCAGGATAACGCGAAGCTGCAGGCGACCGACGTTGCTCAACCTGCTCTCGGTGCTGTCAGCCTGGGCGCCCGCGACGTGCTTGCCAGCTTCGGTGTGACTGCCGAGGCTTATGCCGGCCACAGCTACGGTGAGCTGACCGCACTTTGCTCCGGTGGTTATTTTGATGTTGATGCTTTGCATGCGTTGTCGCGCCTGCGTGGCGAACTGATGGCTGCCGGCGAAGGTGACCGTGGTTCTATGCTGGCAGTGTCCGCGCCCCTAGACCAGGTCGAAACGTTCCTTAAGAATTCCGGCCTGAAGCTGGTGCTGGCCAATCGCAATACTCCTGAGCAGGGTGTCCTCTCCGGAGCAACCGCTGAGATCGAAAAAGCGGCGAAGTTGCTCGATGAACAAGGCCTGCGCTACAAGCAACTTTCTGTCGCTGCGGCCTTCCATAGTGAACTGGTCGCCGATGCCAGCGGCCCGTTTGGTGAGCGCCTGCAAGCTATTAAATTCAGTAAGCCAACCGCCAGCGTGTTTGCCAACACCACCGGCAGCGCTTACCCCGAGACGGCTAAAAAAGCTCGTGAAATCCTCACTGCTCAATTGGCTTGCCCGGTCGACTTTGTTGCTGAAATTGAAGCCATGTACGCAGCTGGTATGCGCACCTTCATCGAG
Source organism: Deltaproteobacteria bacterium (assembly GCA_024279915.1). GTDB lineage: Bacteria > Desulfobacterota > Desulfuromonadia > Desulfuromonadales > BM103 > M0040. The sequence continues at coordinate 6,826 of JAJRRB010000061.1, forward strand.
GTTGGCCCCGGAGCCCGTTTGACCGGCATGGTCAAAGCGATTCTCGGTGAACGCGAATACCAGGCAATTGCTGTCGATGCTTCCAATGGCAAGCGTTCGGGAATCAATGATCTGGCCCGTGTCCTGGCCCAGTTGACCGTACTCGGTTACCCGGTTGAACTGGCTTGCTGGGATGAAGGCTATGCCGCGACGCGCAAGCCGATGGCAGGCAAAAAGCCCGGCATGACAATTCCTTTGACCGGCGCCAACTATTTCAAGCGGCCAAAGAAACGGCCGCCGGTGCCGCAACAAACGGCAGTGGCTGTAGCTGTCGTTCCGGCTGCTTCGCAAACAGCACCGACCCAGGGGGCAACTGCTGCACAGGTTCCTTCCGCCCCGGCACCAATGGCAAACATTGCAGACTCCGGTTCCCTGCAAGCAGCGCTGCAGATTACCCGGCAGAGCATGCAGGCCTTGCAGAATCTGCAGGAGCAGACTTCGCGTCTGCATCAGCAGTTTCTCTCCGGGCAGGAAGCGGCCACCCATTCCTTCCTCAATCTGGTTGAACAACAGAACCGTCTGTTGCAGGGCCAACCGTTGACCGCTGGTATTGCACCGGTTGTTCAGACACCTGTAGCGGCCGTCGCACCGATTCAACCGCTGGCAGCATCGGTCGCGCAAGCTGTCCCGCCGGTTGCACCTGCCGCTCCGGTTGCGACCCCTGCCGTTGATAGCAGCCAGGTTGCCACTGTGTTGTTGGCCGTGATCGCCGAAAAAACCGGTTACCCGGAAGAGATGCTGGAACTGGAGATGACTCTCGATGCCGATCTCGGTATCGATTCGATCAAACGCGTAGAAATCCTCTCCGCGCTGCAGGAGAAGTTGCCGGAAGCACCGGCGGTCAAGCCGGAAGATCTCGGTACCCTGCAAACTCTCGGTCAGATTATTGACCATTTGAGTGCTGGTATGGCCGCTGCGCCAGCCACGGTCTCTGCTGCACCGGTAGCCGCTGCCACTGTTGACAGCAGTCAGGTTGCCAGTGTGCTCCTGTCTGTCATTGCCGAAAAAACCGGTTACCCGGAAGAGATGCTCGAACTGGAGATGACTCTCGATGCCGATCTCGGTATCGATTCGATCAAGCGCGTCGAAATCCTTTCCGCGCTGCAGGAGAAGTTGCCGGAAGCTCCGGCAGTTAAGCCGGAAGATCTCGGCACCCTGCAGACTCTCGGTCAGATCATCGACCACTTAAGTGCCGGTATGGCACCCGCACCAGCCGCTCAAGTTGCTGCGCCGCTTGCGGCACCCGCGATTGACAGCAGCCGGATCTCCAGTGTGCTGCTCGAAGTGATCGCCGAGAAAACCGGCTATCCGATGGAAATGCTGGAACTGGAGATGGCGCTCGATACTGATCTCGGCATCGATTCTATCAAGCGCGTCGAAATCCTCTCCGCGTTGCAGGAGAAACTCCCCGAGGCCCCGGCGGTCAAGCCGGAAGACCTTGGCGTATTGCAGACCCTCGGTCAGATTGTCGACCACTTGAGCGCCGGTGTGGTTAGCGCAGGCATGGCCAGCGCAGTCCCGGTAGCTCAGACGGCCGCAGCGCCAGCCGTTGATAGCGATCGGGTTTCAAGTGGGTTGCTTGAAGTGATCGCCGAGAAGACCGGTTATCCAATTGAGATGCTCGAGATGGAGATGGCGCTCGACACCGATCTCGGTATCGATTCGATCACACGTGTGGAAATCCTCTCTGCATTACAGGAAAAGTTACCGGAAGCTCCGGCGGTTAAACCGGAAGACTTGGGTGTTTTACAAACCCTTGGCCAGATCGTTGACCATCTTGCTGCTGCTGGTAGCAAGAGTGTTGCACCAGTAGCAGTTGTCGCTGCACCCAGTCCGTTTGACCGTGATGCTGTGGCGGCCACCTTGCTGGAGGTGATTGCTGGCAAGACTGGTTACCCGGTCGAGATGCTTGAGCTGGAGATGGCACTTGATACCGATCTCGGTATCGATTCGATCAAACGCGTCGAAATTCTCTCTGCCCTGCAAGATAAACTGCCGGGAGCCCCGGCGATTAAACCGGAACATCTTGGTACCTTGCAGACCGTTGGTCATATCGTCGATTTCCTGGCCAGTGTTTCTGGTGCTGCTGAGCCGATGACGAAATCTGCAGAGCCACTTGAACTGCCATCGGTCGGCAGTGGTGTCGAGCGTAAAGTCCTCAAGTCAATTCCCTTGCCAACACAGGATCGTGACTCGCTCAACCTGCCAAAAGGATCTCTTGTCTGGGTCAGTGACGATGGCTCTGAGTTGACCTCTGCCATCTGTAAGCAGTTGGCAGCACAGAATCTGGCTGCTGAAAAAGTCAACCTCACCCAGCTTGACGGCCTGGTTCCGGCAGAAAATCTCGCCGGACTGATTCTGCTCGCCCCGCAAGCTGGAGCCGACGATCTTTTTATCCAGAATGCTTTCCGCCTGATGCAGTTGGCGGGCCCGATGCTTAACGTCTCTGCCGATAAGACTGGGGCGGTTATGGCCACGGTGTCACGTCTGAATGGCGCTTTTGGTATGGCGGCTGGTGGCGCGATTACAGATGCCCTTTCGGGCGGTCTTGCCGGCTTGGTAAAGACTGCCGGGCATGAGTGGCCAGACGTTGCCTGTAAGGCTTTCGACCTGTCTGCAGATCTGACTAATCTGAATAAAACGGCTGAAATGCTGGTTGCCGAGCTGCTCGTTGACGGTGCTCAGGAAGTTGGATTTACAAACGATGGTCTCTATACCCTCAAACTGGTCGAAGAATCACTCTCCGGTGAGCCGCTTGATTCACCCGTCAGTTATGGTGACGTGGTCGTGGTCAGTGGCGGCGCCCGCGGTGTGACTGCCGAAGTTGCCATTGCCCTGGCGGCTTCAAGTCGGGCAACCCTGCTGCTGCTCGGTCGCAGTGAAGCTCCACAAACGGAACCGACCTGGCTGGAAGGCCTGAGCAGTGAAGCAGAGATCAAAAAAGCTATAATCGCTAATGCTGATAGCCCACTCAAACCGAAAGACGTGGGCCGCAAATGCCAGGAGATCTTTGGTAACCGTGAAATCCAAGATAGTTTGCGACGCATCAAAGCAGCGGGTGGTCAGGCTCTCTATCGTTCCGTTGATCTGCGTAATGGAGATGCGGTTGCGGCTGTCATTAAGGATATTCGTAATGAATATGGTCCGATCAAGGGCTTGATTCATGGCGCTGGAGTCCTGGCGGATCGTCTGATCAAGGACAAGACGGTTGAGCAGTTTGAGCAGGTCTATAGCACCAAGATCGTCGGTTTGCGTAGTCTGCTGACAGCACTTACTGAAGACGAATTAAAATTTATGGTGATGTTCTCCTCATCGACTGGTCGTTACGGTCGCACCGGCCAGGTTGATTATGCCGTGGCTAATGAGATTCTCAATAAGATTGCCCAGCAAGAGGCCGGACAGCGTTCCGACTGCCGCGTGCTCTCCTTGAACTGGGGACCGTGGGACGGCGGCATGGTCACGCCGGCGCTGAAAAAAGTTTTTGCTGAAGAAGGGGTTGCAGTTATCGACCTCAAAGCTGGCGCTGATTACCTGATCGAGGAGATCGCCACGCCACCGGGTGGACCGGTAGAGCTGGTGATTCTCGGTGGTCGGGAAGAAGCTGCGAGCGCCAGTCCGGCTCAGGAGCATGACAATATCTACGTTTCCAAAGCTTTTGACCTGGATATTTCTATTGAACAGTACCCGTTCCTCAAGTCTCATGTCATCGACGGCAAAGCGGTTTTGCCGATGGCGGTGATGATTGAATGGATGGCGCATGGCGCGATCCACAATAATCCGGGCTTGCGTTTCCATGGTTTCAATGACCTGCGGGTTTTAAAGGGCGTCACTCTGGGACAGGGGGAGACGCACACCTTGCAGGTGATGACTGGCAAGTCCTTCAAGAGCGATGGGGTGCATGTCGTGCCGGTAGAGCTTTCCGGGATCACGGCCGGTGGTCAGCAGTTTGTTCATTCCCGTGCCCGAGTTGTTCTGGCGGCTAAGCTGCCGGGAGGGAAACAGGCTACGGAGCGTTTGGAACTGCAATCGTACAGTCGTCCTGCTGAAGAGGTCTATCAGCCTGATCGGCTTTTCCATGGGCCTGATTTCCATGGTATTCGTGAGGTGATCGGTTGTTCCCCTGACGGCATTGCTTCCATAGTTCGCACGGCACCCTTGCCGACCGAATGGATCAAACAGCCGTTGCGCAACTCCTGGCTGGCCGATCCACTGGCACTCGACAGTAGCTTCCAGATGATGATCCTCTGGAGCTTCGAACGCTACAAAGCCGGATCCTTACCGGTTTTTGCCGGTCGCTATCGCCAGTATCAGGACAAATTCCCTGAAACCGGTGTTGAGATTCGAATTCGCGTCACCAGCCAAAGTGATAGCCAGGCGACTGCGGAAATCGATTTTGTCGACCCGAGCAGTGGTACCTTGATCGCCCGTATTGAAGATTATCAATGTGTGATTAATGCTTCGCTGAATGCGAGCTTCCAACGCAATAAACTGCAGGGAGTCGCCTGAGAATGAAGCACGGTAAATCTGTTGCAATTGTCGGGGTCGGCGGCATATTTCCTATGTCACCGACCCTGGACCGTTTCTGGGAAACGATTACCGGCAACGTCGATACTTCGCGGCAACCGCCGCAGGGACGTTGGCTGCTTGACCCTGATGAGGTCTTTGATCCAGAGATCGGTGCGCCCGACAAGGTCTATTCGAAAAAAGCCTGTTTCATTGATGATGAAAGCAATACCTCATCAATCGCCGGTCTTGATATCGACGCCGATTTTCTAAGCGGTCTCGATCCGATGTATCGTCTGTTGCTGCGTACCGGTCATCAGGCGTTCAGCGATGGCCGGATTGATGAGCTTGATCGTGAACGGATCGGCGTCATCATCGGTAATCTGGCTCTGCCCAGTGAACACTCCTCGACCATAGCCCGGGATTATCTCGGCCGCACTTTTACAGAAAAACTTCTCGACATGGCAGATCATCCAGAGCTGCCGACTGTCGATCCCATAAATCGATATGTGGCTGGTTTACCCGCCGGCCTGCTGGCCAAAGCTCTCGGTCTCGGTGGCACCTGCTACACCCTTAACGCCGCCTGTGCTTCATCACTCTACGCTATCAAACTGGCGACAGATGAATTACTGGCCGGACGGGCTGACGCCATGCTGACTGGTGGTCTGGCACGTCCTGATTCGCTTTATACCCAGATGGGCTTCTCGCAACTGCACGCTCTTTCCCCTTCCGGAACCTGTTCTCCTTTCGATGCCAAGGGCGATGGCCTGGTGGTCGGTGAGGGCAGTGGAATGTTCCTGCTCAAGCGCACTGAGGATGCCGTGCGTGCCGGAGATCACATCTATGCCGTAATTTGCGGCATCGGCCTTTCCAATGATATCGGTGGTAGTCTGCTGGCACCTGCCTCGGAAGGCCAATTGCGATCCATGCGTTCCGCCTACCAGCAAGCTGGTTGGTCGCCGTCTGACGTAGATATGATCGAGTGCCACGCCACGGGAACTCCGGTGGGTGATGTGGTTGAATTCGCCAGTCTCAAGACTCTCTGGGGTGAAGATGGCTGGAAGTCGGGACAGTGCGTGATCGGTTCGGTGAAATCGAATATCGGTCATCTGCTGACCGCTGCCGGATCCGCCGCTCTGATGAAGACCTTGTTGGCGATGAAAGAACGTACTTTGCCACCGACTGCTAATTTTGTGCAGCCAGCCAAAGGCGTCGATCTGGACTCGAGCCCGTTTCGTGTCCTGCAACAATCGAAACCGTGGAAGCCGCGCAAGAAAGGCCAACCACGACGGGCTGCCGTGAGCGCTTTTGGTTTCGGTGGCATTAATGCCCACCTCTTGATCGAGGAATGGGTGCCGAAGAAACCGACGAAAAGTTCTGTGGCTTATCCAGCTTCATTCAAGCGAAAAAGTCAGCCGGTGGCGATTGTCGGCATGGGTGCTCATCTTGGGCCCTGGGATTCGCTTGCCGCATTGCGCAGCCGTTTCCTCGGTAGTGACGCTGTTGTGAACCCAGAGAATCCCAGCCGTTGGTGGGGGGCAGAAGAGAGCCGGTGGTTGCAGAAAAAAGGCCTCAAAAAGTCAGACTTTAAAGGCTTTTACGTCAACGAAGCGCAAACGGCACCAGGTGCATTTCGCATCCCACCGAAAGAGGTTGAGGAGATGTTGCCCCGCCAGCTCCTGATGCTCAAGGTTGCCGAAGAAGCGCTGCTGGATGCCGGTATCAAACAGGATGATCTGCTCTTTACCGGAGTCTTTATCGGTACCGGGCTGGATCTCAATGCCACCAACTTCAGCTTCCGCTGGGGGCTGCAGAAATTAGCCCGGCAGTGGGCAAAACAGTTTGGCCGTGAGCTTACCGAAGCGGAACTCAACGAATGGATTGCCGCACTGCGCGAATCGGCCGGACCGGCCCTGAATGCCAACCGGGTCATGGGTGCCCTCGGTAGTATCGTTGCCAGCCGGGTCGCCAAAGAGTTCAAAGTCGGTGGCCCGAGCTTCACCCTGTCCAGTGAAGAAAATTCCGGATTGAGGGCACTCGAAGTCGGAGTACGCGCTCTTCAGGAAGGCTCTATTAACCGTGCCATTGTCGGCGCTGCCGATATGGCTGGCGATTTGCGTGCGGTGCTCGGCAGACAGGCGGCACAACCCTTCTCCCCAAAAGGTGTTACCCGGCCCTTTGACAAAAACGCCGATGGTGCTGTGATTGGAGAAGGGGCGGCGGCGGTCATCCTCAAACGCCTCGATGATGCTAAACAGGATGGTGACCATATTTACGCCATCATCAAGGGTGTCGGTACAGCAACCGGAGGGTCGATCGAAGCGCAAAGCCCTGACAGTCATGCCTATACTCTCTCTGTTGAACGAGCCAGTCTTGAGGCTGGTGCCGCTCCTGGATCGGTCAGTTACCTCGAAACTCATGGTAGTGGACTTGCTGAAGAGGATGAGCTTGAGGCGAACGCTCTGGGTGCTTTCTTTGGTGCCAAAGAGACGCAGAACCCGTGCTACATCGGTAGTGCCAAGGCTGATGTAGGCCATACTGGTGCTGTTGCCGGCTTGGCTTCGCTGATCAAGACATCGCTCTGCCTGGAAGAACAGATCCTGCCACCGCTACGTAACCTGCAGTCGCTACGCTATGACTGGGTGCGCGGCAAACGCAGTTTTGTTGCTCCCGAGGCGGCTCAATTCTGGCTGCGCAACCGGGCCGAAGGACCGCGACGGGCTCTGGTCGGTGGGATTGGCAATGACGGGACCTGCTCACACATCCTGCTAGAAGGTGTTGAGGATAAGAGAATGAAGGCCCGATCTGCCTCTGTTGAGCGTCCTCTTGGTGCACTCGACGAGGGACTTTCCGCTCTCGAAGCCGACAACGTAGAAGGTTTGATCAAAAAGGTTGCCCAACTGCAGGACTTTGCTGCTATGGCACCTGATGGCGGCATTGAGCAGTTGGCATTGCAGTGGTTTCGAGACACCGGTCTTGATCAGAGCAAGCAGCTCTGTATGGCCATGGTAGCGTCGAGCCGCGCGGAACTGCTCGATCAACTTGAACACGCTTTGCTTGAATTGCGTAACAACCCAGATAACTCTTTGGGCGGCAATGGAACAATGTTGTCGGCGGGCATCCGTGACCGGCTTTTCTTTGCCCCTGAGCCGCTGGCGCCGCAGGGTAAGATCGCATTTATCTTCCCGGGTTCTGGTAACCATTTTGCCGGGATGGGGCGTGAGCTCTCCGCTCGTTGGCCAGCTATCTATAGTCAGCAGGATACTGCTAGCCAGTTCCTGGCCCGCCAATTTCTGCCGGAACATTTCTGGAAAAAAGAGTTAGCCGAAAGGTTGCATGACAACCACAATGCCCTGGTGATCGGCCAGGTGGCCCTCGGTACAGCGGTCAGCGATCTGGTGCGCAGCTTTGGCGTCGAGCCCGGGGTAGTGAGTGGCTACAGCCTTGGCGAATCAGCCGGTCTCTTTTCTTTGGGGGCCTGGAAAGATCGTGATGGTATGTCGCAGCGGCTCAGCGACTCACCTCTCTTTATCGAAGAACTCGCTGGCGAATGCAAAGCCGCACGTAAGGTGTGGGGTTTGAAAAAAGGCGAAAAGGTCGATTGGGTGCTCGGTCTTATCGATGTTCCTGCAGCAGAAGTGAAGCATGCGTTGGTCGACAAAGATAAAGCTTACCTGTTAATTGTCAATACCCACCGGGAGTGCGTGATCGGCGGCGATCGTCAACAAGTTGAAGCCTTGGCTCGCGAAGTCAAAGGCCATTTCTTCCCCTTGCGCGGTGTGACGACGGTTCATTGTGAAGTCACCGAGCCGGTGGCAAAAGCGTACCGTGAGTTGCACCTCTTTCCGGTAACGGCACCGAGAGACATCACCTTCTACAATTGTGCCCTCGGCGAGAGCTATAAAGTCACCACAGACAGCGCCGCTGATGTAATCCTCGGTCAGGCGTTGAAGACCATTGATTACACCAAGGTCATCGAGCAGGCTTATGCCGATGGGGCGCGGATTTTTCTTGAGATGGGTCCTGGGAATTCATGCAGTCGCATGATTGGCAGCATTCTGGAAGGCAAGCCGCATATGACCAGGGCTGCCTGCTATCCTGGTCAAAAAGCGACGTCGCTGATTCTGCGCTTGTTGGCCAACTGCCTGGCGGAACGGGTGCCAGTTGATCTTTCTGCGCTCTATCCAGAATCTATCGAAATTGCCGAGAGGCCATCCGGGCCGCGTATTCATACTGTTATCGGTGGCGCGGCGTTTGTTCCGGCTCCCCTTCCGTTAAAAGAAAAAATTGAAGAAATACCGGAACGCGGAACGTCAGGGAAGTGGGACAGTCCTCATGCGAGGACAGTCCCTGTGCTGAGCGTGGATGTGGGAGCGATTGCTGATCCTCTGGTGGCACAGATGGCTGATACCGCAGCGTTGAATGCCAAGACCCATGAAGCCTATCTTAAGTTTGCCAGTACTATGGAGAAGACACTTACTGAGAACATCAATCTGCAGATGTCGTTGTTGCAGCAGATGGTGGTTAATGGTGAGTCCATAGGGACTGTCCCCGGTTTTCAGGGGGCTGTCCCCAGTTTTGACGGGCTTGGGACAGTCCCCTTAACCCCGGGGACAGTCCCTGACCAACCCCCAGCCTACGACCGTGAAATGTGCATGGAGTTTGCCATTGGCTCGATTGCCAAAGTGCTCGGAACGGAATTTGCCGAAATCGATACTTATCCGACTCGTGTGCGACTGCCCGATGAACCTTTGATGCTGGTTGACCGTATTATGACGGTCGAGGGTGAACCGCGCTCCATGACCAGCGGTCGGGTCGTTACCGAACATGACGTCACCGCTGATCGGTGGTATATCGATGGCGGTCGTATGCCGACCTGTATTGCTGTCGAGGCTGGGCAGGCCGATCTCTTTCTCTCTGGCTACCTGGGGATTGATTTTATCAGCAAGGGTAAAGCGGTCTATCGCCTGCTCGATGCTGTGGTGACTTTCCATCGTGGCTTGCCCGTGCCCGGTGATGTGGTTCGTTACGATATCAAAATTGACCATTTCTTCCGTCAGGATCAGACCTACCTCTTCCGTTTCAATTTCGAAGGGACCGTCAATGGTGAGCCGCTGCTGTCGATGCAGAAGGGTGTCGCTGGTTTCTTTACCGAGCAGGAGCTGGCCGCCGGCAAGGGCATTATCCATACCAAACTCGATTTGATGCCGCAGCCTGGCGTCAAACCTGATGATTGGCGTGATCTGGTCCCTTTGGCAGTAGAATCCTACGATGAAAATCAGGTTAACGCTGTCTATGCTGGTGATCTTGGTGCTGCTTTTGGTGAACTCTTTGCTGACTTGAAACTGACAAAACCCTATACCTTGCCAGGCGGTTCCCTGAAGCTGGTTGACCGCGTGATTGAACTTGATCCCCAAGGCGGTCGTTATGGTCTCGGCCAGATTCGCGCTGAAATGGATATCAGTCCGGAAGACTGGTTCTTGACCTGTCACTTCTGTGATGACAACGTCATGCCTGGTACCCTGATGTATGAGTGTTGCATGCACACCCTGCGTATCTACCTGTTGCGCATGGGCTGGATCGGTGAGGATGGCACTACCTGGTGCGAACCGATCCCCGGTGTTGACAGTGGCCTGAAATGCCGTGGTCAGGTCACCGAGACGACCAAAACCGTGACTTATCAGGTCAGTATCAAAGAACTCGGCTATGGCCCGGAGCCTTTTGCGATTGTTGATGCGCTGATGTTTGCTGATGGTAAGGCGATTGTTGAGATCCCGGATATGTCGGTTCGCCTCTCCGGGTTGACTCGCGAAAAGGTTGAGGGTTTATGGGGGACTGTCCCTGGCGTGCTCTATAATTACGAAAAAATTCTGGCTTTTTCGACGGGGAATCCTTCCGAAGCGTTTGGTGAACCGTACAAAATCTTTGATCAGGAACGTAAGATTGCCCGCCTGCCGGGGCCGCCGTTCCAATTCCTCGACCGCATTGTTGATGTCAGCGGCGAGCCGTTCAAGCTGGTTGAGGGCGCAACCTGTGAAGCAGAGTACGATGTGCCACAGGACGCCTGGTACTTCAAGTCTGGAAGACAGCCGGAGATGCCCTTCAGTGTCCTGCTTGAGATCGGCCTGCAGCCCTGTGGCTGGCTGGCGGCCTACCTCGGCTCAGCGTTAACCAGTGAAGTCGATCTCAAGTTCCGTAACTTGGATGGCAATGCCGTACAGCATTGCCCGGTCACCCCGGAATCCGGAACCCTGACGACCCGGGTCAAAATCACCCGCATCGCCAACAGCGGTGGTATGATTATCCAGAGCTACGATTTCGAAATTAGCGATCGGCAGGGTCCGGTCTATACCGGCGATACTGTATTTGGTTTCTTCTCGGCAGAGTCTTTGGCTCAGCAGGTTGGAGTTCGTGACGCCAAGCCTTATCAGCCGACTACTGATGAGATTGCTCGTGCTGAGCAGTTCGATTATCCGTCTGAAGCTCCATTCCCGGAACCGAAGATGCGCATGATCGACCGCATTGAACTCTTTGTTGCTGATGGCGGCCCGAAAGGCCTCGGGTTTATTCGAGGCAGTAAAGTCGTTGATCCTGATGAGTGGTTCTTCAAAGCCCACTTTTATCAGGATCCGGTCTGCCCCGGTTCTCTTGGACTTGAGTCTTTTCTGCAACTACTCAAGGTCGCCGCGGTGAAGCGCTGGGGTGGCGACTCCCAAAGTGTGCTGGAGACAATCGCGATCGGTGAGAAACACAGCTGGAATTACCGTGGACAGATCATCCCGAGGAACGACCAGGTTTGGTCGAAGCGGTGGTCACGGCAATAGATGATGAACAGAAGCTTCTCAAGGCTGATGGCTTCCTGTCGGTGGATGGTAAAGTCATCTACCAGATGAAAGACTTTTCGCTACGTTGCAAGTCATAAAGATATACTGTGCATCGTTTCCACGAAGAAAGACCCGGGAGACGGCGTCTTAATAATGGATATGTGTTTTTCTGAGCATATAGTATGGTCGACAGGCGACCAGTCTGTTTCTAAGGAATGACCCTTCTTTGCAAGGACGCCCGATGAAGTTTGTCACGAGCCAGCTGTTATCTATCCTTATCCCGAAACACGTCCGCCCCAATCTCCGGGCCCTGGCAAGCTATACGCTCCTGTTGGTGGCGACCGTAGCGCTCTTTGCCGCTGGCTTCCACTGGATCATGTACCAAGTCGAGGGGCAGGAGCACTCCTGGATCACAGGAGTTTACTGGGCTCTCACGGTCATGACCACCCTCGGGTTCGGCGACATCACTTTCCACAGCGATCTGGGTCGCTTGTTCAGCCTTGTGGTTCTCCTGACCGGTGTCGTGTTGCTCCTGATCGTGCTGCCGTTCGTATTCATCCGGTTCTTCTACGCACCGTGGATGGAGTCCAGAATGCGGTTTCATGCGCCCAGAGCAGTCCCCCCCGGCACTCAAGGTCATGTCATCCTGTGCAGCCTCGACAGCTTGGCCACGTCGTTGATGACACGGCTGCGACTACACGGTATCACCCACTTCGTGATCGAACCTGACCCGGTCAAAGCTGTGCAACTGCACATCGACGGCGTGCCTGTGGTGACCGGAGGAGCGGAGGACCGGACCACCTACGAGGCATTGGAAGTGGCGCAAGCCCGGATGGTGGTCGCCAACTGCGCCGACACGATCAACACCAACATCACCCTGACGATCCGGGAACTCTCTCCGCAAGTGCCCATCGCTGCGGTGGCGGAGCACGAGCAGTCCATCGATCTGCTGGAACTGAGCGGCAGCAATCACGTTCTGCCCCTCAAACTCCGGCTGGGGGAGCACCTCGCCAACCGTGTCAGCGCCGGGCACCTCCACTGCCACGTGGTCGGGCGGATGGGAGATCTTCTGATCGCTGAGTTCCCGGTGCACAACACCCCGCTGGCCGGTCGTTCCCTGCGGGAAATGCAGCTGAGGGAGACCTTCGGCTTGAACGTGGTGGCGGTGTGGGAACGGGGGCGCCTGGTCCCGGTCACGCCCGACACCATCCTTGCCGACGGGAGCTTTCCGGTGGTGATGGGGTCCGAAGATCAGATCACCAAACTCGACACTTATCTGGTGATCTACAACACCAATTTCAATCCGGTGCTCGTGATCGGTGGCGGCAAGGTGGGCTGCGTCACCACCCAAACCCTCCGGAGTCGTGGAGTGACAGTTCACATGATCGAGCGCGAGGAGACTCTGCGGAGTTCTCTGGAGGGGGTCGCCGACCGGTTGTTTATCGGCGACGCAGCTGACCGGGAGCTGCTCATGAGTGCGGGGTTGGCCGAAGCCCCCAGCGTGCTGCTCACCACTAATGATGACGCCATGAACATCTACCTGGCGGTGTACTACCGTCGCCTGAATCCGGAACTCCGGGTGATCAGCCGTATCACTCACGAGCGTAACATTGAAGCGATCCACCGGGCTGGCGCCGACTTTGTGCTGAGCTACGCGTCTCTGGGATCCGAGTCCGTTATGTCGCTGCTGCAGAGTCGAGAGTCAGTGATCCTGGGTGAGGGGTTTGACCTCTTTTATATACCCGTGCCTGCGAGCCTGGCTGGACAGGCCCTGGCAACCAGCCATATCCGGGCGCAGACCGGTCTCAATGTGCTGGCGCTACGCCTGCCCGATGGCGAAGTCATTCCGGCTACGGCCTCGATGGTCCTTAAGCCGGGTTGTGAGCTGGTGATGTTGGGGAACGAACCCCAGCGCCAGGATTTCATCGATGAGTTCCGATGAGGGTCGGGTGAACCCTCGATTGCCAGCGACTCTAGGCGGAGGGTCGTTTGTCGGTGGATGGCAAGATCTTCTGTCAGATGAAGGACTTTACGATCATGGTCAAACGTTAGAGCTTAAGGTCTGAGCTTGCGACTATATTGATCTGGTGGTATTTTCGGACATCACTCCTGTAGACGATTCGCAATGAAATGACAAGTCATGGCTTGTATTTGACCAGGACGACTTATTCTGTCACGGCTGTTCTTTAGCTTCATAATGTATCAAGATTTCTTCTTGTAGAGAGCTGTAGAACCATGACTGGTTTAATTGACGAAAAATTTAAAACTGAGTTGAACAGCTTGGAGATGCTCTCTCCGGATGGTGAACCGACCAGTCTTTACTTTGTCAAAGACAGAGAAACTACCCAAGATCCTCGTATTCGTATTGCACTGGAAAAGGCGGCAAAATACCACGTCGATGCCGTTTTCTTTCGTATTTTTCCTGATGAAGCAAAGCGTTCACCCATACCTCAGATTTATATTTATCATGACACGTCACTTACGTTAGATGAAGCAAAGTATGCGGAAATGCACCGTCTGCTTTGGAATGCGGGTCTCGTTCCCTTAATTTTTATCCTCACTGCCGGCCAGGTGAAAGTCCTTAACTGCCGACAGGAACCCCAAATTGATAAAATTGATAACAGCCCTGTTCTCACACCTTTTCGTACTCTTGAAAAGCTCGTAGCTGCGAATCGGTTTTTTGCTGCTCGTGAAATTGCTGCTGGAACCCTCTGGGAAGATACGAAATTTAAGAACGATTTCACTCTTGAAAAAACAGCATACTTCAAACTTCTCAGTCACCTGAAGTCATTCAGGCAAGACCTGCTTAACCTGAAAATTTTGACGGAACCAACGGTCAATCGTATTCTGGTTATGGCGATACTGATTAAGTATCTGAATGACCGTAAAGATGCAGCAGGGAACCGGGTGTTTGAAAAGGGTTTTATGCGTCGTTTTTCCCATGCGGACAACGACAACCTTGACTGTCTATTTCGTGAAAAAGGTTGCTGTATCAACCTGTTTGAGCATCTGAGTAAAAGATTTAACGGCGGAATTTTCGACTTAACTGATAATGAAAAACTGGAACTGATTAAAGCAGACCTGTCTCCGATTGCCAATTTTCTGAAAGGGGATCAGGAGCCGAATGGGCAGGGACTTTTCTGGCCGCTCTATTCTTTCGAAGACTTGCCGGTAGAGTTGATCAGTAATATTTACGAAGAATTTCTTGCCGAGGATAACAAGGGTGTTGTTTACACTCCGCCCATGCTGGTTGATTTTCTTCTGGATCAGAGTTTGCCCCTTGATGCAAAAAGCCTTTCCTGGAAAATTCTTGATCCTGCGTGCGGTTCCGGAATTTTTCTGGTCGGAGCATTCAAACGCTTGATTCAGTACTGGCGCATGGCCAATAACTGGCAGCAGCCCACATACAGTGATTTACAGGGACTCCTGAAAAACAACATTTTCGGTTTTGACCGGGAGAATGAAGCGGTGTTGGTCGCAGCATTCAGCCTGTGTGTTGCCCTGTGTGATGAGTTGGAACCGTTGGTTATCTGGAATAAGCTGAAATTCGATGACCTGCGTAAACGCAATCTTCAAACAAGAGATTTCTTCGAAATCGTTGAGTCCGGCAAGTTCGATAATCATTTTGATTTAATAATCGGCAATCCGCCATTTGAAAGCTCTTTGACTACTGATGCGGCAAAGAGGGTTGAAGCCTCAAATGCCAAACATCGGCCGAAGCTCCCGGATACACAGCTTGCGTTGCTCTTCCTTGAACAATCCTTCCGGCTTGCGCGTGAGAATGCAACGGTTTGCCTGATACAACCTGCGGGGCCGCTACTTTATAATGGGAACGCGCTGGGTTTTCGCGGTGATCTTTTTGAGCGCTTCGCCATCGATCAGGTCTTTGATTTTACTCCCTTGGAAGGCACGCTTTTCTCAAAAGCCCAGGTAGCCACAGCTGCGGTAATCGGGACCAATGCACCGGCAATTAGAGAGAAAGTTTTGCATATAACTTTCCGCAGAACCAGGGCTATTAAAGAAAAGCTGTTGTTTGAGCTGGATGCATACGATTTTCACTGGGTTTCCAGAAAAGCTATATCAAGGAACCGCTACGCTTGGAAAGCGAACCTTCTTGGTGGCGGACGAATTCATCGGCTGCTGGATCGACTAATGAGTGATTTTCCAACATTAGGTGAATATCTTGAAAAAAAACGAAAGAAAAATGGCTGGCAGTTTGGAGAAGGCTATAGCGTTGGGGGCGGGCGTTTCCTGAATGTATTGCCAGAAGCAAAAGGACTGGCTAAGTTGACACCCGATGAGCGAATGCAGCAGTTCAATCTACAGAGAACTCCAAAAATTGCAGCGTGGTTAACAGGAAAACAAAAAGTTGAACCAAAATCTTTAACACAAGAGGGTATTGATTGGCAGGGTGTATCAAGTTGTGATGATCTCTTTTTTCAAGAAACATGTAGCAGTATTAAAGCCATCTTTACACCTCCCCATGTCCTTATTAGGGAAAAGGTGGAAGGGCTGTCAATTCCTGCAGTATTTTCAGATAAAGAACTGGTCTTCACAAACCAGATTGTTGGAATTCATGCTCCCGCAAATGACCGTGAGCATCTACAGTCTTTGGCTAAGAGGCTGAACGAGTCAGATATCTATGGAATTCTGTCCGTTCTGCTCAGTGGGCGAATATTGGTCAGTCGTTCAAATTCCTTGTACCTTACTGATATCAGGGCCCTTCCTTACCCCAAAGATAGGGAAGATATCGAGCTGAATTTCTGGGAACAAGCCTTGGTCGATGATGTTGCAAACTACCTCATTGATTTTCGTCGCAGTGGCGAAAAAGCAGCCGTTCTCAACAAAGCGGACGAATCCGACTTATGCAGTTTCGGAGAAATGTATTGTGAGATTCTCAACCCAGTATACAAAGAGTTCAGGCCGTTAGAGCCGATTCCGCTGGGTGCTTTTATCTGCTATCCCTTTTGCTACGGTGATTCTCCTCAAGTAAACATACCGGAGCAAGATACGCTTGTTTCTTTCCTTGATGATTTGTTACGTCGTCAACATGGAAGTCGTTTGTTCATTAATCGGATTCTCCGTCTTTACGAAGAGAATGTGATCTTCATGATCAAACCGAATCAGAAACGGTTTTGGCTTCGTTCAATTGCTCTTCGCGATGCCGATGAAACTTTGGCTGATCTTTTGGAGCAGGGGTATTGAGCGTCGTGATGGCCCATCCAAAAAGACGAATGCTTGGGGGCGCAGGTGATTTGTGCG
This sequence comes from Deltaproteobacteria bacterium, assembly GCA_024279915.1. Lineage (GTDB taxonomy): Bacteria > Desulfobacterota > Desulfuromonadia > Desulfuromonadales > BM103 > M0040. The sequence goes on from JAJRRB010000061.1 coordinate 23,454, forward strand.
GCCCGATACCGAACGCTCAGTTTAACAGTGTTGTCGACCTCATTTCCCTTTCTTTGCCCCTGTTTGCGAAATCGGCTCTACAAGATGAGATTAAGAGTGAGAATGGATTAAATAGGCGTTTGGCGCGATTTGTCTCAAATATTGCGGCCCAAAGAGAGCTTCCCTTTATTGCTCAGCCTGAAAGTATGGAGGACGAAACCAGTGGTAGTAGCCCCGCCACGGATATCGGTATTCATCTCAAAGCAGACGATATTGAGAGTGACCCACCTAAAGTCACGGTTTTCGAGGGCAAACGATTGTCCACGAATCTTCCCAAACATCGAAGAAAAGAATATGTAATTGGGCATGATAAGGATGGAAAACACGTTAAGTGTGGTGGTATAGAACGGTTTAAGTTGTCGATTCATGCCAAAGAGTTTAAGCGTGCTGGTATGATTGGCTACGTTCAAGATGGAACTTCTGAGAACTGGCGAACACAGGTCAACACCTGTATTGCCGAATTAAGTTGCCAACAACATAACCCGTCATGGGCAGTTCAAGAACAATTGACATCGCTTGCGAAGAATGAGCGAGTCTCCGAATGTTCGTCAATTGTCAGCCGTGTGGACGGAAATCTTCATTTGACACACTTATGGATTGATCTTGGGCAAGAGGATTAGCATTGCTCTTGATTGCTTAATTTCGTCTGGTATATTCCTCCCATGACTGAACACAGCAAGGACTCCTCAGAAAAGCTTTCAAAAGATACAACTAGAGAAGACCTACGTCTGCTACAGGAAGAGAACTTACGTCTCAAAGCTTTGCTGAAGAAACACGGTATTACTTGGCAAGAGGTTAGCAGCCCTCCCAAAGAGGCCTGTGAACACTTTCCTGAGGTTCAGCAGGTCAACCTCTCCATAGATCAAAAAGTTACACTTTTTAGGCGCTTATTTCGAGGTCGAACCGACATTTACCCGACGCGGTGGAAATCGGCGAAGGGGAGAGCTGGCTATTCACCTGCTTGCGATAATGAATGGAAGGCCGGTCTGTGCAACAAACCCAAAGTAAAATGCGCTGATTGTGACAACCGCCTTTTCCTTCCAGTTACAGATCAAGTCATCTACGATCACCTGTCTGGTAAACATACTGTCGGCGTTTATCCACTCCTAGCGGATGACTCCTGCTGTTTTCTGGCTGTTGATTTTGATAAATCAGAGTGGGAAGAAGATTCCAGGGCTTTCATGCAATCGTGCATCGAACTGGAAGTCCCTGCTGCGTTGGAAATTTCACGATCAGGACAAGGCGCTCACGTTTGGGTGTTCTTCTCGCATCCAGTGCCTGCACGCGAAGCAAGACAACTCGGTGCGGCGTTGATCAGTTATACCTGTGACCGAACGCGTCAGCTGTCTCTTGCCAGCTATGATCGCTTTTTCCCAAACCAGGACATCATGCCGAAGGGTGGTTTCGGCAACTTGATCGCACTGCCGCTACAGAAGCAACCGCGTGAGAGAAACTGTAGCGTCTTTGTTAACCTGGATCTGAATCCACACCCTGACCAATGGCAGTTTTTGGCATCATTGAAGCCAATGACACCTTCTGAACTTGATGCTGTTCTCTTGCGTGCTAGTGACGGCAAACACCCGCTTGATGTGGCCTTTCTCTCTGAGGAAAATGATCACAAGCCTTGGCAAAGGCCATTAACTGTTCAAAAGCAAATCTCTGGTCCACTGCCAGAGGAATTAACTTTGGTTTTGGCCAACCAGATTTTCATTGCAAAAAACGATATCCCCCAAGCATTGGCAAATCGTCTGGTTCGCATAGCAGCTTTTCAGAATCCTGAATTCTACAAGGCACAGGCGATGCGGCTTCCCGTCTGGGACAAGCCACGCATCATAGGATGTGCTGAAAACTTACCCCATCATATTGGCCTCCCCAGCGGTTGTTTTGAGTCAGTGCTTGAGCTATTGGCTCAGAACAATATTCAGACAGTAATACAAGATGAGCGAGTGACAGGGAAGAAGATAGCAGCAAAATTTACCGGGAAGTTACGTAACGATCAGAAGACTGCGGTCAGAAACATGATGAAGTATGACATGGGCGTGCTTTGTGCTCCGACAGCGTTTGGGAAAACTGTCACGGCTGCGGCAATGATTGGGCGTCGTAAGGTGAGTACCTTGATTTTAGTGCATCGGACAGAGCTCATGACTCAGTGGAAAGAAAGAATGATGACATTTCTCGACCTTCCAAAAGAGCTGCCTGGGGTGTTAGGAGGTGGTAAGAACAAGCTCTCCGGGAAAATTGACATTGCCGTTATGCAGTCACTTTCAAAACGGGAAGATATTCACGATGTTCTTGACTCATACGGTCAGATTGTTATTGATGAATGCCATCACATTTCAGCCTTCTCTTTCGAGGCGATTTTGAAGCAGGCCAAGGCAAAATTTGTCCTTGGGTTAACTGCGACGCCTGTAAGACGCGATGGTCACCATCCAATCATTTTCATGCAATGTGGTGCAATCAGGCACACTGCCGCTCAACCCAAGAACCTTCCGACTGAGCTTGAGGTGTGGCCTCAAAAACTCACTGCCCCACAGTGTCCTCACAACGCAGAGATACAGGATGTTTTTAAGTCACTTGTTTGTGATGAGCGACGGACAAACCGGATTGCAAAGGACATAGTCAGTGCGTATCAAGAGGGAAGAAAAGTTCTGGTTTTGACTGAACGAACTGAACATTTGGAGCGGCTCCATAGTGTCCTGAGTGAAGAGGTGCCAAGTTGCTATGTCCTGCACGGTCGCCTGTCAAAGAAACAGCGAGCAACGGTATTAGACTCGCTAAATAAACTTGATGGAAATGCACCCAGAGTGCTACTGGCGACAGGTCGTTATATCGGAGAAGGGTTTGACCACCCACCCCTTGATACACTGGTTCTCGCTATGCCAATCTCGTGGAAAGGGACTCTGCAGCAATATGCCGGACGGCTGCACAGAGAGCATTCCGACAAGCAGGATGTCAGGATCTATGACTACGTTGAATATGACCAACCTAAACTTGCCAGGATGTGGATCAAGCGTGAACGCGGTTATCGGGCGATGGGCTATAAGGTTCGTTCATAGCAATGAACGGGTCAGATGACGATAAGAATTTCAAGTTAATTAATCTCACTGATTAGGGTTTGAGTTGTCCTCTTACAGCTTTACAGCTTTATCCGTTACTTGTACTATATGCGGGTCTCATCGCAGAATCTTGGATTAACCCAAATGGTGGCATGAATGAAGTACTCACGAGTTTATATCGAATCAGTCGGCTATGAGCTGGCACCGATAGTCGTTACATCGACAGAGCTGGAAAACCGTTTGCAGCCGATGTACGACGCCTTGCATATTCCTATGGGACAGCTGGAAGCGTTGACCGGGATCAAAGAGCGGCGCTGGTGGAAACCGAATACGCGTGTCTCTGAAGGGGCAATTGCTGCGGCGAAAAAAGCTTTGCGCGAACGGAATATCTCTCCGGATGATATTGGCGCGCTCGTCTATGCCGGTGTCTGCCGTGAGCATTTTGAGCCAGCAACAGCCTGTCAGGTGGCTTCGGCCCTTGGTATCCAGGGGAACGTGGCGATTTACGATACCTCAAATGCCTGTCTCGGTGTCCTCAATGGTGTACTCGATATAGCCAACCGCATCGAACTTGGCCAGATCCGGGCCGGACTTGTGGTCGCCTGCGAGAGTTCTCGCGAGATTAACGAGATCATGATTCAGCAGATGCTGGCCAAGCCGACCATGGAAAACTTTACCAAGTCGCTGGCAACTTTGACCGGCGGCTCCGGTGCGGCAGCTGTTCTTCTCACTGATGGTTCTTTTACTCCTGCACGTCGTCCCAAACTGCTTGGTGGTGTTAATCTTGCCGAACCTCAGCACCACACCCTTTGTCGTTGGGGAATCATGTCCGACGACCCGGAAAACCATGTCCCCTACATGCAGACTGATGCCGTTGCCGTCATGAAATATGGTGTGGAGCTTGGCAAACGAACCTGGGACGCTTTCTCCAAAGAACTTGATCTCACTACTGATCGAATAGACAAGGTCATCTGTCATCAGGTGGGCGAGGCCCATCAGAAACTGATTTTACAGACGATCGGACTCTCTGCAGAAAAAGATTTTTCCTCTTACGAATTTCTCGGTAACATGGGCACAGTCTCTCTACCTGTGACTGCTGCAATCGCCAAGGAACGTGATTTTCTCCTGCCAGGGGATATCGTCGGCTTTCTCGGCATCGGTAGTGGTCTCAATTGCCTCATGCTTGCTATCCAGTGGTAGGTTTTGCTTTTAAGGTCAAAGGCAAATTAGCCGCTGATAGAATCTGATCAGATCTGATAAAGGCAAGAGGAAATTAGACGAGGTTTACGGTTACCATCAGATTTTATCAGATGTTATCCGCGGCCAATTGTTTGTGGCTTTTAGAGAACCATATCCAGCTTTTCACCCAAGTCCTTAAATATCCAAATGAGTAAATAATGAGTGACCTCTATCCCTTTGAAAATAATTTCTTCGAGCTGAACGGTCTTCAATACCACTATCTTGACGAAGGTCAGGGTGATCCGGTGGTTATGGTGCATGGTAATCCAAGCTGGTCTTTCTACTATCGCAACCTGACCAAAGCGCTGCGTGATCGTTATCGCGTCATCGTTCCCGATCATATCGGCTGCGGTCTTTCAGAAAAGCCGGGTGATGAAGATTACTCCTACACATTCAAACAACGCGTCGATGATCTTGATGCCCTGCTTGAGCATCTTGAGATCCGCGAGCGGATTACGCTGGTCGTGCATGATTGGGGTGGCATGATCGGTATGGCCTATGCCTCCCGATATCCAGAACGAATTGCGCGTCTGGTGATTCTCAATACCTCGGCTTTCCATCTTCCAGAGGGCAAGAAATTCCCCCTGGCTCTAAAAATCTGTCGTGATACGGCCCTTGGTGCGTTTCTCGTTCAACGACTGAATATGTTTGCCATGATGGCCGCCCGAATCGGCTGCAAACGCAATCCGATGTCCGAAGCGCTGCGTGGCGCCTATTGCGCTCCCTACGATACGGTGACGGATCGTATTGCCACCCTGCGATTTGTTCAGGATATCCCGCTTAAGCCGGAAGACCCAGGTTATGATCTGATCAGCGAAATTGAGGATGGACTGGAGCGATTTGCGGATCTGCCGATGACGATCTGCTGGGGGATGAAGGACTTCGTTTTTGACAAGCAGTTCCTTAAAGAATGGCAGCGCCGTTTCCCTAATGCGGAGGTTCACGCTTTTGCTGACTGTGGCCATTACATTCTTGAAGACGCCAGCGACGAAGTGATCCCAATTATCGACAAGTTTCTGGAGGAACATCCCATCGCCGGGACTCTTGATAAGCCAGGCGACATCCCTCCTGACGAGAAAGCGTAATGAGTCAGACGGTCTTTGCTAACGTCGCTGCGCATCTCCCCGAGATGGCCCGCCTGCAGCCGGATACACCAGCAATCTTTATCCCCCAAGGTCTTGATAGTCAGCAACAGACAAGCTACACGCAATATACCTTTGCCGAACTTGATCTGGAAAGCAGCCGGATGGCCTCTGCCCTCGAGTCGATCGGTATCAGCCGTGGTGTCCGCACTGTCCTCATGGTGCCGCCCGGCTTCGAGTTCTTCTCCCTGACTTTTGCACTCTTCAAGATTGGCGCAGTGCCTGTTCTGGTTGATCCAGGCATGGGCGTCAAGAACCTTAAAACCTGTCTCGCTGAAGCACAACCAGAAGCTTTTATCGGTATTCCCAAAGCTCACCTGGCTCGCGTCCTGCTCGGCTGGGGAAAGCCAACAGTCAAAACATTGATGACCGTTGGCCGACGACTCTTCTGGGGCGGTTCAACCCTTGAGGAAATTCTGGCCAAAGTTCCCAAGGACCAGCAATACGTAACAGCAGACACCTCTGCCGATGAAACCGCTGCGATCCTATTTACCAGCGGCAGCACCGGCGTGCCGAAAGGTGCGATCTACAGCCACGGCAACTTTTCCGCTCAGGTGGATCTGATGCGTCAGGTCTACGACATTCGTCCCGGTGAAATTGACCTGCCGACCTTTCCGCTCTTTGCTCTCTTTGCTCCAGCCTTGGGGATGACATCGGTCGTCCCGGAGATGGACTTTACCCGGCCCGCCGATGTTGACCCGGTTAAAATCATTGCCGCCATTGAAAAATTTCAGATCACCACCATGTTTGGTTCTCCGGCTCTGATCAATCGGGTGGGGCGTTATGGTGAGGCTCAGGGTGTCAAGTTGCCGAGTCTGAAACGGGCGATTTCTGCCGGGGCTCCGGTTCCGGCTGCCGTGCTTGAGCGTTTTACCAAAATGCTCTCACCAGAAGCCCAGGTCTTTACTCCTTATGGTGCGACCGAAGCGTTACCCGTTTGCTCGATTGGCAGTACCGAAATCCTCAGCGATACCCGCCATGCAACTGACCAGGGGCGTGGTGTTTGTGTCGGTAAGCCGGTACCGGGAATTGACCTGGAGATTATTACTATTTCTGACCAGCCGATTGCGACTTGGGACGAAAGCTTGACGCTTGGCACCGATGAGATCGGTGAGATTGTTGTCAAGGGACCTCAGGTGACACAAGGTTATTTCAATCGTGCAGAATCAACTGCCCTTGGCAAAATTGCCGATCCAGATCATGGCGGTTTCTACCATCGTATGGGTGATCTCGGTTATCGTGACAAACAGGGTCGGATCTGGTTTTGTGGGCGTAAGGCGCATCGCGTTGAAACAGCAGAAGAAACGCTTTTTACCATTCCCTGTGAAGCCGTTTTCAATACTCACCAGGCTGTTTTTAGAACCGCCCTGATTGGTATTGGCGAGTCGGGGCAACAACGACCTGTACTTTGTGTGGAGTTGGAAAAAGGTGCAGACACCTCAGCCCTGGCAAAAGTCCATCAGGAATTACTTGCTATAGGTGCCGAGCATGAGGTCACCCGTAACATCAAGACCTTCCTTTTTCATCCGGAATTCCCTGTTGATATTCGTCACAATGCCAAAATCTTTCGTGAAAAACTGGCACTCTGGGCTACGGAGAAGTTGGCATGAAGGCATTGGTGACCGGCGGTGGAGGATTCCTCGGCAAGGCGATCATCAAGCTGCTTCGTCAACGCGGTGACGAAGTACGCTCATTCTCGCGCAATCCGCATCCAGCGTTGACCGAACTTGGAGTTGAGCATTGCCGAGGTGAACTGGGTGATGGCGAGGCGGTTAGAAATGCTGCCGAAGGCTGTGATATTGTTTTTCATGTTGCTGCCAAAGCCGGGGTGTGGGGCCCCTACGAGGCGTTCTACCGGGCCAATGTCCTGGGCACCAAGCATGTCATCGACGCTTGTCGTCAGCACGGCATCAAGCATCTGGTATATACCAGTTCGCCAAGCGTAGTCTTTGACGGAACCGATATGGAAGGTGTTGATGAGTCGGTCCCGTATCCGGAGCATTTCGAAGCTTTTTATCCACAGACCAAGGCCGAGGCCGAGAAGTTGGTTTTGCAAGCGAATAATGGTGAGCTGGCGACAGTTGCTTTACGTCCGCACCTGATCTGGGGTCCGGAAGATAATCATCTGGTGCCGCGTATTCTTGAGCGTGGTGCCAAGGGTGCTTTGCGTAAACTCGGTACCCGCGAATGCCTGGCCGATACCATCTATATTGATAACGCTGCGCTTGCCCATGTGCAGGCTGCCGATCATCTTGAGATTGGTTCCGCTGTGGCTGGTAAAGCCTACTTCCTCTCTCAGGGGGAACCGCTGCCGATCTGGGAGGTGGTCAACCGTATCCTCGATGCTGGTGGTCTACCGCCGGTGACTCGTACCATTTCGCCTGCGCTGGCCTACAAGATTGGTGCTCTTCTGGAGAAAATCTATACCCTCTTCAACCTCAAAGGCGAGCCGCGCATGACGCGCTTTGTAGCCAAGGAGTTGTCTACCTCTCACTGGTTTGATCTCAGTGCTGCTCGTAAGGACTTTGGTTATCGACCGGAAATTTCTTTTGATGAGGGGATGGAGCGGTTGCGTGCGTGGTTGGTGGATCGCTGATCTCTATGAGACGCTGGGAACGCTCAAATCAGGGCGCCTTTTTTGAGCCTCCCCCTTTCTGATTATGACCGAAAAGCACTTCCTTAAACTTAAAAAAACCGCTTAACTTGAAAAAATCACGCTCTTGTGCTACTTATCTTCAAGAAAATATTTTTATAGGCGTATTTCTTGGAGGTTATCTTGAAAAAGTTTCCAATTATCTTTCTTTCTGACTCTTCTATCTCTTCAGAGGTAGCACGTGAAGTTAGAGGTGGACGGGCTCGCAAAATCGGTCCACGTCTCTACACGACCAATATGAAGGACAATCCGGAAAGAATTGTTCAACAAAATTGGTGGCAGGTCCTTTCTCTTCTCGTCCCTGGTGGTGTTGTCAGTCATCGGACATCTCTGGAAAGTTCCATCTCGCCAGCCGGGCGAGTCTATGTTACAGGCCAATACCCACGGACATTTACTTTGCCTGGTTTGGAAATCGTTCAGATGGAGGGAGTCGGCCCTCTTGAGGATGACATGCCAATGATGACGTTTTACCTCGCATCCCAGGGCCGAGCATTTCTTGAAAACCTGGCGCCGTCAAGAGCTCGGAGAGGTGAAGCCAAAGCGCTGTATCGAGATCAGATAGAACGTAGATTGGCAGATTTGCTACGAACACGCGGAGAAAATGAACTGAACGCTCTCAGAGATCAGGCTAGAAGCCTGGCAACAGAGTTAAGTTTGGAGAAAGAGTTTCGAGAAATGGACCAGTTAGTCGGGAGTCTGCTCGGGACCAGGAATGCAGACCTCAAAGAGCCTGTTGCTCAAGCCTACGCTCGTAACGAACCATATGACCCGAATGTCCTTGAACGAGTGGATGTCCTCCGGGCTTTTCTGGTAGGACAGGTTCTTCCGGTCCGGACACAATTGTCTGAAGCCAACACGGGTTTCTATAACGTGGCCTTCTTTGACGCTTACTTCTCCAACTATATAGAAGGTACTCGTTTTGAAATCGACGAAGCTTTGCAGATCGTCGAGAGCGGTCGTATTCCTGAGCGGCGCCCCGAAGATGGGCATGACGTTCTGGGCACCTATCAGATTGTAGCCAGTCTGGAAGAAATGATTCGTACCCCGGGAACCTCTGAAGAATTTTTCGATCTGCTTACTCAGCGCCATAGCGTAATCCTTGCCGGACGATCCGAAAGGAACCCTGGTGTATTCAAGACTCAGGTCAACTTTACAGGATCCACTCGCTTTGTCGATCCAGATCTGGTAGAAGGCACGCTTAAGCAGGGCTTTGAATACTATCGTTCACTTGAAGATCCCTTCGCGCGGTCGTTGGTCATGATGTTTTTGATCACGGAGGTTCATCCGTTTGAAGACGGTAACGGCCGAATCGCTCGCATTATGATGAATGCTGAATTGGTTGCAGCGAATCAAACGCGAATTATCATCCCTTCTGTGTTCCGCAATGAGTACATATCTGGGTTGAAAAGATTGACAAACCACCAGGACCCACGTTCGTTTGTTCGTATTATGGAATTTGCACAAATTGTTGTGTCTAGAATCGATTTTTCTGATATGGCGTCTGCCAAAGAGTCCTTCGAGGAGTGTAATGCCTTTGCTGATCCAGCAGAGGATGTTCGGCTTCGGTTGCCTCCTGGAACTGGGTTTGAAGAAAGCTTAAAGCCTGAGCCTGGTTTTTAAACTGTTTAGGGTTCACGGTTTGATCAGAACATTAGAATAGGTGTTATGTCCCGCGATCTTAGTGCTGCTCGCAGGGGTTTTGGTTATCGACCGGAAATTTCTTTTGATGAAGGGATGAAGAGATTGCGTGAGTGGTTGGCGAAGAGTTGACCCTGAATGAGCTGATCCTTTCTGGTTCCTGGTCTATCCTTTTTCAAAAGAGAGTCGGTGAGTGTTGCCAACCTTTTTGATTGTATCAGCATCCAATCCTGCCTCTTGAGCATGCGCTGACCATTGACTGACAACTTCCACGATTTCAGAGACAATTTCCAATGAATCTTTAATGCCTATCGACTCCCCAACCTGTACGAAATCTTTCAAAGTGAAGGCGTCTCTCTTGCCATTAATAGTCATCTGGTGACTATTGGTCCACACTCCCTTTGGGTTGTGAGCATGTGTAACATCAAAGGCTGGTGAAAGGTTCCATTTCCCAGACTTGTCCATCAGAAAGGCAATGTTTTTTGTGTGGTCGTCCTGATTTCGCGACACTACATTGAAAATCATCCTGCGGAATTGTTGAACGGCTTCTGCCTTGGCGATTTTTAGCTTCCGCATAACGGCAAAGGCTTGTTCATAACCGTAGGCCCCGGCAACATTAAAGTCGTAATGCCCAATTCCGCACAAAGACTGCATGTGTAATTTCCCCCCGTCAACGCGATCAAACCGCTTGGTCAAGAAGTGTGCACGACCACCTTCTTCTAAAAGTTTGCATTCAGACATAACGATCCCTGCGGTGCGCGCCATCAGGTGATAAGCATATTCGATCCGGCCATACCCTTGTGAAGCGCCAAGCTCCAGGTCATTCACCCCGTCAAACTTCAACAGCCAGTACGAGTATCCTTTGGGGGCCTGGGTCTGGCCTGAGCGGATATGCCCTTTGGGGTTCATCGCAATTACGACTTTAGCTCTAGCCCCGCCAGCGGATGTTCCAACTCGGAGAATCTCGAGCAAGGCGTCTGATCTTTCATTTTCGTCGTCCCCAAGATTTGCAGTAAGCTCGTCTCGCCCGGATGTAATGGCTCGGGCCAGTTCAACCAGATGTGCAATTTCTACCGGGACGGACTCCTCCGTCTTTGAACTAAGGGAGGGAGAAAACTCCAGCGCTCCCATTCCTCGCTTGCCTGTGTAGCAGAGCCGTTCAACAGGGGTAAAGCTTTTGGGGTCACGTCCGTGACGGGTCAGCCAGACATCAATGATCTTGTTGCCGAACTTATCTGGCAGACAATCGGCGAGAAGCCCTGGAAGTCCTTTAAAGGTCTCTGTGTTCAGGTTTGGGAATTCGTAAATGCCATCGCCGCGCATGGCATCGTCGATTGGCATATTTATTGGGGAGAGGTCTAATCCTTTGCGCAAGAAGGTCTTGTCATATTCAAATACAGCAGAACCTGTGTCTCGCCAGGACACTGCACCAGCTATGTCTCCCCAAAGTTTTATGTAGGCTGTTTGGGCTTTGTCTACCATTCTGAAGCCTCATTCTGCTCGCTTTTTTTGTCATGCTTGCCGCTGGCTCTTTTCCGCTTTCGTCCTTGGAATTTGGCGAGTTGCATGGGGCTGATGCCTGGATCAGCGATGAATGAATCAAGTTGATCCAAAGAGTTTAGCTCCCGAAGTACGGCAACTAGCGTGCTCAATTTCGCTCTTCCAGATTCCAGGCTTTTTATTGAGTTGAGCGAAAGCAGGGTGCGCTCGGAAAGCTCAGCTTGGGTTATGTTTTTTCTTAGTCTTAGCTCTTGAAAGCGTCGCCCGATCTCTTTTTCGATGGCTTCATCAGACATGTAGTGATAGTCCATAATGGCTCCAAAAAGGTCTATTGGTATGTATTTATCTATATGATAGCCCGAAAAGGGATTGTTGTAAATCATTTTTATCGAAGATATATATTGCTTTTTATGACGCCACCGGTAGACCTTTCCAGGACAGCCACGTGTTCCTGTCCCCGGTTCCAAAACGTAAAGATCGCCGGTCCCGGCCGGCAGCCGGGTAACTTTCTTGCTAAGCCCCAAGAAAGTCACCAAAGAATGGCTTTGCGCTGCGCTGGGCATGTTGTTCACCGAGATACTGTGTTGTTACGGAAGCATGGGTTGCAACGTGATGAGTTGGATTCGTTTTGTTTGTGGTGTTAAGCGGTTATGGTGCGCGTGGCTATCTACTGGGCTGTTGCAGCAACGGGCTGCACGCCTTATGATCTAACTACAGACCAAAAAACATAAGACAATTTCCACACGAGAAACGCTCCCTGTTAAACACACAGGGGCCGCTAAGATCAGGCCCCCGCCTTTGGCTGCAAATCAGCAGAACACGAGTACCCAACAGCAAGGAAAATCAAAGCTGGAAACGCTGGAGTACGCATGCCCACCGCGAGGTGAAGGCACTTTTGCCTACTTTTGCTGCCTGGGCGAAAGTATGTCGTATGGCGGGACGAGACTCGCCGGTTTTGTTGTTAAAATTTCCATTGTCTCTTGAACTCGTTCGAGTTGGGTGTGGGGAGCCAACAACTTCCAAAGGTGGGCACTCCCTCACGGAGTCCCACCTTTGAATTGTTTAGCACCCCAGCCAAAGCAGAACAACTACCTCGGCCTCACACTTCTCTCCCTTCCGCTCTGCTTTCATCGACAAATAGCCTAAAACATTCGCCCACAAGAAAACGGGGGAACGAGCGCCACTCTTCGGGCGCTTCCCCCTTCTCGCTGCGTTCACATTTTTATGGACGATCAGGAAATATTTGACGGATTATGCTGAAAAGGCTTTAATGGGATGCTAATTAGCGGAAAATGTTCAGGAATAGAGATATCAATGTATTTAGAGACCCCCGTGTTACTAAAATGGGGAAGCGCGTCATCACTTATTATCACGGACCGTTAAGTGTCCAAGGAAAGCATCATGGAACAAAGCAGATCTGAGCATATCTTAGAACTTACAAAAGAGTTGCTTGATGACATTGAGCTAAGTAGGCTACCAGCGGAATCCTTGTTACTTAAAGCCTCTAGGTTGGCGCGCTGGGTTGGGTCTGATGAAATTAAAAGTTGGATCAACTTTGAAATGAAGGGCTACAACTCTTCTAGTGAAGTCGCATTAAAATATATGGGTATCACTGGCCGCTGGACAGATAAAGAAGAGGGTAAAGGTTATTGGGGGCCATTAGCACAACATGAATCAGCGATTGAAGCCCAGAACATTAAACTTCGTTCGATGTCTACCCCAGACACTAGTGGAGACTGGGCTTTTCGTGTAATGCAAATGTATGAACGTCAAGTCAAAAACACTACCGATTATCTTTCCACACTAAGTGGTATCAAAACTCGTGTTTTGGCACACCTACATAGTTTCGTTGCCGAGGTCTATTACGAAAAAGAATTTGACAGCTTAAGTGAATCAATCTTTGAAAAGTACAAGAGCGAAATTGACACTTTAATTTCTGCGCACAGCGGTTCGATACTGGAGCAAATCCCATCTGTAATGTCACGCCTATCAGAAGGCGACCCAGAATCTATAAGTCAAGCCTTAACAACCGTCAGAAGAATCATAGAGTCCTTTGCCGACTCTATCTTTCCCCCCTCGGATAAAACAATAAATATTGGAGGGAACGATTTGACGCTTGGAGCCAATAAGCATCAAAATAGAATTAATGCTTTCGTTCACCAACGGGTTTCCAGCAAGTCGAGGAAAACGAAAATACGTCAGAATCTGTCAAATTTATATGATCGTGTTTCAACTGGGGTCCATAAAGATGTTACGGCCGAAGAAGCTAGGTCTCTATTCTTAAATACATATTTATTGCTCGGCGAATTACTTCATATATCTGAGACAGGCTCTTAACAAATTATGAAGGAGACTATCTCAAAGAACTTTGTTTCCCTGCTACGTTAAACGTTTTTATGTGACCAACATTTCTTCCCAGTGCCCATCTTCGTCTTTACTGGGGAGCCAACCACCCCTTTAAACAGGCAACCCGTCGCAATGAACAAACTTGACTGTGAAATGTTGTAACTATATGGTGTGACAATAGTTTCATGGACGCAGGGAGGGGACCTGGTGAACTTGACTACTCAGATCATATTAAACCGTCTTTAGTGGCTATAGCCGTTTTAGACGGTTTTTTCGTTGGTAGTGTATTTTGAGGCCCCCGTGTTACTGAAACGGGACAGAGGATGAACGGAGACATTAAATTGGACATTGATCTAATCAAAGCGGTTGCAAATGAGATTGTTAACCAATCAATTATTGGTAACTACAAAACATATTTAGTAATAATTGCTATCTCTCTTGTCACTGGCTCCCTGTCTGCCTTTTTGGCATCATACTTAAAAATACGGGGAAAATACTTTGCTACAAAAAATGATTTCAACCAAATCCTAAGCCAACTCGAGGAGACAACAAAAATTACAGAAGAAATTAAATCAGGCTTTAATGCTAGGGTTCAGGACGAAAATAATATAAAGGCCTTAAATCGTGAAAAGTTAGAGAGAATTTTTTCTGAAACTTTCGAGTTAGAACTATGGTTTGAGAGAGCAAGATCAAAAGCACTAAAAAAAGAATTACCAGACACAAACGAAAGTCCAATTGCTAAAATTGAAATGTATCAAGCAATATACTTCAAAGAGGTAGAAACTGAGATTTCCCACCTCAAGAAATATTACTATCCCATGATCCATTTTATATTGGATGTTGCAGGTCAAGACATCCAAAACCATGACTCTTACATGGTGAAATTCAAGGCAGTACATAACCCTTTGCTGGATAGTTTAAATAAGTTTCGCGATGCACTAGTCGAGAAATATGCATCAAAATTCGGTTTATAACAAAGTAATCAACAAGACAAGAAGAAGCCCTACATTAATACAAAATTCTGATAGTTGGCTGTTTATCTCAAGCGTTAAAGAGTCACTACTTTTACCCAGTGCCCATCTTCGTTCATACTGGGAGCCAAGCCGGACTCGAACAAATCCAGTGCAGTCTCACTCAATTTAAAAATATCCAGAGAGTTCTAAGTGACCCTTCAACTAACCCCATGGCAATCCCCCCCGTCGCAACCCGAACTCACTGCAGAGGAAGTGCATCTCTGGCGCTTCCCCCTTACCAGCCAGAAACCCCTAGAACATCTCCTTAACGAAGAGGAGCAAAAACGCGCCCAACGTTTGCTTATACCGGACAAGGCGAGAGCTTTCGTGGTTGCCCGTGCCCGCCTGCGTCAGATCCTTGCGAGTTACCTGGATCTTGACCCACAGACTTTGTGTTTCACTTATGGCCAATCGGGTAAACCTGCCCTTGTCGGTATTGCTGATGCCCCTGCCTTCAACCTGGCGCACTCTGGTAACTGGGGAGTGTGTGCCGTGGGCAAAGAAGGCGAGGTGGGCGTTGATATTGAAACGCTCGATCGCGAGCTTGATTACGCAAGACTTGCGAAACGGTTTTTTTCCACTGCAGAAAATGAGTGGCTGCAAAAATGCCCATTACACCGCAGACGCAGACTCTTCTTTCGCATCTGGACGCGCAAAGAAGCCTGGCTAAAAGGCAAGGGCGGCGGTTTCTCTGATCCCGACCAGGATATAGGCCCTACCCATCTTGCTGGCAGTTACACTTACGATGGAACCTGGTGGCTGAGAAGCTTTCCGGTCAACCGTCATTGCCTCGCTACCCTTGCGGTTTCGCAGAAGTTCTCTCTGTTACAACGTTGGAACGGCTAATTCTCAGAATTCTTTTGTCATTCCGCGTTCTTGCCCTTGCCCGACCCATTACGGTTGATATACTTAAGCAGACAATCCCTGTTTTTCATTAACTTCTAGTTGACGTAAACGTAAAGGTGTTTTATATAGAAAGCACAACCTGTTCATTAGGAGCTCTTGGCATATGTATGAACTTCCGCATCAATCTATTCCGCAAATGCTCAAGTCGAACGCGCAGCAGTTTGCTGACCGGATTGCCATCAGCTACAAGAAAAAAGGCAAGTACCAGTCGCTGAGCTATAGTCACTTCTATGAAAGAGTCCTGATGGCTGCGCGCGGGTTGCGTAAGGCGGGGATGGTGCCGGGTGACAAGGTTGCCATCTTTTCCGAAAATCGCGCTGGCTGGGCGATTGCCGATTTTGCTGTTCTGAGTGCGCAAGGGATCACCGTCCCTATCTATGCAACCAATACTGCTGAGCAGGCTGTGTACGTGCTCAATCATTGCGAGGCAAAGATCGTTTTTGTCTCGAATCGTCTGCAATATGAAAAACTGCTTACTGTCCGTGAGCAACTTCCCCATCTTGAGCAAGTCATCTCTTTTGAACTGTTCCTCGGTCACCCTGAGCTCCCGGTTTATAATCTCTATCAGTTGTCAGAGGCCTCCTACCCGATCACCGCAGAGGAGCGCAGTGAACTTGAGGCGATGATCGATGGCGTTAAGTCTACCGATCTGCTTACAATCATCTATACCTCCGGGACCACAGGCGTACCAAAAGGGGTTATGCTCACCCATGCCAATGTGATTTTTGACGCCCATTATGGGTTGGAAAAGCTTGAAGCGTTTGGCAAGAACGAGACGTTCCTCAGCTTTTTGCCCTTGAGTCATGTTCTTGAACGTACGGCGGGATATTACGCTCCATTGATGACCGGATGTCATGTCGCTTTCTGTGAGAGTGTTGATAAAGTCGTTGAGAACATGCAGGACGTTGGGCCGACGGTTATGGTCAGCGTGCCGCGACTTTTTGAAAAAATTTACACGCGGATTTATGAGGGGGTTCACCAGATGCGTCCACTCCGGCGGAGCATTTTCCATCTGGCGATAAAAACGGGTCGGGAGTATATCTCGCGTCGATACATCAACCCACGACCACTCGGCTTGCTTGGTCTTCAGTATCGTTTTTTCGCCTGGCTGGTTTACAGTAAGATCCGTAAACGTTTCGGTGGCAAACTCAAATATTTTATTTCCGGTGGCGCGCCACTCGATAAGGCGATCAATGAGTTCATGTGGGTGATCGGCATCCCGACTTTTGAGGGCTACGGTCTTACCGAAACGAGCCCTGCCGTGACTCTGAACAGCCCCTGGAAAGTTCGTTATGGATCAGTGGGGACACCTCTACCGGGAACCGAAGTGAAGCTTGCCGATGATGATGAACTGATGATCCGTGGGCCGCAGGTGATGCTCGGGTATTACAATGCTCCCGAGGAGACCGAAAAGGTTCTTAAGGATGGATGGCTCTATACCGGTGACATCGCCAGGATCGACGAGGATGGCTATGTATACATTGTCGATAGGAAAAAGGAGATCATTGTTACGTCCGGTGGAAAAAATATTGCGCCGCAGCCGCTTGAGAATAGGCTCAGAATGGATAAATATATCTCGCAGGCGATTGTTTACGGCGACCGTAAACCTTATCTTGTTGCGATCTTGACGCCTAACCTGGAACGGTTGCTCAAGATGGCACAGGAGGAAGGCCTTAATTACTTTGATATGGATGATTTGGTTGCCAACCAGCAGGTGCAGAAACGCTACGCTCATCGTGTGCAATTGATCAACGACAAGCTGCCTTCCTATCAGACAATCAAGAAATTCATTCTTTTGCCGCATGATTTTTCGGTAGATGGAGGCGAATTAACACCAACGCTTAAGCTTAAGCGTAAGATTATTCAGAGTAAGTACCAAGAGCGTATTGAGCAGCTCTACCTGAACGACGGCAATGGTTATGATGATCATCAGCAGCTTGAAAATGGAGGACGCTCATGAGGCAAATCAACCGTGTGGCAGTACTTGGTGCCGGGGTTATGGGCGCCACGATTGCTGCGCATCTGGCAAATGCAGGGCTCGACATTCTGTTGCTCGACATGGTGCCAAAGGAATTGAATGGTGCGGAACAGGCCGCAGGGCAGAGCTTGGAGAGTCCACAGGTGCGCAACCGTATCGCTGCTGCTGGACTGGCGGGTTTGTTGAAAATGAAACCGGCGCCACTTTACCTGAAAGAGTACGCCAGCCAGATCGACATCGGTAACTTCGAAGATGACCTGGCCAAGCTTAAAGAGTGTGACTGGATCATCGAGGTGGTTATAGAGCATCTGCCGATCAAGCAGAGTCTTTTTGAGAAAATAGTTCCTCATCTGGCTACGGGGGCGATCCTGTCAACTAATACCAGCGGCTTGTCCGTCAATGCCATGGCTGAGGGTCTGCCGCCAGAGGTGCGTAAGAATTTTCTGGTCACTCATTTCTTCAATCCGCCACGCTATATGCGCCTGTTGGAGATCGTGCCCTGCCTCGACACAGATCCGGCCGTGGTTGAGGAGCTGTCTGATTTCATCAGCCGTCGACTTGGCAAGGGTATCGTTCATGCCAAGGATACTGCCAACTTTATCGCCAACCGAATTGGTGTTTATGCCATCTACAAGGGTATTGAGCACATGCTTGCCATGGATATGACCGTGGAAGAAGTGGATGCGATTGCTGGTCCGGCAACTGCTCGTCCGAAATCAACAGCCTTTCGTACCGCTGACCTGGTCGGCATCGATACCCTGATCCATGTCGGTAACAACTCCTATCAACTCCTGCCTGATGATGAGGAACGTGAGACTTTCAAGGTTCCGGAGTTCATGGCGCAGATGGGCGACAAGGGCTTGCTCGGCAACAAGAGCAAAGCTGGTTTTTATCGTAAGGAGCAGGTCGACGGTCAACGTAAAATATTCTATTACGATTATCAAAATGGTGAATATAAGCCGCTTGAAAAACCGAAATTCGCATCTATTGCTGCAGTTAAACTGGTCGATGATCCCGCGCAGAAGGTCAAGATGGTTGTCGAGGGTCAGGACAAGGCAGCCGAATACGCCTGGAAGAACCTGCGCGACACCTTGATCTATACGGTTAATCGTATCCCGGAAATTGCCGACGATGTGGTCAACGTTGATAATGCCATGAAGTGGGGTTTTAACTGGGAAATCGGTCCTTTTGAAATGCTTGATGCCATCGGTGTCGCCAGCTTTGTCAAGCGCGCCGAAGGCGACGGTGTGGCCGTTCCTGAGGTGTTGAAAAAGGTCGAAGCTTTCTACCGTTTTAACGAATCCGGACAGAAAGAGTATTTTGATCTACAGACCGGTGAGTATTGTCTTTACCCGCTCAAGCCGGGGCAGATCAACCTGCAGATACTCAAAAAGGTTCACGGCGTGGTTGAAAAGAGCGCTGGTAGTTCTGTGATTGACCTTGGTGACGGCGTCTTCTGTCTGGAGGTCCACTCAAAGATGAATACGCTCGGTGGCGATATTCTGGCCATGACGCACAAGGCGATCAAACGGGCAGAAAATGATGGCGTTGGTCTGGTGATCGGCAACCAGGGTGTCAACTTCTCTGTCGGTGCTAACTTGATGTTGCTGGCGGTGGCTTTGGCGGAAGGGGCCTATGAAGATGTCGATATGATGGTGCGAGCTTTCCAGAAGGCGACCATGGCGATCAAATATGCCAAGGTGCCGGTGGTGGCAGCACCCTTCAATCTGGCTCTGGGCGGTGGCAGCGAGTATTGCCTGCATGCTGCTGCAATCAATGCGTCTGCGGAAACTTATATGGGCATGGTCGAGATCGGTGTCGGGCTCCTGCCCGCTGGGGGTGGTACCAAGGAGATGTGTCTGCGGGCGGTCGAATTGGCAACGCGTTTTGATACCGATGTATCGCCATTTATTTTCAAAAACTTCAAGCAGCTCGGCATGGCCAAGGTTTCCATGGGCGCGGCCGAACTCTTCGATATGGGTTACATGCGTGATGGCGACAGCATCAGTATGGACATTGATCATCTGCTCGCCGATGCCAAGCAAAAAGTTCTTGCCCTGGCAGTCAACTATCGACCAAAACGGATGGCCGAGAAGATTCCGGCACCGGGACGTAGCGTGGCAGCGAGTATCAAGAGCCAGTTGTGGAATATGCAGATGGGTGGTTTTGCCACCGAGTACGAGGCTGAGATGGGAAGTGTCATCGCTTCGATCATCTGCGGTGGTGATGTCCCCGCTGGCATGCCGATCAGCGAAGATTATTTGCTACAGCTGGAGCGAGAAGGTTTCCTCAAGCTGTGTGGTAATAAGAAGACTGCGGAAAGAATCCAGCACATGCTTAAAAAAGGCAAACCACTGAGAAATTAAGATCACATGGGAGAATAGAGATGAAGACAGCCTATATTGTGGCTTCCTACCGCACCCCTGGTTGCAGGGCGAAAAAAGGCAAGTTTAAAGATATGCGTCCAGACGATCTGGCGGCGGCAGCACTTGCCGGGTTGATCGAGAGGACTGGCATTGATGCTGAACAGATTGACGATATCCTGCTCGGCTGTGCCTTTCCGGAAGGTGAACAAGGAATGAACGTGGCGCGGATTGCTGCCTTGAAAGCTGGTATCCCCTATCAGGTGCCTGCCCAGACCATTAACCGTTTCTGCTCCTCAGGGTTGCAGTCGATTGCGCTGGCCGCAGAACGGATTATGGCCGGTTTCGCTGACTGTATCGTCGCCGGTGGTGTCGAATCGATGACCACTGTGCCGATGGGGGGCAACAAATTCAGTGCTAATCCAACACTGGTTGCCGATTGGCCGGAAGCTTTCGCTGGCATGGGTATTACCGCCGAGCTGGTTGCCGAGCAGTACAGTATTGATCGTCAATCACAGGATGTTTTTGCTGCTGCCAGTCACGTCAAAGCGGCTGCGGCTATCGAGTCAGGCCGCTTTACTGATGAAATTATTCCTGTGCAGATTGAGACAACGACTATTGTTAAAAACAAGGCACAGAAGGGGCACGAGCTGGTCAGCATCGACGATGGCGTGCGTGCAGACACCACGGCTGAAGGTTTGGTACGGCTCAAACCAGCCTTTAAGCTTGGCGGCACGGTCACTGCTGGTAATACCTCGCAGATGACAGATGGAGCAGCAGCTACCCTGGTGGTCTCCGAAGATTTCCTCAAAAAGCTCGGCAAGGACCCTTTAGCGCGTTTTGTCGCTTTTGCGGTCAGGGGCGTACCACCTGAGATTATGGGTATCGGTCCGGTGGAAGCTATCCCTGTGGCTCTTAAGATGGCTGGTTTGGAACAGAAGGACATTGATTTGCTCGAACTCAACGAAGCGTTTGCCGCCCAGTCATTGGCGGTCATCAAAGCTCTGGAGTTGAATCCTGAGATCATCAATGTCAACGGCGGTGCCATTGCCCTTGGTCACCCGCTGGGATGCACTGGTGCCAAGTTGACGGCAACCCTGCTCCATGAAATGGGTCGACGCCAATCCCGTTACGGCATGGTCTCTATGTGTATCGGAGGCGGCATGGGCGCTGCTGGAATTTTTGAAAGGGTGTAAATAAGGCATATCCCGCAAGTTTAAAGAGAGGTGAGTCTATGGCAGAGAGAATCTTTAAAGGTGGTGAATTCCTGGTTACCGAAGTTGCCTGTGATGAAGTCTTTACTCCCGAAGAATTTACCGATGAACAAAAACAGATTGCTGAAACCACAGAGCAATTTGTCGAAAATGAAATCATTCCACATATCGATGAGATAGAAGCCCAAAACTTCGATCTGGTCGTTGAGGGGATGAGGAAATGCGGTGAACTCGGTCTGTTGATGATGGATACACCAGAAGAGTATGGTGGCCTGGAACTCGACAAGGCGACCAGTATGCTGGTCGGGGAAAAGATCGCGCCCTCCGGAGCATTTTCGGTCGCCTATGCGGCACATACCGGGCTTGGGACTCTGCCTCTGGTCTACTACGGCACTGAAGCACAGAAAGAAAAGTATTTGCCGAAGCTGATCAGCGGGGAATGGATTGCAGCTTACTGCCTGACTGAGCCTGGCTCCGGTAGCGACGCCCTTGGTGCCAGGACAACAGCAACGCTTTCTGAAGATGGTCAGAGCTATATCCTGAATGGCACCAAACAGTTTATTACCAACGGCAGTTTCGCCGAACTCTTCATCGTCTTTGCCAAGATTGACAAAGAACATTTTACCGCTTTCTTGATCGAAAAGAACTTTGAAGGATTGATCGTCGGCGCTGAAGAGAAGAAGATGGGGATCAAGGGCTCGTCGACGACCCAGGTTATTCTCGACAATTGCAAAGTGCCGGTGGATAACCTGCTCGGTGAAATTGGCAAGGGTCACAAAATTGCTTTCAATGTTCTCAACGTCGGCCGATTCAAGCTGGCGGCCTGTGTGACCGGTGCTGCTAAAGAAGCGACGTTGGTTGGGGTTAAATATGCCAACGAACGTAAACAATTTGGCAAACCGATCAGTTCGTTTGGCGCCATTCAGGAGAAAATTGCCGATTTGACCGCAGATGTTTTTGCCGCAGAATCATTAGTCTATCGTCTGGCCGGGTTGCTTGATACCAAGTTGGCAACAATTGACAAGAGCATTGATGATTATTACGTGGTTTATCAGAAGGGTATTGAGGAATACGCGACAGAATGCGCGATTTCCAAAGTGTTCTGTAGTGATGTCCTGGCCCGGGTGGTTGATGAAGTGGTACAGATTCACGGCGGTTATGGTTTCGTCAGTGAATATCCAGCGGAGCGTTTTTATCGTGACGAACGGATCAACCGAATCTTCGAAGGCACCAATGAGATCAATCGCCTGTTGATTCCCGGTATGATCCTGAAGAAGTCAATGAGGGGAGAACTGCCGTTACAGTCTGAGGCCATGAAGGCTTTTGAGTCGCTGATGACACCGAGCTTTGAAGAGCTGGATGAGACAATTCCTTTTGCCGCCGAAAAAGCTTTGTTGAAAAACCTCAAGACTCTTTTCCTGATTCTGGCAGGCACGGCGGTTCAGAAGTATATGGCAAAGTTGGCTGATGAGCAGGAAATTCTTCTCGCGTCAGCGGATGTTGCGATCCAGATATTTGCCATTGAAAGTGCTGTCCTGCGCGCAGAGAAAGCGTGTCAGTCAGCGAATGACAGAAAAAAAGAATTGTACGAGGCGGTTGTCAAAGTTTTCACCTTCAGTGCCACGGAAATTGCTGGAACGGCCGCCAAGAAAGGCGCTTTTTATATCGAGGAGGGCGATCAGTTGTTGATGATTCTTTCCGGCGTGAGACGCTTTGCCAAGTATGATGCAAGTGGTTTATTGCAGGCGAAGAGGACTTTGGCTCAAGCGGTGAGTGAAGAGGAAAAATACCTGTTTTGATCTGGGTTGAAGCGGTGGCCTGGTGATTCGACAACACACTATTAACACGGCTTATCCCGTGGGACCGGTGCACTGTTATTCTGGCGAACTAGGCGGCGAGTTAGTTCTTTTTGATACCGGACCACCAACCCGAGAAGCCCAGAATTGTCTGCGCGAACAGATTGATTTGTCCAGACTCAAACATGTTGTCATAACGCATTGCCATATCGATCATTACGGACTGGTCTCCTGGCTCGAAAAGGAGACTGACGCCGTCCTGTACTTTCCCTACCGAGACACCCTGAAAATTGCCAGACATGAGGAACACTTGGAAAAGGTGGGCGAACTGTTGCTGGCACTCGGTTTCGACCACAAATTCCTGGATAGCTTCCGTAGCAGTATGAGCGCCGGGGAGGTCTTCCCGCAACATCCTGGAGAATTCAAAGTCGTTGAGGATGATCTCCCGGAACATCTCGGCCTGGAGGTGGTGGCCTGCCCTGGGCACTCTCAGAGCGACCTGGCGCTGGTTAGTTCGGACTGGGCGGTAACCGGTGATGTGCTACTGCGAGGGATTTTTCAGGCGCCACTGCTTGACATCGATTACGAAACCGGCGAACGCTTTCGTAATTATGATGCTTATTGCTCGACCCTTGTCAAGCTGGCGACGCTGCGGGGCAAGCAGGTACTCCCAGGGCATCGCAACTCGATTGCTTCCATTGACGATGCGATTCTTTTTTATGTCAGCAAGCTGTTGGGTCGGGCAGCCCAGTTGAAACGGTTCTCTGATGATGACAACGTGGCCCACGTCGTTGATCAACTCTTTGATGGTGAGCAGAAGCACCCCTTTCATTGTTATTTGAAGGCTTCGGAAATTGCCTTTATGAGAGATTTTTTGCGAGATCCTGATCGGCTACGCATTTCTCTCGAACAGATAGGTCTGTTCGAATCAGTTTCTGAAAAATTTCTACACACGGTCAATGCTCCGACAAGTTCCAACCCCCGCAATTAAGGAGTCAGCATGGGTCATCATCTTGGCAGTAAAACCAGCCTGACCAGGTCTCTGGTCTACGATGATGCCATTCCTTGTGAGTGGAGCCAAAAAGAGGGTGGGGCGGATGCTGACGAGGAAGAAAAGATAAGGTGGCTGACAGGGTCCCAGCTACTCAGACGACTGACTTTGCAGCAGCTCTGCAATTCGGCTACGGTAGTTGACGATGTCGTCGCGCAGTGATGAAAGATTGGCGATCTTGTCATCAACCTTGCCGATATGCAGGTCGAGAATCTCGAGTACTCGTGGTGTAATTGTGTCGAAGTTCTGGTTGTAGGTGTCGAAGGTGTCAGCCAGAGTCAGCATCTCTTTCAGGCTGATGCCGAGTTCTTTCAGCTTGAGAATGAATTTGATGCGGAGCACATCGTCCCGGTTATAGCTGCGCGCTCCACCGCTACTCCTTTTGGAAGGACCCATGAGGCCGATTTCCTCGTAATAGCGGATAGTTCGTGTGGTGATGCCGAGCTGCTTGGCTAGCTTGCCGATTTGTATCAAGGGCTCTTGAGGTTTTGGCATGTGCTTTCCCTTTACGTAAACTTACTGTTGTGTTTAGCATCGATGTCACATTTCGTCAATACTTCAGCAGTTGTACTTGTGTCTACGCGCTCTTGAAAGTAAAGGAGGTAACAATGGTTGAAGAGATTTTCGCCAACCTGGAGGAATACTTCCAGGCGAATAAGGTTGTGCAACAGCAGGTCTACTATTTCTCTGTAGATGATGTGAAAAAAACGGTGACATTGAGCCCCGATAAGGTTGAGGTGGAAAATGGCAAAATGGTGGAGGATGCTGATTGTGTCTGTAAAACCAGTACTGCATTTTTTCTGAAAATCTGGCAGGAAGGTTATCGTCCCGGGATGCAGGATTTCCTGTCCGGGGCGATTAAGTCGAACAATCCTTTTGCTTTGAAAACCTTTTTGGACGCATTCGGCAAAGGAGGTTGATGTCGTAGTTAAAGCCTACAGCCAACCCCGTTGCCGAAAAAACTCAGCAAGCCTGTCAACAGCCTTGTCCAGGTTCTCCATCGAGTTAGCATAGGAGAAACGCAGGAAGCCTTCAGCACCCTTACCAAAGTCGATCCCCGGGGTAAGAGCCACGCCGGTGGCTTCGAGGATTTCCCTGACCAAGGCGAGGGAATCATTGGAAATGTGTCGGGCATCGGCAAGTACATAGAAGGCACCCACCGGGTGGGTGTGGACCTTAAGGCCAATCTCTTACAGGCGTGGGATCAAGTGACGTCGTCGGCGATCATATTCTGCGCGCATCTCTGCAACATAAGGCTCCCCTTCGCGTAAAGCTGTTACCCCAGCCAACTGCACAAAACTGTTCGCGCTGATCACCACATTCTGATGAAAGGTTTGTAGTGCTCTTACAGCACTTTTGGGAGCAATCAGATAGCCGAGCCGCCAGCCAGTCATGGCGTAGGCCTTGGAAAAACCGCCAAGGACGAATGCGTTTTCGGTGAACTCCAGGATGCTGTGCTCCTCACCTTCGTATGTCAGACCATGGTAGATCTCATCAGAGATCAACGGAATTGGAAGTTCGGCCAACCTTGCCAACTCGCTTCGGGAGAGGATCGAGCCCGCAGGATTAGCTGGCGAATTGATCAGCAGTGCACGTGTCTTGTCGTTAATCAACGCCCGAACCTCGTCGGGTTGTGGTTGAAAGCCCTGTTCTGGTCTGGTCCGCAGAAAACGTGGTTTTCCGCCGACAAAACGGATGAAGTTGGGGTAGCAGGCATAGCCAGGGTCAGTGAGGATAACCTCATCACCCGGGTCGCACAGTGCCGCAGCAAGCAACAGCATCAAAGGGCTGGTGCCGGAGGAAACAACGATTTGCTCTGGATCGACAGTTACATTATAGCGATTTTGATAATGTTCCGAGAGGGCTTCGCGGAGTTCGATGCGGCCGAGTGAATGGGTGTAGCGTGTCTCTCCGGCCTGCATTGCCTCGCAGGCTCTTTTAACAATCGGTTCAGGAGTCGGAAAGTCTGGTTCACCAAGGCAGAGATAGATAATCTCACGGCCTTCAGCTTCAAGTGCTTTGGCTCGCTCCATAATTTCCATGGCGAGAAATGGAGTGACTTCGGTGACGCGTTGGGCTAAATGGATGTTGGTCGGTGTCATAGCCGATTTCCTGGTGATCTCTTCAGCCTTAGCTCGCTTTTTTCTGGATCCATTCGCCGCCATCTTCTAGATCCTTGCCGGCCCCCTTCATGGTTTCGCAGGCAGAAAGGCTGAATATCATCATACCCATAACCAGAACGATTAATACTTTTTTCATGATTCACTCTCCTTATGTTTGTTTGTAGAATTCTCCGTAGATTTATTACGATCTTCACGCCACATTTCGATAAATAGCAGTGTTACACCCACAGTAATGGCCGAGTCGGCGACATTGAAGGCGGGCCAGTGATGGCGCTGCCAGAAGACGTCGAGAAAATCAATCACCTCGCCGAGGCGAATGCGATCAATCAGATTGCCGAGGGCTCCGGAAAAAATTAATGACAGGGAGAAAAACGCAAGTTTTTGATCGTCTCTGAGGCGTTTGATGTACCAGAGGATGCCGAACATGGCAAGGATTGATACTGTAATGAAAAAGGGGATGCGTACGGCATTGTCCGCAAGAATACCAAACGCGGCACCTTTGTTACGTACGTAGGTCAGGTGAAAGAAGTCGCGAATGACCGGGACTGTTTCGTGGAGTCGGAAGTTCGCATCCACGTACAGTTTGCTCGCCTGGTCGAGAACCAGAATGACGAATGCGATAATCGATAATGTGCGGTATCTTCTCATAAAAACCAGTACGGGTGACGCGTCCCGGTTGCCCTTAAGCGATAGCTTGAAGACAACGGTGACAAATTCCCGGATGATCTGTATTTGCGCCGACAGTCGTTGCGTAGTTCCAGCAGCGCGAGCATTTTTCACCCTTTGCCTTGCTGACTCTGATCTTCAGTTCCGGCAGATTCTCTCCAGTACTTCCATCGTCCAGGCTCTCGCAGAGCTCGACCTGGGAGACGATAAAGAAGCCAGCAAGTTGTGCCGCTTCACTATTAAGAAGATCACCCAAGTCGCCATCAGCAGAAAGCTCCACTCGCGCATCAAGAGAGTGACCGATGATTTTTTCCGTTCTAGCCAGCTCCAGAACTTTGGCGACATCACTACGAATTGAAAGCAAACGTTCATATTTTGCTTCCAGTGTGGCATCGGTCAAGCTGGTCTCAAAGCTTGGGAACTCAGCCAGATGAACACTTGCTTCGCGTTCGCCCGGCAGGAAACCCCAGATTTCTTCAGATGTGAATGAGAGCACCGGAGCCATCATGCGGGTGAGAGCGTCAAGGATGCGATACAGGGCGGTTTGGGCACTGCGGCGGGCCAGACTTTCAGTCGGTGCGGTGTAAAGTCGGTCTTTGAGGACGTCGAGGTAAAACGCGCTCATGTCGATAGTACAGAAATTATGTACGGCATGGTAGAGCACATGGAAATCGTAGGTGTCGTATGATTTCAGGACTCGGTTAGCCAACCCTTCCAGACGGGAGAGGGCCCACCGATCAATTTCGAGCAGCTCGTTGTCGGCAACGCTGTCTATGGCTGGATCGAAATCGTGGATGTTGCCGAGAATATAACGTGCCGTATTACGGATGCGTCGGTAAGCTTCAGAGACCTGCTTGAGGATTGCATCACCGACCCTGGTATCATTGCGGTAATCCTGAGTGGCGACCCATAGACGCAGAATTTCGGCACCGTACTGCTTGATGACCTTTTCGGGAGCGATGACGTTGCCCACCGATTTAGACATGGGCCGGCCTTTTTCATCAAGGACGAAACCGTGGGTCAGAACTGCTTTGTAGGGGGCCGCGTCGCGGGTGCCGACTGATGCCAGCAGGCTGGAGTGAAACCAACCGCGATGTTGATCACTGCCTTCCAGATAAAGGTCTGCCGGTGATTGAAGTTTGTCGTTCGGCTCTACCACGGCAGCATGAGAAACCCCGGAATCGAACCAGACGTCAAGGATATCCATCTCCTTGCGGAAGTTGTCATGTCCACAACTCGGACAGACAGTTCCCTCCGGTAGCAGCTCCTTTACGTCTTTTTCAAACCAGATGTCACTGCCGGTTTCTTCAAAGAGATCAGCAACGTGGTGCATGATTTTGCCATCAGCCAAGGCCTCATCGCATTTTTCGCAATAGACAACCGTGATGGGTACACCCCAGCTGCGTTGGCGACTGATACACCAGTCAGGACGATTCTCGATCATGTTGTAGATGCGATTACGGCCCCAGTGTGGAATCCACTGCACATCATTGATATGGTCGAGGGCTTTCTGGCGCAGCTGATTGGCTTCCATGGAGATGAACCACTGCTCGGTGGCGCGGAAGATGATCGGTTTTTTACAGCGCCAGCAGTGAGGATAGCTGTGCGTGATTTTGTCTTCATTGAGCAGTGCGCCGACTTCAGCTAGCTTGGCGCTGACCTGTGGGTTGACAGCCGGGACTTTCTCTTTGCCGAAAAACTCCAGATCTTCACGGTAGCGGCCGTAGTCGTCGACCGGGTTATAGATCTCCAGGCCATAACGCAGGCCAGTCAAATAGTCATCCTGACCGTGGCCGGGGGCGGTGTGCACGCAGCCGGTGCCAGCCTCAAGGGTAACGTAATCACCAAGTACCAGCAGGGAAGCGCGATCGTAGAGAGGGTGGCGGCACTCTCTTTTCTCGACGACATCTGCCTGGAAGGTTTTAATGATCTTGAACTCTGTAATCTTGAGCTCGGCCAGAACCTGGGCATGCAGACCCTCGGCCATGACCAGCAACTCTTCGCCGGTATCAACGGCCACGTAAGGCAGCTCCGGGTGCAGGCAGACCGCCAGGTTAGCCGGGATCGTCCAGGGGGTTGTTGTCCAGATGACAAATGAAAGCGGCTTGCCAGCCAGTTTGTCAAAACCTTCAGGGAGCTCGTCCTTATAAGGAAATTTGACATAGATAGAAGGTGATGTGTGATCTTCGTACTCAACCTCAGCTTCAGCCAGAGCGGTGACACAGGATGAACACCAGTGAATCGGTTTGCGGCCTTTGTAGAGACCGTCCCGCTCAGCAAAGCGTGCCAGCTCGCGTGCGGTAGCTGCTTCGTAGTCGGCGGTCATGGTCAGGTAAGGATGCTGCCAGTCACCGAAAATGCCGAGGCGGCGAAATTCGTCGCTCTGAATGTCGACCCACTCTTTGGCGTAGACGCGGCACTCTTTACGGACTTCGGCTTTGGTCATCTCACGTTTCTTTTTGCCGAGCTTCTGATCGACTTTCAGCTCAATCGGCAGGCCGTGACAGTCCCAGCCTGGGACATAGGGCGCATAGAACCCTTGCATGCGCTTGCTCTTAATCACGATGTCTTTGAGGATTTTGTTCAGCGCGTGGCCGATATGAATATTGCCGTTGGCATAGGGAGGGCCATCATGCAGAGTAAAATTTGGTTTTTCTGTATCAGCTTCACTGACCAGACGGTCGAGATCGAGTTCCGCCCAACGCTGCATGATTTCCGGT
This sequence comes from Deltaproteobacteria bacterium, assembly GCA_024279915.1. Lineage (GTDB taxonomy): Bacteria > Desulfobacterota > Desulfuromonadia > Desulfuromonadales > BM103 > M0040. The sequence continues at coordinate 52,897 of JAJRRB010000061.1, forward strand.
TCGCGTTTCGGCAGGTTGCCGCGCATTGGGAAATCGGTTACCGGAAGATTGAGTGTCTCTTTGTAGTCCATAATTCAGCCCCGCAGGCCCCCTTGTTGGTGCAGATTTAGAACACCGCAACTTATCAAAGTAGCCGAATAAGTCAAGGTAAATCAGGGGATTCGGGCTGAGGTGTGGACTCTGATTAAGGGGTGGACTGGTTCTTTGTTGCCCTGTTCAGGAGGTCTCTTCGGCCTGTTGACCAAATACCTGTGTTTTCGGTAGAGAGATACAGAAGGTAGCGCCACCACCGGGAGTTTGTTCGACCCATACCTGGCCCTGACAACGCAGGGCAATTTTGCGCACAATGGCCAGGCCGACGCCGGTACCACGTTTGCCTTTGGAGACTTTGCCACGATAGAAAATGTCGAAGATTTTTTCTCGCTCCGGCAGGGAGATTCCCGGGCCGTGGTCGCGGACAAAATAAGTAACATTCTTGATCTCGTCCCAGCATCCGACCTCAATGACGTTCGTTGAGTGTGGCGCGTAGCGACAGGCGTTCCGGAGCAGGTTTGAGAAAATCTGGTAAACCAGAGTGTTGGGAAGCCAGCTGTGTGGGAGCTTCTCACTTGAGATCTGCGGATGGTCGCTATCTTCGAGGTTTAGCTCATTTATAACCTCATCAATGATCATGTTGACATTAGTGGGACGGTCTCCAGGTTTCACATGGCTGATCTGAGCCAGGTCAAGAAGATCATCGAGCAGTGCGATGGCCCTCTCACTTTGTCTTTCCACTTCACCGAGGATTTGCAGAATCTGCTCGTCAAAAACCTCGCTATAGGTCATGCGCAGAAAATCCATGTAGGTGACCACCGGAGCCAGGATGCCACGTAGATCGTGGGAGATGGAGTGGGCGAAAGCGTCAAGCTCGCGGTTTGCTTCTCTTAAATCTAACTCGGCTTTTTTGCGTGTGGTGATATCCCGGCAGACTGCCAGCTTTTGCTGAATACCATCTTCGCTTGGCATGGGTGAATGGACGATCTCGTAGATTTTCCCCAAGTTGCCCAGTTGCCGTTCATCCCGAACCGTGCGATGCCTGATAACCTTGCCCATAGGACACCATGAGCAAACGGTTGATTCATTATGCAGAACCTCGAAACAGGAGTCGCCGACCCGGTCGCCGAAGACCTCCAGCATCGGTCGGTTCATGAAGGTCAGAATGTACTCTTCCGTGGCGATATAAGCCATGTCGTCCATGTTGTCGAGGACAGTACGGAAACGGACTTCGCTTTTTTCAAGTTCAGCGGTTCGTTCCTTAACTCTGACTTCCAGGGAAGCTGTCTGCTCACGTAAGGACTCTTCCAGCGCATGCTGTCTTGTGATATCGGTAAAGGATTCGATCCCGCCGATAATCTTTCCGTCACTATTACGCAAATACTCTATGTTCTTGAGCAGGTGAATCGTTTCCCCTGATTGTGTTACGCTCGTGCAGCGTCCGCCGATGATTGGTTTGGGGATATCATCGTTGTAGAGACCACAGCTGTCACCGCACGGGATGCCTTGCAGAAAGGAACAATGCTGACCGACAGCCTCTTCTGCGGAATATCCTGTGACTCGCTCCGCCGCAGGGTTCCAATAGACAATCTGCATCTCTTTATCAACCACAAAGAGACCGCTGGGAATGGTCCCAAGGGCCTGTTCAAGAGTCATGTTCTGTATAATGGCGTGGCTGTTTGTCATAAAGAATGCGAGGCCCCCGAAGCATAAGACAAGACATACTAACAGAAATGTGTGATCAAAAACAGTGATTGAGCGTTCAAGCTCTACCTACGACGGCAACCTGAACCTCTGCAACACCACCAGCCAGAAGAGTGCGAGAACATTCCCTTACTGTTTCACCGGTCGTCATGACATCGTCGATCAACAAAACCTTGAATGTTGATATTTTTGAGACGAGGCTAAACGCGTTACGCAGATTCCTTTTGCGTTCGGTTGCTGACAGGCCCTGTTGCTGTTGTGTATTGCGACTGCGTTGCAAGAGGGTAGTATCGATTGGAGTGCCCAATTGTCGAGCGATCGGTCTGGCTACTTCGAGGGCCTGATTGTAGCCGCGTCCTCTTAATCGGTCTGGATGCAACGGTACCGGTATAATGCAATCCGGGACAAAGGCGTTGTCTTTTGCAGCGACGATCTTGCCAAGGAGTTGGCCGAGTGGCTTCGCCAGGGTGAGTTGGTTGCGGTATTTCAGCTTATGGATAGCATCCTTGATGCTGCCCTGGTACATACCTGCAGCATGAACAATTGAAAAGGATGGTGGTCGTTTCAGACAGGTGCCGCAGAGGTGGTTTGAGGTCGCGCTAGGAAAAGGTTGAGCACAGCAATAGCAATGTGCCGGGCTCAATGGAGGCATGGCTGCCAGACAATCAACACAGAAAGATTGTGCGTCAAGACTCGTTGGCAACAATTGTCCGCAAAGCAAGCAGGCCGGTGGCAGCAACAGGTCAATGCCCGCTACCAATTGCTGACGAAACAGGGTCCACATAGTGATCCCCTCCAGAGAGATAGACAATAAATAACAAAGAGCCAAGCAGTTTGTCGGCTCATCAATGAACAAACTCAATAAACTGGTTGCAAGGGGCTCTGTAAAACAGATCAGGAAATCAGGTTTGTTCCTGTCATTTCAGATGGCACGGCAAGTCCCAGCAGGTTGAGGATAGTGGGTGCTATGTCGGCGAGAATCCCTGATTGCAGATCGGTCTGGCGGTGGTCAGGGTCAACCAGGATCAATGGTACCCGGTTGACTGTGTGAGCGGTATGTGGAGAGCCGTTTTCGTCCACCATCATTTCGCAGTTGCCGTGATCGGCTGTGATCAGAGCACAGCCACCAGCTTCGAGCAGGGCACCAACCACGCGTTTAGCACAGCTGTCAACTGTTTCCATAGCAGAGATCGCCGCGGAGAGGATACCGGTGTGGCCGACCATGTCAGGATTGGCAAAGTTTAAAATGATCAGAGCATATTTGCCTTGCTGGATGCGTCGGATCACTTCGTTGGTCACCTCAGGCGCACTCATGGCTGGTTTTAAATCGTAGGTAGCGACCTCTTTCGGTGATGGAATCAGCGCTCGGTCTTCATTGGCAAAGGGTGCTTCGATGCCACCATTGAAAAAGAAGGTGACATGGGCATATTTTTCAGTTTCCGCTATGCGCAGTTGATTTAAACCCGCGTCGGCGACCACTTCTCCAAGAATCCTTGGGTAGCGTTCAGAAGCATAGACAATCGGCAGACCAAAAGTCTCGTCATATTCTGTCAGGCAGACAAATGTTGAAAGCTGCGGGACTTCAGTTCGATCAAATTCATCGAAATTCTGTTGAGTAAAGGTGCGGGTAATCTCTCTGGCACGGTCGGCGCGAAAATTGAAAAAAATGATGCCGTCATTGTCGTTGATACGGCCAACAGGTGATCCATTATGTTGGATTACCCGTGGTTCGATGAATTCATCAGTCTGACCGGATGTATAGGCTGACTGAATTGCGGCAGCACTTGATTCGGCCGAATGTCCTTGTCCAAGAGCCATTGCCTGCCAGGCTTGCTGCACACGATCCCAGCGATTATCCCGGTCCATGGCATAGTAGCGGCCGATCACGGTCGCCAGACGACCATGGTCTATGCGTGTCATCTCTGTTTCGAGTTGTTGGAGGTAATCGGCACCACTTTGCGGTGGAGTGTCGCGTCCGTCCATAAAGGCGTGTACGCAGGTTTCAACCCCTTCGCGTTTGGCCAACTCAAGCAAGGCATAAAGGTGGGTGTTGTGAGAATGAACGCCGCCGTCCGACAAGAGCCCCATCAGGTGCAGCTTACCATTGGCATTACGAATGCATTTTAAGGCATCGAGGAGAGTGGGGTTGGTAAAGAAATCACCTGCTACGATGCTCTGACTGATGCGAGTCAGATCCTGGTAGATAATACGACCGGCACCAATATTCAGGTGGCCGACCTCTGAGTTGCCCATCTGGCCGTCGGGCAGGCCGACATTAAGGCCAGAGGCATCCAGCCAGGCGGTCGGGTAGTCCTTAGCCAGTTCATCAAGATATGGTGTTTGAGCCTGACATACAGCATTGTTTTCACAGTTTTCACTGATTCCCCAGCCATCAAGGATAATCAGCGCAACCGGTTTCTTCATGCACCTGACCACTCTTTTTGCTCGCCATGATGAATGACCATTGTGTCCAGCGCAAGTGGACGGGCTTCCTGAATAAGCTTGCGGTCAACCAGGCTGGTCGTATTCCACTCACCGCATGAAGGGCAACGACTGTTCCACTCGGGCGTGATGTGTTGACACTTTTCGCAGATGAAGTTGAGGTGCAGGCGTTTAGAAATACCCAGTGCTTTCTGGTATTCAGCGATTGCCTGCTCTGACTCGCGGCAGCGTCGGTAGGTTTCCGCCAGTAACAGATGTAACTGAGAAGATTCGACACCGGAACTTTCTACGGCCTGTAGCTGCTCTTTGGCTTCATCAACCATTTCCAGACGCAGGCAGAGCTTGCCGTAGAAGAGTCGGAACACCAGGTCATCGCCCTGTTCCAGGGCCTGGCTACGGAAGAAGTTGAGCAGAGAAGACGGGTCTCCGCGCTCCATAAAATAATCTTCGAGGCGTTCAAGAAAAACACCTTTGCCGAGTTTTTTGTAGCCTTCCTGCCAGGTTTTCACGGCGTCGTCACCACTGCCCATGGCCGCGTAGGCATCACCGAGTGAAACCTTTGCCGGGACAAAGTCAGCCTCCTGACGCAGGATATCCTTCAGCTCGGATTTAGCGTTCTCCGGGGAACCATCGCTGATTGCTTGACGGGCTACTTCGTAACGCAGGTAGAGAAGTAGTTCCTTCTCTTTAGCGACGCGGTTGGCACCGGGCCCGGCCTTGAGAACCTGGCGCTGGATTTCCAATGCTTCCTGCCAGTTGTCATCTTTGATGTAGAGATCCCGCAGACAGCGCAACGCTTTTCGGTTGTCTTTTTCCAGAGCGATTAATGACTGGTAAGCTGCTATGGCGTCTTCATCTTTGCCAATCTCTTCCTGGATGGCTGCAGTCTTGAAAAGAACTTCCAGACTTTTCGGGTCAACCTCACTGGCTTTGTGCAGGAGTTCCAACCCTTCTTTAGGGTTACCTTCCTGACCGGCCAGGCTGGCCAGGGCGATCAGAGTGTCAACCCGCTTGGGGTCGCGATCAAGTGCCTTATTGAGCAGGCCCCGGGCTTTTTTGAGATCGCCAGAGAGGAGTCGGCCGACGCCCTCACGATATATGACACTGATTTCACGTTGCTTTTTCTCGGAGCGATCACGGTTCCAATGTTTCATCCAGTGGGTCACAGTGCTGTAGATGTGAGCACTGAAGCCAAGGATAAGGCCGATAATGACGCAGGCGACCACGACCATTGCGGCCGGATGAGTCAGACTCTGTTCGGGCAGGTAAAAAATTGTGATCATATGGGGATTGAGTCCCCAGAAATAGAGAAAAAAGAGTACAAAGAAAATAAAAAAGAGTATCACGGCCATGAACGTCATTGTTTCCTCCCGGAATTCACCCCATCAAGGAGCAGGGGATGGTTACTCCCCAAATTTTTCGATATTGGTTTTGCATTCAATACAATAGCGCGAAAAAGGCCGAACTTCCATGCGCCGCGGTGAAATTTCTTCGCCACATTCCATGCAGATGCCATATTCCCCTTTTTCGATCTGAAGTAAGACTACGTCTATGTCGTTGATGCGCTGGCGTTTGGTTTCGCTGACGTTAAAGAGCACGTCGCGACTGTAAGCCGCTGAGGACATGTCACCGATGTCGGGTACGCCATCCTTTCCTATCTCACGGCAGGTTTCATAAGAATCACTGACTTCCAGCAGCAGGCCCTGGCGTTCTCTAAGAAGCTGTTCCTTGACCAGGTCAAACTGTTCACTCATCTTGCTCTCCTTAAGTCTCTTGAAAAAACTACTTTGAAATATATCTTCTTAGTTAACCATAAAAGTGGGGTTTCAGGCGAAGAAAAAAACATCCCCAAAAACATGGTTTACCTTTTTCGGGATACAAAAAGGCTCTCGTCAATGGTGGTACGGTTCATTGCGGATAATTGTGCAGCATCGATAGAGTTGCTCAAGCAACAACAGTCGTGCCATCTGGTGAGTCAGAGTCATGGCCGAGAGGGAGAGGACCAGGTCGGCACGCTTTCTCAAGCTTTCACTCAGTCCGTAGGGGCCACCAATCAGCAGGGTCCATTCCGGTATGCTGCGTACCATATGGTCGCTCATCAGATCGGACAGTTGCACCGAGCTTAAACTTTTGCCCCGTTGGTCCAGTGCGATAACAAAGCTTCCGGCTGGAATGCGCTGCTCGCGATTCTCTCCCTCCGTTGCTATGATGCGTTGCAGATCCTGCTTGCGGCCAGTTTTATGTTCTTTAATTTCGGTGATAGAAAAAGGCAAATAACGTTTGAGACGCCCGGCAAATTCAGTGCAGCCCTCATTCAGGTAAGGCAGGGTCAGACGACCGACACAGAGCAGGTTCAATCTCATAGGATGGCCTAAGTCTTTTCCTCTGTATCATCCTGTACCGGTATTTCTTCGGCGTCGCACCAGAGGCCATCGAGATCGTAAAAGAGCCGAACCGGTTCGTGAAAAACGTGGACCATGACGTCACCGTAGTCAATCAGGACCCAGCGACCTTCGTTGGTTCCCTCCATGCCGATCGGCATGGTGTCATACTCTTTTTTCAGGCCAAGGTGAACAGATTCGGCTGCGGCTTTGACCTGGCGGTCGGAACTGCCGGAGGCGAGAATTATAAAATCTGTTAACGACGAAATCTTGCGAACGTCTAGAATGCGGACGTTAAAGGCTTTTTTGTCGAGGACAAAGTCGGCGCACTTTTGCGCCCTGTCTTTCGATTGCAAGTCAGTGACTCCCTTTAGTTGTTTTCGTTTGATAGAGACCATGCTCTTTAATGTAATCGGCGACGGCAGGAGCGACCAGATGACGGATTGATTCTCCGTTGCCCAGCATGATCCGAATCTTGGTAGAGGAAATATCCAGGGAAGTTTCCTTTAAAAAAATCACTCTGTTGCCTGATTTATGTTGAATTTTTTCTGCCTCTTTATCGTAGCAGAAGTCCTCCCTGACCGCAACGGGCAGGGGCTCCAACGGGTCGTTTATCAGCACGCCGGGACGGGTCATAACCACCAGGTGGCACAGGTTAAAGAGCCTGGTAAAGTCTTTCCAGGAGGCGATGTCACGGTATGAGTCAAGACCGATGATGAAATAGCGCTCTCCGTGCGGATCTTCCTTGCGTAGTACTTCGAGTGTGTCAACAGAGAAGCTTTTGCCGCTGCGGCGGATTTCAAGATCGGAGGCTTGAAATCCGGGATAGTCCTGGATCGCCGCTTCGACCATCGCGAGGCGATGAGTGAAAGAAACCTGTCCCGCTATCTCTTTGTGGGGTGGCTCAGCTGCTGGCACAAAAAGCAACCGGTCGAGCTCATACGCCTGCTGCACTTCTTCGGCAATGCGCAAATGGGCAAGATGAACCGGATTGAATGTGCCGCCGAGGATGCCTGTTTTCATAGTCTCGTGAGGTACTCTTCCCCTCACTCCTGAGTTGTCACAGCCTTATCTGGCCGTCACCGAGCACGATAAACTTGCGCGTGGTCAAATCTTCCAGGCCCATGGGGCCGAACGAATGTAGCTTTGTGGTGGAAATACCGATTTCTGCACCTAGTCCGAATTGATTGCCATCGGAAAAACGCGAGGAGGCATTCACCATGACGACACTGGAATTGACCTCACGAAGAAAACGCTGCGAGTTATGATAGTCGCGAGTGACGATAACTTCAGTGTGCAGGGAGCCATATTTGCGAATATGTTTCATTGCCTCATCAAGGTTCTCGACAACTTTGACCGCAAGGGTTAAGTCGAGATACTCAGCGTACCAGTCCTCTTCTGTGGCCGGCAGGGCTTCGTCGGCAAATTCCCGGGTCGTCTCACATCCACGCAGTTCCACGCCTTGGGTACGCATGGCTGCGGCGATGCGTGGTACAAAGGTCTCAGCGATGTCCTGGTGGATCAGCAGAGTCTCCATGGCATTGCAGACTCCCGGTCGCTGGACCTTGGCATTGATACAGATTTTTTCCGCCTGCTCGTAGTCAGCACTGGCATCAACAACGGTATGACAGACGCCCTTGTAATGCTTGATGACAGGAATCCGCGAATTTTCACTGACGAAACGGATCAGGCCTTCACCACCACGCGGGATGATCAGGTCGATCTCCTCTTCCAGCTTGAGAAGTTCGAGAATAGCGGTCCGGTCGGTGGTTTCAATGACCTGTACGGCTGCAGCAGGCAGGTGCATGCGCTCCAGTTCGCTTTTCAAAACCTTACCGATCGCCAGGTTGGAATGAAACGCTTCTTTGCCGCCGCGTAAAATAACTGCGTTGCCGCTCTTCAGGCAAAGCCCCGCCGCATCAGCGGTAACATTCGGACGTGACTCATAAACGATGCCGATAACGCCCAGCGGTATGCGCATGCGGCCGACTTGTAGATCATTGGGTCGTCGTTGCATGCTGGTAACTTCACCAACCGGGTCCGGTAGCTCAGCAACTTCGCGCAAGCCATCAGCCATGCCACGAATACGCTGAGCATCGAGTGCCAGACGATCGACCATGGCCGAGGCGAGCCCTGCTTCCCGGGCAGCGGCCAGATCTTTCTCATTTGCTTCAATCAATTCTTCGGTGTGGTTCAGAAGGCTTTGCGCCATCTGTTGCAGTAACTCATTTTTGACTGTGGACGAGAGACTAGCCAGGGTCTGGGATGCCGCTTTAGCCTCTTGAGCGACTTTCAGCATTTGTTCAGCTATGCTCATTATTCAGCTCCTTCAGCTCCTTCAGCTTTCCGTGATCGGGCAGTTAGAGATGTTTTTGCGTTCTGACCGCATTACTCTTTGTTGGGATTGATAACCATATTGTCGCGATGAACCACTTCGTCGCCATACTGATAACCAAGAATCAATTCGATCTCCTTGGTTTTTTTACCCATGATGCGATCCAGTTCTGTCGAGTTATAATTGGTCACGCCCTTGGCAAACTCATCACCGTTGAGATCACAGAGGCGTACGGCGTCACCACGTTCAAAGCTACCGTCTAGTTGACAAATTCCCGACGGCAAGAGACTTTTGCCGCGTTCAGATACGGCTTTATGTGCGCCATCATCCAGTATCAGTTTACCCTTTGGTTTCTTGGTAAAGGCGATCCAGTGTTTGCGGGCAGCCATTGGATCGCGTGCCGGTAGAAAATAGGTGCCGAGTTCATGGCCGTCAAAAAGATAGAGCAGATTGTGCGGTGTACGGCCATTAATGATCGCTGTGCCAGCACCGTACAGGGTGGCGCGCTTGGCGGCTTTAAGCTTGGTCGTCATACCGCCGGTACCGAGGCTTGTCCCTTCATGGCCAGCCATGGCTTCAATCTCCGGTGTGATGCGCTCAACCTCTGAAATCAGCTTGGCGTCCGGGTTGTGTCGCGGGTCGCTGCTGTAGAGTCCGTCAACATCAGAAAGAATGACCAGCAACTGGGCTTCAACCAGATTCGTGGTCATAGCTGAGAGATTGTCGTTGTCACCGAAGCGGATTTCATCAATCACGACGGTATCATTTTCATTAATAATTGGCACAATGCCATATTCGAGCAGAGTCATCAGTGTGTTGCGTGCATTCAGGTAGCGGCGTCGGTTGGCGAGGTCGTCGCGCGTCAAAAGAATCTGCGCAGCTTTAAGTCCATGCTGGCGCAGAGCATCTTTGTAGGCTCGCATCAGTCGGCTCTGGCCGATGGCAGCTGCCGCTTGTTTGAGAGGAAGAGGGATGGTGTGAGGCTTGCCGACAATTCCCAAGTCTGCTTTCCCTGCAGCCACAGCCGCCGACGAAACCAGGATAACTTCGTAGCCACGCTGGCGAAGTGTGTGGACATCTTCGCAGAGGGTTGCAATACGCTCGAGCTCGAGGCCGTCTTTGTCGGAGATAACTCCGCTGCCTATCTTGATGACGACTCGTTTAACATGTGCCAGAAGAATTGTACGCATTAGTGTATGTGTCTGTCTCTGTGTGGAAGCTATTGAAAAAACTAAAGAATTCTAACGTCCGTCGCCATGTCTGTCAAGCGTATCTCCTTGGCGCATGCGGTCCAGTTCTCTGGCGACAGTCGTGATAAGCTCAGGAAGCCCCGCTCTGGTGACTGCCGAGATGGCCAGTGTTCGCAAACCGCGGCTCTCAAAAATGGGACGGAGCTCCTCGGTCTGTTCACGGACCTCGGTTATATCTTGTTTGGTAAAGATCACGAGCATGGGCCGTTCGCTCAATTCCTGGTTGTAGCGCTTGAGCTCCTGGTTGATCGTGTCAAAGTTCTCGATCGGGTCACCTATCTGAAGGGAGGAAAGATCTACGAGATGAAGAAAGAGATCAGTGCGTTCAATATGCCTTAAGAAGCGAGACCCAAGTCCTTGTCCGTCGCTGGCACCCTCAATCAGCCCGGGGATGTCGGCCATGACAAAGGAACGGAAATCACCATGCTTAACCACACCGAGATTAGGTATCAGGGTGGTGAAAGGATAATCGGCAATTTTCGGACGAGCTGCGGATACGCAGGAGATCAGAGTCGACTTGCCAGCGTTGGGAAGTCCCACCAGGCCGACATCGGCAAGTAGCTTGAGTTGCAGCCGCAGGGTGCGCTCTTCGCCAGGTACTCCCGGTTGGGTGTGACGAGGCGCTCGATTGGTGGAGGTCAGGAAGCGGGCGTTGCCGCGTCCACCTTGACCACCTTTGAGCAGAAGAAAGCCCTGATCGACCTTGGTCAGGTCGGCAAGGAGTTCCCCGGCTTCATCATCGTAAACCAGAGTTCCGGGTGGCACCTTGATGGCCAGATCCTCACCACCCTTGCCATGCTTATTCTTGCCCAGGCCGGGCATACCGTTTTTAGCTTTGATGTGGTGCTTGTAGCGCAAGTCGAGGAGAGTGGTGATGGACATGTCCACTTCAAGCAGAACATCTCCGCCTCGTCCGCCATCGCCTCCGTCCGGGCCGCCAAGCGGCACAAACTTTTCGCGCAAAAAGGAGAGACAGCCACGCCCACCATCGCCAGCCTTGGCGTTTATTTTGACCTCATCGATAAATTTCATAGTGATAATTCTGGGTTCAAAGTAAAAGGTGAAAGGAAAAAAGCTGACCCATCAACCTTTTCCTTTTCACTTACAAGTCATAACATAAAAAACCCGAAGTTCACTAAAGAACCTCGGGCTTTTTAATTGTTCAGGAGCCTATCCTCAGACGTAGACGCTGACTTTCTTGCGATCTTTGCCGAGACGCTCGAACTTGACCTTGCCTTCAATCAGGGCAAATAGAGTGTAGTCTTTGCCGCAACCGACATTGTTGCCGGGATGAATGGTCGTGCCACGTTGACGAACCAGAATGGATCCGGCTGTCACCAACTGGCCATCGTAACGTTTGACTCCGAGGCGTTTGCCTGCGCTATCGCGGCCGTTACGTGAACTGCCGCCCGCTTTTTTGTGAGCCATGGTTCTACTCCTTAAGCTTCAATATTCGTTATCTTGAGACGGGTGAGGGGCTGACGGTGGCCGAACTTCTTGCGAGTGTTTTTACGACGCTTCGATTTGAAGACCAGGATTTTTTTATCTTTACCCTGTTCGACAATCACTGCTGTAACTTTCGCATTAGGTAAGAGAGGTGTTCCGATTTTAACCTCTTCTCCGCCAACCATGAGGACTTCGTCCAGTTCGATGGTATCACCCACCGCACCTTCAAGTTTTTCGATCTTAAGAAGATCGCCTGCGGAAACTTTATACTGCTTTCCTCCGGTTTTAATGACCGCGTACATAGCCTATACACCTCGCTTTCGTTCCTTGGATTACGGACTTAGTCCGTTCAGGAACTGGTACTTATACTTTTGTCGGTACAGGCGTGTCAAGAAAAAAGGTGCCGATCTATTGTGCGTTACGCTTAAAATCGCAATCCCTCCAAGCTCGTCTACACTTTGTCCTTCTGGTTCTTCTAATGACCTTAAGGGGACTGTCCCGGTTTCTCACGGGGCTGTCCCCGGCTCGGGGCCAATTTGGTTCTCTGTCTGCGTTATACCTTGGAGGGAAGTGCAGGGGGTGGTCTGTGAAAAATTCTGATGTTTTGAGCGATTTTGTGGGGTTAAGAGGTTTTCCCAGCCGGGTTTTGATTTGACATGGCCATGGGCATGAGGTAGAAGTGAGAAACGGTCAATTTGGGGCCGTATGTTCCTTGGGGGAGGCTTTTCATGGCAGCTTCACGTCAACTCATCAAAAGCAAATTCCTATCACTCACCATTGAAGAAAAAAGAGGTGAACTGTCACGTCTCTGCTTAAACCATGGTGTGCACAGCCTCTCTTTGTTCGGTTCCGCAATCACGGACAAATTCGACCCAGACAATAGTGACCTGGATTTCCTGGTAGACTTTAAACCGATGTCGCCTGCTGAACATGCTGAGCATTACTTCGACTTGATGGAAGATCTCCAGACACTCTTTGGGATGTCGATTGATCTGGTCGAATTGGCACCGATTCGTAATCCCTACTTCCGTGCGGCTGTTGAAGGTAGCCGTGTCTCTCTCTACGATGCCGCGTGATCTTCGAAAATATTTCTATGATATTGATCAGGCTTGCAAATTGCTGGTTGATTTCACTTCCGGTAAGACTCTCTCCGATTACATGTCTGACGCCATGCTTCGCTCAGCAGTCGAAAGGCAGGTTGAAGTTATCGGAGAAGCTTTGAACCAGGCTTTGCGTCTTGAGCCGACTCTCTCAGAAAAAATCAATCATGCTGGACGCATCATCGCTTTTCGTAATCGACTCATTCATGGGTATGCTTCGATTTCTGACGAAGTCGTATGGGGTGTGATCGAGATGTATCTACCAAAACTCCAGGAAGAAGTTGCCTCATTACTCGATTCAAGTGTTTAGAACTATACTCCTCGGCCTGTTTCTTCACAATTTATATCTGTACCTTTTCTCACCTTCCTCTGGTAAAGCTCCATACATCACACTGGAGCCCTCGTCTTCGACAAGGGCTTTACTGACAAACCTCAAGCTCCAGTTCTCTCACATAGCATTCAACCAACAATAATCTCCAACTGTTCAAGATGAAAGTTCTGCCGTGCCGTAATCGTGATCTGCTTTTCGAATTTCTTCTCCAACTCCTCGACGCCGTGACGCTCGTCATCGAAGAGCAGAGAAGCAATGTCAGGATGAACCAGAAGGGTCATTCGGTAGCCCGGTGCCGGTCCCATCTCTCGCTGCAGTTCACGGAAAATTTCGTAAACAGTGGTCGCGCGGCTTTTCACGTAACCTTTGCCGTCGCAGTAGGGACAGGCCTCGCACAGCGTCCGGCCGATACTCTCGCGGACTCGCTTGCGGGTCATCTCAACCAGACCGAGTTCCGAGATTTTGAGAATGTTGGTCTTTGATTTATCGTTTTTGAGAGCCTCTTCGAGGGAGCCATGAACTTTCTCGCGGTGAGCCTCTTTTTCCATGTCGATGAAATCAATGATGATCAGGCCGCCGATATTACGCAAACGCAGCTGAAACGCGGTCTCTTTGACGGCCTCCAGGTTGGTTTTGAGAATGGTGTCTTCCAGATTGTGCTTGCCGCCAAAACGACCGGTGTTGACATCAACGGCCACCAGCGCCTCGGTTTGCTCAATGATGATGTAACCACCGCTTTTCAACCAGACCTTGCGGCCCAGAGCGCGGGCGATTTCCACTTCGAGACCGAAGGCGTCGAAAATCGGCTCCTTGCCACTATATTGCTCGACCTGGAAGTTATGGCCCGGCATGAAGGTATTAAGAAAACGGACAATTTTGACATGTTCGACGGGGCTGTCGACGATGACCCGTGAGACGTCCTCGGTGAGAATGTCGCGCAGAACTTTGCTGGTGACGTCAAGGTCGGAATGGATCAGACAGGGAGCCACTTTGCCTTCGCTGTGCGTGCTGATCTGTTCCCAGAGATTGACCAGGTAATCCATATCTGACTTAAGGTCTTCGCCGTCGCGGCTCTCAGCGACAGTGCGGACAATGAATCCGGTTCCGGCCGGACGCATGACATCTACCAGATGGCGCAGACGTTCGCGTTCATCTTCATTCTCAATTCGACGGGAGATGCCGACGTGGTCAACAGTTGGCATGTACACCAGATTACGCCCCGGCAGGGAAATGTGCGAGGTGATGCGTGCGCCCTTGGTGCCGATCGGCTCCTTGGCGACCTGGACCATGATCTCCTGGCCCTCTTGCAATAGCTCCTCAATCGGCGGTAGCGGTGGGCGCTCTTCGCTGTTGTCTTCACTGGGCTGATCGTGACGGTGACCGCTTTCTACGTAGTGCTCGACAGCTTCCATTTCGTCAAGGACATCGGCGACATAAAGAAAAGCCGCTTTTTCCAGACCGATGTCAACGAAGGCTGCCTGCATGCCGGGTAGGACCCGGATGACGCGGCCTTGATAAATGTTGCCAACAATGCCGAGTTCACGACTACGTTCGATGTAGAGTTCAGCAATATGGCCGCTCTCCAAGAGTGCAATCCGTGTCTCGTGGGACGTGGTGTTGATGACCAGTTCTTTGGCCATAGTTATGTCTCCTTCAAAAGTTATATTTATGTATAAAACGTTAAATTTGTCATTGGCCAGAGAAGCAGAGAAGCACTCCTCTGTTATTAATCTACATGGATCTCCGTATCTTTCAACTCAATGGCAGTTTTATGAATCCCCAGAGCTCGAACCAGTTCAGCATCCTTTTCCAACAGGTAGGCCGCCAGAAAGAGGGGGCTACCGGAATGCATTTTCATCCAGAGAAAGCTATCGTCTCGTTGCAGGTCAAAGACCCAGGGACGCAGATCGAGCTGACTGGCACGGTCTTTTTTAATCCTGGTGGTCATGACAGACTCTTGCTCAAGGAAGTCTCTCAGACGTTCTTCAAGTCCGTCGCTGGTATCTTCAGGTATGGGGACTTTAAAGGTTGCTGCAAGGATACTGTTCGCAGGCGCTGCACCCTTGCGCGGCCAGGGTTCGGCTTTAAGGACACGAACCCCTTCCGGTAGCTCCTGGTTGAGTCGCTTCATGGCCTCCTGCGGTTGGCAGGGTGTTGTCAATTCCAGATCAATGAGCTCTGCTTCGCTGGAGACACCAAGTGGTAGCGCGTCGCCAAAGCTGATGCGTGGAGCAGGATGGAAGCCTGATGAGTATTTGATCGGCAGTTCTGCACGGCGCACCGCCCGGTGGATCAAAGTCATATACTCCAAGTGACTGAGGCTGGCTGTCCTGCCGGTTTTAGTGATCGTCAACCTGATTTTTGGCAGTAGCGCTGGCTCAGAGGGGGCTGTATCTGGTTTGACTACCGGAGGCTCCAGTCGGTCACTGTCAGCGAGTCGTGGTCGGATCGTTTCGAAATCACACAAGCCACAGTAGCTGCATTGGCCGTTGCGACAATCCGGGGTCGCCTTACCAAGCAAGCTGGCCTGACGTTCACGCAGCAGGAAGTCCTTTGTGACTCCTGAGTCGATATGGTCCCAGGGGAAGATCTCACCAGTCAACCGCTGACGTAGGTACCAGACCGGATCAAGGCCGACAGCGGCAAACGCCTCCTGCCATAAGTCCCAGCGAAAATGCTCTCGCCAGCCATCGAAGCGACAACCACGTTTGACCGCCTCTTCGAGGACATCTCCCAGACGGCGATCACCGCGGGCAAAGACACCTTCAAGGAAGGAAAGTTCTGCCTCATGCCATTTGAGTCGCAGTTTCTTTTTTTTAAGGGCACCTCGCAAATTCTCCTGGCGAGTTAGAGTTTCATCGATGCTGATCTGGGCATCCCATTGGAAAGGTGTGTGAGCCTTGGGAACAAAGGTCGAGACCGATACATTGACGTCGGCTCCCCCCTCTGTGCCGCGTCCGGCAGCTTTGACTCTGGCAGAAAGATCGACCAGTGCGGTGAGGTCTTCGTCGGTTTCAGTCGGCAGGCCGATCATAAAATAGAGTTTGATGATGCGCCAGCCAAGTTCGAAGGCGGTACGCGCACTTTCAATCAGATCCTCTTCGAGAATCCCTTTATTGATGACCTGACGCAAGCGTTCGCTGCCCGCTTCAGGAGCAAGAGTAAAACCGGTTTTACGTACTTTTTTGATTTCATTCATCAATGCAGGTGTCAGAGAACCGACTCGCAGGCTTGGCAGGGAAACAGCCACCCGCTGATCGGCATAACAGCCCATGAGGTTCTGCATCAATATCTCAATCGCACTGTAGTCACCGGTTGAGAGGGAGAGCAGAGAGACTTCATCGTGGCCGGAATGACGTAGCAATTGGTCGATCAGGTTGCGGATTATGTCCGGTTGGCGTTCTCGTACCGGTCGATAGATATACCCAGCCTGACAAAAACGGCAACCACGGGTACAGCCGCGCGCCACCTCAATGGCAACGCGGTCGTGGACAGTTTGCAAAAAAGGCACGATCGGTTGTTCCGGGTAGGGTGCCGAATCGAGGTCAGCCAGAACCCGGCGGCGTACTTTCGGTTGTTGCGGGTCTTTCGGTACTGTCTCGGTAATCCGACCGTCCGGTTGATATGTGACGGTAAAATGGGATGGAACGTAAATGCCTGCGATCGCTGCCAGGCGCTTCAACAGGCGCGCCCGGTTCTCTCCAGCGGCTTTGCTGGTGCGAACTGCGGCACAGAGTTCAATGACGACTTCTTCGCCATCCCCGATGATGGCACAATCGAAAAAGTCGGCGAGTGGCTCCGGATTAAACGCACAGGGACCTCCGACTACAATGAGTGGCGCTTCTTCTCCGCGCTCGTTGGCGCGCATTGGCAGGCCAGAGAGGTCGAGCATCATCAGGACATTTGAGTAGCAGAGCTCGTATTGCAGGGAAAAGCCGATAATGTCGAAGTCGGCCAGATCCCGGCTGCTTTCCAGAGAAGTAAGTCGTTTGCCGTCGCTACGTAGTTGAGCCTCGCGATCCGGCCAGGGTGTGTAGCTGCGCTCAGCGGCAATCCACGGCGTATCGTTGAGGACTCGGTAGAGGATGGCCGAACCAATATGGCTCATGCCTATTTCATAGACATCGGGAAAGGCCAGGGCAAAAGTTACGTCAACCTGAGCCCAGTCTTTACAGATGCTGCCGCGTTCGCCACCCAGGTATCGTGCCGGACGTTTTAAATCATAAATTGATGAGTTTTGTGCCATGTGGAATTATGTCTCGAGGCCAGAATCTGGCCAGTAAGCCTAAGGTTGTGGTTGTGTAAACAGTCAATCCATTAAAATAGCATGATCGCCTTTTGATGGACAAGTGGATTGACAAGGAACTTTTACGTCTTAGCTGCAAATTGTTGGGGGAGGGGATGTCTAAGGGAAAAAAGCCCGGCTGGAGAACCAGCCGGGCATAACAGGAGGCAAATATTTTTAGCTTTGTTGTTTAGAAGCGGTAGCCAACACCGAGAGAGCCGTAATAGACCGAACCGCTTTCGTCTCCGTAAACATACTCTTCGTCGGAGTCGAAGTCGCTATAGGTGGTCATGGCCGTGACATAGAGTCGTTCGGTGAAGTCGTAGGTACCGCCGAGGCTGATGTTGATCTGGGTGTACTCGAGATCCGAGTAATTCTCAACCAGTCCGATACGTCCTTCAAAGTCGCTGTAAAAAATGTCCAGCGGCAATCCGGGTGTCGGGGCAAAGGGCTCGGTCAGACTGATGCCGCTCATGCCAGCTTCAGCCATGTTGTATGTGGCGTTGAGGTTAACATTTAATTTCTCGGTTGCCTGGTAATCAGCACTCATGGAAAGAGTGTGTACTTCGGATTCATATTCGATATCGTCGCATGTAGAACCATACTGGCTCTGGATTTCACCCGCTCAGCCATGGTACCAGCCGACGCACATCTGATTCTCCGTCGTCTGTTTGTCGAAGTTGTACGCCATGGTCAGGTTGAGATTGTTGAGCGGTGCCCACCAAACGGTGAGGCCCGGAGAGAAGGACTCTTTTTCGTAAGTGCTGAAGTTGAGGTCGTTCTCTTCGGTACGGTAGCGGGTGTAGGCGGTTACCGAATACCGTGAAGACGGTGACCATGTGGTCGAAAGTTTTATCTCATGGACGTCCTCCGGCTGGTTGGTCGCTTCGGCTTCTCGCAGAGTATAGTACGAAGTTCCGTACCACAAATGGGTTCCTGTGGGGCCAGTATAAACATATGAGTCGTCGGTTGGTCCCTTGTTCCCATGCTCATTCATGAAAACATCATCGATATTCTGGTATTTGTAGCTAATCCGCGCATTGATGTTGTTGCTGGGACGGACCCGCATCGAGGCTTTTAAGGTATGAGTTTCAGTGTCCATCGCCTCGTCGATTTCCCGGTCGATGTCTTCATACTCATAGCCAAGACGCACGCTGGTGGTGCGATTTAGGCGGTAGTATGCGTTTGTACCAAGGGTTGTGATGTCGCGGGCTTCTTCCGAGGTGTAAGTTGTCCGCTCCGTCGTCGCTACAACATCGGCGCCAGCAGCATTAACAAA
>JAJRRB010000062.1 GCA_024279915.1 Deltaproteobacteria bacterium
CGCAAAAATCAGCCAGTAAAGTTGCGTACGGCCTTCTTGAAGGTCTGTAGCATCCTCAGAGACTGCACGGTAACCAAGGTCTTCGACCTTGGCGACCAGGTCGGAACTCTGTACCTGGGTAGAATCATAAACAACCGAGAGGTTTTCTGCGGCGAAGTTGACAGCAGCCGAGGAGACACCTGGCAGCTTGGCGATGCCTTTTTCGATGGTCTGCGCACAATTTGCGCAGGTCATTCCCTGCAAACCACAAGTACTCGTACTGACTGTTTCTGTAGTGGAAGAATTTACGCCATCCGGACTCTCTGCCGGGCCAAGGTCATCTTCGGCAGTCGGTGCGACGATCTTAAATCCGGTTGCAATGACAACACTCAGCAATTGCTCTCGATGCGGGCCACCATCGACGACCTGCACCCTGCCCTTTTTATCCTCTAAAGTAACGTCAACCGCAACCACTCCATCAACCGCCTGCAAAGCTGCGGTGATCTTGGCAACGCACTTTTGGCAGCTCATACCATAGATCGGCAGAATAATTTCAGCTTTTGTCGTCAAGTATCAAACCTCCGTATTGATTGATCCGTCACGAGGTTTCCAGAGCCTGGCCAACAGGCCAGTTAAGAGAATGGCCAGAGCGAGTCGTAGGCCAAGCATAACAACCGCATCGCCACCCAGAACAACAAAAATCAAAACGTCTTCAATCACAGCATGACAGGTCGCCAGGAATAGCCCGGTAAGAAAGAGTTCTCGCTTATCCATCTGCCCTGTGGCCGCCGAGCGAATAATGATGCCAGCGCCGTAAGCGATGCCAAGGAAAATCCCGGTAAAGAGCGGCAAAACAGCTGATTTTCTCAGGCCAATGCAGCGCATCATCGGTTCGGTCCGTGAACCGAGGTCACGAAAAACTTTGACATAACGCAAGACTTCAAAAATGGCAAGCAGCGGTATTACGATAATTATCAGTTTACCACAAAGCATCAGACCACCGAGGCAAGCCTCATAGAGTATTGTCATCATCCTGCCACCCCCAATGCTTGCATACCCATCATCAACCAACCAGCTACCGCCGCAAGCAGAATGCGACAAAGAGTCAGGACGCCACCATGTGCTCCGGTACTACTTAACACACCGCCTTCAAGAACCAGATTATGGGCGATGCCCATCATGACCCCGCACTGGGTAACCTGCCATGGCGTCAGATCAAGAGGCGCCAGAACCGCGATCGCAGCATAGAGGTTAATCAATCCCCCAGCAATAAATGCAAAAGCCGTCGCTCCAGGAAGACCAAACAAGCCCATGAGCGGAGCACACCAGACGCCCATACTGTCGAGCAAACCATACGCTTTGCAGAGATCGACAACAATATAGAGTGGCAGTACAAACTTGATCATTTTAAAAACTGTCCGCCAACCTTCGAGCGCTCCGCAGCGTATACGCTGCATGACTGGCGGAACCTGTTCTTCTTCTGTTATTTCCATATTTTAAACACCCTTCTCAGTGGAGTTGACATATCGATAACCCAGATCTATAGTGACGCCCATGAGAGCAATTTTCCTCGCAGATGCGCATCTTTGCAAGCCTTCCGACTCAAACTACCGAGCACTTCTGTCCTTTCTTGAGTAACAGTGCAGCAAGACGGATATGCTGATTCTGCTTGGGGATATTTTTGAATTCTGGATCGGCAAAGCAACCGTTACAGAAGACTACGCCCCTTTAATCAATGCCTTAGAGCACATGCATCAGCAGGGGACAAAATTGGTTTATGTGGAAGGTAACCACGACTTCCACCTCGGTCCAATCTTTACCCAACGTCTGGGCTGTCAAGTCTTCCCAGACGGCGGCAGTATCGAGCTTGATGGTAAGAAAGTTTTTCTCGCCCACGGCGATCTGGCCAACCCCGATGACACCGGATACCGACTGCTTCGTAAGCTACTACGCAGTGGCTTGGTTCGTTTTCTACTCAGGACTCTACCCAACCGGCTACTTATGAAAATTGGTGACCGGGCTGGCTACGAAAGTCGCAAAAGCTCAGGGGAAAAACGCCGCAACTGTCCCGCTCGCGAGATTTTACAGCCCTACGCAGAAGTAATCCTTGCTGCAGGGCACCAGGCCATCGTCACCGGTCACTATCATCAGCCTTTCCACGCAAAACTGGGCGATGGAGAACTCATCGCCCTGGGTGACTGGATCACTCAATATTCATACGCTGTCTATGAAGACCAAACCTTCACGTTGAAGAGTTACTCAGTAACTTCATCGATATCCTGACTCTCAACACCTTCGACCTGTAGCACTAAATCCCGCAATGTCATACCGGCTAGAGCCTGTTCTTCAGCCTTTTGTAAAGTTTCGGCGACTCCAGCGACAACTCCACGTTCACTGGTGTTGCGTAGATGGCTATAGTCTGTGCCATCCACAGCAAGCCCATGGACAACATCGTACAGTTTGATTTTTTCCAAGGCCTGGGCTGGCTGATAGCCTACATTGTCATTGCCTTGATCGGTGGCTACGACAAAGCCAAGGCGGGTCAATTCAGAGAGAATGGTACGCAACAGCCTTGGCGGGGCATCTAATTGGGTCGCCAACTCTTCCTGCCCCAGAGCAGCTTTCCCCAAGTAGAAGCGACGACCGACGAAAAGCAAAACAGCCAGGGCAATAAATTCAAGGCTGGCGTAGTTGACTCGTTCTCCGCGAAGGTCCTGTCTGATTGTACGCAAATTTTGGGTGGCATAAGTCATTTCCAGACCAAGCAATACGATCATCCAGGAAAGATAAATCCAGACCATCAGAATCGGCAGAGCCGCCATGGTGCCGTAAATCGCATTATAACGCGCCACCCCAACCTGGAAGTTCAGATATCCCCATTGACTGATCTGCCAGAGAGTGCCGCCGAAGATGCCGCCGATTAATGCTGCCCGCGGACTGACTTTAACGTTCGGCATAAAGAGGTAAAGACCGGCAAAAACCAACCACATCACCATGAACGGCAGAACTTGAAAAAGCGACAGTAAAGCTTCGCCCACGTATTCATGCTCAAGGAGAGTCAAAACAAGTTGCTGACTCTTTAAGGTGCTCGTCATGGATATAGCCACGACAACTAAGAGCGGACCGATCGTCACCACCGAAAAATAATCAGTACAACGTCTCAGCAAGGGCCGGGTTTCCTCAACTCCCCAGACGTTATTGAATGATTTTTCGATATTAGAGAGCAAGGTCAAGACAGCGACAATCAGTAAGAGTAACCCATACTTACCGAGATTGGCGACATCGGTATTGTTGATGTATTCAACGATCTTGGTAACCGCCTCACCGCCACCGACCGCCAGCTGATCAAGCAACAACGGTTCCAGTTCGTTCTGGACACCAAACCCTTTGAGTACCGAAAACATCAGGGCCAGCAAGGGAACCAGGGACAGGAGAGTGGTAAAAGTCAACGCCGAGGCGCGTATCATACAGCCGTCGACAAAAAAACCACGAACAACCAGAGTCAGGATCTGACCCTGATTAAGGAGAAAGCGCCTCCACCAACGCTGGTCAGCAGCATCCATTTCCCAAAGGTCGCGGTCCAGAAAAATTCGGATACGATCAATAATAGTATTTGGTAAATTCAAGAGATACCCCGCTCTAGGTTAATCCAAATCAACGTCCACAACCGGCAAGCCAAACGCTGAAAGTTCCTGGCTGAATTCTTCCGGATCACCAACCAAAACAATCTGCTGCCGTGAGAGGTCAATAAATTCACGTGCCGCCCGTTGTACATCAACGGCCGTTACCGCGGCAATTCGATCACGATAACCAGCCAGGTAATCTTTGGGGTAATCGAAAAAAGCCAGAGACATCTGACGGCTGACCACCGAATGAGTGTTTTCAAAACCAAATACAAACGAGTTGATCTGGCTCTCTTTCGCTAGCTGTACTTCCTCATCAGTTACCCGATTGTTCCGTAAATCTACCATAATTTCGCGCGTCAGGCTGATTGCCGGGACCACAGAGACATTCTTGGTTTCCGTTCCGGCAATAAAAGGACCGGGCAGACGCCGACCAACCTGGAAGTACGAATAGGCTGAATAGGCCAGACCGCGGTTCGAACGGATTTCACGCATCATGCGAGAATTAAAGCCGCCGCCGCCGAGAATGTAGTTGAGAATACGGACAGCATACTGATCGGGGTGATCCTTGGTCAGGCCAAGATCTCCGATCACGATTGTGGTTTGCGGCAGATCTTTGGCAGCGACCTGTATTGCACCCGACTCAGACCGGGCAATCGTTGGCAGATGCTGTTCAGGTACCTCCCGCTGAGACCAATCGCCGAAGCTATCATTGAGGAGAGTCATAAGGTTCGCGCGATCAAAATCTCCTGAGACTGCTATCCAGAGGTTATTCGGGGCGAAATATGTCTGCTGAAAATCAACCAGATCCTGCCTTGTGATTGCCGCCAGGGTTTCCGGAGTTGGCGAATAACCGAGATAATGATTTGGATAAAGTGCAGCCATCAACAAGCGTCTGGAAATACTTCCAGGGCTGTCGTTCTGACGCCGCAAATGCTCCTGAGCCTGCAAGCGTGCCAATTCAAGGCGCTTTTCTGCAAACATCGGTCTCCGCAACAAATCACCCAGCACCGCCAAACCATTTTGCAAGTCTTCAGAGCGCAAAGAGATGTTCAGCTTTGCTGTATAAGGCCCCAAGCTGGCACTCAGATCAGCAGCCAGAAAATCAAGATATTCGTCCAATTCTTCCGGTGTTCGATCACCGGCACCGCCAGTGCGCCAGGTGCTACCGAACAGGCCGGCTAAGCCAATCTTATCGGCCGGAGTGGTCATGGCTCCAGAGCCAACCATTGCTGTTATTTGTACCAGAGGGAGCTCACTATCCTCTTTGAGATAGAGCCGGATACCGTTGGCCAGAGTTAGTGTCTCTACTTCAGGAAGTTGAAAATTCAAAGCAGGATATTCAAGCTGATCAGGATGTGTTGGTTGTGTTGCACTACAGCCGGCCAGAATTGTGATGGTAACAAAAGCAGCGAGGAGCAGAGAACGGGAGAAAATCATCATAGCGCATCCTCCCTTTTCAGTACGACAACGGTGCGGTTACTCGGCTTAAAGTAGTTATTGGCAACCTCCTTGATGTCTTCGACAGAAATTTTACCGATCTCCTCGGTGTAGTTCACCAGATAGCGCCAGTTGCCACTCAGAGACTGATAACTGGTCAAGAGTCTAGCCAGCCCTGAGTTACTTCTGAGCTGCCGCAGTTGATCGGTCACCAGTCGGTTTCTGACTTTGGTCAACTCGACCTCGTCAACCAGCTCCTTCTTGAGTTTATCAAGTTCAACATAAATCGCCGCTTCAAGCTCCTCAGTGGTGTGCGGATGGCGCGGTATCGCATCAATCACAAACAGATTGGGATAGCGCGAACCCGGTGCTCCGTAGACCGAAACTGAAGTTGCCAATTTTTGTTCTTCCACCAGAGAGCGATAAAACCGTGATGTTCGGCCACTACCGAGAACCTGATCAATCAGATCAAAGACATAATCATCTTTATGCGGCATGGTCGGTTTGTGATAGGCAATCGCCAGGCGCGGCTCGGCGTCAAAGATATCGATTACCCGTTTTTCGCCATTTTGCTCAGGCTCAGCAGCAGCAACATTAGGGGCCGGGACCCCCGGTTCAAGATCACCAAAATAGCGACCTACCAGAGCGATGGCTTCTGCTGCCTTGACGTCACCAACCAGGGCGATCACGGTATTCACCGGCGCATAATATTTCTGTAGAAACTCGCGGGTTTTTTGTGGGCTCAGATTGGCAATATCCGAATGCCAACCGATAATAGGGTTGCGATAGGGATGTACGGAAAAAGCATTATTCACCAGGCTCTCATAGTGTCGTCGCCGCGGATTGGTATCGTAGGAGCGCCGCCTCTCCTCCCGGATAACATCGCGTTCTGTGTAGACCTCCCGCAAGACAGGGTCCCTCATCCGATCCGACTCGATCAACGCCCAGAGTTCCAGTTTGTTTGACGGCAATGAAATCAGATAAGTGGTCAGATCCTTACTGGTAAAGGCGTTGTAACCAACCCCACCATTTTCCGAATAAATATTGGAGAAGACGTCCTTGACGACATATTGCTTGTGCTCTGACTGAAGCTCCTTCAATTCCTTCACGAGAGCAGTAACCTGTGCCGGGTCAGCATCAGTCTGTAAACGTAGAGCGTCCAATTTGCTGCCAACCTTTTCGATTTCCGCAAGGATCGGCTGCTCTTTTTGATAGTCCGTTGTACCAAGGGTTTTAGTCCCTTTAAAAAGCATGTGCTCCAGCAGGTGTGCCACACCGCGGGTTTCACTGGTTTCATGCACCGAACCAACGCCGATGGTGATATATGCAGAGACAATAGGTGTATCATGCCGCTCGACCACGAGTAGCTTCATACCATTGGCGAACTGATGTTCAACCACTTTCTCTTCAAGCACGCTATTGCCGAAGGCCGTCCCGGCAAAGCAGAATAAAAGCAAGGTTAACCAAACACACAACTGTTTCATTACATTTTTCCTGTTTGAATGATTTGATAGATTGTTGGATTCATTATAACCATGTAACGTCTCCTGGTCGAGAGAGACATCATGTTTTTTAGATGTATCACATTTCTCTTGTCGAGGTTAATAAAACGCTAGAGATATCACCACATGCCTTCTTTTGACAAAGCAACCGTCAGCTGTTTAACTTTGTAAGCAGTGATCTGACAGAGAAGAGGAGCCTTTATATGAAACGCATCGCAGTACTGACCAGTGGCGGCGATTGTTCCGGAATGAATGCAGCGATCCGCGCCGTGGTACGAGCCGGCCTGAGTAATAACCTTGAAGTCATCGGCATTCAAAAAGGATATCAGGGGCTGATAGATCAGCAGTATGAGCTGCTGACAACCAAATCGGTGAGCAGCAAGCTGCAAGTGGGGGGAACATTCTTACAGAGTGCCCGTTGCCTTGAAATGTTAGAAGAAGCCGGTCAAAATCTGGCCATCGACAACCTCAAAGAGATGGGAATCGACGGGCTGGTCATCATCGGTGGTGACGGTTCCCATCGCGGCGCACTAAAGCTACAAAAGCGAGGTATCCAGGTGATGGCCATCCCGGCGTCGATCGATAATGACATTCCGTTCACAGACATGTCTCTCGGCGTCGACACTGCCCTGAACAACATCATCCACGCCGTCGACTGTCTGAGGGATACCGCATCATCCCATGACCGCACCTTCGTCGTCGAAACCATGGGCCGCAACTGCGGCTACCTGGCACTGGTTGCTGGCATCGCCTGCGGTGCCGAATATGCTCTGATCCCCGAATCAAGCTTTGACATTGACGAAATCTGCGGAAATCTGCGCCGACGCTTCCAGGAAGGCCGGGACAACTCGATCATCATGATCGCCGAAGGTGCTGGCAAAGCTCAGGATGTCGCCGACCAGATCAAGGATCGCATTGGCTTTGAAACCCGCATCATGGTACTGGGTCACTACCAGCGCGGTGGTTCACCATCTTCTTTTGATCGACTGCTTGCCGCCCGGGTCGGTGTAACCGCTGTGGAAGCACTTCTGCAAGGAGAATCGGGGGAAATGCTTGGCCTCTCTTGCGGGGCAGTTGTTCAGACAGACCTTGAAAAAGTTGTTCAGGCCGGTCGACGTCAAATTGATGAGACCTTGCTCAAACTGGCAGCAACCTTAGGGATTTAAGCTACTGGCAACAACTACCTGCCCAAGGGCAAGACCACCATCATTTGGGGGAACCAGTGAATGGGTGAGAACTTTGAACGCAGATTGGTTGAGACTGTCCAGCACCATGCCTGTCAAAAGGCAGTTTTGAAAGACCCCACCAGAAAGAACAATCAGACTGAGACCGGTTTTTTGCCGTATCTGGACGCAGACTTCTTCGATCATCACGGCAAGAGAACGATGAAAACGACCGGCAATCTGTGCAGTGGGGAGTCCTACCAAATGGTCTTTAATGATCGCGTCAATCATTTGCGACGGATCGAATATAATCTGATCAGCATCATCAGAAAGCAGATAAGGATAAGGTCGTGTTTGAGCGGGATCAGCGAGCATCTCCAGTTGCATGGCTGCCTGTCCTTCGAAGGAAACCTTCTGACGCAACCCCAGCAGAGCCGCAACGGCATCGAAAAGCCGCCCGCAACTGGATGTGAGCGGCGCATTGATTCCCTTCATGGTCGCTTGAGTAACCAGACGCAATTCGCTTTTAGCGATGCCGTCAAAAATTTCTACACCATCAGGGATTTCTCCATAAGTCGATTGCAGATAACTCAACGCCATACGCCACGGTTCTCTGGTCGCCAGGTCGCCGCCCGGCATCGGCTGGTAACGGAAGTGACCGACTCGCTCATAGCTGCCCAGATCTCCGATCAGGAATTCACCACCCCAGATGTTGCCGTCAGCTCCGTAACCAGTACCATCGAAGATGACGCCAATAGCAGGTTCCTCGACACCATGTTCGGCTAGGCAACTGGCCAGATGGGCATGATGATGCTGCACAGCAACAGTCGGCAAACCGCTCTCCTCCAAGGCATAGCGCGTTGAGTAATAGTCAGGGTGCAGGTCGTGAGCGACCCGTTCCGGCTGTACTTCTAGAATTGACTGTAGGTGATTGATGGTCTGCTTAAAGGAGTCATAGACTTCGAGATTCTTCAGATCACCGACGTGCTGGCTTAGAAAGGCCTGATCTCCCCTTGTCAAACAGACGGTGTTCTTCAGCTCTGCCCCAACCGCCAATGTTGACCGACTTTTGCCTGGCACAGCGATGGCACGCGGAACGAAGCCACGCGAACGACGCAGCAACAGTGGCCGATCAGACATCACCCGAGCAATCGAATCGTCGGTACGAGTATGTATGCGACGATTGTGAATCAGAAAGGCATCTGCAATGGTTCCCAGGCGCTGACATGCCTCATCATTCTCAAAAGCAATCGGTTCGTCGGAGAGGTTTGCGCTGGTCATCACCAAGGCCTCGAAATCATCTTGCAACAACAGATAATGCAGTGGTGTGTAAGGCAGCATGACGCCAAAGTAACGGTTGGCAGGAGCGATATTTTCGGCCAGGTTGTGGCCGGAACGCTTTGGCAGCAAGACGATTGGCCGCTCAACGCCTTGCAGTAATCGGGATTCATCATCATTCACATGGGCCAACCTCTTGACGACATCAAGGTTTTTCGCCATCAGGGCAAAAGGCTTTTCATCGCGCTGCTTGCGACGACGAAGTTCCTGAACCGCCTCATGGTTGCTGGCATCGACAGCGAGATGGTAGCCGCCCAGTCCTTTGACTGCGAGGATTTGCCCATCCTTGAGCCGCTGAACAGCCTCCGACAAAGGATCTTCTGCGACAAGGCTTTGTCCCTTGCCATCAACAAGCTGCAGCTGTGGACCACATGTTGAGCAGGCGTTCGGTTGAGCATGAAAACGCCGTGAAGCCGGATCATCGTATTCAGCTTGACACTCTGCACAGAACGGGAAATCCACCATGGTGGTCAAGGGGCGATCGTAAGGAATACCGGTTACGATTGTGTAGCGTGGGCCACAATTGGTGCAGTTTATGAACGGGTAACGATAGCGACGATCGCCAGGATCAAAGAGTTCTTGTAGACAATCTTCGCAAACAAAAGTATCAGGAGCTATTTGAACACGACGGGTTTCATTTGCCGTACTCTGCACTATTGAGAAACCAGTGGAACCCTGCATTGCAATAGTTTCTGATTCAAGGCTTTGAATGGCAGCTAACGGCGGTTTTTCGTCCTGGATCGCAGTGACAAACTGAGCCAGATCATCAGCCTCACCTTCAACCTCAATCGTCACACCGCGCGTATCATTGCCCACCGACCCGGCCAGACCGAATCGCTCTGCCAACTGGTAGATGAAAGGGCGAAAGCCAACGCCCTGTACTATGCCTTCGATGATGATTTTTTGTCGCTGCAAGAGGGTAACGTCCCAAGAATTAATTCTGCACTGTGGACATCAGCAAGAACCGGACTTGCTACTTTTGATAACTTAACGAAAGGATATCTGAAAATACATGGAAATGCAGTTGCAAAAAGTCAAAGGACTATTTTATTGGATTTTAGAGGGAGGCTTGTGGAGACGATTGTCAGCTTGCGCTGACAGCCGGTTCGGTCTCATCCAGAACAAGATCACCGACCAGTAATTCTTCTACCAAGGCTGACAAGATCTTACTATTCTTCAAAGTCAGGCGATCAAACTTGATCGCTATCCCTTGGGTGATCATTGAAACACCACCATTATGCGCCTTGCTATAGATAACAGAGCCACCGACCTGTAAGGTCTCATCCGACGACAGTGGCAAGTCAATTTCGACATGAGCACCTTTGGGCAGTTGCTCACGCATATGCAGGAAGATACCGCGCTCGGAAAGTGTGACACTGGAAACTTCGCGGACTTCACCTTGATGGTGCAAGCCAACGGTTTTGTCGAAAGTAGTCCGCAAGTAGCGCCGACGGCCACCAGAATAAAGATCACAGCGTTGAATCGCCTTGTGCAGTCGTCGCAGGTCCACCGGCTTGTCGAGCACATCGATGCAGCCGAGGCTCAGCGCTTCCCATTGCCGATTTTTGTCCTGGTAGCTGGAGATCATGATGACCGACAGGTCAGCGAGCTCTTTATCAGCACGGATTGCACGAAGGGCTTCAAGACCATCCATCCCTGGCATCATCATATCCATTGTAATGAGATGCGGACGGGTTACACGTGCTATTTCGAGTGCCTCGGCAGCGTTATTAACAGGCAGTACCTCAAGATTCATACGATTCAAAAGAATCGAAAGGTACATAAGAAAAGGTTTGCTGTCGTCAACAACAACTGCAATTGGCTTTGCATCCATAACACCCCCTTTTGATACCACCCTACAAAAAACCCGTCTCTCGGCACCGGAGGCGGGTTCTATATCACATGCTACCCCTTCTTCGGCAACCCGGCTGTCCATCCTCCCTTCGTGGGATTAATGGACCCGTGGCTTTGCGTCCCCAGGTTACCCCGAGTTTGCTATTATCGGTGAGATAATATTGTTGACCAAAACTATAGCACATTAACCTCACAAATCTCTCACAAATGGTTGCATAGTCACAAAAACCTGTGAGATGTGTATAAAGGAGGGGGTAAATCATCCCCCTTCAGTCAGCCCATATTTATCCATTTTATAGCGCAAAGTGCCACGAGGCAGGTTAAGTAGACGCGCTGTTTTGGCAACATTACCACCTGTAATCGCGATGGCCTGAGCGACGAGATCCTTCTCCAAACGCCCGACGATTTCCTCGAACAAAATACCTTCAGGTGGAATCTGGTAATCAAATGACGCGTCGTCCTGTGGTTTGTCACCCCAGATTTCACGAGGCAGACATTCAGGAGTAATGATTTCCTGGTTATGCATGATGCAGATTCGTTCCATGACGTTGCGTAGTTCACGCACATTGCCTGGCCAGTGATAACGCATCAGCAAATCCAGGGCAGCGCGAGAGACCTCACTGACATTCTTACGAAATTCCTCACTGTAGTATTTGAGAAAAAACTCCAGCAGTGGCGGGATATCCTCACGACGATCTCGCAGCGGCGGCACATGAATGGGGAACACATTGAGCCGATAGAAAAGATCCTCACGAAAAGCCTTCTGTTCGATGGCCTTCTTTATTTCGAGATTGGTGGCGGCCACAATTCTGACATCAATGTCGATATTCCTATTGCCGCCCAACCGGCGTATTTTACGATCCTCGAGAACCCTGAGCAGTTTGACCTGAAGACTCGGATCCATCTCACCAATCTCATCAAGAAAAATCGTACCACCGTTGGCTTCCTCAAAGAGACCTATTTTACGGTTTTTTGCATCTGTAAAAGCACCTCGTTCATGTCCAAACAGTTCAGTTTCGAGTAAATTGAACGGTAAGGAGCCACAGTTGATCTCCACAAAAGGTTTATCTTTGCGAGGTGACAGTTGGTGGATGGCCCTGGCTACTAACTCCTTGCCAGTTCCTGATTCACCGGTAATTAAAACGGTAGAGGTTTCATGTTTGGCAACCTCACGAATCTGCCGATAAACTTGAGTCAGCTGTTCGCTTGAACCAACCATGATGTTGTCTCCGGAGACCTCCCGAGTCTGACTGCCGCGCCGTAACTGACGGACTTCACGACGCAGGTTCTGAGTCTCCAGAGCCAGACGCACAATCAGGCGGATCGCGTCGGCCTTAAACGGCTTTTTGATATAATCATAAGCGCCCATCTTCAGCGCTTCGACAGCGCTTTCCACGGTGCCATAACCGGTAATAATGATCACCAGAACACCGGGATCAATCTCACGCATGGCGCGCAAGACATCAAGACCGCTCTGGGCGCCAAGATTCAGATCAAGCAAAACCAGATCGACATCGGCCTCACTGACTTCCTTAACTGCGTCATCACCATTATCAGTGGAAAAAGGGTGATAGCCGTCTTCCTCAAGAATCCTTTCAAGATTCTCACGAATAAAGGCCTCGTCATCCACAATCAGGATGCGTTCCATAAAAGACTCTCCTCAATTAATACGCAAGGGAACTATTGGCAGGAAGCATAGTAACGACAAAGAGGGGGAAGAACAATTAAATATGGCCGAAACTGGCCACATTTAATATTTATTCTAGAGACAGGACTTGAATTATCTCACCAAGGGGCTAATTTTGGCCACTATCAGGAAGATAAATACTGAATTCTGAACCCTCTCCCTCCTGGCTCAGCACATCGATACGCCCGCCATGACTGGTGATAATGGTATGAGTGATAGAGAGGCCCAGACCGGTCCCCTCTCCTTTGGTGGTATAGAATGGCTCGAAGATCAGAGCGAGTCGATCTGCGGGGATCCCCTGCCCCGTATCACGAATTGTAATTAAAGCACCATCAGCGGTACGTCGCGCAACAATCCACAACTCGCCGCCGTCTGGCATCGCCCCTAAAGCATTAGTCAACAGATTCAGAAGCGCCTGTTTCAAGCGATCACTGTCCATACGGGGATGCAGCAAAACCTTTGGGATCTCTTCGTGAAGACAGACCTGCTGTTTCTGAAACTGCTTACTCACCAGGAATAGCGTATCACGCAGAACCACGGCAAGGTCACCTGGTACCAGGCGGTTGTCAGGCAAAGAAGCGAAATTCAGTAATTCATTAACCAACCCCTCCAATCGCTCAATCTCCTGCAATGCACGCTGAATCAGCCTCTGATCGCCAGGATTATCAAGCATGCGGTCATGCAGTTCGTCAAGCAACAAACTTATGCCGGTCAACGGGTTACGTACTTCGTGAGCGATACCGGCAGAAAGACGTCCCAGCGAGGCAAGACGCTCAAGGCGCGCCACCTGCTGACGGAAATTGACGCGTTCAGTTAAGTCTTCAATAGTCAAGATGTGACCATCTTCGCGCCCGGAAGAAAGTGGATGAATAGCCAACCTATAGGTTAGTGAACGACCATTTTTTTCCAGAGTTGCATACCCACTCCAACGTTCAGGTTGTATGCTTTGCGAAATCGCCTCATACAGTTCAGGGACGTTATGGAGGATTTCTTTGAGTGGCAGGTAATCAACCATTTCATCTTCAATTTCCAGAATAATGCGAGCCACGCCATTCAATGACGTTACGTATTGATCACTATCAAGAGTCAGGATCCCGACCTCAACATTTTCAACAATAGTCTGCTTGAAATCCCTTTCCTGCTTAATTTCTTTACGAGAGCGGCGCAGAACAGTTAACGTTTTCAACAGCCTCTCGCGACGCTCCTTGAGTTGTTTCGCCATGGCATTGAAAGCCGTTGCCAATTCAGCAACCTCGGCCGGGCTGACAATTTCTACCTGTGTCCCCAGTTTACCGCGCGCCATCTCTTTGGTTCCGGCAATCAAAGTAGACAATGGGTTGGTGATGTTATGCGAAAGACGATAGGCAACATACACAACCAGCAGGGTCGTCAAACCAATCAACACCCAGGCTCCAGTCAGGAAGGCATGATAAAGCAGGCGTATGTTTGCTGAAGCCGATTCCGCCATATGGTGGAACTGTTTCACTTCGGCACCGATTGTTATGCCGCCAAAAACACCTGTTTCAGCATAAGGCCCTGAATCGTAAAAGATCGGTGCAAAAGCCATAATCTTCCGCGAGCCACCGACGTTGGTGACATCCAGGACTCCAGAGCGCCCACCGAGTACGGACTGATGAGCTTCTGGGTAATTAGGATGAATAAAAGCCGCTTCGCGTAAATTGTAGGGGATGGCGCCGCTGGCAATCGCTTCCTGACTGGAATTTTTGGTGTAGGGTGGCACCAGGTGGCCATCCTTATCCAGCCCTCTGATATCCCAGAATTTAGGATGGGTAATGATCCAGCCCTCATTATCGAACATAAAGGCATAGTTACCGCTCTGATAAGAAGGGAAGATGACGAATCTTTCTTCCGTCGGTGAAATATGTTGAGTGAACTCCATCAGGTGGCGATGGTCAAGAGACAACACAACGACACCCTTCAGTTGACCGTCCATGGTAAAGATTGGTTGTGCAAAGCGCACAACCCCTTCGTAGTCTGCCCCCTCAATAGCCTCCTCTGGAGTCGTCGCCCCAGCAAGCTGTGCTTGTTTACCAACATGCCAGCCGGTGACATGTGAAACATAAATCTGACCTTCCTGGAGTTCCCGTGCAGAATTGAAATAGATTTCTGACAGATAGGTTGTATTGGCGGGGTTGGACACATCACGCAGTTCTTCAGTCGGGACACCATCAGCAATCCGCAGGCGCTCCATACCGTTCGCGTCGATGTAAGTGATTTCTTTATAGAGTCTTACGGACGGTCGTAATTCACGTGGCCACTGGTTGGTCCCCGTGCGCACCCAGATCGGCCGACGGTGCTTTTGATCGAACCAGAGGTACTCCTCCGGCTCAACCGGTATCCGTGCCAGCACAGCCAGATCGCTTTCGATCCTGCGCAAAAAGGTACGCACCTCATCGGCGACCATAACCGCGCGCAGTTCAAGGGTTTCCGCGGCCTGATCATCAAGAGCCCTGATGGCACTGTCACGTAACAGCTTTTCAACAGTATCGAGACTCTGACCGGGAAAAACTGCCAATAGAATCAATGGCAGCAAGGTTAAACCGCAGAAGACGTAGAGGACTTTTTTATGAAAGGATAAGCGGGGCATGTGAATAGTATAGTAGGAAGGACATTCAGTGTCCGTGTCCGTCTCTGACCTGGAAACAGCAATTTTTCGCAAGTACAGGGGAATCAAGCTTTTGAGCGGAGGCGTAGTACTTTACGCCGCACAATCAAATGCGCAGATTGACGCCGAGATTGCGGAAAAGGGCGGTTTCCAGACAGAAACTTAGTGGTTGCGGCTGACGACGTAATCCGCAAGCCTGTTCATGGCTTCTTTAGCCGGACATTCGGCAAACGTGGCAAGATGATTCTTAGCTAACTCAACCAGGATTTTTGCCTGTTCACGAGTATAGCCAATACCATCATAAGAATGAATCAGTTCGACGACATATTGCAAATCTTCACTTGGCAGAACGTCCTGCTCAACAATAGTGGTAACCTTCTCGCGTTCTTCAGGAGTGCAATGCTTCAAAGTATGAATCAGAGGGAGGGTAACCTTGCCTTCCAGGAGATCATGGCCACACTCTTTGCCGAATTCAGTTTGGTCAGCGACATAATCAAGAGCATCATCCATGAACTGAAAAGCAATACCGAGATCCATACCATAAGCCGCCAGAGCCTCTTCTTCCTCGGGAGAGCATCCACCAAGAAGGGCCCCGCAACGACTTGCAGCCGAAAGCAACACCGCCGTCTTGTTCTGAACAACTTCGATATAATGATCTTCTAGAAGCTCAACGTCGCTTGTGCCGATCAACTGCAGCACTTCTCCTTCTGCCATCTGGGTGGTCGCATCAGCGAGACTCTTAAGAACATTCAAATCGCCAGATCGAACCATGATGGAGAACGACTTGGCAAAGAGAAAATCACCGACCAGCACGCTGGCCTCATTACCCCAGACGGCATTAGCGGAATCCTGACCTCGACGTAGAACAGCGCTATCAACCACGTCATCGTGCAGCAGAGTCGCAGTATGGATAAATTCGACAACACTGGCCAGGCCAATATGGGCGTCACCTTGATAGCCTGCGAGTCGGGCACTGAGCAACAGGATCATCGGGCGCACACGCTTGCCACCACTCGTCAGTACATACTCGCCGACCTTGCGGATCAGCGGTACGCGCGAGGACAGGTCCTCACGAAACTGTGCTTCGACGCGATGAATCTCGTCATTTAAAAGATTAAGTACAAAGTCCATAGTAATAGGAAATCCGCTGGGAAAATTATCGCTTATCCTAATGAATCCTCACGAAGCATGTCAAAGCTTTTTTCCTTAAATCGTAACCAGACGCAAACTAATCTGACAGGGGCAACGAAACTGAAAGGCGCGCACCTCCCAGAGGGGCTTGATGGACGTAAATTTCTCCGCCCTGTGCCTCGACCAGTTTACGACAGAGCGGCAGCCCTAGACCGGTCCCCTCACCGTGAGCCTTGGTCGAAAAGAAGGGCTGGAAAACTTTCTCACGATCCGTTTCCGGAATCCCTGGACCGCTGTCATCGACATAGATATGAGCATGACCAGACACTTCCACCAAAGAGACTGCAAGCTGTCCAACTCCCTGAATAGCCTGAGCAGCATTCAAGAGGATATTGATCATAACCTGGCGCAGTTGATCAGCGTCACCAGTCACGCATAAATCATCGGTGGAAACATCTATCTTCAGGTCAAGATCTTTGAAAAGCATCTGCGGACGCAGAGAGGCCACCGTCTCCTTGACCAGTTGGTTGAGCTCGACCCGGTCATGATGCGCTTCAGGAGAACGGGCAAAGCCGAGCAGACCGCCGGTAATGCGTCTACAACGCCGACATTCTTCGATGATAGCGGCAACATCTTCGCGCAGTGGGTCATCCTCTTGCAGATCTTCCATGAGCAGTTCAGCGTTGCCGAGAATGATCCCGACCGGGTTGTCGATTTCGTGTGAAACACCAGCGGCCAATTGACCAATTGCAGCCAGACGCTCGCTGCGCAATAGTTGCTCCTGCATCGACTGCATATGTTCGTTTGCCGTGACCAGAGCTTCATTTTTACGGGTCAGTTCGGCACGATTGGCAGCCAAGCTCTCAGCCATATCGTTGAAGGCCTGAGCCAATGTGCCGAGTTCATCTCTACTCTCAGTAACAATTCGGGTTTCCAGCTCCCCACGAGCCAAAGAACGGGCTCCATCAGTCAGGCTGGCTATCGGTTGAGTAATGCGTCGAGCAATAAGACTGACCATGATCAAACAACCAAAGAGCGCTGCAATGGCAATCATGACGAAATGTCTGCGTGCCTCCTGCATGCGGGCGTCAATGGAATCGTAGGAGATCAGGTAGCGCACAGAGACCACCTGTTGACCGGTCGGGCCAAAGGCTGGCTCGATCAAATCCAACAGGCGTTCCCCGCCGGGCAATTTATGCGTGATCATGGTTGTACGCTCGGCCGCCAGTCGGGCGGAGAGGTTTTCACTATCAAAAGGCTGCAGATCCAAATTTGGGAAATCTTCAAAGGTGTTAGAAAGGTAGAGCCGTCGACCAGTTGCCGAGACCAGAGAGAATTGCACCAAGTCACGATTCAAGCCGAGGAATTCATGCATGTCAGCAATATCGGCCGGTTCGTCAGGCGGAAAGGAACCACGAAAGCGCTTCAATAATTCAGGCGTTGCCAGTCGTGCAAAAGAAAGGCTCTGATTGAAGAGGTAATCCTCCCAAGCCTGTGCCTGGTTGCGCTCCAGCACCATAAAGGTGACCACTAGTAACAACGCAACGATGCCACCAGTATACAGCTGTAATTTTTTCCCAAGACTGGTTCGCACAAATAGCTCCTGAAGTGGACAACTGCTTTAATAATCATATTTTACAGACATAAATGGAAGCTCTATCTACGTGAAAAGTCTGTAAACAGCAAATTTTCAGTCAACCGTTGACAAAGTGATTAGGCTCCAGTATAAATAACACCGTTTTTGTTATATTTAATTAAATCTTGACAATCATAAGTCCAACCTTACAATTTAGAGCAAATTAATATTCTTTCAGGAGGTGCTATGGAGAACCAGACGTACAATTACGCCATTGTGCGCAGTTTCGTCACATGGAGTATGATTTGGGGGCTGGTCGCTGTACTGGTAGGAGTCATTGTCTCCCTCCAGATGGTCAACCCGGATCTTAATTTCCCGCCCTATCTTACTTTCGGACGTCTCCGCCCAGTGCATACCAATGCGGGAATTTACGGTTGGGGAATCGGTGTTATCTTTGCCGCTTTTTACTACATCGTGCAGAGACTCTGTAAAGTCCCTATCTGGAGTGACAAACTGGCGAAATTTCAACTCTGGCTCTTCAATGCAACCATCACTGCCTCGGCAGTTACACTGTTACTCGGTTACACCACTTCGAAGGAATATCATGAGATGGAATGGCCGATTGATGTCATGGTCGTTATCCTCTGGGTCGCCTTTTCTATCAACATCATCATGACCATTCTCAAGCGTAAAGAGGAGCAGATGTACATCTCGCTCTGGTACATGATGGCAGCAATCGTCGGTGTGGCAATCCTTTACCTGGTCAATTCGGCAGCCGTACCTGTCTCCTTCTTCAAATCTTACTCTGCCTATGCCGGCACCAACGACGCCAATGTCCAGTGGTGGTTTGGTCATAATGCCGTAGCCATGGTCCTGACCGCGCCGTTTTTGGGCATGTTCTATTACTTCCTGCCAAAAACAACCGGTGTACCGATCTTTAGCCACCGGCTGTCAATTACCGCCTTCTGGAGTCTGATCTTCATGTATCTCTGGACAGGAGCACATCACCTGCTCTGGACCCCGGTTCCTGACTGGATTCAAACTCTGGCCATGGGCTTTTCGATCATGCTGATTGCGCCATCATGGGGCAGCGTCTTCAACGGTTACTTGTCGATGAATGGCCAGTGGCATCAGATGCGGGAAAACTACCTGGTCAAGTTCCTGATCCTCGGCATCACCTTTTACGGCCTGCAAACCTTGCAGGGGCCGATGCAGGCGATCCGTACGTTCTCGGCTTTTATTCATTACACCGACTGGGTTCCTGCCCACATTCATATGGGAACCATGGGTTGGGTTTCAATGATCTGCTTTGCCAGCATTTACTATCTTATTCCGCGCATTTACGGTCGCGAACTCTACAGTATTCCCCTGGCCGATCTGCACTTCTGGCTGACCCTGGTCGGTCAGCTAATCTGGTCAATCTCTCTCTGGATCGCTGGTGTCTTGCAAGCCGGGATGTGGAACGCCATGAACTCTGACGGCAGCCTCACCTACACCTTCATGGAGACCATGGTCGAGATGTATCCCTACTGGTGGGCACGCGTCCTTGGCGGTGTGATCTACATGGCCGGACTGGTTAT
The DNA here is from genome assembly GCA_024279915.1 of Deltaproteobacteria bacterium. GTDB lineage: Bacteria > Desulfobacterota > Desulfuromonadia > Desulfuromonadales > BM103 > M0040. Next base: position 19,500 of record JAJRRB010000062.1, read on the forward strand.
CTTCATTTACAACATCTATATGTCAGTCAAAAAGGGCGAACCGACCGCCGTTCCAACTATAACCACAGAGGGGAGGGCCTGATTATGTGGGAAAAGAAACCTATCCTTCTTCTCGTTTTGGCGACATGCGCCATCATGGTTGGCACCATCGTTACCATGATATTGCCCTTTGCCTGGGTCAACACCGAAGCAGACCGAATTGAGGGGGTCACTCCTTACACCGCTCTGCAACAGGAAGGTCGCGACATCTACATTCGTGACGGCTGTAACAACTGCCACACTCAGACGGTACGCCCGCTGGTACCAGAAGTTCTACGCTACGGAGACTACTCCAAATCGGGCGAATTTGTTTATGACCGCCCCTTCCTGTGGGGTTCAAAACGCACCGGTCCCGATCTGGCCCGCCTCGGCGGCAAATATCCGGACGCATGGCACTACAAGCATATGGAATCGCCACGTTCTATGGTGCCAAAAACCAACATGCCTGATTACGGCTGGTACTCCAACAACCTGCTTGATCCGCAAATGATCCAGCGTAAAATGGAGACTCTCGGTTTCCCCTACACGGCAGAAGAGATCAAGGACCTTGAAGGTAAAAACGATATGGACGCCATGGTGGCCTATCTGCAAAAGCTTGGCTCGGATATCCCCTGGCGGGACGCCGCCGAGACCACCATTGTGGGTGACCTGGTGAATCCTTACGCAGATGCTAATCAGGAGACCATCTCCGGCTGGGCCCCGATTTACGCGGACAACTGCGCTGCCTGTCACGGTCCGAATATGGAAGGCGAGATTGGCCCGGAGTTGATTGGTGAAGATTATGACGATGAAATTCTGTTCACCATCATCTACACCGGCATTACCGACGGCGGCATGCCGAGCTTCTCGAACCTTGGTACAGACAAAGTCTGGAAGTTGACCAACTACATCAGGACATACCAAGCCGAGGGGAGTCAGTAAGCTATGGATCTGGCTTCTATCGTCTACCTTGGCATGACTTTCGGCCTGCTCGTGATCTTTGTCATGATTGTGGTGCGCACCTACAGCAAAAAGCGCAAAGACGAAGGGGAAATCGCCAAGTACCGCATGCTGGATGATGATTAATTTTTTGTCGTACTGACTTTTGCCTAAAGGATATTCACATGAGTACAATTGACCCTCACCACGAAGAACATGCAGACGGCATTGTCGAAGATCGTGAGCAAGCCCCACCGATCTACTTTACAGTGCTCTTTTATGGCCTGATTATCTGGGCCGTGGCCTTCATGTCATTCTACCTGCTCTCAGGTTGGAGTTCGGACGCGGAATTTCAGGAGAAGATGGCTGCCCATAAAGGTGAGCCTCTGGCAGAACAGCCAGCAGTTACGCCGACGCCTGCTACACCTGCGACTACTTCCACTCCGACTCCGGCCCCGGCAGCAACCGCTGCGGCGGAGATAAATGGCCAGGAGCTGTTTGCGAAACATTGCGCCGGCTGCCATGGTGCAGACGGCAAGGGTGCTTTCGGCCCGGATCTGTCCGCCGATTATCAGTACGGCAAAACAGAGATGGCAACACAGGAAAGTATCACTTCCGGGCGGCCTGGCAATATGCCGGCCTTTGATAAAAAGCTTTCTCCTGAAGAGATAAAATCCGTGACTGACTTCATCTTGAGTCTTTAGGCCTTTGCTTTTAGGGACAGTCCCCGCAGTTAAGGGGACTGTCCCAGACTTTGACTATAAATTATGCATTACTCTGTTCAACCCCGGGGACAGTCCCGTGAGAAACCGGGACAGTCCCCTAGACCCACCCTCCTCTCGCCATGGCGCCGCCGCTGCCAATGGGGAACAACCCTCCTGTTACTGTTGATTCCATGGTTTCACATCAATGGCAACAGCCTGGTCCGCATCGACATCCCTGACCTTACACTCTTCTTTTTCGGCCAAACACTCCGCATTGAAGAGCTCTATCTGGTTCTTCTCTTTAGTCTAGCTCTGACCTTCGGCTTTCTTCTGATCACCATGCTACTGGGCCGGGTCTGGTGTGGCTGGCTCTGCCCGCAAACAACCTTAACGGATCTCGCGGAGTGGTTCACAGCACGCCTGGGCTTATCAGGGAAGAAACAATCGGATAAAAAAGGGGTCACACAGAAGGTCATACTCCAATTATTCTACCTGCTCCTGGCGTTTCTCGTTTCTGCCAACCTGCTCTGGTATTTTATTGAACCTCTGAACTTTTTTTCCATACTGGTCTCGGGGAAGTTGCATTATGCGACCTGGATATGTCTGGTGGTGGTGACCCTGGTCATCTACCTCGACCTGGCTCTACTCCGCCGTCTGATGTGCAAAGATTTCTGCCCTTATGGCCGTTTTCAGACAGTTCTTGCTGACGAGTCGACCCTGACCCTGCATTTGCCTCCTGACGAGCTGGAGCGCTGCATCAAATGTGGCTCCTGTATACGTGTTTGTCCAATGGAAATCGACATCCGCCGCGGCTATCAGGTGGAATGCATCAATTGTGGACGATGTCTTGATGCCTGCCGCCAGGTCATGGCCAAACGCAATCAGCCAGGGTTGATCAGTTACACTTTCGGCACATCTGGAAAAGGAGCAAAAGAACTGATCAACCTGCGTACTTTGCTCTTGAGCATTGGAATGTTGACCTTAATCGTCATTCTGCTGTTTGCTGCTTATCAACGACCAACAGCCTCTTTGAAGATTTCCATCTCACATTTTGTGGCAAGCCGAACCCTTAAGGACGGCAACCGTGCAACATTCTTCAATGCCTGGGTGAATAATCGCAGTGACACAAAAGCAAACTACCACATCAAAGCCAGACAGGCAGACAATGGCAGTCCGTTACCACTAAAAGGACAGATCAGCCAGCTTGAACTGGAAGCTGGCGAGAATTTGCGCATCGATTTTGTTTTGGTAACTGCTGTTCCAGAATCCAAATTAGAGATAGAATTCATACTACTGGATCAAAGCGACACTGAGCTAGCGATAGCCGAAGCGTATATTCATTAGACAAAGGAAGAGAAGAATGGCTGCAAAGAAAAATATCTACCCCATCCTGATTCTGTTGCTGATCGGCAGTTTCCTCTGCTTTTCAGTCTGGTCGGCCATGCGGGCTGCCGATATGGGACCGCAGGTGTCCGATGCGGACTATTACAGCAAAGGATTGAGATACAGTTCGACAATGGTAGAGAAACGAGCTGCCAGCGTACTTGGTTGGAAGGTTTCTACCCGACTGATCGGGCGCACTCTGGAATTTCAACTGAAAGACAAAGAGGGGCAACCGGTCAGATCGGCGCAAGGGACTCTTTCCCTCTACTTATCAGACCAGGCATCAAGTATACGTTTTCCCCTACAAGAAATTGCCCCGGGAGTTTACACGTTAGACCTGACCTCCAGTATGACTGGCGAGATGACCGCCCGCCTTGAATTTGAACGCGACGGTGCTCGTCTCAACCGACAACTACTACTGAACCTCTAATGTCGAAATCTGATACCTGCATCCATTGCAAACTAATGATTCCACCTGGTGACCTGGTCGTCGATGAGATTGATGGCAAGGCGTTGCATTTCTGTTGCCGAGGTTGTCTGGGAGTTTACCGGATTATTACGGGTGCCGGGCTGAACAATTTCTACCTGCGTCGTGACTGGGTTGAACAAGGTGTACCGCCAGGCGTTTTTGAGACCAAGTTCGACGAGGTGATCCTCGCTGGTCACGTCATTGTTCATCATGAGACCGCTGCAGAGATCTCTCTGATTATCGAAGGTATTCGCTGTGCCTCCTGTGTCTGGTTGCTGGAGAAACTGCTCGGCAAAGAACCGGGCGTTGATGCTATTCATGTTAACTACGGTACTCACCGGGCACAGATCAGATTTAATCCCCAGCAAACGTCACCAACAAAGATATTCGCAACCGTCAGCCGCCTCGGTTACCTGCCCCACCCCTTCACCACCGGTGCCGCGCAAGAGGCTGCAACACGAGAGCAACGTTCGTTACTGATCCGCTTTGGCACCGCAGCATTTCTCTCTATGCAATTGATGGGTTTCTCTTTTGCCTTATATGGTGGTTATTTCCACGGCATCGATCCGGGTGTCCGGCAGATAATTCAATATTTTGCCGCAGCCGTCACAACTCCGGTGGTCTTCTATTCCGGTTGGCCGTTCCTGGCAGGGGCCTGGCGTAGTTTAAGAAACCGCGCACCAAGCATGGACCTACTGATCAGCTTGGGTGTGCTGACGGCGTACAGCTACAGCCTTTATGCATTGGTTGTCGGTGGAGAAGTCTATTTTGACACAGCAGCAATGATCATCACCCTGATCTTGCTCGGTCGTCTTTTCGAAACGTCTGCGCGTAATCGCTCAATCTCTGGAATTGACAAACTGCTGCAACTCGCCCCTGAATCAGCGAATCGCATAGAAGGTGAGGAGACCCAGAGTGTTGCCAGTGCCAGCCTGACTCCGGGAGACCTCATCCTGGTCCGCCCCGGAGAACGGATTCCGGTTGATTGCCGGATTCAGGACGGTGCATCTGAACTGGACGAATCAACGATCACTGGCGAACCGATGCCGGTCTTACGGCGAGCGGGAGAGACCGTCTCGGCTGGCTCTCTGAATATATCGGCTTCAATCAAGCTCATCGTTGAACGGGTTTCGGCAGAGTCTTTCATCGCCCGAATGGCGCGCATGGTGGAGGACGCCCAAAACCGTAAGGCACCGATCCAGTCGATGGCCGACAAGGTTGCCACACTCTTTGTGCCATTCGTCACCATGGTCGCTATCGGTACCTGGCTTTTCTGGTTTTTCAGCGACGTTCCACACACAGAAGCTCTGCTCAATGCGGTCTCAGTATTGATTGTCGCCTGCCCCTGTGCCCTCGGCCTGGCAACACCGACAGCAGTGCTGGTCGCATCTGGCAATGCGGCTGCCCGTGGCATTCTTTTTCGCGGCGGCGATATTCTTGAGATGACAGGTCGTATCGATTTGGTTGCTTTCGATAAAACCGGCACCCTGACCTTGGGCAAGCCGACTGTTGATCAGATTATTCCTGCCACTGGCCACAGTGAAAAGGTGGTACTGCAACTTGCCAGCCTGGTAGAAAGCGGCTCAAGCCATCCACTTGCCCTCGGCATTATGGCAAAAGCAAAAGCATCTGGGATTCTGCCAGAAGTAGCAAAATCGGTCGAAACGATTCCTGGTCAAGGTTTGAGGATGGCTGGTGATCAGGGCGAAATCCTGGTTGGAAGTCGTACTTTTCTTACAGAAAGCGGCGTTGAGATTCCACCCATCGACGCAGGTGCTTTGACAGAAGTTTATGTAAGCCTTAATGGTTCATGGTGTGGCGTTCTGCTGATTCACGACCCATTGCGCGATGAAGCCGGTCAGGCTGTTTCAAATCTTCAACAATTTGGCCTGAAAACGGTCCTGCTGACCGGCGATCATTCCAAAGCGGCTGAACAGATCAGCACCAAACTGGCCATTGCCAACTACCAGGCCAGCCTGAGTCCGGCTGACAAAGCCACATGGATCTTAAATCAACAACAATCCGGGCAGAGGGTCATGATGGTTGGCGATGGCATCAACGATGCCCCTGCGCTCTCCTCTGCTGACGTTGGCTGTGCCATGGCTGGCGGCACTGATATCGCTCTGGAGACATCAGATCTGGTTCTGACCAAGCCCAACCTCGGCCGCCTCTATGAAGCGATCTTCATTGCGCGCAAGGCGTTGCAGATTATCAAACAGAATCTGTTCTGGGCGTTTACCTACAACCTTGTCACCATTCCTCTGGCAGCAAGCGGCACATTGGCGCCTGTATGGGCGGCGGTTGCCATGGCCAGCAGCTCCGTGCTGGTGGTCAGCAATTCACTCCGTCTCGGGCGAATGGTGCGTCGTACGCTTTCCAGGTCAGTTATTACTTAACAGAGTCGGTTATGACTAAAGAGTCAACTATTGCCAAACAATCATCAAGCAATTAAGGTAATCCAATGCTAAAATCAATCGTCATCCTGATTGTGCTTTCACTCTGCATCGGCACCGGTGCCTGGCTTTTCTTCATCTGGACAGTCAAGCGCGGTGATTTCGACGATGTCGAAGGGCCAAAATATCGAATGCTGGATGATGAGGAGCTACCTCACACTCATAAGCCACCCCAAGGAGAGAATCATGAAGAATAAACTGTTGCGTACGTGTCTGACCGCCTTCTTTGTCTGTTTGTTACTAAGCTTATCAGTTGCAGCCTTTGCAACCGAAACCCGCCTTGAGAAGGCGATGCCTGAAGGCGGCACGGCCATACTCACCTTCGCTTCTGATCAGTTACTGACAATGACTGAAACACCCTTTACCGTTGAGCTAACCGGTGGCACGGGTAAAGTTTTTAGCGATGCGGCAGTCAGCCTGCGCCTGGTGATGCCTGCCATGGCCATGCCACTCAACAAGCCGAAGGCCATCTGGCTGGACGACGCCTATCATGGACAGGCCGTATTTACTATGGCTGGTGAATGGAATGCCATCATGATCATCCAGCGGCCCGGACATGATGTGATCGACCTGACCTTCAAGCTCGGACGGGTTCAAATGAGATGAATGCGTCCCTCATCTCAATGGCCTTTATCACCGGGCTGATGGGAACCGGACATTGCATTGGGATGTGCGGTGGTCTGGTGAGTGCGCTATCGCTCTCTGAGGTTGGTCAAAAAGGCGGTTGGAAGTTCCACCTGCTCTACAATGTCGGACGCATCACGACCTACTCCTTCATCGGGGCCGTGGTCGGTTGGCTCGGCTCAGCTATGGCCTACGCCGATCAGTTCAGGGTGGTCACCAGATCACTACTTCTGGCTTCGGACTTTTTTGTCATCCTGGTCGGCCTGGGAACCGCCGGGCTCTTCTCCTGGCTGAATGCCTCGAAACTCGGCTTCCCGGGGCCGATGCAGGCAATGACCTCCGCCGTGCATGGCTTGCGCAAACTGCCACCAGCACTGGCTGCCCTGCCCTTGGGCCTGCTCTTTGGCTTCATACCCTGCGGCTATCTCTATGCCGTAGCAATCACCGCCGCCCAGAGTGCCGAAGTCACCACCGGTGCCTTGATGCTTCTGGCCTTCGGTTTGGGAACAGCCCCTTCACTGCTCATCTTCGGCAACGCCACCCATTGGCTGAGTGGTCGTGCCCGAACCTGGATGCTGCGCATTGCCGGCTTACTCGTCGCTGGCATGGGCGCCATTAACCTCATCAAGCATCTACGTTTGATGGGTTGGTTTGCCTGACACACAGGGAGGGAGCGGCCCTCGGCAGAATAGAAATGTCAAAGGGACAGTCCTCATATGAAGACTGTCCCTTTGCATATCAAGCTTTCGGTGGTTTATAAAGCTTTGGCGGACCCAGTTTATTTTGCCAGAACCGTTTAGCCGTCCACAAAGCAGCCAGATAGAGGAACGCTAAGGATGTGTAACGGAAGAGGAAAGTCACCTGCAATGAGGTCTCGATGTTGAGCCCGGCGATGTAATAAAAAAAGATGATCAGGTATGGGAATATCGGAATCATTGCAAGCTCACGCCAGCGATATTCGTAACGCCACAACATGTGTAGCTGCAATAAAAGATAGGCGGGGATTGCTACGATCATCAGAAAGAAAAGGATATCTGCAAAAAAACTGTGTTTTTGCGGTGACGCGTCATAGACAAAATCCATCTTGCGCCGTTCAGACTTGATTAATGAGTTGACCCATGCAGCTGGCTCCCTGGGTGTCGCAGCAGCAACTCCCTGCCATGTCACATCCGCTTTTTCGGTCAGCTGGTACAGCTCGCGCCACTCCTCATTCAAAACCGTCACTCTGAGCGCATCTATATGGGTCGGGTTTGTGTAGCCGACCCAGACCAGAGCCTCGCCGCTGCCTTGAGCATGTAGAGCTGCCGGGTTCTTAACGGCCCCAACCTCAAGGACTGATCCATCATGCATGGCAAGCGCTTGAAAACGTAAAGGGATGTCGCTCTCATAACGAACCAGAGCATACAACATATCATCGTTACCAAGAGTCGACTCACCCCCGGGATCCAACTTGTCAATCTCAACTACGATATTATCAGCCGATTGCGAAAAAGCCGGTGAGGTAAAAAAGCATACGAATAATAGAACAATTATGGAGAAAGTGTTTTTTAGACAAGTCATTAGTATTTTTCACTGGCAGGAGGAATAAAAAGTTCATCAGAATGTGGTTAAATTATACCCTAAACTCTGGCAAACGTTCTAAAATATTTATAAAAATATCTGACAAATAATCATCAGAAGAACATTCTGATTTTCATACCAGCCAGTTTCAGAGGAGCAGACTACGCATGAGATCTTCAGAGATATTGAACCACCCAATCATCAGCGAGCGTTACTTCTTTCCCCGTGAAGCGACAGTTCCACAACCTTTTTGGGTTGAATGTGAAGGAGCTCGCCTGGCCTGCGCCTATCATGAGGTAGATGCCGAGGCACACACCATCGTCCATTTTCATGGCAATGGTGAAGTAGTCGCAGATTATTTCGATGGTTTCCCCGAATTGATTGGTCGTATGGGCTGCAACTGTTTTCTGGCAGAGTTAAGAGGTTATGGTGGCTCCACAGGATCACCACAGCTCGGCAAAATGCTCGAAGACGTTCAACAAACCATAGAAGCAATTGGGCAACCGCACAACAAATTGATTTTATTCGGACGTTCCGTTGGCTCACTCTTCGCCATAAAAGCAGCCGAACTCTTTCCAGATGTCGCTGGCCTGATTCTGGAGAGCGCCATAGCTGATCCCCTGCAGAGACTTCTACTCAGGATGAACCCTGAAGAACTGGGGGCGACTCCAACCGAACTGACGGAGGCGGTCACACAAGCCATAGATATCCAGCACATCATGACACGCTTTACCAAGCCAACCCTGATAATGCACACTCGTCACGATGGCCTGGTTGATGTCAGCCATGCAGAACAGCTCGCCAAATGGTGTGGCGGCCCGGTTCAAATTGAGATTTTCCCGCAGGGGAGCCACAACGACATCATGTTTGTAAATGGATCGCAATACTTTTCGTTAATCAACGAGTTTCTCGATTCACTCAGGGATTAGCCTATGGGATACCGGCTGGCAGCTGATCTGACCCTGGTTTTGCATCTAGCGTTCATCGCCTTTGTCCTTTTTGGCGGGCTGCTTTGTTTTCGCCATATCCGCTGGATCTGGCTGCACCTGCCATCAATGATCTGGGGCGTTTGGGTAGAATGGGCAGGTTGGATCTGTCCGTTGACGCCACTGGAGAATCATTTCAGGCAACGGGCATCTGCCCAAGGATACCAGGGTGGTTTCGTCGATCATTATCTTGTGCCACTTATTTATCCAGAAGGACTAACTGTATCATTGCAGTGGTTTTTGGGCAGTATGGTGCTGATTGTCAATGTTTTTATCTATCTTTATCTGTTGCAGAATTGGAGAAAACATCAGAGAGAGGTTGACGAATGAGATCCTTGCGTTAACTTTTTAAAAAAGCCAAGGAGGATACACCATGTCAGAAAACGATTGCTCCAATCCTGAGGAACACTGTGAACTACATATGTGTCAGTTAAAGGCAACTATGCTCAATGAAAAGATCAACAAGTTGTATGAAAACCCAAAGTTTGTTTGTGGAAACTGTGGAGTCAAGGTCAACAGGGGAGAAAACCTCTGTAACCCAAAACCAACTTGAACGACTCTACAGAAAAGATAAAAGCAGCGCGCTCATGCATTCGTGAGCGCGCTGTTCTGTTTTATGGGCCTGAATCAGGGTTGTTCAGGTGAAGTGGTCAGACTTGATCTGTTGTCCACTGTCAGGCTCAGTTGAGTTTAGCAGAGGGAGTTGTTGCAATTTTCTTATTTATCAGGGTCAGTAAGAATTTTGCATGACAGCCCAAAATAACAACCCGCCACAATTTGGGAGAATAAATAAGATAGTCATCAACTTCTTTCTCCAATCCCTAGAATTGACTTATTCTGACGCACTCTCCCTTTATCTCTATGTAAAACAATAGACGAGGAATTATACCAATAACAATGAACGACTAAAATATCAATATGGAGGGAAGTATGCAAAACAACCATTTGCAACAGACAACACATTTCAGCAAAATTGATGACATCATTAGTAGGGTCACTGAATATCAAACACCTGCCCTTGTAAAAGACATCGCTGAACGCTCTAAGTGGAGTTCACCCCTTGACCTGTCCGATGGTGAAATTCTAAAGCAATGCATCGAGCTAGTCGCATACAGCCAGCAAGCACAAGCGCGGCGAGTTACTGAGCTTATAAATAAAAGCCTTTTTGACAAGGTTTTCTTGAACTACGACTTAGAGGCTGTTTCCAATCTTGAACATGAGCAATTACGTGCTAATTATTGGGACCAAATTGGAGCAATTCGCTTTCCACAAAAGTTAGAGGCAATGATAGGTTGTGCCCAAGCTTTATTGCGAATTAAGAAACAGCATCCCTCGTTTATGACCTATCTTCGTTCGTCAAAATTACCTGTAGCGCTACAAAATCAATCTGACATCGATGTGTTTTGGAAAGAGTTCAAAACCATTCAGCAGTACCTTCAGCAAACACAAATGCCATTCTTTAACAATCTGACTAGCCTTTGTCACCTCTTAATGACACTAGGATATGCTTGTATAAAACCTGATAGTGCGGTTATGGGCGCTGCAGTCAAAATAGGAATAATTCCATTTGGAAGCAACCCTGAAAAACCCACTTATAATGATACAAAAAGAAGAGAAGTCGTACAATTCATGCAGAGTTATTGCCTATCAAGGGGCTCTAATATTAGGGTATTAGACGGATATTTATTGATATATGGTGGACAAACAGGTGCCAGACCATTTGTAAAGCCTCAGTTTTATCAATAGGGAATACAAGGGGTACTTTCTATGTTTTCTGAACGAGATAAAAACAATACATGGAGTTTTCTTAATTAGGCACCACAAGTCGCATTTTGATATCTTGGTAATAAGGGCGTTTCCCTACGAAACGTATGGTTACTGATATGACTGGCGCAGAGTTTTTCTGGCTAACATTCTTCGTACTGGTTCTTTTAGGTATGTATTTCCGTGATTAGAGCGATACTGCCGAACAAGGGAAAATGACATGCTTATGGAAGGATAAATAAGAACCCATCACTTTGACTTTAGTTCTCGTTTAGATAAAGTTTTTTACGTCTTATTTGATGGCTTCCAGGGGGATGAATATGATTGATACACACTTAGAAAATTTAGAACAACAATTAAAATACCAAAGTGAAAATAAAGAAATGATTGATGAATTTTCGTTAAGTAGAGCAGAATATTTGTTAATAAAAGAAATAACTAATATGGGTAACGATTCGATCGTTATTGAAAAAAAAATCCAGAATTGTCAGGATTGGCAGAGTAAGTAATATCGGAAATTTAGAAAGTAGTGATTCTATCAAAGATTATATAAAAACTTTGAATAATTCAGAATTACTTTATGTTTCTGATGACGAAATTGAAGATAATTTTTCACATACTGTTGGAATTTGTGTGGAAATTAATTTTTCAGGTGAGAGTACTTCCGAAAAACTAAAACCACACGATCCTAGTACTATTTTCACAAACCTTCCCGTAGCAAGACCAAATGGTGATGTTGATGAACCCGGTGGTTACCAACCAGACTATAAATGTTTAACGCCTCATCAAAGATGGAAGTACCTAAATTGGCTATCTAATATTACCGATCAAATTAGTTTCGACTATGTTTTTATTTATTATGTTGGGCTTGAAAGACAGTTATTCTTCGGCGATTTTGAAAAGGCATTTGACGAAATTTTATTATTAAAAAAGTATCACAGCGGGAAGTCATTTGATTCATACAGTGATTCAGCATTATTAAATGCATGTATTTATCGAAGAAAACTTGACAAGCTTAGAGAAATCAAGGGTGGCATAAAGAATATGCAAATAGCTGTTCTGATTGCTTCATGTAAGTTTAAAGAGGAACTATCAATAAAACAGACAATCCAAGTATTTAACAAAACAAGAAAAATTAATCGTAAATATATGAATGAGAATTACAAACTATTTGTAAACGTGTTACCGAATATTTTGAAGCAAGAATTTTCTACATATGAGTTCCCATTATATAAAATTGTCGATTACAATAATATAAGCAATAGACTCTACATGCAGTTTTCGAATTCCTCCTTGCCAGATAAATTTAGTAGAATCTACTTGCCAAGCATTCTTTTTAACGCTGAAATAGAGTTAGTAATTCAAGAATTATACAAAAAAGCATGCCAGCAATGTAAGAAGATTTCAAAAACATTTAAAAGTACTTGAATCAGTGTGAGAAAAACTGGGGGGCAGGTCGATAGCGCCGGTAAAAGTCGGCATGGATCGTAGGGTGAAAGTCCCTACATGGTAAAGGCTAATGACCAGCCATGATTCCGAGTCATGCGTTTGCCTCTCGTAAGGGGGGCAGCGAAGCGTTGACAGGAGGCATGCACGCCGGACTATTGAACTCCGAAATCACCTTATTTGGGTTGCCGACCTTGTGGCTTGATGGGGCGTCACGTTATCGTGAGTAGCGTCATTGAATCCACGGAGTCAGAGAACCAGGGCATGTATGCAAGCTCCATGCACGGAAACCTGGAGATCCCAAGAGTGACCAACAGTGACGTGGTTGGTCCGGTCGGAGAAGGTGTATGCCGAACGTCCGACATGAACGTTCTTGGGAAGTCGGACTGGGGATAGTATCTGTGAAGCGAGCGAACAAAGGTATTCAACCCGATACGGGCCAACCACTGGCGGAGTTCGTGGAGAAAAGGCCCTGGGCCAAGGGAAATTCTGAACAGACGACCGTGACTAGCACACAGCGGCTGGAAGTAACGTCGAGCGTTCTGGACAGGATACGGGAGGCAAAGCGTCAATAGCTTCTGCGTTTGACCTGAGGCAGGAGCCGGTGCGGTAATTCCGCACGCCGGGATCTGTGCGGGGGGTGCCGGGTAACCAGCATTCCTACCGCGACTGATCAATAATGAGTTGAACCGCAAAACAAAGGCCACGTCTAATTAGGTTTGGAGGAAATTGAAATGATCTATAGCGAGCTAGAAAGTAAGTTTCACAAAGCACTGGTGAAAACAAATGACATTTAAGCGAATATTTGTGGGCATGATCCAAAACGAATCAAAATCATGGTGGCCAAAATAGGTGCAGTTCAGACGGCAAAAAACTTATGGTAAGTGATCCTTCTACTTCTGGGTATTTGAAGATGGCAGGATGCGATTGCCTACATATCACAATTGAAGCAACTATGCTCCGTCCTGAATATTCTCCTTTGTTCACTGTAGCAGAACTGGATGAAGCGCGGCGTAGACTTCCTGAGAACATAGAGGAGTTGCTGGCTAGAAACATATGAAATTCCCTATTATTTATCGCTTGTGCGTATACAAGATACACTGCTGGCAGCCGGTATTTTGCTACTCTACAAGTTAGGACACTGCCCAACAAATAGATAGTAGTGAGATGGAAAACACTGAATTTTGGTTTTGGCTCCCGCTGTGGAAAATCTTAGAAGTTCCCATAGATAGGACATTTTCCGGGGTGCTTTGAGCTTCTGGTTTGATCGGTCTTGAAACATAGCCCTGAAACGGTTATTGATAAATAGCCTGTATTTTACAACAGACCCTGATGACGCGGCCTTTGGGGATTGTCCTCAGGGGTCGTTTCTTATTTGTCACGATTTGCAAGAAGATGGATTGGACAGAAAAGAGGTTTACTATAATGTCTGCCGCAACTCATTCTTACATTACCTAGGGATATTTAGTATGCATGGAACGTAAGACAATACCAGATACTGCCAGTCAGATAAGATCCAGAGTACTACGGTTCAACTTGAGGTAGAAACTTCCCCTGTTGACTATCCCAAGTATAACTTCCAGCGTCCCAGAGTTCTTCAAGATCTTGCCAGTCAATATGCACACCGGCCATATCTTCAATAGTGAAAGACCCCTCAAGCATTTCACCATCATCAATTCGTCCATTACCATCCGCATCGACCCAGTGAACGGGAGCAACGGCAATTTTACTTTCGCCCTGGATGGTCACGGCAGACTGATTTCCTTTCCTGCTCGCGACAATTTCCCCCTGGAAACGTCCCTCTGAATTAACTCTGGCTGCAGGATCAACCTGAACCAGGTACACAATCCGGTCTCTGTCATCACCGGCTTTGATAATCCAACGTGCAATCCCATTTACATTATCAAGGCTCGACGCTGGCGGATTTGCCTGAACGATTTTCCACCCTTTGGGAAAATATTCGCGCAGGATAACCCCACCATTCCTGGCACGGTGTGTCATGCGAACCTGCACTGGAATGATACTGCCCGGACCAGCAAAATTCGGCAGAATCCTTTCTGCTGTCACCAACACCGGCAAAGAAGGAGACTTATTAAGAGAGGAAAAGAGCACAAACAGAACCACTACAACCAATGACACAAACATGAACCACAAGAGTGGTGATTTTTTTTGCACAGGGATTACTTCTTCTACTGAATCCTCTGCAGATTTAAGCAAGAGGTCAACGAGTGGTACCTCCAGTGCCTCTGCCAGTTTTAATGCATTTTCACGCCGGATAGTCGGATAACGCTTGTTTTCCCATCGGGAGATCGTATCGGTAGTAACTCCGACCATCTTGCTGACATAAAACTGAGTCAACTGTTGTCCTTCACGGATACGTTTGACCGCTGTGCCATCAAGACAGACTGTGGATGACTTATCGTCGTAATGGAGATGATTCATGCTGGGAGTCTAGCAAGCGAATGTCTACCAAGTAAACATGAAAATTGACAATGTCGATAAGCTCGATTTCTCAATGTATAAGTGCCTGTAATTACAACAATTGAACCAGACATCTAACGACATTCACCTAGATGTCTGATGATTTAAAAACAGGGTTAGAATATAAACAGTACAAATGAATTGAGGCAATTTCGCCCAAGTAAAACTTTGAAACAGGAGAATGAAAATGAAGAAACTGGTAATCATTATGATGTTGCTGGCCTTCGTCGGTGCCAACGTTGCTATCGCTGCTGACAGCTACACCTATGACAGCAAGAAGGGCACCGTAACTTTCGACCACAAAGCTCATCAGGCAAAATTGGCAGATGATTGCGCTAAGTGTCACGAAGGTACTCCGGCCAAAATCGAAGTCGACAAAAAATTCGGCCACAAAACCTGCAAAGCTTGCCACAAAAAGATGGAAGGCCCAACCAAGTGTAACGATTGCCATAAGAAGTAAGTTTCAAACTTACACTGTACTTCTATAGAGGGCGCTGGGAATCCAGCGCCCTTTTAATTTTAATGCTCTCTGCCACCCGCCAAGCATTTCCTATCACACCTTAACCTATTGGATTGATTATCTTGCAACTCATGTTAATATCGGAGAGTTATCAATCAGTTGCTGGGAGGTTCGGCGAATGAACAAAAAAGATAAGGATTGCTGGAAACCGGAAAAACATCCGTCTCACATGTGCAAACTTTTCAAAAAGGGCATGATGATGGAAATGGATCAACGTTCAGCGAATCCGACCGTAGCCTGTGCTAAATGTGGTGCCAAGGCAGGCAAGCCTGAAAACGTCTGTCAGCCGAAGCCATTATAGCCATGACTGATTCCCCAAAAAAAGAACTGGTCAGGAACACCTTGATCATCGTCCTTATAGGCGCCCTGCTGGTAGCCTGCTTCTGGATCACAAGTCCGTTTCTACCGGCACTGATCTGGGCCAGCATGATCGTTATTGCCACTTGGCCCTTGCTGGTTATTGTACAGGAGAGAGTCAAGGGCCGTCGTCCTGCCGTTATGGTAATGATGGGCCTCCTGATCTTGATCTTCGTTATCCCTTTCACCCTCGCCGTGGGAACCATCGTCGAAAATGCACCTCAACTTACGGCAATAGGGAAACAGCTAGCTACTCTTGAGATTCCAGCGCCTCCCGACTGGGTTGAACGGGTACCACTGGTCGGCAACTCGGCATCCGAACTCTGGCAAAAAGCGGCGGCAACCGAACAGGGAGAATTCGCCAAGCGACTCACTCCGTATATCAGCGAGGTAGCGGGATGGTTGGTGGCGCAGGCCGGTGGTTTCGGACTAATATTGATCCATTTTATTCTGACCCTTATTTTTACAACTCTGCTCTACATGAACGGTGAAGCCGCTGCGAAAATGGTGCGGAGACTAGCTTACAGAATAGCAGATGAACGTGGTGAGAATACTGCCATTCTCGCGGCCAATGCAATCAGAGCCGTGGCACAGGGCGTTGTAATCACGGCCCTGGTTCAGTCACTCCTGGCAGGGATCGGACTGGCCGTCATCGGAGTCCCTTACACACCCTTACTGACTGCTCTCATCTTCATGTTGACCATCGCCCAAATAGGCGCTGGCCCGGTTTTGATCCCAGCAGTTATCTGGCTCTTCTGGAAAGGCAGCACGGGGTGGGGGATTGCCATGTTGATCTGGTCGATCTTCGTCATGAGCCTGGACGGTTTCATGCGTCCGATGCTGATTCGTAGAAATGCAAATTTGCCCCTGCTCCTGATCTTCGCTGGTGTCATCGGCGGGCTGATAGCATTCGGCGTCATCGGCCTTTTCATCGGCCCGGTTCTGCTGGCGGTCGGCTACACCTTGATGATTGCCTGGATCGATGATGACAACCCCCAACATGATTCTACGTCGATTGTGAGTACGCCTGCACCAACTGACGAATGAGAGTTTGGTAAATTCTTAATTGGGCTCTAAATCCCAATCTTGCCCCCGTACACTTCTCGTGTTATACCTTCGCCAAATCTGACTTCAACTAAACTTTAAGGAGATTAAACATGTCCGAAATCACCAACCCGACAGTCCGCATAGAGACCAGCATGGGCGAAGTTGTCCTCGAGCTTGATGCCGTCAACGCTCCAATTACCGTAGCCAACTTCCTTGAATATGCAAACGACGGTTTTTACGAAGGCACCATCTTTCACCGTGTGATTGATGGATTCATGGTTCAAGGAGGCGGCCTTACCGCAGATATGCGTGACAAGGACAACAAAAAAGCCCCTATCAAAAATGAGGCTGATAATGGGTTAAAAAACAATCTCGGCACTGTGGCTATGGCCCGCACCGGAGTTGTCGACAGCGCTACCAACCAGTTTTTCATCAATGTTGGCGACAACACTTTCCTCAATCACACCGCACCGACTTCGCAAGGCTTTGGTTACGCTGTCTTTGGCAAAGTGACCGACGGTATGGATACAGTTAACGCCATTCGCCAGGTCAAAACGGGCAACAGCGGCATGCATCAGGATGTCCCAGCAGAGACAATTACGATCCTGAAGGTCACTGTAGAAAGTTAACAATTTCTCAGTTCGCGGGGTATCTGCTATAATGTGGGCCATGGCACCCCGCGCGCTGACCAGATGGCTATCCAGTTGCTATTACGGCATCAAACTATTCCCTTTCCGCAAGGAACGCAGGGAACGTTTGATTGATGGCCAGCAGAAAGGGTTCGTCGGCATCCAGATCGACGGTCTGGCATTCCCTTACCTTCAACAAGCCCTTGACCGGGGCTACCTTCCCCACTTGGAACGCTACCTGCGCCGTGGCTACAAACTGGTCGAGTACCGTGCCGGCCTGCCGAGCACAACACCTGCAGCTCAATCGACCTTTTTCTATGGCAACGACCATGACATCCCGGCATTTCGCTGGTTCGAGAGGGAAACCGGGCAAGTTATTTCCTGTAACGACCCTGACCATGTACAAAGCTTTCGGGAAAAGTTCTTCGCAGGTGAAAGAGGTCTGCTGACAGGTGGCGCCTCTTATTCGAACATTCTGGATGGCGATGCTGAACGCAGTATCTTCACAGTCTCTTCGCCCCACCCAGAGACACTTTTCGGCCGTATCGGCGGTTATCGTATTTTCCTGTTGCTCTTGGTCAATCCTTTACGAACCTGCCGCATGTTCTTCGCGACTTTTGTTGAGTTCTGGACTAACCGTAAAGACGAATGGCATCATAGGCGTAAGAAGAGTTGGCAGACTCAGGAGGGACTCTTTCCACTTATTCGTATCTTCTGTAACGTGATTCTGCGTGAGATGCAGACCTTTGGTGTGATTGCTGAAGTCTATGCTGGCACACCACGCATCTACACGACCTATAGTGGCTACGATGAAATCGCCCACCACTTCGGCCCGGCCTCCTGGCCAGCGCTGAAAAATCTACAGTACATCGATCGACGCATCGGCGAGATTATTCGCGCGCTGGACCATGTCCCCGGCGCTGATTATCTGCTGGTCATCCTCTCCGACCACGGTCAAACTCCTGGCTACCCGTTCCAGAACCGTTGCGGCGCCACCCTTGGCGAAGCCATAAGCGCTTTTCTACGTGAGAACCAGACGGCCTCGGTTTCGTCCGGAGCCTTGGAATTTACCAGGGCACAGATCGGTTACCTGCATGAAGAACTGGAAGCCCGGCAGAAGAGCGGGAGGCATCGTCTCTACCAACGCACCAAAGAACAGCTGCAGAAGAAAATTCATGCGCTGGTTCCGGAAACAATCAAGATTGATCAAGAAGGGGGTGTGGTTGTCACCTATTCAAGCAGCCTTGCACACCTCTACATCACCGGCTCAACAACACCCCTCAACTGGCAGGAAGTCGAACAGGCACAACCTATGCTGTTACGTTTTTTACGGAAACACAAAGGCATTGGTTTTGTTCTGGCGCGGGGAGAGAAGAGCGGGGAATTGATGATTTTCCATAAGAGTGGACAAATTTGCGTCACTGACAACCCACGTTTTCACCAGCATGAGTTGACGTTTCTCAGGCCGTATGGCGCCCCCTATGAACTACTCGAAGAATTACACCGTTTCGGCCTAGGTGCACGTTGTGGTGACCTCATCATCTTTGGGGCCCTTGATGAAGAGGGCATTGCATGCTTTGATGATCAGGTTGGTGGGCATGGTTCAGTGGGGGGCGAACAATCCCGCCCGTTTGTCATTCTTCCACTTGGCCACCCGGTTCTGGCAAAAGAGCGACTCAGCGGTTACGAATTCCTCTACCACGACATCTTTCGTGCCCAGGTTGGCGAAGAACCCCCGGAAAAAGAAGGCCCCTCGGAGAATGAAACCTCGCCCACAACCTAAATGAGAAGTGACTCGATTCAGATCTTATCTTGCACGACTGAAACCACGTATTTGAGATAATTTCCTTCAGGAAAACTGGCTGTGAAAGGGAAATCCTCCGCCTGACCAGAGACGCTGATAACTTGCAGATGTCGGCCTGTCACCAGGCTACCCTTGCGTAACTCCTTCAGGTAACTTTCTAGCGACATCTTTTGCAGATTGGATGAGGTCACCAGAAGTCCGCCCGGGTTGAGTAACCGGAGGGTTTTCTGAACCAGATCTGCAGTACCGCCACTGGTTGAGAAGCGACTCTTGCGAGTCGTTGAGAAACTGGGTGGATCCATAAGGATGACATCAAAGAAACGTCCTGCTTTGGCCATCCGGTCAAGTTCAACAAAGCAGTCGCCAGTGATGAATTCATGCCCTTCAGGTCTGATTTCATTGAGTCGAAAGTTTTCACATGCCCAGTCCAGATAACGTCCAGCGACATCAACGCTGGTCACTTGCACGGCACCACCGGCAGCAGCAGCGACCGAGAAGGCTCCGGTGTAGGCAAACAAGTTGAGAACACTGCACCCCGCTGCTAAACGACGGAACTCCAATCGGGTTTTGCGCTGATCGTGAAAAAGACCCGTGTGCAGATCTTTGATCAGATCAACGCGATAGAGCAAACCATTTTCACGAACAGTCAGGTCAGTCGATGCCTTCTGCCCGGCTAACAGACGACTCTGAGGAGGACGCCCCTTTTTCCCCGCAGAAAGTTTGCGAGTCTCCTGCGGACGGTACTTGCCATAAATTCCCCGAGGAGCATAGACTTCCTGCAAAGCTGTCACGATCAATGGTAAATGACTTTCCCAAGCCAAAGTGTAGTACTGCACCATCAAAAAATCGCCGTAACGATCAACTGTCAGGCCAGGCAGTCCATCACCTTCCGCGTTCACCAGACGAGCAACGGTCGTATCACCAAAATCGAGCCAATTGCGGTTCTTTCGAGCTTGCTCAAGGCGGTGCACCAACCAGTTGCGATCTAAATCGATACTCCTTGCAGACAAACGCCGGGCGATAATCCGAGAGGTTGGATCGTAGAGAGCGGTTCCCATCGATTCGCCACTCTCTGATCTCAGTTCGATCAGATTACCGCATGCCGCTTGAGGCCAGCGCGAGGTGTAACGATCAGCAATCACCCAGGGATGACCAAGGTTGAGCATGCGAGCAGTTTCAGAACCAATGACACAACGGTTACGTTTTTTACCAGACATTTATAAAACCTTTCGAATCATTTTACGCAAAGGCGCCAAAGTGCAAAGAGTCCTGATTTAAGTACGGAACATGCTTTTGACTGCAATTCAGTGGTTACCAAGTAATTATCACGATAGCGTAAAAGCAACCAACCATAAATAATGATTTTGACTGAACTGTTTTTCGATTATGTTATCATTTCGCACCCACTTCAGGAGGTTGCCATGGAAGCAGAACAGAAATCCAAAGGTTCACAACATATTGAACAACTCATGCAGCAACTGCCGCCTGAGTCGGAGCGCTACCAGGTGCTAGCCACGGCAAAGCAGTTCAAATCATCCTGGGTCGAACTCGGTGAATGGTTGACCAAGGTCAGCAACAATAAAAGATTTTCTGAGTGGGGGTTTACATCGTTCGAGGACTATTGCACCAAGGAAGTTCGCATCCGTCGGCAGACAGTAGAGAAGTTGCTATTAGCCTTCCGCTTTCTCGAACGCAAGGAGCCAGGACTTCTACATCGTAAAGAGGGGTGGCCTCTACCTGACTATCGTTCCGTGGATCTGCTTCGTCAAGCTGACGAGGAGAAGCAATTCAGCATGGAAGAATATAGTGAACTGCGTCAGGCCGTTATTGAAGAAGAACGTAATCATCCATCAATTGCCAAACGGTTCCGTGACATGGCACACAGCCACCAGCCGGAGCAAAAGACAATCCATCAACATCGTAATGCGCTGATGGCAGCCAAGCGGTTGTCGACTAGCCTACAGGGCATTCCTGATGTTCCAGAAGAGTTGACACAGGCAGTCGGCCATTTAATCGGTTTTCTTGAGGCAAAACAGGAGGAAAAATAGATGGCACGTTAAGGGACTGTCCCCGCATGGGGACTGTCCCAGAAATATTACTTAACAACCTGCGAATCAAAAGGACAGTCCCGGTAAAAGGTTCAGAGAACTTCGACCAATTCCACTTCAAAGGTTAAGTTTTCACCTGCTAGTGGATGATTGGCATCAAGTGTGACCTCAACATCATCCAGTTCAATAACCGTGACAATCATACTTTCATCATCGTCGTTGACCAGCTCGAGATCATCACCGATCATTGGGGTGATGCCAACGGGAAACTGGCTGCGTGGCACAGTAGAGATCATTTCCACATTGTATGCGCCAAAAGCGTCTGCGGCCAAGATGGTGAGAGTCTTCTTGTCGCCGGGGGACATACCGATCAGAGCCTCTTCGATCTGGGGAAAGAATTCCTCAGCTCCAACCTCCAACTCCATCGGACCACCCTCGCTACCACAACCGCAGTTATCACCATCGCAACCATCATCACAACCGCAGTCATCATCCACACACTCGTCTTTTTCGTAAGTCGTGTCAAAGAGAGTTCCGTCTTTCAGCATCCCGTTAAAATTTATTTTGACCCGGTCGCCCGGTTTCACCTGTTTAATTGCTTGTGCCATGATGAAAACTTTTCATGATCGGATATGTTGATAAAATTCCGCTGTCGTTAATTTAGTGCCCATCCAGAGAATCTGTATGGGTGCAGTGTCCGTTTCTGACTTGGAAACCAGCAATTTTTCGCAAGGTCAAGGAAATCAAGTATTTGAGCGGAGGCGTAGTACTTTACGCCGCACAATCAAATGTGCAGATTGACGCCGAGATTGCGAAAAAGGGCGGTTTCCGGACAGAAACTAAATCGTTATCGGCAAAGCCCTGAAGATCAATGCCAGCACAATGGTGCCACCAACACAAAGAGAGATGTACAGGAACAACACGCGCGGCTTGAACATGGAGACAAACACTGCCATGACCGGCAAGGCTGTAACCGGCCCGCCGACCAGCATGGCGACGCCAGCACCTTTGGCCAAAGGAATCACCTGACCAGGATCGGGGAGGTAAAAACCGAAGAGCATTGAAGCAGCTGTCACCTGGGGGAGGTGCAGTGGGATAGCCGCCAGGGTCAGAGTGAAGATCGGCAAGATACCCTGCCCTTCAAGCAGACCGGTGATCCAACCATTTGGGATAAAAGTTAAAGCTACGATTTCGATCACCAAGCCGATCAAAACAAACTTGCTGATTTTCAGGCTGCCTTCCCAAAATCGCGCTAAAAACACCAAAAACTTATTGTGGGTGCAGCGGTTAACCCGATGCGAAAGTTGCTGGCCACATTCACAGCGCAGCTGTTCAACCGGATAGTCTGGATCGTGGAAATCTCCTTGCGGCAACGCCTTACGGAAAATTTCTTCTTCAGCAAAACCTTTTCTCCGCAAAAAGTGGGTTGCGTAACCGGCAAACAGGCCCAGTAGCACAGCACAGACCAGCACTGTCAATGCCCAGTTGGTGCCCAGCATCCCGGAAAGCATGGTAAAAGAGGCAGGACTCATCAAAGGTGAGGTCACCAGCAGAGCCATGGCCGGAGCCAAAGGCAAGCCAGCGACCAAAAGTGAGATCACCAGTGGCAGAGTTGCACAGGCACAGAGGGGACTAGCCACGCCGAGCAAAGTCGCCATCGGAATAGCCAGAATCCCGTAATGAGTTAAAGCCTTGCGTATCTTGACATGCCATTTGAGTGTACGGATGACAGCTTCGAAGAAGACTCCAAGAGCCAAGTAAGGAAGAATATAAAGAAATTCTTCACCAAGCCCCTTGACGAGTTCGAGCAGAGTATTTGGCAAATCTTCCATTGATCAATTCCAGTAAAGGTCAGGTTTCTGTCTGACGAATATTCACAAAACAGTTTTCTGACCGTTAGAAGCCTGCATTTGAGCCCTGTTCAAAGCCAGTTCATTGACTATCAATCACAGGCTGCCAGGTGAAATAAAAACAACTCCTGCTTACTTAGCAAGAGCCGTTCCCAATTCTTGAGACACTGTAGTTAAACTGCTTGAACAGTAAAATCCGAGCGAGCGAGCAGCCTGTCGGACAATCAATGAGCTGGCTGCAAATTAGCCTGTTTGGCCCATATCTCAGCTCCTTTTCGACCAATAGCTACGGCTATTACTTTCAAATGAGCTAAAATCTGGCCTCAAACATTCAAATTTTCGCTTCAGCCCTGATAATCCGAAAAGCTGCTAGCATATAAAATAGAGGACGAATTTTCAGATTCATCTTGCCAAGATCGTTTCTATGCATTAAAAACTTCCCAAACAATCGAGTTTTATTACCAGATGGTGCATTTCCTGACAAGCTTTTTCCCGAACTGGTGTTATAATCGGTTGTCAATTAAGGAGGAGTGTGTAATGACGCGTGAATTTAAGAACAAGGTCAGAGAACAATTTGGCAAAGCAGCCGATGGCTACATCCATGACAAGGGTTTCTCCACAGGGGACGATCTAGACTCTATGGTACGCCTGCTACAACCTATGCCTGATGACAACATGCTTGATGTTGCCTGCGGCGGTGGGCATACCGCTCTACGTTTCTCGCCTCTGGTCCGCAGTGTCGTTGCCTCTGACCTGACCATGGTCATGCTGAAAAAGGCCCAGGAGCATATCAGTGAAGAAGGCGGCGTGGACAATATTACTTTTCGTGAAGCGGACGCCGAAGACCTGCCCTTTCCAGCTGGAGCCTTCACCCTGTTGACCTGTCGCGTTGCTCCCCATCATTTCCCAGATATTGCACGAGCCTTGAGCGAATTTCATCGCGTGCTACGCCGTGGCGGACGGATAGCCATCGTCGATACAGTTTTGCACGACGATCCGGAAATTGCCGAATGGTATCAGACCATGGAAAAGATGCGGGATCCAACTCATATCCAGGCCTTTACCGAAGAAGCATGGCGCGAAATGATACAGGAGGCTGGGTTCATCTTGCATGAAACAGCAATCATCCCGAAGACGCATGATTTCCCGACATGGGCGAAACGCGCCGGCATGAAACGTGATGCGATTTCCGAACTCAATAAGTTTTTCGTGGAAGCTCCGGAAAAAGTTCAGGATTACTTTCAGATCGAAACCTTTGCCGGAGAAGTTGAGGCCTATACAGACCGCAAGGTTCTGGTTTATGCCAGTCGGCCTCCGAAGAAGTAATTCAATGACAAAAAGCTGTAAGATTGATCATGCTGCTAACCCTGGCCTTTCGCAATCTCTGGCGTAACCGGCGACGCACCCTGCTGACTCTTTCAGCAATGGTAGTTTCAGCTGCGTTGCTGATTCTTGCGCTCGGCGTCTTTTCTGGCATGTTTAAGGATATGCTGGCTTCGGCGACCGAGCAATACTATGGCCACTTGGTCATTGCTCATCCCGAGTACCACCTGCGTCGCGACCTTTACGCTCACCTCCCTATCGACATTGTTGACCTACCAGCCATAGATAGAGAGCTTGCAATAACCGGGAAGTCGCCGCGTTTGCGTAGCTTCGGCCTGCTCTCCCGCCCTGAGACCAGTCAACCAGTCGAGCTGCTCGGCATCATCCCTGAACTGGAGCAACAGGTCACCTCGCTACAGCGTCAGCTGACGGCAGGGCATTATCCCACAGCAGAGGAACACAACGGCGCTCTGATCGGTCAGGGACTCGCACATAAGATGAAAGTGCAACCGGGTGACGAGCTGGTTTTCATTACCCAGGCCGCCGACGGGTCGATTGGCAATGACCTGCTGATCGTCAGCGGCATCTTCGCCACCGGCGACAGCAGGCATGACAATAACCTGGTACTGGCACCGCTGCCATGGCTACAACAGGTTCTGGTCTTACCAGGACGTATCCACGAAGTTGCTATGGTCATTGACGACCCCATGATCGCCGCCCAGGTTGCTGACAGGATGGCCCCGCACCTGTCTGGAAATATCGAGGTCCTCGACTGGGGTGACTTGCTGCCAGAGATGCGCGAGGTCATTGCCGCCTATGATGTCAGCCGCATGATCATTGTCACAATCCTGTACATGGCCACTGGTCTCGGCATCCTCAATACTTTTTTCATGTCGGTTATGGAACGGACCCGAGAATTTGGCATTCTCATGGCACAGGGGATGCGCCCCTGGAGCATCCGCGGTCTGGTACTGTTAGAGACTCTACTGCTCAGCATCATAGCCCTGGCTATCGGACTGTTCTGCGGGGCTATCATGACCCTCTACATGCAGCAGGTTGGCATCGACCTGTCCGCATATATCACACCGGTCACATACGCCGGTGGCACCATCCTGCCGCGTCTGCATGCGGTTTTTGAATCAGGTAATTTTCTGGTCCCCGCGGGAATGCTCTTGCTTGTCAGTCTCTTTGCTGGTTTCCTGCCAGCCAATCGGGCGGCACGCCTCGACCCGGTAGCCGCGGTACGTGAGGACTGATGATAGATTACTTCCACCTCGCCTGGAAAAATCTCTGGCGCAATCGGCGTCGAACCATTATCACCCTGGCAGCAATCGCTTTCAGTATCATGCTGGTGCAGGCTTTGCACAATCTCTCTGCCGGCGTCTATGCTGGCATGGTTGATAGCGGCGTGAGGGCCGGTTCCGGACATATTGCAGTTTATCAACAAAACTACCTTGCGGGTCGTGAGGAAGCGTTGCATTTCAAAGATCTCAATCTGGTCTCTGAGATTGAAATGATTGATGGCGTTGAGCAGGTTCTGCCGCGCCTCTATATCCCGGCCCTGGCACAATCAAGTCGAGAAAGCCGTGGTATTCTGCTGATCGGCGTCGATCCTGAGCGTGAACGTCAGATCAACCCATTTCTAAAATCACTTACCGAAGACGCTATGATCCGTTCTGCCGATTCGCGCGATGCAGTAGTCGGCGCGCGCCTGCTTGACGAACTGCAGATCAAACCGGGTCAGAAGTTCGTTGTCACCGCGCAGCACCAGGATGGAACCTTGCACAGCGAGCTATTGCGTGTACGAGGGGTGGTCAGCTCAGGTATGAAAGATATTGACGGCTCACTGATTTTGGTAGGCCGTGAGCGGGCCGGTCTGCTTACCGGCAGTTCCAGTTCAGTTCATGAACTGGCCGTTATTTTATCTAATCCAAGCTATGAACAATCGGTACTGGGGCAAATCACAACAATGCTTGCAGCTCGTCCAGACATCGAAGCCGTGAGTTGGGAACGCGCTATGCCGAACCTGGCGAATGCGATCAAGCTGGATTACGCCAGCCAGAAATTCATTTTTCTGATTATACTGCTCATCGTCACAATCGGGGTAATCAACACCCTGCTCATGTCAGTCATGGAGCGCATGCGTGAATTCGGTGTCATCCTCGCCCTGGGCAGTAAACCGATGGTCCTGCGTGGCATGATCATGCTTGAGGCCCTGTCACTCGGGCTACTCGCTGCTGCCTTCGGCACACTGCTCGGCAGTCTTGCGACCTGGTACCTGGTTGCAGTCGGCATCAATCTGGCTGACCTTGTCCCAGAAACACTAGAGTTCGGGGGCGTCATCTTCGATCCGATTCTGCGTGCAAACTGGAATCCTGGCTGGATGATCCAGATCGCCATCTACGTAGTCGGTTTGACACTACTGGCGGCCCTTTATCCGGCCATTAAAGCAGGACGCATCACCCCGGTGGAGGGGATGCGGCATCATTAAACCCTAAGACAACAGAGTGATCGTTGGGTATCCTAATGTCATTGATCGAGCTAAAAAGCGTTTCCAAAATCTATCGTTTGGGCAGCCAGGAAGTGCAAGCCCTGACTGATTTGTCTCTCACCTTCGACGCAGGCGAATTCGCCGTACTGGCTGGGCCGTCGGGAAGCGGCAAAACAACGGCATTGAACCTGATTGGCTGCCTGGATCGTCCGTCGACAGGCCAGGTTATTGTCAGTGGTATCGACCTTGGCACAGCGAGTCCCCGGCAACTTGCCGATTTCCGTCTGCAACATATCGGTTTCATCTTTCAGTCGTACAACCTGATTCCGGTCTTAACTGCTGCTGAGAACGCAGAGTTCACACTTATGTTGCAGAAGGTTCCAAAACGTCTCCGTCGTGAAAAAGTCTGTAAGCTGTTTGCCGATCTTGGCATCGACGGCCTGGAAGATCGACGCCCATCCGACCTCTCCGGAGGACAACAGCAACGGGTCGCTATCGCCAGGGCTATGGCCGCAAACCCGCAGGTCATTCTGGCGGACGAGCCAACCGCAAACCTCGACTCTCACACCGCAGAAGATCTTCTCGATCTGATGCGTCAGCTCAATCAGGAAAAAGGCACCACTTTTATCTTCAGCTCCCACGACGACAGGGTTATCTCCCAGGCCAGGCGGGTGATCCGTCTCGAGGATGGATACCTCGCTGAGGACATCAGGATCACCATGTAAAAGAAGTCTGTCTTAAAACACTTTGCCCCTTTGCAACGCAAACAGGTAGTTCTTTTTCAAGGGGCATTTCTGCTTGCTATAACCTTTTATCTATGAAATTCAAGTGGAACGATTGCAAGCAGGCAAACACCTGCTATGATTCCTGAATCAAGCAGTTAGAGCAAATTAAGACAGGTCTTTACCTATCTATGGAGGAGGTCGGTGTATGAGGTATTATAAAATTGGCTTAATGGCAGCCTTGGTTGCGACACTATGCATGGCAGGTACGGTGTACGCTGGACAACGCGAGGGAGCATTCAGTCTTTCGCCAATGGTTGGCTATCATGGCTTTGAAGGGGATCAGAACACAAATGACTCCGTAGTTGGAGGATTCTCTCTCGGCTACAATATCAGCAAGCGATGGTCCGCAGAGCTTGAACTTCGTTATACACCAACGGAAACAGACCTGTCCGGGGCTTCAGATGAGGATATCGACATCTGGTCTTTTGGCATGAATGCACTCTATCATTTCAATCCTGACGGTCCCTTTGTACCCTATGTATCCGCCGGTTTTGGTGGCATGTACTTCGATGTTGACGGCTACGATGACGATACAGACTACATGATGAACTGGGGCGTCGGCGCCAAATACTTTTTAAGTGAGAATACTGCTCTGCGCATGGATCTGCGTCACGTCATCGATTTTCACTCCGACCGTGACTGGGACCACAATGGCGATGACAACATCGATAATAACTTTCTTGCAATGGCTGGCCTCTACTGGCAATTTGGCGGCATCATGCCATCCCCACCACCTCCACTCGACAGCGATAGAGACGGCATCCCCGACATCCGTGATAAATGCCCTGACACACCACTAGGCGTTATGGTTGATGCTGTAGGTTGTCCTCCAGTCGAAAAGTCTCCACCACCACCCAAGAAGGTTGTTGACGGTGATGATGATGGTGACGGCGTACTCAATAGTCGCGACAAGTGTCCCGGTACAGAGAAAGGTATGATTGTTGACAAGGACGGTTGCCCAATCAAGTTCACCATGCAGATTGAATTTGATTTTGACAAATCGGAAGTCCGCCCCGAGTACCACGAGAAACTACGTGAAGCGGCTGATTTCATCAACAAATACCCAGAGATCAGGTTCCTGATTGCCGGTCATACCGACAGTAAAGGACCAGATGAATACAACCAGAAGCTATCCAAACGTCGTGCTGCCACAGTCAAAAAATACCTGGTTGAGAAATTCGGAATTGCTGCCCACCTGATGACACCGCGCGGTTACGGAGAAAGTCAACCGATAGACACGAACGAAACAGAGGAAGGCCGCCAGAAGAACCGTCGCGTTGAGGTGATTCTTGTGATCACTCCACCAGAAGGATAGTCACGACTGAAGTTATTGCAGGCAGAAGAAGGACAAAGGGCCGATACATTAAGTATCGGCCCTTTCTGGTAACGCAAAGTGGTAAAACATCTGTCATCCTCGAATGGTTTTATCGGGGATCCATCTTTTAAGGTCTGGATTCCCGATTACACCCTCGGGAATGACAATCTTTAATCGTAACCTGAATAGCAACTACTTAAATATCAGGCCAGTTGGAACAAGTTTCTTTTCTCATCGACACTATGATTTATAAAACTAAGTTGCGCAGCATTCCTGCCATCACGTCCTTCACGCGCCCAGATCACCTTAGCAGTTAACCGCACCTGATCCCTTCCCTGCACATCGACATAGAGGGAGATCTCCTGGTCTGTCTTCAAACAGGCTGAACTCTCCATAAAAGCGTACGCCTTGCTAATGGAGATCAACCGACCTGGAATAGGGATGTCATCTTCTTTACTGAGAAAAATGTGGACTGCCCAGTCAATTGTTTTTTTGTCTTCTTCTGTCGTTTGATCGGAGGCAGAGATTACTGGGATAATTTGGTTTTTCTTACGCAGGGCAAGGACGAAGTTGCGGATCACCCAGAGGAAGAAACCGACGACGGAAAGCATGGCGATGTAGCTGAGGGCGATGTTGGATTTCATGGCCATATCAAAACAAGTAAGATGTCGGTCAACTTCGTTCTCGACGAAGAATTATTTGATTTGGCGCCAGTAGTAGCGCCTGAGGACTGCATTGTTATCTACATCTATCATTAACAACTTGCCAGCAGAACCGACCACCAGTGTGGTTACGTCACCAATTGTGGTCAAAACCAGGTCCGGTGTAACTGAAGTACCAATGGTAGCAGACCTGTCTGTTTTGGTCAGTTCGTCATCGCTACCATCAAGATTCATCACCGCCGCACCGGTTCTGTGGTCAACGGCATACAGTCGAGAAACACCTAAGTCAAATTCTGTTGTGCAGGGGTCGTTTGAAACAGAGGTATCCACGCCCGGCGTGAAGGTATTAAAAAAGACCTTGCCATCGATGACCTTGGGTGATGATGTAATCTTTTCTCCATCATGTTCCATACGAATAAACCAACCGGAGCCATCGTTGAGTGCTGAATTGACAGTCGCTTTTTGCGCTGCTGTGCCATCCTGAACCAGGTTGTCGGTCACATCGACCAAGTCAGTAACAAAATCAACATTCTTATAAACGACGTCACCATTTACGTCGACGATATCATTACCATCTGCGTCTTCTGCCGGATCCCACTTGTTACAAATCGTATAAAAGGCATCGACATTGTCGGTGTTAGTCAAATGTTCACGATCGCCGGTTCCGAAGTAGAGGCACTCACCGTCATACTCAATGGTGGCATCCGGCTTGGTCATGAATTTCTGCCCCAGAGGATCAGTCGTCGCAACACTGCTTGTGTTTACGTAATCGACCGTTGCGGGCAAATCGAGCAGAACCAGTTTCTCCCACTTATCATCGGTAGCATCATATTTTGCACCGAATACTTTGCCACCTAGATCGCCGGCGTAAGCACGGTTGATATAGTCACTGTCGGTGGCATCAAACGCTGTGACATCGAGAATCGAATGCTGCATCTCCGGCAAGCTGGTATCGAGGTTAATCCAGTTGCCGCCGTTAATATTCAAGCCGACCAAGGATCCGGTTAGTGCATTAATGGTGTAGATGGCACGTCCTGTTATTTCAGTTGGTTGCGGTATAGATGCAGGAAAGGTGTTGGTCTCATAGCGAGGATCGTAGCCACCCGCCAACAGGAACACATCTTCAAACGTCTCAGTGCCACTATCAAGGTAGCGTACTCGTTTTCGCTGAGGTTTTGCCCAAGATTGGCCGAGGACAGCCTCGTCACCATCAGCATTCTGCAGCTTTTGTTCAATCACCTGGTATTTCCAATAAGGATCTGCAGGGTCAGTGACGTCGAGAGCATAATAACGTTCACCCCCGCGCCCTTCGCCGAAGAACAACATCTTGACAGTGCTCCCGCCATCAACAAGAGTTTCAATTACGGGAGAACCATCAACAAAATAGTCATGGGAGCCACTCTCCAGAAGATGCAGGCGGGTCAACTGCTTTGGTGGAACAAAAGCCCATTCCTCACCTCCATCTTCAGCACAGATCACATGTAACATACCGTCATTAGCACCGACAAAAATATAGTCATCCGGGGTATTGCCATCACCATTGCAATCCTGAGTATAGCTTTCCACTAATGGTTCGGAGTGGACGATATCCCCCAAAGTCCAAGGAGCTATCGTGCCATCAGCGTAGATCACATCTGTCCCATCAAGCGTTAAGTTGACAAGGTCGTCAGGAGGTGTGGTCGGATAAATTGCAGTGAGGAGGGCTTCCAGTCGATTATTGGTTGTGGTTTTAAATTCATTATTCTGGTGGCTAAGTTTCCGCTGCGTTGCGTTACTCGAGGTATCAATGTAATTGGCAGTCTCATCGACATAGGTATACGTATAAACATTACGGCTATTATTGCTATTCAGACGCTCTCCACCCCCCCCTTTGCTAACGTCCAAGACGTCGGCTGCGCTAGACCAGTAAGACTGGGCTGTGGGCTTGATATAACCCTCCTTGCCAGCAATATAGCCAGCTGCAGTTGGATCAGTTGGATAAGTGGCTACAACGTCATTAACGTCCAGCAAGACGCCATCTACTAAATTATATGCCTTCAGGTTACCCATCCAGCGGCCATCTGATTGCGGCTTGAAGAAGGGCATGTAGACCTTATTGCCAGCCTGAATCTGGTTGTCGGGATTACGGGGAATCACCGGAGGAGCATAGGTGGCGTTGGCTTCCGCTGCTACACTAGCCAAAATTTCTTCTAAGACAGTTGTCAATTCACCAGCATCGGCCGCAGATTTGTACAACCCGCCACCATTATCAGCAGTGTCTTCCAGAAGCTGTTGCTCTGTCGCGAAGCCAATTGTATGGGTGCGTATGAATTGCGTCTTATATTCGTCGCCACTCGATATAAGAGATGTTTTGCAGTTATTATGAAAAAGATAATAGGCGACATCGTCGAGATAATCAGAGCCATAACCCTCATCATCATCACCAGGATAAGAGTCATACAAGTTGTCGTCACTTTGACTTCCAGGTTCGTCACAACCATTTGGATCACAACCATCCCCATCCGCGTCACCGCTAGCAGCACTACCATCTATGTAGATCTCCGTTGACAGTTTATCATCCAGATCAAAAGTAGGAGCACCGTCCGTCATAAGAATAATGTAATTTTTTTGGCAGGAATAATCTACAGGTGATTCGTAAGTAATATTGTTGAACCAACTCGTTTCCCCTGCGAAATAAAGGCCCGCTTCAGCAAGGGTTTCCGCCAGCGGGGTAAAGGTATAATTGTCACTATCCGTTGATGGGTCTATGGCATCTATTGCAGTGACAATTGTTGAGTTGTCATCTCGGGACTCACACGGCTCAACTATATAACCACCATTTTTATTAGAATTGAATTTCATCAAACCGAAACGAACATTTTCATTGTCCGAATCATTAACCAAATCCGTTACAACACGCTTAGCAATCGACAAACGTGTTTCTCCATCGATCTCGTTAAGAACCATACTTGATGAATTATCGAAAATAATCAGAACATTCGGCGGAACGCCTCCTGTCGACCCTCCAAAGATTTCCAAATCATCGGCAAACGTTGTGGTTATTGACATAAAGAATATTATGCAAATGAACAAACAGAAAATATTCCGTTTCAACATATGGACCCCCGACACAATGTTTTTAATTGAGACTACTTGGGTACAATTCGATAAACCCCAATCTGGAGTTCCTTGCCACCTGCTACCGAGTTGATGCTGTAACGCCTGGTCACAGTGCTATTGACGCCCGAACTGGAACCGGCAGGGGGCGTAGATTCATGTCTTTGAGCCGGTTGGCCATTGGTCACAGCAACACCAGCATCACTCTGGATAGGCCGCAGTGTAATCTCAGCGACAACACGCTGGTTTACCGGATCTGCTGCCGAGGTTGGATCCTTGATCGTATTATAAACCACGGCCGTAGTGACATCCGCACTTAATGAATCGGCGAAGTCACCAAATTTTTCCATGGCGACATTGAGACCTGCTTCAGCATCAAAAAACTTCTGAGCTTTTGATTTGCTGCCGCCAACCCACTGCAGTTCATAGCCCGTCGATGTCAGCGCAACAACCCAGAAGGCCGAAAGAGTAAAGACCGTGATCAGGACCAAGATAATAACCCGGCCATCTTCATTATTGTGTACATTCATCGGTCATAAATCCTTGCCACCTCAAGGGTTGCGCAAGTCAACTCGGGTCGAATAAGTACGGGTAAAATCGCCACCGCGATATTTGGTATCTTTAAAGCTTACACTTAACTCAAACCATCTAATGTCATCGACATTAGCGGGCGAAGACACCCCGGATGCATCAAAACTCTTCAACTGTAATGAAGTAACATTCTTAGCGATGTCTTGCGACCAGACGGGAGTTCCATTCTCGTCACGAAAAGTCCGTTTTATAATTCCAGAATTAAATTCCAGCAAAATATTTTCACCAAAATCGAGCACCCCATCAAGATCGGAGTCTCTATCGAACCAGATACTTCGGATAGCATCAGGGGCTGAGGGGTCTACGGGTAAAACAGGGATTATCCCGCCAACCCCATTGAAGCTTGGGGAATTAAGAGGATTCAAACCGGCCTCCCGCAAAGCCTGGGCAATGAATTCCATGGCAAGACGCCCATCCCGCTGGGCATCCAAAATCTTATTCTGATCCATAAAAGTCCGGTTCGAAGTAACAAACAAACTCATCACAAACATACCAACGACTGAGGCCAACACCATCACCACCAAGATTTCCACCAAGGTCATTCCTCGTTGGTTCATGCTATAGCTCCCGAGCATAAGATTTGAGGCGCATCTGGTGGTTGCCTTTATTATCGACCCAGCTAACTGTGACTGTTATCCATTGTGAATTATCGTCCGGAACCGTTGAGTCGTTCGCTTCAATCAGCCAGACTCTTGAGTAGTTGTCGGGTGCATCGGAGCTAGCAGAGAGGGTGGTAACATCCTGAAGAAGAAGTTCTTCCATCTTCTCTTGGGCCAGCAAGTTAGCCTGGGTCATTCGGTTGGCGAGTGCGTTGCCGTTAATACTCATCAAAGTCATGGACATAACAGCCAGAACACCAATGGAAAAGATGACCAGCGAGACCATGAGTTCAACGAGCGTGACACCGGAAGGATTAGATGAACGGAAAAGGATTATGTGGAAAATACGACGCATCAGAATTGGTTCCCCCCCAACGAAGCTTGGCTCAGTTTAGCGATTGAAGCAAAAAAAAGCAATTGATTGCTGGGGATATCCTGACTAGCACACAGGTAGGTAAACCAAGAGGTTGCTCTACTTTTAGGAGAGGAACTGTCTGAGTTCTGCAACGAGCAGATATGGTGCTTCAGGACTATTGACAACCGTCAGGCGCAAAACCTGCCAAGCATCACATGGAAGCAGTGCAAGAAGAGAAGCCACCACATCACCCTCTTCTCCCCCACCCGGATGTGCCGGATAAACAGTCACAACAAGGCGTCCTCCAGGAGCCAGCAGCCCAAGTGACTGCTCCAGTGCAGCCAAGGTTGAGTCCGGACGTGTGACCAACGCCTGATCACCACCCGGCAAATAACCAAGATTTGCCATAATGGCTTTGGCAGGATGATGCAACACTTTGTCAATGGTACTGTGGCAAGCTTTAATCAGAAAAATTCCAGATTGTTCCGGGAGGGTTTGATCAGTAGGCCAACTGTTTACTGCGAGGTCATTTGTTTGTAGAAACTCTGTGGTTTGCTCAATAGCTGTGGCCTGCACGTCAAACGCGACAACCTGCCCTTCCAGGCCGACAGCCTTCGCCAAGGTATATGTATCTCTACCCTTACCGGCAGTTAGATCAACAGCCAGATCACCGGGGCTAAGAACTTCGCAGGCTAATTGCTGGCTCCAGGAGACAATATTGACTAAGGAAGACATGAAGCGCGGGACGCGGAACGAGGGATGCGAAAAGGCAAATTCTTCATTTCAGAGTGCTGATAACTGATCACGACTTCCGATCTGGACAAACCTCATCAAGCACCTTCAATTTTCGATCAATAACGTCTTTATGATCGAGACGCAACAAGGCGGCAAGCTGTCGGGCCAAAGCATCTTCGTGCTTGTCGAGCGTGCCGTCAGCGTAAATCACCCGCCAAATGCCTTCCATGACATCAAGCTTTTCCGCACGGCTGAAATGAGCGTTGATCTCGCGGGCGAACTGAAAAAGGTCGAGGCTTTCTTCGCGATGCTGATGAGAGTAATCGACCAGTTCAGCAACTGCTGCTGCGGAAAGGTCAAATTTCTTGGCAAGCAGGTCGTGGACAACTGTTGCCTCAACCGACTGGTAATGACCATCGCTATGAGCAACTTCCATGAGCAGAGCACAGGTGGCAACCTGGACCCTTTCAAAGCGACTCTTTTCGGTGACCTCACCTTCTCCCTGCAACAGATTCATAATACGATTAAACATATACTTTAATTGTCCTTGTGAAAATTAATAACACGGGCCTTTTCCAGAGTGATCAAACCACCCTGAAACATCCCCTCAATAAGTGGCAGAACGGCATCTATCTTTTTTTCCTTATCAACCACCTCGATAACCACGGGAAGATCACTGATCAAACGCAAGAAACGGTCGGAGTGCACTTCACTCTTGCCACCGTAGCCCATAGCCCCTTTTATAACCGTCGCTCCGGCCACACTTTCAGCGCGAAACAACTCGACCAGAGCCTCGTAAAGAGGTTTGTTTTCATAACGGTCACTCTCGCCGACAAAGATCCGCATCAGGGTAATCTCTTCCTGTTTCAACATACTTTCCTCGCTTTCGCAGGTTAATACCTGGATCAGTTCACATCTGTCGAGCCAGATAAATACCGACAAGTGCGGCAACCACACAGACAGTGACATTCAAAAGGATATTTACCCCTGCTGCGACCATACTGCCCTTTTCCAATAACCGCACCGTTTCGTAAGAGAAAGTGGAGAAGGTCGTAAAACCGCCCATAAACCCAACGGTAAGTCCAAATCGCAGTTCGGGGCTCAACAAGGTGCTGCGCAGACTACCTTCCATAATCAAACCGAGCAGAAGAGAGCCAATCACATTGACCGCAAGAGTACCATAAGGCAGAGTCTTACCAGCCAGGCTATAGACCCAGCCAGAAACCATGTAGCGTGCAACGCACCCCATGCCACCGAATATGCCCAAGTAGATGATTTTCACTTAGAAATATTGCCCTAAATTGCCATCGGAAGATTTACCACTGTGCCGATTGAGGTTTACTGAGAACTAGATATATTAAAAATTCGTGTGAAAAAGAGCTTCAAAATCGGTACCACATGCCGGGCATACAACCCTGACCTTATCTTTTCCCGGATTTTTTGCACAAGCCGTCAAAAGTACAACAACAAAGAGAACCAACAGTAGGTTGCAAAAACGGTGCATAACAATTTCCTCCGATCATGGCCCTATAAATAACATGACACGATAGATATAAACGGGATTCAGACCAGCATTATGCGGTGGACACGACAAACTGTCAACTTTTCATAACGTCTTTCCGAGCACCTTACTTCAGAGTCTTCTTGCATAATTACATTCATTTTGGTACATATGTTTAGCACTCTATCAGTGAGAGTGCCAAAACCATAAATTTTAGAGGACATAGAGAATTATGAGCACATTGAATCTACCGATCACAACCGACACCTTTGAGCATTACATGGTTCAGGTTAATCGCTTTGATCTGTTGAGTGCCGAAGAGGAGCACGATCTGGCGATACAACAGCTGCAAGAGGGCAATATGGACGCAGCCCACCGCCTGATCTGTGCCAACTTGCGCTTTGTCGTCAAGGTTGCCAACGAATACCGTGGCTATTGGTTGCGCCTACTTGATCTCGTTCAAGAAGGCAACATAGGCCTGATGAAGGCCGTCAAGAAGTTCGACCCAGCTCGTGGCACGCGACTGATCACTTATGCCGTATGGTGGATCCGCGCCTACATCCAGAACTACGTTATGCGCAGTTGGTCACTGGTCAAAATCGGCACCACTCCAACGCAGAAGAAACTCTTCTTCAAGCTGGCCCAAACCCGTAACGCCTTGCGCAACTTGACCGGCTCAGAGCAGATCGAGGACATCGCCCGGGAACTTGAGGTTAATGAAACTGTCGTCGCCGAGATGACTCAGCGTATGGGAAGCCGTGACACCTCGCTTGATGTCGAATTGACTGAAGGCGAAGGCTATACCCTGCTCAGCACTCTGGTTGATAAAAGTGACAATCAAGAAGACCTCCTCCTTGACAATGAGGAGCAACAACTCAACACGGAACGCACCTCAGCGGCTCTGGAGGTACTGAAACCCCGAGAACGGCATATTATCGAGCAGAGGATTCTGGCTGACCCTCCCAGTACTCTGCAGGATCTTGCCAATGAATACGGCATCAGCCGAGAACGTATTCGTCAGATTGAGCAAAACGCTCTTGGCAAGCTACGCACAGCAATGTCTGCAGAGCTGTCCTGAGAGTTTATTAACCAAGGAAACGATTGACAAACAGACCGATTTCCCGTTATCTAAAGCCTTCATTCATCAACAACTTTAACATAACAAAAGACACCATCAGGAACAGTTAGAATGCATAAAACATTAGCCTGTTGTTTACTCTTGGCTCTCTGCCTGCTTGCCGCCTGTGCACCCAGTACAGTTGTTCCCCCAGCAAAAAACGCTGGCGTTTATTTTCAGGAAGGTGAAGAATTCTTTGAGAAAGGGCTCTACCGGGACGCCATCGCTTCATGGGAAAAAGTCAGGGACAGCTATTACTCACCTGAGTTGAACAGTCTCGCCGAGTTGAAGATTGCCGAAGCTCACTTCCTCGCCGAAGAGTATATTGAAGCCTCTGTTGCCTATGAGGCCTTTTTGCAAAACCACCCGGACAATTCACGGGTTCCTGATGTTCTTTACCAACTCGGGCTATCCTATACGCACCAACTCCTATCCTCAGACCAGGATCAATCAGCGACCGTCTATGCACTGAATGCCTTCAGAACCTTAAAGGAACGTTTCCCGGATGATCGCCGCAGTGAAGAGACCCAAATCTACATTGACCGTATACTTAACCTGTTAGCAGCAAGTGAACTCAACATCGGCAAATTTTACCTGCGTACCAAATATTTCTCAGCAGCGATTAATCGGTTCGAAGGGTTGCTGAGAAAATATCCGAATTATTATGAGCGCGATAAAGTTTATTATTATCTCGGTCAGGCCTATCTGTTGTCAGGAGAAAAGGAAAAAGCTGTCGTTGCTTTCAACACACTTTTCGACGACTATATTGGTAGTGAATTCATTCTTGACGCCCAGAGATTCATCGAAAAAAACTACTGATCTTTAAAGAGCCAGAAAGATTAAAAAGCCCATCCTCGCAGATGGGCTTTTTACGTTTCAGGTCGCACAGTTGAGGATAGGAGCAAGCATACAGAATACGGTATATTTTCCCTTGACTTGCCGTGAGCCCCATACTATAAAAATGTTCTATTTTGTATATGCTTTCCTGATAATTGTCTCTATGGGACGCTGGGCTACCACTTTATCCGCTCCTTATTTATTGAGGTCACTCCGGGAAACCAGTAAAAAGCATCACAAAAAGAGAACGCCATCGTCGAGATAGAGGACAGTGCTTTAATCCTGTTCTCGGCAAACAATTCTAACTTCGGAATATGATCCGAATAAATTCCATCACGGAGGAGAGAGCATGTCCGATTACGGTACTCTGGAAAGTCGCGTTCGTCGTAAATCCCTACTCAGTAAGGTCATGAAGCCTGAAGACAC
Organism: Deltaproteobacteria bacterium; assembly: GCA_024279915.1. Lineage (GTDB taxonomy): Bacteria > Desulfobacterota > Desulfuromonadia > Desulfuromonadales > BM103 > M0040. Next base: position 58,415 of record JAJRRB010000062.1, read on the forward strand.
AATTAAGTTCTTCAGTAATGGTCAAAATTTAGTCTGGTCTGGTTTCACCCCAGCCGGGTACCCCAAAGCTGTGCCCATCGCGTTGGCTGACCACGTAGAAGCCAACAACCTGCAGGGTCAGTTGAAATTCAACCTCTTCATCGGTGCCTCTGTCGGCGCTGAGACTGAAGATCGCTGGGCAACCCTCGACATGATTGACCGCCGCTGGCCTTACCAGACCGGCAAGAATATCGCCAAAGGCATCAACGCTGGTAAGATCCGCATGGGCGACAAACACCTCGGTCACTTTGCTCAGGATATCAGCTACGGTTTTTACACTGAAAAGGGCCGTTACGATATCGGTATTTTTGAAGTCTCAGCCATCACAGAAGACGGCGGCCTGGCACTGACTTCTTCCTGCGGTATCGTTGCTGAAGCCATCGGCCTCTGCGACAAAATTATCCTTGAAGTCAACACTGGCCAGCCTTCGTTTGAAGGTCTGCACGACATCCACATGCAGCAGAAGCCGCCAAATCGTGCGCCGTTCCTGATCACTGAGGCTCATACCCGCATCGGAACTCCCTATGTCCCTTGCGACATGGAGAAAGTCGTTGCTGTTGTTGAATCCAAGCATCGTGACAAAGGTCGTGCTTTTGCAGGTCAAGATGACACTTCTGACGCAATTGCCGGACACCTCATGGAATTCTTTGCCCACGAAGTAAAAATGGGTCGTCTGCCAGAGAACCTGCTTCCGTTACAGTCCGGTGTTGGCTCCATAGCTAACGCAGTTGTCGGCGGCCTGGCCAAAGGTCCATTCTCAAATCTGTCGGTTTACACCGAGGTTCTGCAAGACACCATGCTCGACTTTTTCGACTCCGGTAAGCTTAACTTTGCTTCGGCCTGTTCCCTCTCGTTGTCTGAGGATCCAGGTTTCCCGCGCTTCTTCGATAACTGGGATAAGTATTTTGACAAATGCATTTTGCGGCCACTGTCGATCTCGAACGCTCCTGAGCCGATCCGTCGTCTCGGTTGTATCGCCATGAACACCCCGGTTGAATTCGATATCTACGCTCACGCCAACTCAACACTGGTTGGTGGTACTAGTATGATTAACGGTCTTGGCGGTTCCGGTGACTACCTGCGTAACGGCTTCCTGAAGATCATGCATTCGCCTTCAACCCGTCCGAGCAAGATAGATCCACTCGGCATCACCTGCGTTGTACCGAAGGCTCCGCATATTGACCATACTGAGCATGATCTTGACGTATTGGTTACCGAGCAGGGTCTGGCAGACCTTCGCGGCGTTGCACCAAAAGATCGCGCCAAGCTGATCATCGAAAAATGTGGTCATCCCGAGTACAAGCCGATCCTCAACGATTACCTGGAGATGGCTACCAAGACTTGTATCGCACGTGGCGTTGGCCATGAGCCTCAGATGTTCGATCGTGCCTTTAAGATGCAATTGAACATGGCCGAAAACGGCACCATGCGTATCAAAAACTGGGACATCAAAATCGATCTCTGCGAATAGATTTCGACTGTTCTACATCAGCAAACAAGACAAGGCCCTGTCGGACAACCGACAGGGCCTTATCTTTTATAATTCTCACTACTGACCCGTTATTGATTGCAATCAGCCCTTTTACTCGATCCATGAACCCTGTATATTGATCCATGATTATTATGCAAGGGAGAGTTGCATGCAGGAGAAGCTCATACTTATCGAAGACGATTCGGAATTACGTGAAAGCCTTCTCGAATTCCTGACCCTTTCTGGCCTGACAGTCACAGGCGTTGGTAGTGCTATTGAGTTTTACCAGGCGTTGAATATCGAGCACTTTGACATTGCCATTGTAGACGTCGGTCTCCCGGACCAATCCGGCTACGAACTCAGTAAATATCTTCGCAAGAACACGACAATGGGCGTCATCATTCTCACTGCAAGGAGTAGTGCCGAAGATCGTATTCAAGGTTATGATGCCGGCGCGGACCTCTACTTTGTCAAACCAGTCAACTCTCAAGAACTGATCGCCGCTATCAGGAACCTGATCGAGCGTTTGAACTGCAGGCGCAATGAGCAACAGGAAGAGATGAGGAAAGACTGGTTTCTGGACAAATCAGAATGGACACTGACTGGCCCAAACGGGTTAATCTGTAAACTCACCAGCAAAGAGCTATCATTTCTGGAAGAGTTGATTAGTAAACATGGGAATCCCGTCACTCGTGAGTCTTTAATGATAAGGCTTGATTACAACCCTAATCAATATGACAACCGATCTCTCGACGCTCTGGTTCTACGTTTACGAAAAAAAATTGAAGAAAAGGGTTGTCATGGCGATCCTATCAAAACAGTCCATGCTGTCGGATATTGTTTCTCCGCACCTGTCAGAACGAGTCACTTTCCCCCCAGGAAAAATCTTTGACATGCCCCACCTTCTCCACCAGGCCAGAATGCTGAGTCTCTTACTGGCAACATTGCTGCTATGGGTTGCATCAGCACAGGCCATAGAGACATACGAGAAAGTGGTCCTGCAACTCCACTGGAAGCACCAGTTCGAATTTGCGGGCTACTATGCTGCGGAATATAAAGGATACTTCAAGGAAGAGGGCCTGAACGTTCAGATCAAGGAACTCTCCGAGAAAGGCTCAACGATTGAAGAGGTCCTCTCGGGAGCCGCTCAATACGGCACATCTCCTTCTGGCCTGATCCTTGATCGGATGCACGGAAACCACTGGTTCTCCTGGCAAACGACCTTAAATCATCACCACTGGTTCTTCTCACCTCAACAAAATATACCAACCTGAACCAGCTCAGAGGAAAACGTGTAATGGGGGCCCGCTTTGAGCCACAGCATGCTGAGATCGCCTACATGCTAAAATCTAATGGTATAGAGATCGATGAACTGGAGTGGGTAGAACATTCTTTTGACGTAGAAGATATTCTCAATGGCCACGCAGCAGCGATGACGGCCTACCTCTCCAACCAACCTTACCAGCTGTTCCGACAGAACATACCCTACACCGTCTTTTCTCCAAAGACCTACGGTGTTGACTTCTATGGCAATTTCCTTTTCACCTCTAAACCTGAGATTCAGTACAACCCGCAGAGAGCCAAGAGGGTCATGCACGCCAGTAAAAGGGGGTGGGAATATGCGCTTGAAAACCCCGAGGAGATCATTGACTACATCATTGCCAACTATCCGGTCCTCAAGAGTCGTGATTCCTTGCGATTTGAGGCAACCGAAATCAGCAAACTCGTCGCCTCAGCAAATTGCCCTATTGGCTCAATTGATCCGCAGAAAGTAGAAAACATTGCTGGCATGTTTACCGCCCTTGGTATGGCCAAAGACGAGTACGATTTAAGTGGTTTTATCTCGAAAGAGACGGCACTCTGTAAAATTGATGATGAGTTATTGCAGGCAGAGTTCGCAGCACAAGACTCGTTGCAATTATCGACAGAAGAAGAATCTTTTCTCAATCAGAGAGAAGCATTAACCGCTTGCATGGTTGACGATTGGCCTCCATACGAGATGGTGAACGAACATGGCAAAGTGAGCGGCATGAGTTTCGATTTCTCAGAGCTCCTCGGACAGCTCACAGGGAAGCCAATAAAGCCGGTCATTACTCAAAGCTGGCTGGAAAGCCAGGAATACTTAAAAGAGCGAAAATGCGACATGATCGTTCTTTTGAACAACACTCCTGAAAGAGAAGAGTACATGATCTTCTCTGAACCGCTCCTCCAGACCCCATTTGTTATTATCGGTCGCTCCGATCAAGACTACAAAGGCAGCCTCGAGACCCTCTCCGGAAAAACGTTAGTGCTCTTCAGGGGTCATGAGGCTACGACAATGATTCGTCAGGAGTACCCGGACATCAAGCTTGTCTGGGTCGACTCTCTCCGTGAAGCCTTGCAGAAAGTTCATGCAGGAGAAGCTGAGGCAACACTCTGTGCCCTGGCAAGCTTTGTCAGTTCAGTCTCAATGATGGGTCTGCCTGGTCTCGAGGTGATTGGGGGCACTGATTTAACTCTAAGGTTTGCTGTTGGTGTTAGAAATGACGAACCTGAGTTAGCAGCCATCATACAAAAAGCCGTCAAAGCCCTTGATGAAAAAGAGGTTACAGCTGTCATCAATCGATGGCTCAGTGTGCGCGTTGAAAAGCACTTTGACTACAAGCTCTTCTGGCAACTTTTTAGTGTCACAGGTATTGCGGCAATCCTGTTTCTTTATCGGCACTTTCTCCTCGCACGCCATCATAATCAGCTTCGAAAAGCGCATCAGAATACGCAACAGGAAAAAGTCCGTGCAGAAAAAGCCCTGCAAGCTGAGCGTGAAGCAATAAATAGCAACCTGAGATTCGTGGATATGATTTCACACGAGTACAGAACTCCCGTGTCTGTGATCAGTGCCAATCTTGATATTCTTGACATAAAAGCAGATAAAGTCTCATGTGAGATCTCCCCGAACCTCAACAAAATGAGACATGCCACAACGAAACTGGTTGAGATTATAGAGACAGCTCTCGATCGCGACAGGCTGGTTGACGACAAACTCGTGGCGAACAAGAAGGCCTTCGCATTCAGAAACATTGTTGAAAAAACCCTTTCGGAAGTGCGTAACAGTCATTCGGATCGCTCAGTTTTGAGCGTTGAGTCCCTTAAAGAAGAGACTCAGTTTTTCGGAGACGCAGCAATGATCAAGATCATGCTGCGGAATCTCCTGGAAAATGCACTTAAATATTCACCTCAGAACGAAGCGGTATCTCTTACATCAGAGCTATCGGGTGAAGAGATCATCCTTACCGTTCAGGATCAGGGGAGAGGAATACCCGAGCAGGACAGAGAAAATATTTTCGAAAAATTTCATAGGGCATCGAACACAACCGACGTCCCCGGTGCAGGGATCGGACTACACATGGTCAAGACGATCATCATCCAACATGGTGGACAAATCGAAATTACATCGCCATCAAACGGAGGTACAATAGTCTCCGTCCACCTTCCCATCAAATCATGATTTTCCTACGTCAGACTTATCCATAGTCAGACATCGTTACATTTCATCACAATAAAGTACTTATCAAAAAAACCACCCAGATAGGACCGTAAGTAATTGTTTTTTAATACTTTACGCACTTCTCTGGCAGGATTAAAACAAATCTAGTTGTAATTCAAGGCACATTAAATGCAGGATTCTCAATGTATCACTCACAAGCTCAATTTAAACAAAGTCCGTAAGGAGCAAAAAAACATTTAATAATCACATATTGAGCATGAATTGCTCCAGAACTTCTCCGATAATAGCAAACCCGGGTCAACCTGGGGACGCAGAGCCAAGGGGCCGTTATTACAAGAGTTTTCGGTCAGCCTAGCCCCCGAAGAGAAGGTGTTGCCCATTTGATGAGACAGGACAATTCATCATGATGATTGGAAACACCCGGCTTCGGTTTTATGAAGCCGGGTGTTTTACTTTCCGATTTGGATGACCAAATTTGGCACACAAGTGGTGTGTTTGGTCCTTTGGTGTGGTTTTTTCACCATCCTTTTAGTGTGGTGAGACTAAGCCAGGTAGAGAAAATGCTCATGACGAACCTGATAACAAAAATATATGGTTTCTGGAGCACACCCAAGACAGGGCACGTACTTCTGTTTTTGATCTTGTTAGTCTTCTGCACACCCAAGAGCAATGCAACGGGCGCAATCATCGATGAACCGATGACCGGCCCGACGGCACCAGACTGGATTTTCGGCGGCTCGCCCAATCCCGCTATCCTGACCGGAAATGGTGTCATCGACCCGGTCGGTGTCGGCTGGCTGCGCCTGACCGATACTGGCAACAATCAAGCTGGCTACGCCTATCTCGACACCCCATTCTCCATCACTTCGGGTGTGGTCATCCAGTTCGACTACACCACCTGGGGTGGCTCCGGCGCTGACGGCTACAGCATCTTCTTGTTCGACGCTGCAACCGCCCCCTTCCAGATCGGCGCTTCCGGCGGCTCGCTCGGCTATGCGCAGAAGACCGTTGCTCCGATGTCTCCCGGACTTGGCGGTGGCTACATCGGTGTCGGTATCGATGAGTACGGTAACTTCGCTAACCCCACTGAAGGCCGTGTAGGGGGGCCAGGCCGGCTGCCCAATTCGGTCACGGTACGCGGTCCAGCCAGCACCAACTGGGCTTATCTTGGCGGTTCAGCAGCCAACGTCGGTCAACTCTGGTTCAATCAAGGCACCCGGCCCGCCCAGACCGGCACAGATTATCGCAAAGTGGTCATCTACCTGACCCCGGTTGCGGCACCGAATCACCTGCAGGTCGATGTCTATCTCCAGTTCGGCTACAATCAACCGCTCACCCCGGTAGTGCTCGGCCTCTTCACCGGACAACCGATCCCCGCCAACGTCAAAATCGGCTACGCAGCCAGCACCGGCGGCTCGACCAACAACCACGAGATTCGCAACCTGCTGGTCAATCCTCTGAACAATGACATCAACCTGGCCATCTTCAAGTCGGCCTCGGTTGCTTCAATGGACGTCGGTGACCCCATCACTTACACCTTGACCGCCCGCAACTATGGCCCGAACCCGTCAGTTACAGCGAACGATGCTCCGATCATCGACAACGTCCCCGCCGAGGTCACCGGCGTCACCTGGACCTGCGCGACCACTGGCACTGCGACCTGTAGTGCCGCATCCGGCAGCGGCAACAACATCAACACCACAGCAACCCTGCCGTTCAACAGTTCAGCAATTTATACCATCTCGGGAACGCTGACCTCTTCACCATCGAGCAATCAGCTTCTCAACACGGCTGACTTGACCGTGCCGGCAGGACTCGTCGACTACAACCTGCGTGACAACACGGATACTGCAAGCGTTTTGGTCAATTCGGACCTGTCAACTTCGACCAAAACTGTCGTTGACCTCAATGGCGGCGACATTGAGATCGGCGATGTGTTGGAGTACACCATCACCCTCAATGGAACTGCCGGAGGCACTGCCAGCAGCATACGGGTAACCGACGACATCCCGGCCAACGTCACAGGCTTCAGCATCACCTCAGACGTCACAGGCTACACCAACAACTCCACGACCACCGGCGGCGCCAACGGCAACGGCTATCTCGACATCTCCGACATCACGGTTCAGGGCGGCACCAGCGAAACCGTCGTCTTCGAAGTGACGGTCAACGGAGCAAGCGGCGCCGCTATCGACAACACGGCAGTGATCAGCAATCCCGGCGGACCGGCGGCCAGCCCGAGCGCCCCGACCTTGACCATCGCTGGGACTTCCGATCTTTCGACCTCGACCAAAACGGTGGTCGACCTCAACGGCGGCGATGTCGAAACCGGTGATCTCCTTGAGTACACCATCACTCTGAACGAGACAAAAGGTGGTGCCGCCAGTGGCATACAGGTAACCGACGACATCCCGGCCAACGTCACAGGCTTCAGAATCACCTCAGACGTCACAGGCTACACCAATAATTCCACGACCACCGGCGGCGCCAACGGCAACGGCTATCTCGACATCTCCAATGTCACCATAGCCGCAAACGGCACTGAAACCATTGTCTTTGAAGTGACTGTCAACGGTGCCATCGCCGCCAGCATCGACAATACGGCGACAGTCATCAACCCCGACGGACCCGGCGCAACCCCCAATACCCAAACACTTTTAATTACCGGACCCGCCAGCGGGCTTAAGCAACTCTACCTTGACGGCGCCAGCCAAATTTCCAGAACCCCGACCGTAGGAATTCCTGGGGCCACCACCATCGCCAAAGAAAGCTCGTTCACCTGGACTCAAAGTCCTGCACTCCAGGCTGATGTAACGATCGACCCCACGGTGAATGCCACCGTGCCGGTCAACATCTACCTCGACAACAATAACAGGAACGTGGACGTCAGCGTGACACTGGCATGCTCTGGAGGGGGGTCTATCACTTCGGCAACCCAACCCTTTGCCAGAAGCAGATCGGTGAACCTCGCCTCGTTCAATATTCCGTTGGGCGGTCCGCTGACCTGCACTGCCGGCGATACTTGGATGCTCACCGTCAACAACGCTACGGTAAACAGGAGAGATAGGGACATCCTGGTCTATCCGGTCGACCCTGCCCTGCCCAACGGAATTTCCCAGGTCATTCTTCCCTCACTGAACGTCATCAACGTCGACAGCGTAACCAGTTACAACGCCGCCTACCCTGCTGTGACGACTCCGGCTAGCGGCAATTACACCGCAGGAGAAACGGTTTACGTGAGGGCGGTTGTCAGCGATCCCTTTGGCAGCTACGACATCACTTCTGCCACCTTCACGATCAAAGATCCAAACGATGTAAACATGGTCACCGACACGATCAGGACAGAAGTCGCTGACTCGGGGACATCAACCAAAATCTATGAATACTCATACCTTGTACCGGCAGGAGCAACGACCGGTTCCTGGACGACAATTGTGACAGCTAATGAGGGAACGGAGGGCACTGTCTCCCACAGCGGAACCGGGGCTTTCAGCGTCGCCGTGAATCTGCCAAGCATCTTAGTCAACAAGGCTGTCGAAACAAATTGGGATCCATACAATGGGTTCACCGACCCCTTTGCCATACCGGGAGGCATCGTCAAATACACCTTGACCATTACTAACTATGGCTCTGGAGTCCCGGATAACGACACAATACTGATTACCGACCCGATCCCGGCAAACACGGAACTGGTAGTCACAGATCCAGTTGTAGAGGTAGGCAATGTCCCTGGAGACACCGGCTTAACTATCAGCTACGTCAGCCTCACGGATGCAGGCGACGATATATTTTTTTCAACGGATGGCGCGGACTTCTCATATCTGCCCACAGCTGATGCGAATGGCGCCGATGTCAACGTCACCGACATCCGCATCAACCCTCAGGGCGTTTTCAATCCATCTGATGGAGCAACTCACCCGAGTTTCAGTGTGAGCTTCAAGGTCAGGATCAAGTAACGAATGGCAAATTGTATTAAAATATTTCTCACAGGAGTTAGCCTGCTAGGAATGGTTCTCATAGGGGATTTGAGGCCTGTTTTTGCCGGCGGAACGGCTGCCGGGGTGACCATCTCAAACCTGGCGACAATCTCTTTCTCTTCTCCATTGGGTGGTAGTTTCTCTGCCACAAGCAACCTTTCCAGCTTCAAGGTCGACGAGATTGTTCGTCTCAACGTCGCCTGGCAAGACGCCTCTCAAGTTACTGTCATACCGGGCAGTTTAAACCAGTACATCACCCTTGCGCTTACCAACACCGGCAACGGCACGGAGACTTTTGTGTTATCTACCGACACTGCACTGGGTGGCGATCAATTCGACCCTACATCCGCAGGGCTCTTTCTGGATAGCAACATTAACGGCATTTACGAGCCGTTGATCGACCTGAGCCCAGCTAGCAATCTCGTACTAGCAGCAGACCAAAAAGAGCTGGTCTTTGTCGCCAACGACATTCCTGATGTCCGCATCGACAGTTCGCCCTATCAGGATGGGGACATCGGCCTTTTCGACGTCAATATCACCAGCAGCCACGGCGATGGCCCGGCAGCAACAGTTTTCGTGGGAGCTGGGGATAATGGTGGTACCGCGATCTTTGGCCACGATTTCCCCCTGCAAGCGAACGGCCAATACACGGTGGAAGCGGTTGACGTCAACATCGTGAAGACGGCCGTGGTTGAGGCTCTAGACGGAGGGAATCATGCACAACCAAGAGCAACTATCACTTACACGCTGGTAGTAAGCGCAGTCGGCTCAGGCACGGTTTATGGCCTGACCGTTACGGACCCAATACCAGATGACACAACTTATCTAGCTGGATCTCTTACCCTGGACGGCGTCCAACTAACAGACGAAACCGATGGTGATATCGGTGAAACCTCTGGCACACCGGTCGATTTAATCACAGTCAACCTGGGCGACCAGGGAGCAGGAAACAACATCATCAGCTTTAAAGTCACAATCGACGAATAACAGCTTATGAAAGGAATAAATCAACAATGAAAACAGAAAAGGAGGAAGCATGAAAATCAAGAAAGGTCTAAGCGCATCACTGATCATGGCAGTGCTCATGATCCCCTCCCTACTCTGGGCGCAAGGCACGATTGAACTGTCGTCCAGAGTTGAGATGGAGGTTATCAAACTCAACGAGCAAGGCGAGGGGAAAACCGTATTGGTCCCTGCAGAGAAGGTCCTGCCTGGAGAAACGGTGGTCTACACCAACACCTTCACGAACACAGGCAAGGAGCCAGCCGAGGATCTCGTGATGAACAACCCGATCCCAGAGCACACCAACTACATTGTCGGTAGCGCGTTCGGCGAAGCTGAAATCGTCTTTTCGGCTGACAAAGGAAAAACCTTTGCTCTCGAAGGCAAGGTCACGGTTATCGGTGAAGACGGCAAGCCGAGACCGGCCAAGCCTGAGGAGTACACGAACCTGCGCTGGAACGTCAGCAAGCAACTTCAGTCTGGCGAAAGCGGAGACGTCGGTTTCCGCGTGCGCCTGAAGTAATAACCCATTTTCGGAGCAACCAAGTTGTCAAACATTAACCCACCAACCAAAGGAGACAGAGTCATGAAACCCAGGAAACAATCAGAAGCAAGGGTAGAAACATTAACAAGAAAAAGGAGGAGCGTTATGAAGAAAACTACCATTTTTATCATGCTGACAGTTTTGGGAATGCTCGTAACCGGCACCCACGCAATTGCTGCCGGAACGACAGCGAACACAGCCGTTAGCAACCAGGCAACTCTTGACTACAGAGTCAGCAATGTACCACAGACACAGGTCAGCTCAGATGACCCGTCAGTTGGAGGCACATCCGACCCGACAATCTTCCGCGTCGACCGAAAAGTCGATTTGACAGTGACTTTTATCGCTGACCAAACAGTTGCTCCAGGGGAAACTAGAGCTGCAATGCGTTATTCAGTCACCAACACCAGTAATGACGTGCTCGATTTCGTACTATCGGCCGAAGACATTCTTGGTGACGGCTTCGCGGGTGCGGCGATCTCCTCAACCTTGGTGGAGGGTGTTGTCGATGAAGGTGATAACGTCTACGTCGATGCTGACGACAATGCGACATTTATCGATAACCTGGCGGCTGACACCACGGTCTATGTCTGGGTCGTTGTCAACGTCCCGGCCGGCGCTACCGATAGCCTGATAGACACCTGGGCCTTGCAAGCACAGGCCACTGATGATGGCTCTGTAGGCTCCCCGACAATCCTGACCAACTCCGTCACAAACACCATTTCCAATGAAGACACAGTGCTAGCTGATGCTGCGGGCACATACACCGGAGACGGTATCCAGGACGCCGCTCACAGCGCCAACAGTAACTTCGTTGTCAGCACCACGACCCTGACCGTTTCAAAGACGACGGCAGTTATCGACGACGGGATCAACTCCGACGGTGTCGGTGGAACCGGTGATGACGCTGTTGAATACGCCGTTCCGGGCGCAGTCATGGAGTACACCATTACCATGACCAATGCCGGTTCGATTGACGCGACAGCCTTGACCTTTAACGACGATCTCAGCGTTGAAATTGGTGCTGGCACAATCGCATGGATCACCGACTCCATCACTCTGAATCTCAATGGTGGCGGTGCTACCGGTCTGTCAGATGCGACTGACGTCGATGCTGGAGAATTCCAGGGCAACAACGTCGAAGTGACCATTGTAACCCTGCCTGCAGGCGAAGATGCAGTCATCAAGTTCAGGGTTACGATCACCCCATAACCAATAACAACTAACCCCGGCAGCCTGAACGGGTTATCAGGCCGCCACAATGAGTAGTACATGACTCTGACATCCTGGATAAAACGCTCCTATAAAGAGCCCCTCGGCAATTGTGCCGGGGGGACAGGGAGAGCTATGTCCAGCGTCATCGGAGTCTTGCTGACACTTGTCATTTTCCTTTCAACAGCCGTTCCGGGCGTTGCAGAAGTCTTGCCCGGGACATCAATCGACAACACGGCCAGTGTGCAGTACAGCCTGTCACCGGGAGGACCGACCAGAGCGGTCACCTCCAACACGCAGTCAGATGTTGTGGTTCCGTTGCCAACTCCGGCAACCGTAAAATTCATGCGTTATCAACCTGGGTCGGCACGCACATCACCGTTCCAGGTCGGAATAACCAGGTACAGCACCACTGGCCAAGAAGACGGGGCGTTTGATGATCTACCCACCCCCGTCACCTACCCGGGCAACACCCCGATCAACCTTAGCGAGCCTGTCGATCTTCTGAATACAGGCATATACCTGAGTGGAGATCCACTCTTCCTGATATTAACTGACCTCGACCAGAACCTCCGCTACGATCAGACCGAAACGGTTACGGTCACAGTCATCAGTTCCACCGGTGACACAGAGGTGTTAACGCTCAAGGAGCTAACCCCGAACGCTGGAGTCTTTATCGGCTATATTCAATCAAGCCGACTTTCTGGCTCTGATGGCAACGGGATGCTCTTTGTCGAACAGGACGGTACAATCAAGCTGAGCTACGTGGACAATAAAGATCCCACCGATCTCACCTCGGCCAACGCCCTGTTCGATCCTATGGGGGTTATTTTCGATAGCCAGACCGGGGAACTTGTCGATGACGTCGCCGTGACTATCGTCGATGCAGTCACAGGCCAACCAGCAGTGGTCTACGGAGACGACGGCATCAGTCGCTTCCCGTCAACGGTAACCACAGGCGGAACAGCAACAGACAGCAGCGGTACCGTTTATAGCTTCCCTACAGGCTGCTACCGTTTCCCCTTGATGAACAGCGGCACCTATCGGCTGGACGTCACTCCTGTCGATGGGTACGGCGCACCTTCAGAAGTCCCAGACAATGTGTTGCAGAGGCTTCCCGGCGCGCCCTGGGCCCTGGATGAAGACGGCTCACGCGGACGCAGCTTCACGCTCCCACCCCTGCCGATCTTCAAGGTCGACATTCCGATCGATCCGGTTGCCAGCAGCATCTGGGCCGAAAAATCTGCCGTCAAGCAAGAGGCGGCGATTGGGGACTTTGTCCCTTATCAAATTAAGGTGTCCAATAACTCACCGCGCGGTCGGGTTGCGAATGTCCAACTTCAAGACTATCTACCTAGGGGCTTCCGTTACATACAGGGCTCTGCAACACTGAACGAACAGTCCATCATACCCACCGTATCGCCAGAGGGTCGAACCCTCACATTTACACTGGGTGAGATCAGTTCCGGACAAACGATGAACATCGCCTATGTGACTGAAGTCACTGCAGGCACGCCAACCGGCAAAGCCACCAACAGCGCCGTGGCTACAACCGGGAGTGGGCTGCGATCCAACGTTTCCAGAGCGAGCGTTACGATCAAAGACGTTTTCATGCGACACGCAAGCCTGCTGGCAGGTCGTGTCGTTACCGGCTCTTGTGAAGAAGCTGAGCAGAACCTGCAGGGGGTCGAAGGGATTCGCATCTACCTGGAGGATGGAACGTTCGTCGTTACCGATGAGCAAGGGCGCTATCACATAGAAGGGGTTGAGCCGGGAACGCACGTTGTTCAGCTCGACCAGGAAAGCTATCAAGACAAGTACAAAGTCGAGGTTTGTGAACCCACGACTCAATTCGCTGGCGTCAGTTGGTCGCAATTTGTCGATATCCAACCTGGAACGCTGTGGAGAGCTAACTTTCACCTACGCGAATTACATCCAGCGGAGCAGGATAAAGCAGGCGCTTTAAGCACAGGAACTTCTCAGGGCAGTCTGGAACTTGCCTTGCGAACCAAGCTTGTCGATGAGCAACTCACCACTATCGAGCTGCCGGTCAAAGTGAAGCACAACTCGGCCGAAAATGTACGTCTCTCAGTCATCCTTCCGCCCGGCAGTGAATATGTTGCTGGCAGTAGCACCCTCAATGGTGCAGCAGCAGCCGACCCCAACCAAATGGCGGTCGTTTTGAATTACCGCCTGGGAGACATCCCTGCCAACACAGAGCAATTGCTGCAACTCAAGGTTCGCCTGCCGGAAAGCATCAAGGGTGACGTGATTCCGTTCCGTGCGCTGGCCACCATTGACACCAGCGCCCAGAAGAACCTGCGGACCCAACCGATTACAAGCATCCTCAAGCGTCATACCGGTAAATTCCTGAAGTTGCCAGAAATCACGCTGCGACCGGAATTCCCGTCATTCGGAGCTGAACTCTCACGTGAAGATCGTCAAAAATTCAATGACATGGCCATTCAACTTCAAGGCATGTTGATCGAGCAGATCGTCTTAACCGGCCACACGGACAATCAGCCAATCGCGAAGCGTTCTCAACACATTTTTGCCGACAATCACGCCCTGTCTATCGGCCGGGCTGAGTCGGTTGCTGACTACCTGTGCAGTATTCTGGAGATGCCAAAAGAGAAGATACTGATCAGCGGGGCTGGAGACTCGTCACCCCTGGCATCCAACACCACGTCAGCCGGACGGGCACGCAATCGCCGAGTGGAAATGCGCCTGGTTGCACTTAAACCGACACAAACAAGCACTGAAGAGACCACCGAAGCTCAAGCAGCGCCGCTGACATTCAGCTCAAATGAAGCGTCAGCAAATGATGCCCCTGCCGCCGAGATCACTGATAAAGAGTTGCGTGAAGCAATCTTTGCTGAAGACTACATAGACGAGATTACAGACGGGTACGGATGGCTCTGGCCATCGGCAACACATTACCCCCCGATCCCCTCAATCAAGGTTGCGGTAAAGCATGATCCTCAACACAAGGTACGCTTTGTGATCAACGGCCAGGCGGCCAACCCTCTCAACTATGAGGGAAGCAAACAAAACAAGGAGCGCAGCGTTTCACTGAGTCAGTGGAACGGCGTCGACCTAATCGACGGTGACAATCATTTGCGCATCGAAATACTCGACAGTTCGGGGACAATCGTCCACGAAGAAAACCGCAACATTCATTATTCTCTGTCTCCAGTCGAAGCGATCCTGATTGAAGAGGAATCGACTTTGGTTGCAGACACACGGACTCCAGCGATCATTGCCGTCAGGCTGCTCGACCGCGAAGGGCATCCCGCTCGCGAAGAGATAATTGGAGAGTTCCGCATTAATCCGCCATACCGTGCAGACAAACAGCACTTGCATGATAACAAGTTTACCGAGCAAGATGACAAAGCCCGCTTCCAAGTTGGTGAGAACGGCATCGCCCGGATCGCCATCGCTCCGACTAGTCAGACCGGCGAAGTCGAGGTCGTTCTCAACTTGGCCGATGGCGCAGAAACGATAAAGGTCTGGCTAAAGCCAGCCCCGCGCGACTGGATTCTGGTCGGCTTCGCTGAAGGCACAGTCGGCTACAACACCTTCTCCGGCAACGAAGTCAGCCTCGAAGAAGCCGGGATCGACGAGCACTACTACGATGACGGCCAGGTCAAGTTCTTCGCCAAAGGCGCCATCAAGGGCGATTGGTTACTGACCATGGCCTACGACTCCGACAAACCAAATCGAGACGGTGACAGCCTCTACCAGATCATCGACCCTGACACTTACTATCCACTTTATGGTGACGGCACCAACCAGGGCTACGAGGCTTCCAGCGCTCACGACATCTATATAAAATTGGAACGAAACCAGTTTTATGCTCTTTTCGGCGACATGAATACTGGCCTGTCGCAAACCGAACTCTCTCGCTACAACCGCAGCATGAGCGGTTTCAAGTCGGAGATGCAGACGTACAACTTTAGTTACACCATGTTTGCCGCCGACACCAAGCAGGCCTTCATCAAAGACGAGATCCGCGGGGATGGAACGTCAGGACGCTACTACCTGACGCAAAAAGAGCTGGTGATCAACTCTGAGGAAGTGACGTTAGAAACTCGCGACCGCTTCCGCAGTGAGGTTATTATCGAGACTCAAACCTTGCAGCGGCACACCGATTATGACATTGACTATGACAACGGCAGCCTCTTCTTCAAACGACCTGTAGCGAGTAAGGATGACAAGTTCAATCCAATCTTCATTGTCGTGCGCTATGAGACTTTCGACTCCAAGGATGAAAACTTCAATTATGGTGGTCGAGCAGCCGTGAAGGTCCTTGACCAGAAGATTGAAGTTGGTGCCAGCTACGTGCACGAGGAACGCGGATCAGGCAAAGGCGACCTCTATGGGACCGATGCCACCATCAAGCTGACGCCACAGACGACTCTGCATCTCGAAGCCGCCAGGACGGAAAACGAATTCTTCGACGAAAACGAGACCGACAACGCCTACCTGGCCGAGATCAGTCACGAGGCCAATCGCATCAAAACACGAGCCTACTACAAAGAGCAGGGCAAGCATTTCGGCCTGGGTCAGCAGAACATCAGCGAAAGCGGCACCCGCAAGTATGGTGCTGAAGCCCTCTACCATTTCACCCCGAAGTTCTCGCTGGCTGGTCTGGCTTATCATGAAGATGTGCTGGCAAGCGGCAACAAGCGTGATGTCGGTGAACTGGATGCCCGCTACCAAGCCGAACGCTTCGGTCTGCACAGCGGATTCCGCCACGCAGAGGATCGTTTGGACGGTGGCTCAACCATGCGCAGCGAACAGATTCTGGCCGGAGGAAACGGGACCAGTGCCAACACCAAGCTGAATCTTCGCGCCGATCACGAGCAACCTCTCAGCGGCAGAAACAAGAACGTCGACTACCCACCCCGCACGATTTTAGGTCTCGACTACCAGGTCAATCAGTGGGTCAGGGCATTTGCTGAGCAGGAGTTCACCTGGGGCAAAGAAGAAGACACCGAAGGAACCCGTGTCGGCTTCAATGCCACCCCGTGGCAAGGTGGCGATGTACACACCACGATTGAACGGCAAATGACTGAAAACAGCCAACGAGTGTTTGCAATTTTCGGCCTCGGCCAGAACTGGCGCATCAACGAGAGCTGGAGCATTGATGCAACCCTCGACCGCAGCTACACAGTTAAATCGAATCAAGACTATCAATTTAACGAGAATGTGCCGACAGCTCAGGGTAGTGCCGACGACTTTACCGCAGTGTCGGTCGGTTCAACCTATCGCAAAGCGAAGTGGACCTGGTGGAACCGTCTCGAAACCCGCCAGGCGGACAGTGCAGACAAGTATGGAATCAGCACCAGCATCGTAGCTGAACCACAGGATGGTATCGCTTTCTCAGCCAAGGCGCTCGCTTTCATCTCTGACGTGTCGAATGGTGTGCGTCGTACAGATGGTAATATCAGGATGGGCATGGCCTATCGACCTGCAGCAAGTCGCTGGATCATCCTTAACCGCTTGGACTTCTACTTTGACAAAGAGGACCACAGCACCACCGAATACGACAACTGGCGCATCGTCAACAATATTCACGCAAACTTCCGTCTCAATCGCAAGCTACAGATGTCTTTCTACTACGGTTTGAAATATGTCCGTGATAATTACGATGGTAGAACATACAGCGGATATACAGACCTGATTGCTTTCGAGTCGCGGTACAATATCAACAAGCGTTGGGATGTTGGCGTGCATGGTAGCATTCTGCATTCGTGGAACAGTAACTCATTAGAATACAGCGCTGGTGCTGATGTCGGCTATTCACCGGTAACCAATACCTGGGTCAGTCTCGGCTACAACATCGTCGGTTTTGAAGACGAGGATTTCTCGTCTGCCAGTTACACAGCCCAAGGTGCGTACATGCGCTTCCGTGCAAAGTTTGACCAACACTCTGTGCGTGATGCAGCGGCCTGGATTAACCAATGATCCGAGACGCGGGACGAGAAGGTCAACTTCATTAAACAAAGAACTGTCTTCTGGTGAGGGCCTTGTGTCATCAATAAAGAGGACCGAACGCATCAAGCATTCGGCCCTCTTCTTTATTAGTTGTTTTTTTGCGTCCCGCGTTCCGGGTTTACAGTGAATCCGCTTTATCCTTGAGATAGGAAGCAACACCATCAGCATCCGGCTTCATCCCCTCATCACCTTTGTTCCATCCAGCGGGGCATACCTCACCGTACTTCTCAGTAAACTGCAGAGCGTCGATCATGCGCAACATCTCATCAACGTTACGGCCAAGCGGCAGGTCATTGACCACCTGGTGATGAACCTTGCCATCCTTATCGATCAGAAAAGAACCACGGAAGGCAACACCGGCTTCTTCGAATTCAACATCGTATGCCTGGCAGATCTGATGCTTGACATCAGCAACCAGAGGATAAGCAACGGCACCGATACCACCCTCATCGACTGGCGTGTTACGCCAAGCCACATGAGTAAACTGGGAATCAATAGAACAACCGATGACCTGAACGCCACGATCTTCGAACTCCTTGATGCGCTTACTGAAAGCGATCAGTTCTGTCGGGCAGACAAAGGTGAAATCAAGCGGATAAAAGAACAGGACAACATACTTGCCCCGAAAGTCCGCGAGAGAGAAATCTGTCTTAATGGAACCATCAGCCAAAACAGCTGCAGCAGTAAAATCAGGGGCTTGCTTGCCAACTAGTACACTCATTGAGTAAATCTCCTTTTAAGAAATTAGTTGCAACAAATTATGTGCAACAGTGTACTGACTATACTCGGGCTGTCAAGATATATCTGACTATTTTGGTCACTTATGCCGATTTAGTAAAAGGCCCAACCCTTTTCATGGCCAGACCCTAGCTTCCAACCCCAGCCTCCGCCCCTATTTCTTCTTACTGCGAGGATGAGCCTTATCATACACATTCATCAACTGATCGACACTGACCTGAGTATATTTTTGTGTGGTAGAAAGAGAAGCATGACCAAGAAGTTCCTGGATGGCACGCAGATCTGCACCACCGTCAAGAAGGTGAGTAGCGAAAGAGTGTCGCAACGCATGAGGACTGATATCTTTTATGATTCTGGCTTTGATCAGGCGGGTCTTGAGGTTGCGTTGGACACTGCGGGGAGTCAACCGACCACCCCTGGCATTGAGGAAAAGAGGTTCTTCTTCTTCAGGTACTCCCCTTTCTTCGAGATAGGAGTGCAAGGCCTCATTGGCCTTACGTCCGACCGGCACAATTCTCTCCTTGCGCCCCTTTCCGAGAACACGGACGAGATTCTCGCGCAAATCAAGAGAACCAACGTCCAGACCAGTCAACTCGCTGACCCGCAGGCCGCTTGAATAGAAGAGTTCAGCAATGGCACGATCACGCAGATCCAGCAAACTGTTGCCGTAGCCACGTTCCATCAGGGCTGTAGCCTCGTCAACGGAAAGTGTTTTCGGTAGATATTGATTCAGCTTAGGTGTAGATAAACCTTCGGTTGGATTGCTGGAGAGGTGTCCCTCACGAACCAGATAGCGAAAAAAAGTGCGCAGTGTCGAGAGCTTTCTGGCAATAGAGGTTCTTTGGTTTCGCTTGTGTAGTTCAGCGAGGTAGCGCCGCAACAAAATGCTATCGAGTTTGGCCAGAGACTCTTTACCAAAGCCACCATGTCGTTCGAGAAAGTTCTTAAACTCACTCAGGTCACGTAAGTACGCAGCCCTGGTGTGCGGTGACAGGTTGCGTTCGTCTGAAAGGTATGTGGAAAAGCAATCGATCATTCCTTGCATGCTGACCTCATGATTAGCATAAAGAATACAGGAGTGGAGGGAAGAAACAAAGCTGTATAAACTTTACGGCCTTACAGCTCGACAGCTTTATAACTTGATAATATTGACGCCCCCCTAACCGCATGAGATAATCTTTAAACTATGACATCCATTCTATGCCTTGTGCTAACCCTGATAAAAATTACGATCTGTGTGGTCGCCCTAACCGTGCTGATGAGCTATACCGTTGCCTGGTATGAGCGCGCTAATTCCCGTCCTGACTTGATCGACCGACGTTTTACCACCAGTGGTGTCTACATTGCCATCTGGCTGTTGATTCAGGAAACGGGCTGTCTTCTACTGACGATTCTGCTACGCCCCTTCGGTTGGCTACAGCCGAAACTACCAACAGCAGCAGAAGATGCGCGCCCCCCAGTGATCCTCCTGCATGGACTGTTCCAGAATCGTAGCTGCCTTTTCTGGCTTCAATACCGTTTGCGTGCTGCAGGCTATCAACAAATTACCAGTATCAATACTCCCCCATGGCGGGACATGGAAGCTTCGACCGAAATTCTAGCCAGGAAGGTTGATGAACTGCGTATCAATCTGAAAGTTGACAAGGTCATCCTGGTCGGCCACTCCATGGGCGGCATGATTGCACGCAACTATGTCCAGAATCGTGGTGGCGCTGCCTATGTTCAGGGCATGGTCACACTTGGTTCACCTCACCATGGTTCAAAACTGGCACCATTTGCCCTGTCATCTATGGGTAAAACCCTCTTACCGGGCTCCGAATTCCTCAACCAGTTCAACAGCGTTGCCTGGCCCGAGGAGACTCAGGCGGTTTCAATTTACACCCGTTATGACAATATCGTCCTGCCAGCGGAATCAAGTAAGATGGGTGGCGCCCAACAGATAGAACTTGATGGTATGGGCCATACCTCCCTACTCTTCCACCCTCGCTCTCTGCAGACGGTTATCGGTGCTTTGGGCAACATCATCAGATGAGCCTGTCTGTCTCCCTGCAATCCCTGGCAGATTACAATCCAGAACGTGTGAAGGATGCACTACACCTCCTGCTAGAACCACTTGGCGGCATCGACCGTTACGTCAAACCAGGGCAGAAAGTCCTTATCAAACCAAACCTGCTTGCGGGAAAAACTCCAGAGAAGGCGGTCACCACCCATCCAGAAATCGTTCGCCAGGTAATCCTGATGGTCCAACAAGCAGGAGGGATAGCCAGCGTAGGCGACTCGCCTGGACTCGGCAAACCAGAGAACGTTGCACGCAAATGCGGTGTTTTCGAGGTGATTGAATCGACAGGAGCCCGCTTCGCACTTTTTGATGAGTCTGTACCGATCAACCTTGAAGCTGGTACTTTTCACCATCTGGAAGTCGCCAGAGAAGCTCTGGAGACAGACATTATTATTAATCTGCCAAAGCTGAAGACTCATCAGATGATGGGCTACACCGGCGCAGTCAAAAACTTGTTCGGACTGGTCGTCGGCATGCGTAAGGTGCGCCTGCATCTACAGGCAGGAACCGACAAAGAGTTCTTTGCCCTGATGTTGCTTGAACTGGCCGAACGATTCAAGCCAGCCCTGTCGATTATGGATGCGGTGGTCGGAATGGAAGGCAACGGCCCTGGCAATGGTGATCCTGTACAAATTGGAGCATTACTCGCCTCACCGCATCTTGTTGCCCTCGATACCGTTGCCACGGCCATGGTTAACTTGTCAGAACAGCGCGTCTGGACGCAGATGGTTGCCAGAAAAACCGGCCGTCTGGGGGTGTCTCTGGACGAGTTGGACCTTCACGGCGTTCCCCTTGCGACTCTACAAACGTCTCGTTTCCGACCGGCCAAAAATTCTGACATAAATTTTGGACTGCCGATACCGGTCAAAAATATTCTCAAAAATACCATTACAGCACAACCCACGATCACCCAAGCCTGCCAACAGTGCGGTCATTGCGTGACTCATTGCCCCCCAGAAGCAATGACCATAGATCCTTCAGAGACAACAACTCTGGACACTCAACAGGTCAAAATTGATTACAACCGCTGTATCCGTTGCTTCTGTTGTCAGGAACTCTGTCCTCACAATGCGATCACCACACAACAAGGTATGATTCTTCGCCTTTTAGACTTTATTCAGGGGTCAAAAAAGTAAGGAAATGTAACAATCCAGCACTATTACTTAGTTGTTTACAAAAACGTCTGTCATCCCCAAGTGATAATCTTTATTTGCCATCTACCTTCCTACTGCTGATAAAAACTAAATAATTTCACAAAAACCACAAACAGTGTTTTAAAACCAGATCCTTTGCGCTATAATGAGTCAATCATTTATGGATAAGTGCTTAATTTTGTGTATAAGGGAGCAACGATATGCTGTTTGTATGGGACGATAGTTGCAAAACCGGCATCACCGAAATAGATCAGGATCACAAGGGTCTCGTAAACTTGATCAATGACCTCTATGAAGCAATGCAGGATGGTAGCGGCGGCGCCCTACTCCTCCCAATATTCTCGGCGCTCAAACATTACACAGAGACCCACTTTACCAAGGAAGAGCGCTACATGCTTGAGTGTGATGCTCCAGACCGTGAAGAACACGTCAAAGAGCATAAAATGATGATGGCAAAGCTAGCCGACCTTGAAAGCAGACACCGCAAGGGCGAAGCGGCCATCTCCCTACAGACCCTGACCTTTCTACGAGACTGGCTGAAGAACCACATATGCGTCGTTGATCAGGTAATGGTTGCCAACGTCAAAGAGAAGCTTGACGGTGATATTCAACAAGGTTGACAGTTTCTTCTTTATGTCATGGCGCAGCTTGGTTATCCTTGCGCCATGCGTACTATTCTAACCACTCTTCACAGCAAATTTATTCATAACAGCCTGGCCCTGCCTTGCCTTGCCGCTTACTGCGGCGAGGATTGCGGTGAATTGATAATTCGAGAGTTCACTGTTCATGAACCGCGCGAGTCGATTCTGGCCCTGTTACTGAGTGAAGACCCTGATGTCATTTCCTTCTCGGTCTATATCTGGAATCGGCGTGAAACTCTGGATCTGGTCGATGCTCTGGCGGTTGCTCGTCCGAAGCTGCGTATTATTTTGGGAGGCCCTGAAGTTTCCTTTTCTGAAGAGAAGATCTTCAGCCTTCATCCCGGTCTTTCAGCACTGATCAGAGGTGAAGGAGAAGAACCACTACGCAATCTGCTGATGTGCTGGCAGCAAAAACAGCAACCGAGAGCGATCCCACGCACGGTCCTGCGTAAAGGGTCAAAGCTCATCAACGGCCCCGACTGCCCTGCCCTGACCAACCTTGACAACATTCCCTCTCCTTTCCAACTGGGTTTGACTGATCTTGAACGTGGTTTCGTTTACTACGAAACCAGTCGCGGTTGCCCGTTCCATTGCAGCTTCTGCCTCAGCGCTCGTGACAACCAGATGCGTTCCTATTCGATGGAGCGCATCTACAGCGACCTGCTCTTTTTGATGCAGAACAAGATTCCCAAGGTCAAACTGGTTGACCGTACTTTTAACTATGATGTCAGCCGAGCCAGGGATATTTTCAGTTTCATCATGGAACACAATCAGTCGACGCATTTCCATTTCGAAATAGCTGCCCATCTCCTTGATGAAGAGACTCTGGAACTATTGAGCAAAGTTCCGGTTGGCACGTTCCAATTCGAAATCGGCGTACAATCAACCCTCGAAAGTACCCTTGATGCTATCGATCGCAAAGTCAACCTGACAAAACTTGAAGAAAACGTACGCTGTCTTCGTAAAGATGGGCGTATCGAGTTACATCTCGACCTCGTCGCTGGTCTGCCAGGTGACCGTTACAATAATTTCCTTGAATCAATCGATCGAGTGGTCGCACTCGCCCCCAATCACCTGCAGATAGAACCGGTCAAATTACTTCCCGGATCACCATTGCGTGATCAAGCGACAGAGTTGCAGATACGCTATGACCCGAACCCACCCTACACAGTTCTGACCACTCAGGATCTGTCTTTCACAGAGCTACAAAAGATCCAGGAGATCAGTCGACTTATTGATCTGACCTACAACAGTGGTTGTTTCCAGACCTTCTTAAAAGAATTGAGCACAGTGTCCGGTTCATTTTCTACAGGACTGGCCTGGCTGGCGAGCGAATGGCGAAAAAGAGATTTGTTCCGTTTCCCACTAACTCGTCAGGCTATCTTCCAAAACATTTTCAATATTATTCAGAAACGCTACGAAAACTCATCGCAAATACGACTTGTGGAAAGTCTGGCCTATGATTATGCCCGTTGCGAACGTGTTGTCACCAACCGCATCCCAGCTTTCTTTGACACCAGGCTCACATCAGTAGAACAGCAATGGGTACAAAAAAAGGTTCAAAACAAGACTAAGGAGATCAAGGGACGTGGCATCAAACTACAGTATTTTGCAACCATCTTCACAACCGTACACAGTTCAACAAACCGCATAGTTTACCTCTTCTATTACCTCACGGAAACCGGGAAGAAGATGAGGGTCGAAGAATACAATTGCAACGAAAAGACAGTGTGAGAAGGGGAAGAGATGTCTGATCAACCAACGGAGATTGAGAAGAAGATGATCGAGTTTGCCACTAAAACAGCGGAGACAATCCAGACTCAGGCGGGCCAGACTCAGGCCCTCAGTCATGTTCTGCTGATCGCCCTGGTCTCCATGAGCGAACAGAATGCCAGCTTCAAGAAGGACTTTATCGACCGGATCGGACAGGTCCGTGATCAGCTTTCTGAGCGCCCCATCGATCAGTTCACCAAAGATTACTTTGAGGAATTGGTCCGCTTCCTGGAGAACCCCTACCAGTATTCAGCGAATGATTCGAGTGATGATCGACCTGAATGGTTCAAGGGGATTATTGCTGGCGGCAAGCCCGCTGCTGGAAAGGATCAGGAGCCTTCGTCGGAAGAGTGAAACCGTATGGCATATCAAGCATAGAGCCGCAGAGAATAATGATCATGAGCGAGTCATTATTGTGATGACCGCCTGAATCAACTCTGGACGGCCATTTATTATTTGTCAGGGGTAGTAAGAATTTGTGTTTCTGTCGATACTCGATGCCTGAATCAATCTGAGAGGATAAATAGGAATCTACGGTTGCTCTTTATCTTCACGCCTGCCCATTATTCCCTCTTTAAACTTTCCATAAAAACCGACCCTCCCGAAGGCAAGAGGGCCGGTTTGATTGCTGTGGCTTGTTGATGACATCTAAAACACTTGAATTGTGCTTTAAAATGACACGCGTTTCACGCAAATGGGGTTAGCATTTGCTGCAAGTAGCATCCCGCTTGTCAGCAATGACTTCGCCCATTCCTGTTCCCGGACCATCGAACCTGTACTCCCACTCACCTGCTTCGGTACCCACCACAGCCAGGTGTTCCTCATCGTAATTATTGTTCCTTGCGGCATGCAGCGCTTTAGGCGTCGACGCAATCTCGCTGCCAGCTTCCGTACCGATCATGGCAAGCTGCTTCTCATCATATACGTAATTTCCGGCAGCAACATCAGCTTCTGTTTCAGGAGTATCGAATACAAATTCGTCTGTCCCGAGGATTGACTTGTCGTTGCTGTCTTCAGCGAGGGCAGTGCCGAACGAGGCCAAGAGGGTAAAAGCAGCAAAAATACCGATAATGAATTCTTTCCTCAACATGACAATTCTCCTTCTTTCTTGATGTTTAGGTTATTCCAAGTCAGGTAGGGTCAAGCTTTGAGGGGGAAAGGAAGGAAGCTGCGTGATACACGACTTTTATAGTAATATATTACCCTAGGCAGTAGATGAGCACAAGTGCCGGTGTCATAAATGTCACGACTTCTGAGAAGAAAAACGCCTTCTTGTTGATAGAGATATTTAGGAAGCTGTTTAACGCACAAAACTATGGCCACCAGGGGTTCGATCCTTGGTGGCCTTTCTTGTAGTACAGGATTTCTTGTCCGGACAAACGAGAACCGAAGGAAGTGGTAAAATGTAATCAGGTAAACAGATAACTGTTTGCCTGATTGAAGACATTGCCCCGTAGTCTCCCCCCCTCCTGACTGCGGGGCTTTTTTCTTAAATGTCAGGGTCAGCAAGAATTTCGTATTTCGGTCAATCTGGAAGGCATAAATCAATACGGGAGGAATTATAGTAATTTGGCCTCCTCATCAATCTCTAATCACTTCTCCGGCAATTCAATTCTTAAATATCAGGGTATTCAGGACACGCGCCCATTTTCGCTTTTCTACAAGTATAACTCTCTATCTCAATCTGTACTATTGCTGAAAAACAAGCTTTACTCGTCATGTCCAACCCACCCAAACACTCAAAAACAAAGATTATTAGTAACCGCTTCCGGTGTTCACCCCGGTGCTCCTGAAAGCACTGATGTCACTCCCAAAAGAGAGGAGTTGCCAACATTAAATGCAGTGGTAAAGTTTTAATCTGAAAGGGTTTTGACTATATCCTGAATAGATGAAAAGCAAATCAATCTTTTGGGTGAAAGGTCATTCTGATGCATACCAATAAGATGGAAACATTCAGGTATCGAATCTTTTTAGCGCGGCAAATTTAAATTGTAAGCGGTTTAAACACAAAAGCGGAAACTCAACGAAAAAAAGGGAAAGATTATGAAACGCTTAACTTTGTCGTTCCCGTTGATAACGGTGTTGACCTTGCTGATGTCGGTCTGCCCTGTGGCTATGGCTTTCCAGGACACTGGTAGTCCTAAACACCCAAAAGAGAGAAGGGAGAAAGCACAATGAAGAAAGTAACTATTGCAGTGACTATTGCGTTCGCTATAGTTCTTTCCATGGGCCAGTACGCCGCTGCCGAAGTCAGCAAGGAAGAGCTGAAATCGATCAGCACCCCTGACAAGGTAAACACCTCACTCGGCGAATTGAAATTCTTTGACGGTGTCCCGACAGACGACACCGTCAAGAAGGTCTACGACAACCTCGACCGGATGAGAGGCGTGCAGGTGTTTCTCAATACGCTGGGCGGTGGCTCGATGTACCGCTTGCGCGCGGGCAATACGAAGGTTGGCATCACCAAGTCGAACCAGATCTCAATCTTCGCGAAGCTGCTGGACTCGAAGGGCCTCTATCTAACGGGAAACACCTCGACGCTCTATGCGCAGGCGTACCTCGACACCGAGACCGACGGCCCAACGGTCATCGAAATTCCTCCCGGCATGCTTGGAGCGATCAATGACTCGTGGTTCCGATACGTTGCAGATCTTGGCGTCATCGGCGCGGACAAGGGCAAGGGCGGCAAATACCTGGTGCTGCCCCCCGGCTACAAGGGTGACGTCCCCGGCGGCTATTTCGTGGTGCGACCGAAGACCTTCTGGACCTGGGCGATGGTGCGCGGCTCCACGGCACAGGGTCTGGGGCATGAGGTAAAAGCGATGGAGGGAGCGATCCGGGTCTACCCGCTCGCCAAGGCGAAGAATCCACCGAAGACCGAGTTCATCGATACCTCGGGCATGGCCTACAATACCGTGTCGCCCAATGACTTCAGCTACTTCGAGGACCTGAATCAGCTGATCCAGAAGGAGCCGATCGACGTGCTCGACTCGGAGATGCGGGGGCTGGTGGCCTCCATCGGCATCGTCAAGGGCAAGCCGTTCAAGCCGGACGCGAGGATGAAGAAGCTGCTGACCGAGGCGGTTGCAATTGGCAACGCCACGGCACGCACCCTCCTCTTTAAGCCCCGTGAGAAGGCCTATTACTTTTATCCGGACAGTGATAGCTCCTGGGTCATGGCTTTTTCCGGCAAGGATGTGTTCTTCGAGGTCGATGGTGCGCGCAATCTCGATGCCCGCACGAGTTTCTTTTACGGCTACACGGTAGTGACACCCGCGATGGCGGCCACGGTGCTCGGCAAGGGATCGGATTACGCGGTAGCCTTCCAAGACGCAAAGAAGCAAGCCCTGGATGGCGGAAAAAACTACAAGCTGCATCTGCCCCCCAACGTGCCGGTCAACAACTTTTGGGCCGTGACGATGTACGACACCCAGACCCGCTCGCAGCTGCAAACCAGCAATCCCTATCCAAGCCTGGGCAGTCAGAGCAAGGGGATGAAGAAGAGCGCCGACGGTTCCTACGACCTCTACTTCGGCCCTAAACCGCCCAAGGACAAGGAGAGCAACTGGCTCGAAACCGTCCCGGGAAAGGCCTGGTTCACCATCCTGCGGATGTATGGCCCGCTCGAGCCCTGGATCAACAAGACCTGGCGCCCGGGTGAGATCGAGTTGGTTAAATAGACGTCCAGAGTAAAAACGCAAGAGGCGGCCGCAACCGTCGATAGCGTCTTGCTAACAGAAAGAAGGAATAAAATGAAAAACCTCACGTCAGTCACAGTCGTTGCAGTACTTACATTTTTCGCGTCGAGTATTGTTGCACAGGCAGCGGACAAGCCCAAGATGGCCACGGAGATGCCGGCAAGGATCACCGCCCCGGCCGAGGTCAAGACCCGGCTCGGAACGCTAAGGACCAAAGACGGCTTCCCGGATAAGGCCACCATCAAGAAGGTCTACAACAATCTCGATTTCCAGCGCGGCGTGCAGGCGGTCCTCACCGCCATACCCGCCGCCTCGCTGTCGGTCATGCGCAAGGGCCTGCGGGGATTGGGTCCCGACAATCAGACGGTGGCGATGTTCGAGGATCTCATGGACTCGAAGACGCTGTTTCTCACCGCGAACACGACCACGATCTACAACATCATGTGGCTGAACACCAAGGACGGTCCGCTGGTCGTCGAAGTGCCGCCGAATGTGCTCGGAGCGATCGACGACTTCTGGTTCCGCTGGGTCGGTGACATCGGCGTCACCGGTGCCGACAAAGGCAAAGGCGGCAAGTACCTGGTGCTTCCGCCCGGGTACAAGGGCTCGGTGCCGGAGGGCTACTTCGTCCTGCGTTCGCCGACCTACAACATGTGGATGTTCTTCCGTGGTTTCATGGTCGATGGCAGCACAGCGCCCGCCGTTGCAAGCGCCAAGAAGTACCTGAAGGTCTATTCCCTTTCAAAGAAGTCCAATCCGCCCAAGATGAACTTCGTCAACGGGTCCGGGAAGTACTTCAACACCATTCACTCGCTCGATTACACCTTCTTCGAGGAGGTCAACGAGGTCGTGCAGGAGGAGCCGGTTGAAGCGTCGGATCCCGAGACGCTGGGCCTGCTCGCCTCGATCGGTATCGAAAAGGGCAAGCCGTTCAAGCCCGACGCACGGATGAAGAAGATCCTTACCGAAGCCGCGGCAGTGGGCAACATCACGGCCCGCGCCCTCGCCTACAAATCCCGCATTCCCGAGGCCTACTTCTACGAGAACAGCGCGTGGAACACGCCGTTCATCGGCGGCAGCTATCAGTTTCTGAAAGAGAAAGGCGTGCGCAACCTCGATGCCCGGACCTTCTTCTTTCTCTACGCCACCGGCATCACCCCGGCGATGGCCGAGGTGGTCATCGGCAAGGGCTCGGCATACGCTGTGGCGTTCGTGGACGCCAAGGGCGATCCACTCGACGGCGGCAAGAACTACGAGATCCACCTGCCGCCCAACATCCCGGAAAAGAATTTCTGGTCCTTCACGCTCTATGACAACCAGTCCCGCTCGATGCTCCAGACCGACCAGCAGTTCCCGAGCGTCGGGAGCCTGACGAAAGGCATGGTCGTGAACGCGGACACGTCGGTGGACGTCTATTTCGGCCCGCAGGCGCCGGCCGGCAAGGAAAACAACTGGGTACAGACCCTGCCCGGCAAAGGCTGGAACGTGATCTTACGCCTCTACTCGCCTTTGAAGCCGTGGTACGACAAGACCTGGCGACCGAGTGAGATCGAGCTGGTTAAATAGTTATCAATCAAAGAGGTGCAACCACGAAAAACAAACTACGTAACAAACGATTGAAAAATCGCTGATGGCTCTGTGCGTGGCAGTGACAATGCTGGGCCTTTACACCGGCAGTCTCCTGGCCAGGGTTGCCTGGTCTGGAAACCGACAGGAGTAACAACCATGAATTTCACTAAATTTATTATTCCGCTTCTAGCCGCAATCATGCTTGTCGGAACTTCTGTCACGCCATCCGCGGCACAAGATAAAGAGGGTTGGCGGGACGCGCCCTGGCGGTTCAATGTCAATATATATGGTTGGATGCCGAGCGCCCCAGTCGACATCAAAATCGACGGTAACGAGGTAGCAAGTGCTCCGGAGTCATTTGACAATATACTTGATGACTTGGATATGGCCGCGATGTTTGAACTAGAGGTCCACAAGGGCCCGATCGGCGTCTTCGTTTCACCTATCTATTATGACGGAAAGCACACAGAGCACTTCACGGGACTCCTTGGACAAAGTCGCAAGGCCACCCTCGAAGAAAAAGTGTGGGTCATCAAGTACGGCTTGTCCTACGATTTTGGACCATGGTCTATGGGAGAGAATTCCGATCCATCGACAGTGATCGTGCAGCCGTATGTCGGGGGCCTCTACTTGCATGATGACATAGAAATGAAAATCGACCCCGGCCTATTAGGCATTGGCCTTGATTATAAAGAGACGCTCAGCTTCAACACACCCATTGTCGGCGTAAACACCCTCTGGGACCTCACTGAACGTTGGACCCTTCGCCTGGGAGCCAATTACGGTGGTTGGGACGTGGACGACGTGGATGAAACCTACGAGGGGGTCGGCACGATCAGTTACAACTTCAATATGGGGGGTGTTTCCTCTAAAGTCTTTGCCGGCTACCGATATCTCCACGTCGACTACAAGAAGAAAAGGGCCGAAATCCACGTTGACGTTAAGGGACCGCTTGTTGGGATCGGCTGGGAGTTCTAGGAGACTGTCCGAGAATAGAGACTCTAACTTTTGAACCTGGCCCATCCCGAGCCTTGCCCCGCTGATGTGCGTCCAGATTTTGCAGCACTGCCACCCTTTTGTTGTTGACGTACTCCCCTCAAAGTGGGCCGAAGTGATGTTGTGGTTCAATACCGATAACGTCAGAGAGGAAATCAATACTAAGAAAACGGCATTATTCAAAGCAGGTCTCGGCCTGGGTAGCCTGATTGGCGGGGGCACCGGCCACGATGTGGCGATGGTGTTGGGTGCATTGGGTGGTGCCGTGGCTGGACACGAGGTGCAGAATAAGTATGACAAACCGGTTCCCGGGCAACAGATCATCATTCGCATTAAGAACGGCGTGTTGGTCTCGGTCACACAGCCGGTGAAGCAGGGTTTGTCAAAGGGCCAGGCGGTGTACGTTGAAGGGAGTGGTAAGGATGCGCGGGTTTTGCCACAGTAATTACGCCTTTTCTGACCAGTGTACAAAGAAGAGCCGTTGCGAGAAGTTCGAAAACTCCGGATGGACACTAATTGGGTTCTACCGGGCTTCTGGACCTTTTGCTAATATAAAAAGGTGGTAAGCTTTAATGAGCCGAAATTACTGGAAAAGCAAAGATTGTCCTCTCAAGGATGGAAGCTGCTGAAATCCATCTTAAACATTGAAACAATACCGGGTGATAGCAGTCGATAATTTTTTCTTCGTCTGCCGAAAAGCGATTTCCTGTCACCTTCCATGGAGGCTTCAAAAAGTGCCAGGTCTGACCAGGTTCAATCACTATTTTTTTCATGCCCTTTGGAAAATCCGGGTCATCTTTTTCGGGCTGTTCGCCTGGCTCGTGGTCAACGCTGCGGCGATCGTTTATTTTGAGAAAATGCCTTTTGCAGATGCTTTGTACTTCACCTTTGTGACCGGGTTGACCATTGGCTACGGAGATATTGCCCCGGTGACTCTTCTAGGACGAGTTGTCGCTATTCTGACCGGGCTTCTGGGCATACTTACTACCGGTCTGGTCACTGCTGTTGCAGTGTTTGCGCTGAGGCAAACCATGGAACCTCCTACGGATAGTCATTGAGTCTAAAGACTGTTTTTACGCAAAGGGCTGAAGGGTTAAACCAGGATTCGTGAGTTAGGTTATGGCGGGAGTTGGTGAGTTAAAGAACAAGCAGGATGCGCCGGTTTATGGCTTACAAAGTACTAGGCGCAGGAGGTCGAATGAAGAAGCGACTTACAGCGAAAGCAACACCCGCTCATCTGGTCTTGGTCGTGATCACGGCTGCCGTACTGGTCATGGCTTTGGGAGGATGCATGATGGTGGGCCCGGACTACACGAGGCCGACTGCGGAAGTGAATGACTCATGGCTCGAGGCCTCTCCAACGATCTCGGATGAGCCAGCCGAAGTCCGCGAATGGTGGACCTCCTTCAACGATCCGGTGATGACAGCGCTGGTCAACAAAGCGTATGAGCAAAACCTCACCCTGCGGGCGGCTGGGCTGCGGGTGATCCAGGCCAGAGCCGCACGCGGCATTTCAGTTGGTGAGTTTTTCCCCCAGGAACAGGAAATCAGTGCTGACTACAGCAAAAACAAGATCAGTAAGAACGACCTGAACAATCCCCCGTTTCCCCGCTTCAAAAAGGCAGAGCTGAGTTTCGATGCAGTATGGGAACTGGATTTATGGGGCAAATTCCGTCGCAACATCAATGCGGCCGATGCTGCGCTGCTGGGCTCGATCGCCGACTACGATGATGTACTCGTGAGCCTGGTCGCGGAGGTCGGTCTGGTCTATGTGGAAATCCGGACCCTGGAACGACGGATTGATTTGGCAAAGGAGAACGTCAGAATCCAACAAAAGTCGTTTGAACTGGCCGTGGCGCGCTTCCGGAACGGTGCGGTGTCGAAACTGGACGTTACAGAGGCTGGTTCCACGTTGGCAAACACCAAATCCACCGTGCCCGATTTCGAATCATCGTTGCGCACCGCCAAACTTTCGCTGGGTGTCCTGCTCGGTCAGTCGGTGAGCGATTTAGAAAAGGAACTCGCCGGCGGTACCGGTATCCCATCGGCCCCATCCGAGGTGACGATAGGTGTGCCGGCGGATCTCCTGCGCAGGCGGCCGGATGTACGTTCGGCCGAGCGCGCAGCGGCGTTTCAGAGCGAGCAGATCGGCATCGCGGCCGCTGACCTGTTCCCGTCGGTCTCTGTTGGGGGTTCATTAGGGTACGAAGCCTCCGATGCCGGCAACCTGTCCCTTGGAACCAACAACCTGTTCGAAACAGATTCATTGATCTGGTCCATCGGCCCCTCTCTGACGTGGCCAATCCTCAACTACGGCCGGATCATGAATAACAAAAGGGTTCAGGACGCGGCTTTCCAGGAAGCGGCGGTGAACTATCAAAACACCGTGCTGCAGGCGGCTGCGGAGGTAGAGTCTGCGCTTTACGGTTTTCTCAAAGCTCGTGAACAACTCGTGTACCTGACCGAGAGTTCCGAAAATTCGCGGCGGTCTTTCGAGCTCTCAAGGATCCAGTACCTGGAAGGACAAACAGATTTCCTGCGCGTCGATATCGCCGCCGAAGCATTAAGCCAGCAGCAGGATAAGCAAGCCACTGCTGAAGGGTTGGTCGCCACCACCCTTATCAGCGCTTACAAAGCCCTTGGTGGGGGGTGGGAGCTGCGCCGCGGGCATGAGTTCGTGCCGCAGGAAACAGTTGACGAAATGAAAGAGCGAACCAATTGGGGTGACATCCTCGACCCCGATTACACGAATGGGACGGACTTGGGTTTCCCGCGTCCCGATGAGAACAACGAAACGCAGCGTGCGCCTTAGTCGCAGGCTGGTCGCTCAATGAGAAGTGAGGATGGTTTAGGAAAACTGAGAGGGTCTCATGTTCACTCACACACCGTCAGAAATCCAGATTCTGGGAGTCTATTTCCCTCCGATCTTTGTGGCGATCCTGGCTGGCTTGTTGTGTGCCATCGGTTTGGCCAAGTTGCTCAACCGGACTGGTCTCAGCCGCTTCTTCTGGCATCCGCCGCTGGCCTACGCTGCGCTGTGGTTACTGTCGGCTGCACTGGTTGGTCTCATTTTCATTGCGCCCTGAAAGAGGATGACTACACCCATGACAACGATTCTGCAAAACCTTAAATCGAAACTGCCGACGTTGGTGCTGGTTCTGGGGGCAGTGGTGGTGGCATTCTATCTTTATGGTCAATGGACCCACCAGCCGTGGACAAGGAACGGCCAGGTGCGGGCGGACATCGTCAAGATCGCACCGCGGGTCTCGGGCAACATCGTGGAGGTGTTGGTAAAGGACAATCAGTTCGTCCGCAAGGGCGAATTGCTCTTCAAAATTGACCCCAGTTCATATCAGTTGTCCGTCGACACGGCGCTGGTCCAGCTGCAGCAAAGCAGGGAAAATGTCGCCGCGCTTGAGGCCGAGGTGAAGGCAGCCGAAGCCAAGGTGATGGAGAGTAACGCGGCCATCGTCTCAGCGCGTGCCATGATTCAGCAACAGGCGGCGGCACTGGCCAATGCTAAGTCGCAGTCTGCACGCGCAAAGCGGCTCGCGAATCAAGAAGCTGGTTCGGTGGAGAATGCCGAGCAGAAAGCGGCGACAGTTCTGGAGAAACAGGCGGCCGTTGAGAGTGCCAAGGCATCATTGAACCAATCCATGGCAGCACTGACGTCATCAAAGGCCAATCTCGACCAGGCGAGGGCCAACCTCGGCAAGCCCGGCGACGCCAATGTGCACATCCAGCAGGCTCTCGTCCAATTCGAGGAAGCACAACTCAAGTTGAGTTGGACCTCGTTGAACGCGCCGTTTGACGGATACACCACCAACCTGGATGTCAATGAGGGGCAATTTGTGTCCACCGGAAGCCCTATCGCGGCGTTTGTCGACAGCAATTCCTTCCGCGTTGATGGCTATTTTCAGGAGACCAAGCTGAAACACATCAAGCGCGGAGATCGTGCGATCATCACCTTGATGAGCCACCCGGACATCGAACTGACGGGGGTCGTCAACAGCATCGGTTACGCAATCGATCCCCCGGACATCGCCGATACCGAGGGCGCGTCGTACCTGGTTCCCCAGATCGAACCGACCTTCGATTGGGTGCGCTTGCCGCAAAGGGTACCGGTGCGAATCCGGCTGGAAGACGTTCCCCAAGACATCCAACTCGTTTCCGGAATGACGGCGTCGGTGGCGATCCGGCCGTCGCGGAAAGACTGACGCGTGAAGCGCTTCCTTCCCAAGCTGAACGCCACGAACGTTCTGATCGCGCTCAAGACCTGCCTGGCGATTGTCATCAGCCTTGCGATCGCGTTACGGCTGGGCTGGAAGCCGTCTTTCGGGGCCATCCTCATCGTCGCGCTCCAGACCCCCATGCAAGGGGCGACCTACAAGAAGGGGCTGCTGTATATCGCTGGCACGCTCAGCGGCGCGATCGCCGGTCTGGCCATGGTCGCGCTGTTTGCCCATGATCGTGTTGCGTTCATCGTCGCCATGGCGTTGTTGACCGGATTCAGCGTTTATCGCCTTCAAGTGAGCCGCAACCCGTACGCATGGGTGATCTTCACCGTCACATCGATGTTGGTCGGTTTCTTCTCCGTACAGGACGCCTCGAGCGCCTTCGGAATTGCCGTCATGCGGTCATCGACCATCTGCTGGGCGGTGGTCATTGCGTTTCTCGTCCACGGGATTCTCTGGCCCATTCGCGCCGGCAAGATTTTCGAACGCCAACTGCATGGCTTCCTGGTTGGCTGCCGCGGCCTGCTGTCACTCACGAGCCGGGCGCTGGCTAGCGATGCGCCCGATCTGGACGCCGCGCGAAAGGCCGAAGCAGTTCAGATCAAGGCGATCGCCGCACTTCACGACACGTTGGACGCGGCCGCAGCCGATACCGAGCGTTTCAGGCGGTTTCAAGCCGGCTACCAGCAGTTGGTCGCTCAGCTTTACGATCTTCTGTTGGTCATCCTCGCCGTACGCGAGGGCATCCCGAGCCCTCACGACGATCAGCCAGGGAAGTCGCGGAACAAGAGTCTCGACAACATTCGTTCTAGTCTGGAAATGGTCGAGGAAGAGATGGAGGAGCTCGTGCGCGACCTGGCGGGTCCGCGCGACGGCACGGCGGGTCCGCGCAAGTCCGATGCGAGTACCGTAACGGCTATCGATCAACCCGCAACGATCGACACGGCCTTCACCTCTATGCTCGCAGGCAGCGGCCTCGACCTGGCAAGACAGGTTTCGAAGGTGCGCGCAACTGTCGCCGGGGTCGAGGACCCCGCGCAGGACCCCGCGCAGGCCCCTCCGCCTCTCCCGTCGCCGCCGCATACGCCCTTCTCCCTGACCAGTGTGAAGTTTCGGAAGGCCGCGGGCGGCAGTCTCGTGGTTCTGCTGCTTGGCTGGTTCTTCATCCAGACGCAATGGCCGATGGGATTAATGCTCTCGATGGTCTTCGCATCGATCGCGATCGCACTCGGCGCTCTGCTCCCGCTGATCATGATCCGTCGCCAGTTGTTACTGAGTCTGATAATCGGTGCCGCGATTGCCGCGCCCCTCTATCTTGGGATCTTGCCCCGCATAAGCCAGTACGAGCAGCTGATACCCTGGCTTTGCGTGGCGCTCTTTCCGCTTCTCTATTTGACCGCCTGCTCCAATCCGAAAAACAAGATCCAGTACTTGTTCTCGGCGATCTTTGTCATCGCCCTGCTGTCCCTCGACGAGGAGAGCCAGTCATACTCCTTCTCCTCGTTCGTCAACATGTGGATCGGCTTGTGCGGCGGGTTCGGGGGCGCACTGGCTGTCTTTGGCCTGTTCTCCTCGGTGGTGCCTGAGCGGGAGTTCCGGAAGCAGGTTCGTTCCTTCTTTGCCGGGTGCGGTCAATCCATGCAAGACCTTGCCAAGATCCCGCCAGGGACCCCAGCGGGGGTGGCGATGGTCAAGGCCCGTCGGCAGCGATGGCCGGGCCTCTTCAAGCAGCTGCAAATGTGGTCGAGCGCGATCGATTACACCAGGGTGCCGGGATGCGACCGGCAGGCAACCCAGGCCCTGATCGACTCGATCGGACACGCGGCCCTCCGCCTCGATGCCGCCGAGCATGTCCGCCAACAATCTGGCGAGGCCTTGGATGAGCCCCTGCGCAAACTGCTCAGTCGCTTCTATGACTCCTGTGTCGAATCGTTCCAGTTAATCGCGAGCTCGCTCGCAGACCTGAAGCGGATCCCGGACCTGCCTGACACCAGGAGCCTCGTGCGCGAAATCGAGTCTCGGGGTGATGATCTCCGCCGATCGGCCACTGGCGACGACATTCTTACCTCTGTGCAAGGTGTTATGAGAATCACCGCCCATATGAATTTGTTAGCTGACGAACTCAATGATTGCCGTGACAAAGCGAATGCCCTTGACTGGGAAGGGTGGAATCGAAATTACTTTTAGCCCAAATACGGTTATCAAAATGTTCCAGATTGCACGCCCCTGGGTCATGAAGGCGAGTGTGTCAGCGGCAGGGTATTCATGTCAGTGGCCAAATCAGCCGATTTTGACTTGCCAGAGTTGTTGTCACAACTTTTGTCGTTACACTTCAATTGCTTGGTGAATGAGAATAGGGTGATGGACAACTTGATTCAGTTAACACCAACTGGAGGATAGTGTCATGTATGAAAACATTGCAATTATGGCCATCTTTATTTTTCTTTATAGTGTTATAAGCGGAGGCCTTGAACGGACACCTCTCAATGGTGCGATTGTGTTCGCCGCTTTCGGCCTTATTTTCGGCCCCATAGGGCTGGGCCTTCTCAATTTGGACATGGACGCGGAGGGATTGAGTCTTCTCGCAGAGATGACCCTCGCACTGGTTCTGTTTACAGATGCTGCTAACGCAAACCTGCGTGAGCTCAAGCACTCTTTCCATATCCCCCAGAAACTCCTTTTGATCGGCCTACCGTTGACCATTCTGCTCGGTTTTCTTGCCGGCGTTCTGGTCTTTGATGGACTTGGCCTGTTGGAAATCGCCATTATAGCGACGATGCTAGCGCCTACCGATGCCGCTCTCGGTAAAGCTGTAGTGACCAATGAGGCTGTACCATCCAACCTCCGCGAGGGGTTGAACGTGGAGAGCGGCTTGAATGACGGTATCTGCGTGCCGATCCTGTTCATTTTTCTGGCCTTGGCTACCAGTGTGGAAGTGCAGGGCGGAACGACAATGCTCGCACTGAAACTAATACTGCAAGCGATAGGGATCGGCGTTGTCGTGGGCGTCGGGATGACCTTTCTCGGTGTACGGCTACTCAAACAGTTTGCGAACAAGGGATGGGTAACTGAGGTATGGCGACAGCTCCCGGTCCCGGCGCTGGCGGTATCCTCCTTCGCTGTGGCACAGTGGCTTGGCGGCAGCGGATTCATCGCTTGTTTTGTTGGCGGTATGTTGTTCGGTGCAATAGCAAAACAACATAAACCCAAGCTTCTGCTCGCCGCTGAAGGGACAGGTGACACGCTAGCCTTGATCACCTGGGTGGTCTTCGGATCTGCTGTGGTAGGACAGTCGATCGACTCCTTCAGTTGGCAGGTTGTCGTCTACGCGTTACTCAGCCTCACTATCGTGCGTATGCTACCGGTATTCCTAGCACTCACCGGCATGAATCTTCGGACCGATGAAAAACTGTTCATGGGTTGGTTCGGCCCGCGAGGTTTGGCCAGTATCGTCTTCGCCGTGATTGTGCTTAATGAGCATCTACCTGGTAGTGGGACGATTTCGATGACCGTAGTGTGTACCATCCTGTTGAGTGTAATCGCCCATGGGCTGAGTGCCAATCCGCTGGTTGCTGCGCTCGAGAAGAGAGTCAAAGATTCCACCGGGAGTGCTGTGGGAGGTGAGACAGGAGACGGCGCATGAAACACTGTCTGGTTCTTTCCACGAAGGTAGAAAAAAATGTCAAAACTCAACTGGAGTTGTCCTAGAAACCACGACTTGTGAGATGAAAAATGAGTTTCTTGCTGAACGCTATCAATAGGACATTAGGGCCATTGTTGACCGCCTCCTGAGCACTTTAGTAAAATATAAGTAGGTAAGTGTTTCCTGCTTGCCTGATTAAACCCTGTTGCCCCGTAGCTGCCCTCCTGGCTACGGGGCTTTTTTCTCATAAGTCACGGCTTACAGTAAAATAAAGCCCCTGCCTGTTTCCAAGGTCGGGGCTTTACTGTAAGTCCTCTCGCAACTAATTCTTACATTACCTAGGGATATTTAGTATGCGGAGGCATAGATAAAGCCAGGCACTGCCTGTCAGATCAAGTCCCGATTAATACAACAAAGGTTAGCCGTTCCTCTGCGTTCATTGCGCCTTTGCGTTAAACCTTTTTTCAGGTTACAGCTCCGCTTGTTTTTAAATCTCCATCAGACGAATAATCAACCCACCAACAAAGCGTGGATCAATATCCTCGAAACCAATCGAACAAAACTCCTCGTCCCAGATATCCAGGCAATAACGAGCAAAATCGCCGCCACCTGGCGCCAAAGAATCGAGCCACTTAGCAGTTTCCTCACGCAGATGTGGATTCAACACGCCCGACTGAGAGACCATGCCATGCAAACCAGCAAGCTCCTCCTCGGCAATTGGTAACGGTTGAAACTCTCGACCCAGCAATTTGTTGGCCAACGAGGTCAGGAAAAATTCCACCAGGGTGACTTCATCTGCCTGGTCAGGCTGACACCCTGTGAGATCAAGGTCGGTTGGGGCTGGTAGAGCGAATTGCAGAACATCTTCGAACAGATGCCGTTGTATTTCGATCCTGTCCAACCATTGTGCAACAGCATAAACTTCAGAGATGCTGGCAAAGAGCCGCGCACCGCCACGTGTAGCATCAGAAACACCTTCGAAAAAGAGTGGGGGAAACTGGTTGAGGGCGGCAACGCAGGCTTGGGCGTTATGATCAAGATAGGGCGCAACACTGGTTTTACTGACAGCAGCGGCCCGACGCTGCAGTTTCATTGTAAAGCTGTGGCCAACACGAAACAGGTCCTCATAATAGCAACTGCTCAGGCACTCTTTGGCAGCAGCGACATCCTGACCTGCCAGCCATTCAAGCGCAAGGTTCAGATAAGCATCCACCTTACTGATCACGTTACCAACCTGTTCAACATTGCCCATCTCGATACGATCGGCCATGATCACTTTATTGACCACACTGGCCATCTCCCAGGCCATTTCTTCATCCATACCATCGGCCAGAACCTCGGCCAGAAGACCTTTTGGTCGCACCAGGGTCAGAATAAAGCCAGGAGCACTGCCTGCGCAGGTGCCTGGTGAAAGTTTGCAAGGACGCTCCTTACGATACAGCTCAGGATCAAGCCATGAGTAAATTTTTCGAGCGGAAAAAGGTTCAGGAATACCCATATCCTGCAGGCGTCCAGTCCGTTGTTGATAGACACATTCCTCGATCAACCCCATGGTCTCGGCCCGAACCGCCTCTAACAGATAGACAAAGAACTCCGGTTCATAACTCTGCAGAACATCCAGGATTCGGTGAAACAGTTTGCCGCTGTCCTCACTGTGGTAAGAGATCTCGTAACCACCATCGCGCTTGATGGCATCGATACGGGCATCACTATTCTCATCCGCTTCCGGACCCGAGAGAATATCCATTTCAGATTTGAAAATCAGGGTCAATTGCTCGAAGTTCATCTGCCGGAGAACAGTAAAGACGGTTTCTTCTTCACTCTGTAGTAATGAGATGAGCCAGCGATGCGTTTTGGCAGAATCAAAGTTGTCGTCATTCCAACAATCGAGATCAATAAACCCGCTCCACTGTTCGGGAGTGGCCAGGCTCAGCAGTTCGGGAAGATGCTCAGGGCCACGTTCCACAGCAAGAAGATAAACTTCCTGTGCCGACAACTGAGCCATGAGCTCGGCACCGTTCTCGGCATCAAGAAGCAGTTCGGTCTTTTGTCGGGAATCCTGGCCACGCAGAACATCAACTTGTTCAGTAAGTGTCAGTTGGGAAAAATCAACTGAATCAATTCCAGACAGGGCTGGCTTTATAGACATATCTAGTACTCTTGTAATTTATAAGGTCGCAGTAATGCGACGGGTTTAGTAAACCAACAAGGCGCGTTCGATGAAGATTCTATTCGCCAGCCTTGAAATCGTTGTAAATATAATCAATTCTGGTCTTCAGCCAGGCCCGATCAAACCACTCGGATGGCTTGACGGGGACTGCGGAAAGATAGATGGCATAGTGGAGATGATCTCCACCGGCCATACCGGTATTGCCAGAGCGACCGATTGGTTGCTGTTTGGTGACATGTGTGCCTGGACTGACATCCATCTGTGACAAGTGGGCATACATGGTAAAAACTCGGCCACCGTGATCGATGAGGACGCAATTGCCGTAAATCCCGAGATACTCGGCAAAAATCACCACACCGTTGTTGGCGGCCCTGATAGGCATCTTCGCAAGCCCTGCGATATCAACACCGTAATGGGTCTGTTGGTCAATCTCAACCTTGTCGAGCAGATAGGTGCGATGCTCGGCATATTGCGCCTTGGGAGCGCCAGCGTTGCGGTAACAAGCCCCTTCCCACAGAGGCTCGGAACTTGGGCTCGCATCCAGAACCGACTTAATCTTGGCCCGATTAGCAACCCGCATCGTCTCATTCATCTCAAGAAAAGTCTCTTTATCGGAACCTTCCTTATTGAGCATTTCAAGGGATTTTCTCTCGATAAACGAGTGAGGAATATTCAGGATATCATTTTTGAATTTCCGATCTTTAGTAACCGTCTCGATGAGCAGACGACGAGTATTGCCAGCGAGATCCTCAATCACGACCATCGGTTTGAAATCAGCCATTTCGACGTCATGAGGGTGAGCAAAAGTAGCAAAATGACGTGTACCCTCTGCGTTGCTGATGAAGCGAAACTGATATTCACCGACAGTCAGGCGGATATTCGTTTCACGCTCAGGCGTAGAGACAAACACCGCTGCGCCACCACCACGCTGCATATATCGGGTTGCAGATTCAAGCACGGCTTTTGGCGGGACCTTGTCGAGAAGATAGCTCTGACATTGGCTGACGCTGTTAGCGAAATAGCTGTTAGTATCTGTGGCGACAACACAAACTTCATGCTCACCATCGTCAACAGACGACAGGTCAACTACCAGTTCATATGAGGCTGCGCCATCGGCATTAACACAGGTTTGTCCATCAACCTTGCCATCCAGATAGTAGCAGATCTCACCGAGTCCGCGATTATCACTGACGGTAGCTATCACGTTTTTATTAACATGCGTAACTTCGATCAAGTTGAGAGTCGGAGCCTGCCAATCTCTGGAGAGTGCCAGGAAAGCACTGCCACCAATCAAGGCAATAATGATGATCAATAGTAATATTTTTTTCATTACGTAAGCTCCTGTGAGTATTCAGAACATTTCAAGCAGATCGGCAAGATTATCAACTAAGATTACAGCGAGCGTGTCGTAATGCAACCATATCAACAGCGATTCAGCACAATCTGAACTTTGAACGACAACGTCTGTCATCCTCGAATGATTCTATCGGGGATCCATGGTTTTAAAAGCTGGATTCCCGATTACACCCTCGGGAATGACAGCTCTTATATGGTACAGGACAGGTACCAACATCAAAGGATCTACGACCTGCTACCCCGACGACCTGTCTTGGGAGCAGGAGTACCTCTTCCCCTGCGGGAATTTGTGGTCTTGGCCGGGGCCGCTGTTTTTACAGGTTTTGCTGATTTTTTTTCTGGTGTCTTCTTCTTTGCTGGTCTCTTCTTTGGCTTGGACGATCCCTTGGACTTCTTGGTCGCTTTTGCCTTGACCCCACGCTTGATCGCAATTTGCGGGAATTCCGCAACTGTCTGCTGCGGAATAGCATATTGGAGCAGCTTTTCTATCGCGAACAGGAGCGGTTGCTCGGCGGGGCAAACCAACGAAATCGCCACCCCTTTCTCCCCGGCCCGACCAGTACGGCCGATACGATGCACATAGTCCTCAGGAACCTGGGGCAGATCGTAATTCACCACGTGTGGAAGACGCTCAATATCAAGCCCACGAGCTGCCACATCAGTTGCGACCAGCACACGTAACTCTCCCCGTTTGAACTCAGCCAGGGTTCGTGTCCTGATCGACTGGCTCTTGTTGCTGTGGATGGGGGCCGCTTTAATTCCATCGAAGAGCAATTCAGCAGTCAACTTATCTGCACCATAGCGGGTGCGAGCGAAGACCAGAACCTGATTCCAGTCGCCTTTGCGGATCAGGTGCGAGAGCATTTCCCGCTTGCGGGTGCGATCCACCGGATAGATCGTCTGAGTCACCGCATCAGCCGCAATATTGCGTCGCGCCACTTCAACTTGTTGCGGCTCATCGAGTAATTCATCGGCGAGTTGCTTAATACTCTGCGAATAAGTGGCCGAAAAAAGCAGGTTTTGACGCTGCGAAGGCAGATACTCCACCACATGCATAATGTCGTCGATAAAGCCCAGGTCGAGCATGCGATCAGCCTCATCCAGAACCAGGAATTCAATTTTAGAAAGATTAATCGTGTTTCGGTCCGCATGATCGAGCAGTCGTCCCGGCGTCGCAACGACGATATCAACACCGCGGTGCAGCCTCTCGATCTGCGCCTGGATGTTAACCCCACCATAGATCATTGTGGAACGCAGTGACAGACGCCGAGCGTAACCTTGCATTTGCTCACTCACCTGAGCCGCCAGCTCTCGAGTCGGCACCAGAACCAACGCGCGAGGACTTCTGCGCTTTCTGGGCAGAACCGTTTCACTCAGTATCTGCACGATCGGCAGGGCAAACGCCGCCGTCTTACCGGTGCCGGTCTGAGCCCCCGCAAGCAGGTCATTGCCCTCGAAAACCACAGGAATCGCCTGGGTCTGAATAGGAGTTGGATTAGCATAGCCACGTGCAGCAACCGCAGTCAGCAGTTCATCGCACAGGCCAAGAGATTCAAAAGACATCGATAAAATTCCTTATGTACTAGGTGATCTGCCAGGAGGCTATCGAACAATCC
Organism: Deltaproteobacteria bacterium; assembly: GCA_024279915.1. Classification (GTDB taxonomy): domain Bacteria; phylum Desulfobacterota; class Desulfuromonadia; order Desulfuromonadales; family BM103; genus M0040. The sequence continues at coordinate 101,792 of JAJRRB010000062.1, forward strand.
TGGCAGAAGCAAATGTTAATAGTGGCAATGATGCTTGCGCCAGCGTCCCACCATCAGCCCAAGTATGACAACAGCCTGAGCCAGCGCCGCTGGCAAGACGATATCAGCTGAGGTCCCGGGGACGGGCCAGAAGAGTCCAGTCAGACGATCAAAATCAAGAGCACTCAGGATCGTCGGAATGACTCCGTAGAGCAGGATCAGCAAGAGGATCGTCAACATATCGGCTCGTTTCGGATTCCGGCCAAGGTTCAGGAACAACAGTATTCCTAAATCGCGTAACAGGAAGAGCACCATAGCCACAGCGTAAATTGCGACTGACTTTGCGTCTGCAACCGGGGACGAGGTTAAATCCACAAACACCAGAATGGTGCAGGTCAACAGAACAAACGGTAGTGTACTCAACCAGAGCGGGAAGGTCTGCATGGCTCGCCGCCACTCATAAAGGCTTAGATACTGTAACAACCGTCGCAAGGCCACCGGATCTTTTCTCTCGCTGAATGCTGTCCCATAAGCTAGCACCAGGGTGATCAGAAAAGCACCCAGCAACCGCATTTGCCAGACACTCTGACCGGTCGCCAGCATTCTATCGCCGAAAAACCCGGTGACATATCCCATCAGAAACAGGACAAACATCCCCCAGGCCCAGGGCAGGCTCCTCAATTGTAGTTCGGCTCGAATCATCCGGTAGATACCAAACACCGCCCAAATGAGAAACACCACCAGACTGGTCAGGACAAAGCGATCATCAGGATAGTACCGATCGTACCAGAAGATGGCCGCTGATTCAGCAAACGGCCAGGAGAGCACCGACAAAGCGCTACCCGCGCCCAGGACCAGGAAGGCTGTAGTCTGAAACCGACCGTAACGCTGACTTTTCCTGATCGCCTGTAGGCTGGAGAGAAGGCCAATTGCCTGGCCAAGCAGACCGCTTCCGACCATCAACACGACAGTCTCGATCATCGACAAACCAAGCGCTGGTTGAGAGGTCAGGTAGACCAACATACAAATCAGTGCCCCATACCAGGGATAGATGGTGCTACCGAGCATTTTACCCCAAGTCATCGACCAAGGACCAATTAACGACATTCGCTGACTGTCCCAGGTATGATCGCGAATCTCTGTAATCAGAGCTTCGGAGGCAAGCCGGGTTCCCCATAAGAAGGCTAACAGCCCAAACAGGATCAACGCCGTCCTGGCTACGGCCTCGCCGTAGTGTTTACCATCGAGCAAATAGGTAAGGAACAGTAACGCTCCCAGAATCATCGGCATGCCAATCAACCGGAAGGTAGTCAACTCCAGCCAGAGATTACGGCGGAACTCGGGGTTGATGTTCATCGTGCGCCCTCCTGACTGTTCTGGCGACGCATTGATTCCAGGTAAGCGGACTGCATGTTGCGCTGTTGCTCGGCAAATGCACAGATCGGGAGACCAAGATCGAGAAGAGTTTTGAGCAAATCATGCCGGGCTGAGATGTCACCACTAAATAAGAAGATAGCCGACTCGTCATCACCCTCAACAGCTGAGACGCCGGGTAGCCCCGCAAGCTGGCTCTGCAGGTCGCTGCAAGGACCGGTCAGAGACAGTCTCAAACAAACGGACGCTGCAACCTCCTGCTTGATCGGGTCGTGCGAAAGAATACACCCGTCGCGCAGAACCAGCATATCGGTAGAATATTCGTCAAGCTCTGAGAGGATGTGCGAAGAAACCACCAGGGTCATGCCCTGGTCACGCAGAGTCAAAAAAAGCTCGGCCAGACTATGTCTCGCTTCCGGGTCAAGTCCTGATGCTGGTTCATCTAGCATCAGGATCTGCGGCTCATGAACCACAGCCTGAGCGATTGCCAGGCGTTGCCGCAATCCGCGAGACAGTTCACCAGCCTTCATTTCGAGTCGGTCAGAAATATCGAGTCGTGTTGCAGCCTGCTCAACCGCCCGGAGTTGTTCTCTAGCCAGAATGCCGTGGGAAGCCGCTGCATGCAGCAGGCATTGGCGAACGGTCAGTTCATCATAGAGCCCGAAGAAGTCGGAAAGGTAGCCAAGCTTACGATGGCAGGCGCGAGGATCTTCATGGATATTCTCGCCGTCGACACGCACCTCTCCATGCAGTGGCACTTCGAGGGCAGCCATACAGCGCAACAGAGTGGTTTTGCCTGCCCCGTTCGGCCCGACCAGAGCCGTAATGTTACCGGGCTCGATCTGGAAAGAGACGCCATTCAGTGCCCTGGTCCCCGGATATTCGAACACCAGGTCGATTACTTCAATCATTTTTACATTCCTGACAACACTAGCGTCCGGTTAAAAGTTTCAGAAATTACGTAAGGCCATGTATTCAAAAGAAAAAAGTGACTTCATGCAATTTTTCTATTTCATCACGCCCTCTCGGAGTATGACATACAGTATCCAGCAAATTATATTTGCCGAG
>JAJRRB010000063.1 GCA_024279915.1 Deltaproteobacteria bacterium
ATTAGACATTTCAAAAATCTGAATTTCACTTTTGAAGATGGTTTTCGGTCTGTTCAGACGGTTTTTAAAACTAGTAAGTTTTGCAAAGAAGCCCCCTCGCCTCATAATCTCTCCGACAGACCAAACCGATCTGTACTATAAGTTATGTCATTGATTTTGGAGAGGCATAAAACTGGTCGGAAGAGCGATTCTTTGATTCCCTGATATTTAAGAATGGATTTGTGTGAGATATGGCGTTAAGCAGTAAAGAGGAGATATTTCCTAAAAGTCCTCTCGCATTGTTTTGATAGTAAGAAGTGGTGTGTTTGAGGTGCTTACTAGAAACCCTGACTTATAAGAAAACTTTACAAGGGCTTCCTAATAATGGCATTACAGAGCCTAACAAAATCTTATTGAAGTGTGGAATAGAAATCGGCCGATAGGATGCTGTGTCGGCTAATATAAGCAATGAAGGGACTGTAATGGCAAAGACTGAAGACCTCACTGTCACCATAGCAAACCGCGAAGGAACTTGCGCAGAATGCAGCATAGAAATAGAGTCGGGGACTATGATCACCAGAAAATTACCTCAAGATGTGTTTTGTCTCACCTGCTCAGATTTGGATCATCTAGTTTATTTGCCCTCGGGGAATACAGCGCTCACTAGACGTGCCCGGAAATACTCCACCTTGAGTGCTGTTGTCATGAAGTTCAGTAAGTCCCGAAGAAGAAATGAGAGGCAGGGAGTCCTTGTCACGACCGAAGGTCTGGTGCACGCTGAAGAGGAATGTCTCTCCGATGAAGATCAACGAGCCAAGAGACGCGAGAGAGATCAGGTAAGAACGGAGAAGAAGGACGGGAAATACATCCAGGAATTCGCGGCTGAAATTTGTAGACTTTTCCCTGGATGTCCGGACAAGACTGCTTCTGACATCGCAAACCATGCCTGTGAAAAATATAGTGGCCGAGTGGGAAGAACCTCTGGTGCAAAGGAACTTGAGGAAAGTTACGTGACTCTGGCTGTTAGGGCACACATCCGTCATACCGAAACGAATTACGACGAACTTCTCAGCAAGAGCTATGATCGAGAATGGGCTCGTGAACAAATCAGAGACAAGATAGAGGATGTTGTAATCCTGTGGCAAGAAAGGTCAATTGTCATAAACTGATTACTGAACCTGACAAATAAAAATTAGCCCCTAATTTACAGAGCACACTGGAGTGAGTAATAGTGCTTATGGAGAAGTAGACCTATATATACTAAAACTTTGTCCATATCTTGGTTGTTGCTCTGCTTAATGTCTCACTTCGGCGCGCCGAAGTTCTGATCATCCCTGCTGATATATGTGGCGTTGGCGCAATAAGCGACAACGCTTATAACCGCAAAGCATCCCGCGTTCAATGCGGGTGCTTTGTGGAATGAGAAACATGTGCCTTTAAATCAAAGATTACGTTTACACTCCTGTGAAGATGCATTCCTCCCATGTGTCCAGCCTTTCATTTCCTGACGTTTTTACCCTTCCGTTTTTAATCCTCCCTGTAAGTAAATATTAAGAAGTGATGGCCGATCATCACATCACAGGAGGTTTTAAAATGCGAAGATTTACAACCCTGGAAGAACTGCGACTGGCACGGTTGCCACCCACAGTGAATGCTGCCGTGGAGAATGCCTTAACTAAAGAGATTGATCTGGGTGGTACAGACTATGATCCTGACAATACCGGTTCCGTCTGGTTGATTGAGCCACAAGACAGTGACTCATCGATTACAGAAAAACTGGGCTCTCCCTTTGCTGAACTGCTCTTCGAGAAAGTCCACCACCATCCCGAGCAAAAGCTATTCATTGCCTACTTAGTTCGCAACAACAGCCGCTGCGATACGTTGATCATTCCTGATTCCGATTGGCTGCCGGAAGCCTGGGCAGTATCTCTGATCTCCCAGACTTAAAAAATCCCATAGTAAAACCCAATCACTATGCCCCGTCCCTCACTCCGAGAGACGGGGTTTTTCATTTCTACAAGGAGGCTCCATGACCATTGATACTGCGACCTGCCCGCTACTGTTATCCAAAGAGTTGGTCGATGTTCTCAATGAGGCTTTGGCTGATCAACAGCTTCAACCCGGTAACGGTGTAGCTCTCAACTTTCGCGATCCAAGTTACAGCGCTGAGGCTGGTGGTTTCCATCCCGTCGAGATAGGCGTTGATCCTTCCGGCAAGGTTCTCTACATCACCGACTTCGCCTACGTCGGCCTGGCTCCCTTCGCTGAGCTCGCCAAGGAGATCGACTTCGACTTTCAGTTCGGTTTGCTGCAGCACTTTGGACACGAATACCCGATCTCAACGGGTCGGGAGTTGTTCGAGATCTGGCAGCGTAATTTTGTCAGCTACCACCGGATGGGGGTGTACGAGCTCACCGTGTCGGTGTGCTGATCTCGCCGGTTAACTACAAGGAGAAGGATGATGAGCAAAGAGAAAATCACCACACCAGAAGATGTAACGGATCTGTCTAAATTATCTAAACACTACGACGAAGACAAACTCTGGGGGAAACTAAATAAGCTACCCAGCTCAACGCTGAGCTTGATCCTGGAAAAAGTCATGACCTTGCGCGAGTTGCTTTTCGACAGCTCGACACCGCTTTGGGTGAAAGGGACTCTGACCGGTGTCGGTGCCTACGTCTTGATGCCTATGGATTTTGTACCCGACTTTCTGCCCGGTGGATTCCTGGATGATGCCGCGATGCTTGGTTTGGTTTTGGCAAATCTTGACTATCTGATCACCGACGATATTCGGGAAAGAGTCAGGGTGCGCATGGGAAAACCCCTACCAAAATCGGCAGCCGACGCTAAGGACGATAGTGACAAGGAATAACATCACAACTGATGTAATCGAACTGGCCCATCCCTACCAAAGGGATGGGTTTTTTGCTTATGGAGGACATTGCATGTTTATCGAATCTCTATTTGAAAGCTCAGAACCTCAGACCGTACGTTGCAAGATTATTCGTCCGGTATATGAAGCCCTCACCGTGAGTGACGAGGTTGCCAAATACTTTGAAAGCTCGGGTGCGATCACATCCTCTGCCGAAGTCAGCGCACGTTTTCATCCTCTCCGAAGAGAGACACGCGAGCACTTCCTTGCTTTGCATGTGGATTCCAAAAACAGGCTTTTGTGTTTGGATCGCATCTCGACCGGGAGTTTGAACGCTTCGATCGTTCATCCACGCGAAGTGTTTAAGAGCTGCCTATTGTCATCAGCGGCAGCGCTGATCCTTCTGCACAACCATCCAAGCGGAGATCCAACACCCAGCAGAGAAGATCACGAAATCACGACTCGGTTAAAAGAGGCAAGCGAGCTGCTCGGTATCCGGTTGCTAGATCACGTCATCATCGGAGATCCTAGTCACTACAGCTTTGCTGACCAAGGTCTGCTCTGAATGCATCCATAAAGAAAGGAGGTAAACATGACCAAGCTGACACGAGCCGATCAGGCTGTTCAACTCGAAGGTAAGATTCCAGCCTTAGCGATTCTACGTATGAAGCAATTGCAGGGTACGGACGATCTCTATGATCCAGCTCGGCACGGCTACATCGTTGTGTTAAGCGAGAATGGCGACATTGTGGCTGACTTTCCAGAACTCGGTGACAAGGGCTTGCTCAGTGGTACCGACGATTGGCCTGTGTTCGATTATGTTGAGAAATTCAATGATGGAACGGGTGATGTTTACGAGGCTGTTGCCCATTTGAATAACGAGCAAGTTCTGGCCTTCATCATTTCCGATACAGACTGGCTGGACAGTCGTCTGCGTACAGTGCTTGAAAGTTACCTATCTCCCCACTCGCCGGTTACACCCATCAATCCTTGATCTCACGTTTCCACCGTGGAGCCCTCCCTGGTGACGGGTGTCTCCTGTTACTGCTGTCTAGAAAATTGGGATGGTGTAAAAGGGAAAATTGCAACGAAACTGGACTCAAAACCAACCTGGGACCAACCTAATCCGGCATGTCAGTGGAAGGTTCCAGGTAGCTCATGCAAAGGTTAAGAGTCGTCCAAAAGATCACCCGACAGATGGGGTGGTTTTTGTGGGCTTGCGGAATGACCAGATGTATTTCGAACTAAGGGGTTGTCGGATGGCTCTTGCTGTATCTTTGGCAGAGACGCCGATGGCCCTTTCCCTCATCTTGTCGACAGGAGCGACATCGACCGGGTTGCCCCTGAAGGGGTAAGAGCGGTGCTTGAGATTGATGACGTTTACGAATTTTTCAATCCGGCGGTTGAGCTCCGTACTGCCTGCGAATTTGCCTGGGATCATTATTCGATCATGCTGGTATGTGGAGGGTGGGTCCATCAAAAAGGTCACATCTTTGAGTTTGTTTCCCCTGATTCGTTCTGTAATCTCTTTGCGGGAGGCCTGGTTAAGCTCGCTATCATTATCGTCAGCATCGCAAGTGAGATCCAAAGCCGTGCTAGTAGGCTCGGTCTCGTATGACGCAGGTGACCGAGACGAGACGAAGTGAATCTTACGCATGTTACGGGGGAGCATTTGCTGCATCCTCGACAAGGTACGTACAAAGGAGTCTGCATTAAGTCTAGTTTTGAAAGCCTTGGCAAAGAGTAGTCCTGACCGGCGTTCAATAATGAAGAGAATCTTTCCTTTCACGGTGTTACCGTCTGCATCTGTCCATGAAATGCGAACGGTATGTGATGCTATTGAGTACGGTTCTGCGCGTTTGGTGGTGGACGTCTCTTGCAGTTTGCCTGACAACTCCCTTTCCAGGTATGCGTAATATTTTCTGTCACTCCAAAACCCGGTCAGATCATCACTAATCCCTTCATGCTGTCTGATGGCGCGTCTCAAGAACGGTTGTATTGGATTTAGGTATCTGGCGAGGTCTGGATAGCTGTATCTGGTGAGACGTAAAAGCTCTTGAAAGAGTAAGTCCTCAAATCTGCTGACCCCTCCCCTACGTTTGGTCTGTCCTGGTTTGTTCTCCAAAGAATTCCTTCCCTTCCAGCGTTGAACGTCCGAAGTGTTCACGCCCAGTGCCTTGGCTGTATTTCGTACAGATAGTTTGCTCTCGCGAATTTCTGCCCTTTTCCATGTGGGGAAGTGTTTGCTCATTGGCTTACTGTACGCCATAGAGTGTGAAATTACAAAGGCTATAAGAGGGCTGCCGTCCTGAAAAGGGGCGTGTATCCCTCATGAAGTCATGGACTAGAAAAAGAATGTAAGTGACCGATAATAGCGAGTAATTATTAGATAAGGAGGTACTCGTATGCGTAAGTCTAAAACTATCAAGATGACGGTAAGAAGTCTAAGTAAATTACAGCCACCCCCAAAGAACGCCAGCAGTCCAAGTAATGAATGGACTTGTGCTCAGCAGGCCAATCTTGCCCTTGCACACTATAAGAGTGGCGCAATGGCGTGGCGTTTCAAGGCAAAGCTGGGTGACGAGCGTATAAACATGACGCGCGGTCGTTACCCAACTTGGGGGATTGATGAAGCCATCGAGTGGGCTCGTGAGATGAGGCGGCTTGTAGACCAAGGCATTGATCCCCGCTACCACACTAACGGTAATGACGATGTAACGCTTCGTGATTTTGTTACGAAGAGTTTCAAGCCTCACGTAAAGAAGCATTACAAGTCCTGGAAAAATGCTGTTGGCATGCTCAACAAGCGAATCGTCAAGCACTTCGGTGATCGAAAACTCAAGGCGATCGCAAAAAAGGAAGTCGGCGCGTTCCACCGTGCACTGACAGAAGAAATCAGCGGCACGACGGCTAATCGGTACTTGGCCTTGCTTTCAAGTCTTTACAAGATGGCGATCGAAGAGGAGTTGGTCGAGATCAACCCTGCTCGCGGGGTTAAAAAGGCCCCGGAAAACAAGTCCCGAGATCGTTACTTGCATGCAGATGAGTTTGAAAGGTTCATCAAAGTTCTAGAAGCGAATCTGCATAAACCGTCGTACCAGTTGATCTTCATTTTGATTGCACTTGGCCCTCGTAGCGGCGAGCTAAAAGATCTCCGATGGTCCGACGTAAATCTGTCGGATGCCACCCTCTATTTGCATGATACGAAAAACGGTGAAAGTCGCTATGTGGCAGTCAACAGCGTTGCGCTTGACTTGCTAACAAATATGCATAAAAAGCGACGTCGGTCCAGTCCCTGGGTTTTCCCAAGCAAGAAAGGTCAAAGTGGTCATCTGGTCGATATCCGGCACCCTTTCAAGGCTATTTGCGAAGCCGCTAAAATCAAAAATATCAGACCTCATGATTTACGTCGTAGCCATGCAACGCAGCTTTTAAACGCGGGTGTGGACGTAATGATTGTGAAGGAAATTCTTGGTCATAAATCTCTCAGGAGCACCCAAGTTTACGCGCGAGTTACGACATCCTCGATGGCTAAATCAAGTGAAATTGCCTCAGCCAAGATTAGGGAGGCGATGAATGGTTAACGAGAGGGTAGGTGATTACAAACTCAATGCTGGCCCCGCTCATTTGGGGTGGGGCCAGTTGCTTTCTATCACAGGAGATAACAATGCAAGAAATGATTGAAGAGTATCGAGAATTTTTTGACCTGATGAAGGTCAACCGGAAGAAGTCGGTCATATACGACGAGGTGTATTTCGTAGCAATTGATGCTGAATGGTACGAATCGGGCGGACGAAACGTCATCTTGAGCTACCAGCTTGCGTCAGTTTCTGAGTCAGCAGTCAATAACATCATCCTCTACATGCCGCCGGGTAAACGCATGAAGCTCTGTGAACTCGTTGAGGCCGGAATTAAGTCAGTTAACGGCGGACAACTTCCTCTCTTTAAACCCGGTCGAAAGGTTCTTGTTGTTCTGATAGCGCATAATTTTACAGCAGAATGGAGCGCCCTTGATGACCGCAACGCTGATTATATCACCGAAAATCTGATGGTGATCCGTAAAACGCCTGTGACGAAGAGGGCGATCAAAATTAACCTGTCTGATTGCACTTCCGTCGATGTTCATTTCTACGACAGCATGCACTTGGCCCCTGCTGGTTATAAAAGCCTGCAGGCCATGTCGACTTTGCTGGGTGAAAAGTCTCTTGAAAAGGACGATATCTCTCAAACAGACAAAGAGAACATGAACCTTTTTTTGCAACGTGACCCCGTCGGTTTTGAGCGCTATGCATTAAGAGATACGGAGGTGACACTCAGGTTGTTTGTCCTCCTTCAGAAATCTTTGAACATGCTCGCATATGGTGAGATTAGGCAATTGTTTCGCACCTTAGCTGCAGCTTCTGTTGATGGATTTCTGGAATCTAATCCCTGGTTCGTAAATTACCGTAAAGCTTTGCGACGACCTGAGTTCTGGGATGCGAAGCGTCTTGCCGAACGTGCCTTTCATGGTGGTCGCAACGAAGGGTTTTTTGTTGGCCGAACCGAAGACCATCCTGAAAGCCAAGACAAAGTCTGGGTCGATGTCGACTTTTCTGGTTGTTACCCGACTGCCATGGCTTTGTGTCCGAAAATCAAAACAGAGGAGGGTTAGATGCAATACCTGCCTCTTAAATACAAAATTTATGACAAAGTTTTTGCCAGTCTGGAAGCTGAAAAGGTTGCACCTCTGACGATTCGAAATGCCAAGCGGGCATTGAAGAACTCAGTCCGAACTTTTGATCGATATCTTAAACGTCTGAAAAATGGAAATCATGCCTGGGTCATTCGTCAGGCGGCGATAGTTGTCGACAATACGTTGATTAACAAATGGGCTCAGGAAGTCAAAGAAGCTGATGAGAAAGGCGATGATCGTTTTGAGACCTTTTTGATCCCAGGTTTTGCGCGAGTGCGGTTCAGCTTTCCTGATGATGTTCAATATCCTTGCCTACCTGTCCGTGATCCACATTTTGGCCTGATTTATGTTCAGAAGGGTGAGACCTATGCCACGGCGGCTGAGATCCTTCTTGCTTTGCAGGCTGGTGCCACAGTTGAGGCTTTGACCAGTGTTGAGTTTTCAGTGGTAAGCAAATACGGGAGACCCGAATGCCCTTTTATGCCCTACCTCAAGGGTTTGATTTCAGAAAGAAAGCGATACAAAGCTGAAGATTCAGTCTCCTCGAAGATCATGGAAAAAGCTTTAAAGGAGTCTGTAAACAGTACGTATGGAAAAACAGCGCAAGGCGTTAATCCCCGTAAAGTGGTGCAGGCTCATGATGGCGATACAGAGATCTTGGGGCCATCAAAAATCACCGAGTCAATTATGGCGAGTTTGACCACCGGTCTTGCCCGAGCGGCTCTATCTGCGGTTCTTCTCGCAATTGAGCGTTTCAACCAAGGGAAAACAGAAAAAGATCAAATCAGTATTGTCTCCGCGACAACTGATGGGTTGCTGATAGGGCTACCGGCTCCATCAAAATACACAGTTGTCGGAGACTACTATTCCAGCCCCTCCCACGAGGAAATGGCCGCTGGAGCGACGCCAGAATTTATTGAAAAGCCGGAGCCGAAGATTGCCGATGTTCTAACCCGTTTCGGCTGTGGAGAACTCTTGGTGCTTCTGGAGGACTATTTGCCACTACGGCAAATGCGACATTCTAGAAGAGTGCTTACAGATGATGATACCTACCTTGAAATCAAGCATTTCGCTGACGAGGTGTCTGGTTATAAAACCCGCGGTCAAAAGGCGAGGCTGTCAACTCAGCATTGTTCATTTATGGCTAAGTTTGGTCAGCGGCCTCCCTTCAGCGACATCATCTCTGATCCAGAAGAGCGCAAGAACGTCATGGCGACAGGCGGAATAGCCAAAAATACAATTGAAGCTAAATGGATTGAAGAATATGCCAGTTTAGGAGATGGAAAGGTTCGCGAATACAATTTTTATACCCTCAACTCGTTTACAGAGATCCAGAATGGCTTGGCTCTAGATCTCACACAAAAAGTCACTACACGAAAGTTCAACAGCGACTTCGACTGTAAACGTAAATTCAAAAAAGTCATATATAAAGACGGTTCTACACAGATCTCTCCTGTAACCATTCCTTTTGAAACACATGCCCAGATGAAAAAAACTCGCGCTGTGTCACAAGCAATTCGTAAAGCCGGATATATGGCGACTCCTGAGCGAATTCTGGAACAGATCGACTTGCAGGTCAAGGCAACTAGAGCCCGTGGTGGAACTCCTGTGACCCTAGCCCGGTTGATGTTGCGTGGTGTTCTGCAAGGGCACATTCCTATGAATCAAGCTATCGCTGATTATGCTGCCCTTGCGCAATCGCTGAATGATGCCTGGATTGAGTTAGGTTTGGACAATACCGCACCGAAGGTTTGGTCAATATCTGATCTAAAAAATGCCAAACGTGGACTTTGGGAACCTGGTTTCATCCATGAAACCTTACCTCTTGTTGATTTGCTGGAACGATTGTGCGTCATTTTCGGGGCTGATCTTGAGACTGTTAAAGCATTAGTTTTTGTCTCTGACAGTAGTCTTGATGAAAGTGTCGGTTTGATTGAAGACGTAGCAAAGGCTGTCGTGCTTGCGCCACGCCAAGGGATTGCTCCTTTTTCCACACTCTATATAGAGGGTTCCCTACCGACCAGACAACGTGTACTCGATGCCTTCCATCCCCACCTGACGGAATCACGATTATCTCAACTGATCAAAACGAGTTTTGTGCCGGAGCAGCGCGCCAGTTCCGATCGACCACGCATTCGACGATTGCTTGCACGCCTGGGAATAAATGGGGTGCTGGCAGCAACCTGTGCCCGAGTTCTTGCGCCGGTTAAAGAACGCAAAGTTCGGGATCGGAAAATGCCAAAGAACTCGAAATGTACGGAAATGTTTGTTCAAGCACTCTTTCAACCCGACATCGTTTCATTTCACATTGATAAAGCGAGGTTGTTGCATCATTTCGCTGAATACGATCTTACACGCGAGATTTACGGCTCATTGCGTCAGCGTAAATTCACAGCCCGTGTGCTCAGTAACTCATCAACCAACCGTCGTCAGATAAGGCAGATGGCGAAGAGGTTGGGTATCGATCCTCACCCCTTTTTCAATGCACTTCTGAATCAGTGAGGACTGATGGATTCGTATTATTTTCCAGTAATTGATGCCGAAACTTTTGTGGTTGATGAAGTTCGCACTGAAGCTAACGGTGCAACCAGAAGGGAATCTTTGCGTGATGAACTCTTGGTGTTTCACTGCATCCGAGCCGGTCCATTGACAAGAAAGATATTTGTTTTTGCGTACGCCGCTGTATCGAGCGGTGAACGTTTTCAGCGAGTTACGATCCGTAGGAAGGTTGATCGCAAAACCAGGAATATCAAGCTTCGGGTCGAGCCTGCAGCACAGTTTTTGAACTTTTTGCTCAAAGAGGCCAAACAGAATTGGTCGAAAGAAGAGAGGCGAAGAAAGATGAAAGTCCTAGATGATGAATTTGCTGAGGCGATGGGTTTTATGCGCCAAAAGCTTGGTCTTGGAGGGGCAAAACCTCCAAGTTTTACGTATCGAGTCACCGATGATGCCGCTGCCGCGACCGGTGATATGGAACTGCAGAAGATATTGCGCACAAAAGTTACAGAAGGGTCGCTGTCCGAGAAGCAACGGTATCAGTTAAAGAGATTTCTTGAAGAAGGATATCCCTTGGATGCTGAAGCGGTCATGACTGCAGTGCGGGCGACTCAGTCACGAGAGCACATCAGTGCTATTTCCCTGAAATCAATTGATGGGAAACAACAGGTGACGATCGTCAACGCAGAAGGTCAACGGTTGACCATTTTGGAGCATAAGTTTCGGGATCTGCTAAAGCATCCAGACTCAGATCGGCTTTTGCACAAATACACCTGGCAGGATAGTAAGAGCAGAGAGGTTGATTTTGTTTTCTCTGGAGAGCCCGAAGGAATTGTTGTCGCCAGACTAAACACAGCAAGTTGCGTGTTAGACGTACTTCGTCTGGATGAAGCGAGTCGTACTCATTATGATCGTGCCAGATTTGTCTTAGATCTTGATTATGTCTGTTGTCTGTACATCGTGCTGCAACGTATCCGCGATGACCGTGAGCGTTATGACCGTTTATTGGAACAGTCTGATGCCTCAGTCGGTTTTGAATCATTCAACGGGGTTTTGAGCCCCGAGTATCTTTAAGGAGAAAAAAATGAGTAAAGGCGAAGATAAAAATTTACAAAATGTAGTGTCTGAATCATCCGTAAAAGAGAAGTCTCAGACTAAAACTGCAAAGCCCCTGGAAGAGTTACTCGGAGGTGTTGTTAAAGCAAATGAGGCACTGTCTCTGGGGCTATCCAATCTGGCAACGCTGTCCGAAATTGCCGGTGGCCGGATCTCGGTCGCTCCTCTTTTTAACAAGCCCTTCTTGGAAGGTGCGATTGGCTTTCGTCGGTCGGGTGGAAGTTTGGGTCTAACTGTCGCCTGCGGTACGGCTCAAGCCCAGACGATCCCTCTGGGTAAGTATGTCGCGCTGGTGGAGAAAATGTATGACCCTGATCGCCCCTCGATCGTATTGCAAAAACCTTCCGACCCTGACAACAAACAGTCTGGTCGCGGGATGATATTGAGTCGCATTGTCCCTGGTTCTTCAGCGATCGTGATTGGCTTGGGTTATTCAGGTCGTATCGTGGAAAAGCTCGAAGACTACGTTACAGCCGACGTTTATTATCTGAGCCGGTCGGTGCTGGCAGCCTTTTATATCGCAGCAAAAATGCAGCTGAGCACGGAGGATACTCTCAACGAGCTTATCACCGCTTTTGAAGGTTGGTACAAGTTCGGTATTCCGCTGGATCATTGCAATCCATACGAGCTGGGGGGTGCCATGGTGAAGGATTCTTCTGTACAAGGAAAGACACTGGTGTAATAGGCAAGTGGGGAGAGACTGCCTTTTTTTAGGGAGTCTGTGGGCAGTCTCTCCCCCTGAAGTTCACGCTGTCGTACGCGTGTTTCCTGGATAAAGCGCTAATTCATCAAGCATCAAAACATGAACCTTGATCGGGTCCGATACAAGCAAGAAGGGCTCTTAAATCGCAATAACGGAGATAATGATAATGAGCAAAAATGATAGTACAACGGTAAAGAAATTCCTGGCTGAAAATGAAAAACTGGAGGATCGTAAGCTCTATGATGTGCCTCTTGATGCCTTAATCCCTGATCCTGATCAGCCCCGCAAACACTTTGACGAAGCCGCTATAGATGAATTGAAGGCGTCCATAGAAAAACATGAGGTGTTGCAACCAGTCATCTTTAGGCAGGATGAAAACGAAAATCTTGTCCTGGTGTCAGGTGGAAGGCGTTACCGAGCATCACAGCTTGCCAAAAAGAAGACCATCCCGGCAATCTTCATAGCGAAGGGAAATGCCACAGAAATCGCCTTAGTCGAGAACCTTCTTCGCGAGAACCTGACCGCCATCGAAGAAGCTGAAGGTCTTATGAAACTTCAGGATTCGCAGAAGTACAGCCAGGAACAACTCTCAGAGATCATTGGTAAGGGCGTGTCGACCATCTCTGAAATACTTTCCCTGAACAAGTTGCCCGAGTCGGTCAAGAATGAATGCCGTGAAAATCCTGCATATTCTAGGCGTGTTTTGGTAGAAGTCGTTAAGGCTAAAACAGAAGCAAAGATGGAAAAGAGGTTCAAGGAAGTGAAAGATGGTGGGCTTAAAAGCGCCGCTGTCAGGACTAAGTCCCGCAAACCGAAACACGATAGTCCCAAGGCTGTCATCTGGGAGAAGAAGATCGAGAAATTCCGCAAAGCTGTCGACAAACTTTCAGTTGAAGATCTCGGTGATGGACGAGAACTCGTGGGTCAGTCCCTTGGTTTTCTGGCTGAATCTCTACTGGAAAAGGCAAAGGCATGTAAGTAAATTCGGCGCGCCGAAATTCAAAATTTAACGAGATGAAAGAGAGGAAGTTATGAAGGTACTAAAACAAAAAAATGGGTCGTTCAGGCTCATAGCTGATAACGATGATGAGAACGTAGCTATCTGCATCATCCAGGAGTTAAATGAAGTGGCGATGGATGCGATGAGGAACTTATATGGAACCCGTGGTGCTGAAAAAATCTGTAATAGCTGCGGTTCTTATGAAGGTGAACTTGTTGCAGTGGAAAGTGATGGTGAAAACATGCTGAGCTTGGAAGATGCTGAAGCGCAATTTAACTTCTGCACTATACCGGGTGAAAAGTTTCTGCCGATAGAATACGGTTGTGAATGAATGATCTTAGAAAAGGTCCGATCTTTTAGATCTCTACTAAGCTGTGTATCGAATGGCTAAAATTTCTGTGATGTGGTGAGAGATAGGGGGGGCCGGGTCAGTATGACCGGTGCCCTCTATCTCGTTGTTTGCGTTGGTGCGATAAGCGACAACGTGTATAATCGCAAAGCATCCCGCGTCCAATGCGGGTGCTTTGTGGAATGAGAAACATGTGCCCTTCAATCAAATAACACGTTTGCTTTTCATGTGATGTTGTTTTCTTTGGTTTGGCGCTTTCCCTCGCTTCATTCTTTTGCTAACCCCATCTGGTTGAGAATCTTCTGCGGGAGAACCTGAATCCGATCGAGTAGGCCTGTCGAAACTGCCCCCAAGGGTTTGATGGTGACGATCGAAGGGGTGTTGTCTGTTGCTGAGTAACAAATCTTCGGCGCGCCGAAGTTCCTATTGTGACAATGAATTGCGAGGCTTCAGATTTACAGATCTGAAGCCTCGATTTATTTATAAGCTGAAATGTTTGCCGAAAAGTGCATAGCTCATTGAAATCTTTAGATTGATTGAAAATTTTACGTAAAAGTTGTAGCATCCCAAGTTATTAATTCTATGTAAAAAATGATTTGCTCTTTGAGCCAATAAGGATGTGACCTCATGACACCAGGCAACTTTCAGCAACTAGCGAATTTCATTTGGTCTGTAGCCGATTTGCTGCGTGGGCCGTATCGTCCGCCGCAATATGAGCGGGTTATGCTACCGCTGACAGTTTTGCGCCGTTTCGATGCGGTGCTGGCTCTTACTAAAGATGAAGTGCTGAAAAGATATGAGACCCTAAAAGGGAAGGATCCAAAGCTAGTCGACAGAGTGTTGAATGAATTGGCAAAGGGAGAGGATGGCCAACCTCTTGGTTTTCACAATCATAGCCAACTTGATTTTCGTAAGCTAAAAGGCGACCCAGACAATGTTGCTCATCACCTAAATGACTACATTGCCGGTTTCTCGGGAAACATCCAGGAGATATTCAACAGCTTCGAGTTTGATCAGGAAATTCAGAAGTTGGATCAGGCCAACCGCCTCTATCAGGTGGTCGCACAGTTCGCCGAAATCGACCTGCACCCGAAGCATGTCGATAACATCACCATGGGGCTGGTATTTGAAGATCTGATCCGACGCTTCAATGAGGCGGCCAACGAGACAGCTGGTGACCACTTTACTCCGCGTGAGGTCATTCGCTTGATGGTCAACCTGCTGCTGGAGCCTGATAGCCAGGTCGTAACGCAAGAAGGAAAGATTGTTACGATATGTGACCCCGCGTGCGGAACCGGTGGAATGTTGGCCGAAAGCCAGAATTGGATTCGCGAACATGCTGCTAACAAGAACGTTACCGTAAAGGTTTACGGTCAGGACTACAACCCGCGCTCCTACGCCGTCGCCGCTTCCGACCTCTTGATCAAGGGGCATCGCGACAGTCGCATCGAGTTAGGTAATACCCTAACCAACGATCAGTTCGATTCTATGCACTTCGACTATCTACTTGCTAATCCGCCTTTCGGAGTGGATTGGAAAGGGGAAAAGAAGGAGATTGACCGCTGGCCAAACTTTCGAGGTTACAATGGTAAGTTGCCCCGAATCAACGATGGCGCGCTGTTGTTCCTGATCCACATGATTTCCAAGTTTCAGCCCTGGAAAAAAGGTAACCGTGATAAGCCTGGCTCGCGTGTCGCCATTGTCTTCAACGGGTCACCGCTCTTCACTGGTGGTGCAGGCAGTGGCGAAAGCGAAATCCGCCGTTGGATCATCGAGCACGACTGGCTGGAAACAATCGTCGCCCTGCCGGAACAGATGTTCTACAACACCGGCATCAGTACCTTCGTCTGGGTGCTCAGCAACCGCAAGGAAAAACATCGTAAGGGCAAGCTTCAGCTGATCGACGCACGCGAGCGCTGGACACCAATGAAACGCAGCCTTGGCAATAAGCGCCGTTGGCTGAATCAGTCCGCGATCGATGATATCACTCGCGAGCATGGCAGCTTGACCGAAACGAAGACCAACAAGGTGTTCGACAACATCGATTTCGGCTACCGCCGCGTCACCATCCTGCGCCCGCTGCGCCTCAGGGCTCAGATTACCCAGGAGTCCAAGGAACGCTACCTCGACACATTCCCAGAACTGCTAGATTTCCTACTTACGGTTGAAGAGGTGTTGGGATCTGAATCGTATGAAGACTGGAATGCAGTGCAGAAAGAGGTGCAAAAAATAGTTAAAAACCTCCCCGATGATGTCGATGGGTGGTCCAAGGGAGCCAGAGGCACAGTACAGAGAAAGGCTTTCCGTGAGGTATTCACGGTAGTTGATCCTGAAGCTGCTCCGGTTGTTGCCAAATTGTTTAAACCGGCAAAGCTAGATTCCGAGTCCTTGTTTCCAGGACAGACATTGCCGAATCTAGAGCTGAAGGAACTAAAAGCACTGGTAGGGATAACGACCGGAGAGGATGGTTTTTTCGTAGAATATGAAGCTGATCCAGCGTTGAAGGATTTTGAAAACATCCCTCTCAAGGAGGATATCGTCAGCTACGTGCTGCGCGAAGTGCACCCCTATGTGGCTGACGCCTGGATCGATCGTACCACGCTGGACGAGCAGGATGGCGGAATCGGTAAAGTGGGCTACGAAATCAACTTCAACCGCGAGTTCTTCCAGTACCAGCCTCCACGCTCGCTGCAGAAGATAGACGCTGAGTTGGAGGCGGTGGAGAAGCGGATTATGGGTTTGTTGCGAGAGGTGACGGAGTGAAAGCGACCGAACTACTCTCGACCCTCCCAAGTGGCTGGCAAACCGTGCCGATCAAAGCGGCCTGCTACTTCACTGTTAGTAATGTTGATAAACACTCGATAGAAGATGAGATTCCGGTCCGACTCTGCAATTACACTGACGTTTACAAAAATGAACGTGTATCTCCGGAGCTCGAATTAATGGCGGCCACTGCCACACAAGATGAAATCGAGAAATTTCATCTTGTGGTTGGTGATGTCATTATTACCAAGGATTCAGAATCTTGGGACGATATTGGTATCCCTGCGTATGTTGAGGCCACAGCGGAAGACTTTGTTTGTGGTTATCACCTTGCCTTCATGCGCCCGAACAATGAGTTGCTTGATGGGCGATTTCTTTTCCGTTGTGTACAATCACGGCCAGTCGCACTCCAATTGGAATTGGAAGCAAGTGGAGTAACACGATATGGCTTGCCGAAGGGTGCCATTGGTAATGCGATTATCCCTTTGCCATCGCTCGAAACTCAGCGCCTGATCGCCGACTACCTCGACCGCGAAACCGCGCGCATCGATACGCTGGTGGTGGAAAAGGAAAAGATGCTGGTCCTATTGGAAGAAAAGCGCTTAGCCCTCATCAGCCGCGCCGTCACCCGCGGTCTCGACCCCACCTCTCCCCTCAAACCCTCCGGCCTCGACTGGCTAGGGGATATCCCGGCGCATTGGGACGTGATTCAAGTGAGATTTGCTTGCCCATCCTTACAGACGGGGCCGTTTGGTTCACAGCTTCACGCTGAAGAGTACATTGATAATGGGACACCCGTTATCAATCCAGTCCATTTGAAGGACAACAAGATCACCCCTGACTATGGCATATCCGTCGATGATGAGACGGCTGATCGTCTCAGTGTGCATAAGCTCAAGGAAGGTGATGTTGTTTTTGGGCGACGTGGCGAGCTTGGCCGATGTGGTGTTGTCGAACTGTCTCAAGTTGGTTGGCTATGTGGCACGGGCAGTCTTCGCGTTCGCTGCGATCAGACCATGGTTGACCCCAAGTATCTAGCTTTAGTTTTCAATGGGACAGACGCTGCCAAGCGTTTAACTGTTGAGTCAGTAGGGTCCACAATGGACAACCTTAATACGGAGATGCTTAGCCATTTTCGCATCCCTTACCCATCGATCGACGAACAGAAGGTCATCGTTTCTCAAGTGGAAACAGCCCATACGAAAACTCGCAAACTCATCGACCAACTACTTAAATCCATCGATCTTGCTAAAGAACGCCGCGCCGCTCTGATAACCGCCGCAGTGACCGGACTAATCCCCATAGAGGAGATAAGCGTATGAAATTGGAACGCCTCAGCCTCGTCTACTGCGGTGGTTTTGAGCAGATCGGCATCGACTTCGAGAAAGACGTCACCCTGATTGCCGGGGTCAACGGCGTCGGTAAGTCCACGCTGCTACGCCTAATCGCCATTCTGTTGTCGAAAGCCAACCGGCGGCTCCGCTTGACCGGCGAGCGGCCGCTTAAATTCAACAAAGATCACGTATTCATTGGCGCATCTACCGCAACTGCCAAGCTTACCTTCGACATTGCGGAACGGAAGTTGATTGCCGACCTTAACGTCAAGATAAATCGAAAACAGTTAGAAAAATTCGATTTAGTAGGTCTGTCAGATAAAGCAATACATCAAAACATGCTGTCGGTGCTGTATACCCCTAAACGCCAGTTGCCAGGGCAGCCTCGAACTCTGCCGGAAGCCAGACCCTTCGACCCTTCCATCGCCTATAGTCACGCCTTGCACGATCGTGAAGTCGAGTTGCGCGAATTCATGCACTGGTTCCGGACCCAGGAGAAACTGGGGGGCACCAACGAGCCGCGCCGCTTAAAAGTGTTGGACGCCCTGCGGGCTGTGGCCAACGAACTGGTGCCGGAGTTCAGCAACCTGCGAATACAGGAGAGCCCGCGCCTCGGTTTTGTTGTGGACAAGTGCGGCCAGCCCTTTTACCTGCATCAGCTCTCCGACGGTGAACGCGGCCTGCTGGCGCTGGTGTTCGATCTGACCCGCCGCCTGGCTATCGCCAACCCTGAAAGCGACAATCCCATTGCCGAGGGGGTTGCGCTGGTACTCATCGACGAGATTGAATTGCATCTGCATCCGAAATGGCAGCGGAATGTGATCAAGCTGCTACCGTCAATTTTCAAGAGCTGTCAATTCGTAATCACAACCCATTCACCTCAGGTTATAGGTGAGGTTCAAGCCCGAGCCGTGAGGATACTTTCCATTAAGGACGGCCGAGTCGTCAGAGAAACACCCGGCATGGCTTACGGTGCCGACTCGAACTGGATATTGAATGTCCTGATGGGTGCCGACGAGATGAGCGAGGATATTGAAAAGGATCTTGAGGAAATCGCGCGCCTTATCTCAGAGCGAAAGCTAACACTCGCCAGAGAAAAAGTTGATGATCTTCGGACACGCGTCGGTAATACAGAGGCTATTCAAAAACTGGTCTCCACCATCGAACGGATTGAGCGGCTGGGCAAATGAGAAGGATTGTAAAGAACCAGACGCCTGAGTGCTTGCAAACATTTATCAACGAGCAACTTGGGATCGAACCTGAGCCGGTCAATGTAAACTACAGGTGTTTTCGCGCCAAAGCAGATTTGCTCGCTATTCTGACGGCTGAGCAATTCGGTCTGTGTGGTTATACGGGCGCACCTGTCGATGAAAGAATCTCAAACCTTAAAAGCCCATCCGGTCAAGCTTCATTCAGAAATCATATCGAGCACTTGAAGTGCCAGGCAACTTGCCGGCAAGAATTGACGGATTCTGGTGGCGAGTATGGCAAAGACCTTTGCGATGATCTCAACTATTTCAACATGATCGCTGCGGTTGAAGTGCGGGGGGCAGAAAACGAACACTTCGGTGCAGTAAAAAAGAGAGATCTTCCATTAGCTGTGCTGCCTACCCAGGGAGAATGTGATGAATACTTTAAATTTCGCGAGGTGGATGGTGGCATAGATGGTTTGAACGAGGATGCTGAGAAGAGTATCAGTGTGCTTGACCTTGATCATGACACCCTTAAAGGCTGGAGAAAATCGGCTGTTGATGCGTGGCTAGATCCTGAGGTTATTCAAACTCGTCAAGATTTTGAGGCCGTGGTCCAGGAAATGGAGGCGCTTGTTGAAGAAAAGCTTCCAGAATACGCATTTGTCATCGGGTCGATTGCAAAGGAGTATCTATGATGAAACAAACCTCCGAAGCCGCCTTTGAAACTGCTATTGAGACCGTCTTGCTGGGCAACGGTTACGGCAAGCTCCCCTCAGGCGCATTCGATACCAAGCGGGCAATCTTTCCTGAAGAAGCGTTAGTCTTCATCCGAGAAACCCAAGCAAAGACCTGGGAAAAGCTGGAAGCCCTACACGGACCTGAAACCAGCGAGCGTGTGTTGCAGGCCCTTTGCAAATGGCTGGATACTCACGGCGCACTTACCACGCTGCGTCACGGCTTTAAGTGTTTCGGCAAGACTCTTCGTATTGCCTTCTTCCGTCCGGCCCATGGACTTAACCCAGAGCTTGAGGGGCGCTATCGGGCTAACCGATTGGGTATTACCCGGCAGCTTTACTTCAGCAATAAGAATCAAAAATCGCTGGATGTGGTGCTATCGGTCAACGGCGTTCCCGTGGTAACCCTGGAGCTAAAAAATCCTCTCTCTGGCCAGACGACGGCCAACGCTATCCATCAATATCGCCACGATCGTGATCCGCGCGAACCAATCTTTCTGTTTACTAAGCGTACCCTGGTGCATTTTGCTGTTGATACCGAAGAGGCGCACATGACGACGCGCCTGGCTGGTACCAGTACCCATTTTCTTCCGTTTAACCGGGGGAGTCAGGGTGGTGCAGGCAATGAGCCTGACAAGGACGGTCGTAACTACAAGACTGCTTATCTTTGGGAAGAGGTATTGCAACGGGACAGTCTGCTGGATCTTCTGGAGCGTTTTCTTCACCTTAATGTCGAAGAAAAGGTTACGGACGAAGGTAAAAAGGTTCGCAAGGAGACCATGATTTTCCCCCGTTATCACCAGCTGCAGGCCGTACGAGAATTGGTGATGGCGGCGAGCTCCGAAGGCGTGGGCCACAACTATCTGGTGGAGCACTCGGCGGGCAGTGGGAAGAGCAACACCATTGGCTGGTTAGCACATCGGCTTTCGTCTCTGCATAGCGGTCAAGATGAGCGCATCTTTGACAGCGTGGTGGTGATAACCGACCGGGTCGTGCTTGACCGCCAGTTACAGAATACGATCTATCAGTTTGATCATCGACAAGGTGTGGTGTTGAAGATTGACGAGGATTCGCGCCAGCTTGCAGAGGCCCTGGAATAGGGTGTGCCGATCATCATCACCACCTTGCAGAAATTCCCCTTTGTCTCTGGGCAGTTGATGAAGATGGCCGAGGAACGTGGCGAAGGGAAAAGTTACCTGCCGACTCGCAAGTACGCGGTGATTATCGACGAGGCGCACAGCTCCCAATCTGGCGAGACGGCGACCGAACTGAAAGGTGTGCTGGCTGGAGCCGAACTGATCAAAAAAGCACGGGAAGCAGCTCAGGAGGACGGTGAAGTTGACCTGGAACGATTGTTTCGTTCTATGGCTAAGCGCGGTCGCCAGCCCAACATGAGCTTTTTCGCTTTTACCGCTACCCCGAAACACAAGACCCTTGCGATTTTCGGGCGGGATGGTGAACCCTCTCATCGATACACCATGCGCCAAGCTATCGAGGAAGGGTTCATCGAAGATGTACTCAAAAGCTATGTCACTTACAAAACCTACTATCGGTTGACCAAAAAGGCCGAGGACGATCCCAATGTTGAGCGCAAGAGGGCGGCGCGGGCTCTTGCGCGTTTCATGCGCCTGCATCCCCACAACATTGGTCAGAAGACCGAGGTGATGGTTGAACATTTCTACCAGCATACTCGCCATAAGATAGGCGGTCACGCCAAGGGGATGGTGGTGACGGGGTCCAGACTTGAGGCTGTTCGCTACAAGCTTGAGTTTGATCGCTATATAAGTGAAAAGGGTTATCCGATAAAGAGTCTAGTCGCCTTCTCTGGTACGGTGGAAGACGACAAAGTCCCGGAGAAAACCTACACCGAAGTCGAGATGAATGACGGGGTGAGGGAAAGAGAGCTGCCTGAGACTTTTGCTAAGACTGATTATCGAGTGTTGTTGGTGGCCGAAAAGTACCAGACCGG
This sequence comes from Deltaproteobacteria bacterium, assembly GCA_024279915.1. GTDB lineage: Bacteria > Desulfobacterota > Desulfuromonadia > Desulfuromonadales > BM103 > M0040. Next base: position 21,181 of record JAJRRB010000063.1, read on the forward strand.
TTTTGACCAACCTTTGCTACACACTATGTACGTGGATAAACGGCTAGCGGGTATTCAGGCAGTGCAAACCCTTTCACGGCTAAATCGCACACACCCACTTAAGGACGATACCTTCGTTCTCGATTTCGTTAATGATCCTGAGGAAATCCAGGAAGCTTTCCGCCAGTATTACGACGGGTCAGTTATCGGCGAAGATGTTGATCCAGATCGTCTTTATGAGGTGAAGGCGGAGCTCGACGAGACCGGCATTTACCTTCAAACTGAAGTGGATGAGTTCTCGCATATTTTCTTTGCACCCAAGCGTCGTCAAAGTCCTACTGACCACAAGAATATGAATGCCATTCTTGATCAGGCAGTTGCACGCTTCATCGACCTACAAAACGATGAAGAGGAAGAAGCAGAATTGTGGCGCGGCAAAGTCCAGGCTCTCCGCAATCTCTACAGCTTCCTGAGCCAGGTCATTCCTTATCAAGATAGTGATCTGGAAAAGCTATTCACTTACTTGCGTCACCTGGCCTTAAAGCTGCCCAAACGTAAGAGCGGGCCCGGATATCAGTTTGACGAGGAAGTGGATCTCGCCTATTACCGGCTGCAAAAAATCAGTGAAGGGTCGATCAACCTTAGCGAAGGTTATGCAAAACCACTTGATGGGCCGCGTGAAGTGGGATCAGGTATGGTTCGAGAAGAAAACGTTACTCTGTCCAAGTTGATCGATCTGATCAACGAGCGCTTTGGGGGTGAACTCACGGAGGCGGATCAACTTTTCTTTGACCAACTTTCGGAGGCTGCCAGCCAAAACGAGACGTTGCGTAAAGCAGCCGGGGTAAATTCACTCGATAAGTTCCAGCTGGTTTTTAGACAAGTTCTGGAATCGCTGTTCATCGAGCGTATGGAACTAAACGAAGAGCTTTTTTCGGACTACATGAGTAAGCCGGAATTGCAGGAAGTTATCTCAAAATGGCTCGGTAGCCAGGTGTATAACAATCTTGTTAACCGCAGCAACAGCCCTTCAGGGGACTGAGTTCATGTCTGGGCATACGAAAAGTATTTCGATAATTATTGAATGGTTTGGTCCGTATAGCTTGGATTTGGGTACCTGAAGACGGGGATAAGGGGAGATAGCTGGAATATGAATGAGGTAAATAAAGCGGAGACCATGACAGGTTTGTGCGAAGGTCAGATAGATAATAATAAGCTATGTAGGAAAACCATCTATGAACTTTTAGGGGAAGATTTTTATATTCCTGCTTATCAGCGAGGATATCGTTGGTCAACTATTCAGGTTAAAGAGCTTCTAGACGATATCTGGGAATTTAGTCAATCGGGGGATGATAAAGCATCTTTCTACTGTTTGCAGCCAGTTGTGGTGGTTAAAGGTGATGGTCATTGGGAAGTAGTAGATGGGCAGCAGCGACTTACTACGCTTTATGTGATACTTCATTATTTAGAAAAAGAACACTTACGCCGGGAGTTGAAAGAAGCATATAAAAAATCTTTATTTACAATCGAATATGAAACTAGAAAAGAAAGCGAAGACTTTTTAAAAAACATTCGGGAAGATTCGGCCGATACAAATATAGATTTTTATCATATATACAAAGCCTATGAGACTGTTGAACGCTGGTTTAGTGACCGAGATTATAACGATAACAACGCATTCTTGGGCACATTATTGGCCAAGCCTGACACGCCCCATTCGGTACAGGTGATATGGTATGACTTAACTGATGAATGCAGAGAAAATGATTATGCGATAGATGTTTTTTCCCGCATTAATATTGGAAAGATTCCTTTGACTAATGCCGAATTGGTTACAGCATTATTTTTGCAAAGTAGCCATTTCCACCAAGAAAAAGCCAGTTTAAAGCAGATACAGATTGCCACAGAGTGGGATGCAATTGAAAAGAGTCTGCAAGAGCCCTCATTTTGGTATCTTCTTTATTCCCCAGATTCGAAGCGGCGATACGATTCGCGAATAGAGTATATTTTTGATTTGATGAAAGATAAGCCAGCTGGTGCTGAAACTTTCTATACTTTTCATGAGTTCAATGCCGCTTTCAGGGCCAGCAGGGAAGAGAAAGGCCGAGTTGATATTGATTCACTCTGGATGGAGGTGAAAAAGTACTTCCTGACATTTGATGAATGGTATCGTGATCGTGATTTATACCATTTGATCGGATTCTTAGTAGATTGCGGGGTATCAGTTCGAGAGATAAAAACCAAATCCGAGGAAAGTGGTTTAACTAAGGCAGAATTTAAAGAGTATTTGAAAAGTGAAATACGTAAAAGGGTGTCGTACAAGCTAGACGCACTTGATTATGATGATAAAAAGGCAATACGCAAAGTGCTTTTGCTTTTTAACATCCAAACTCTTTTGGCAACCAAAGAAGCCGATGTTCGCTTTCCCTTTGATCGATACAAAGAAGAAAACTGGGATATTGAGCATATTCGATCTCAGACAGATCAAGAGATGTCCGGGGATTCTTCACGCCGCGAATGGGCAAAAGATATACTGGAGTATTTTGCTGGAACCAGGGACTATTCTGAAGCTGCTACAAGCGGCGATTCAGAAGAAATATCAGATTTTATTCGCAAAACATGCGAATTGTTGAGTGCAAACAAGATCGATGATGCTTTGTTTAAAAGCCTTTATGATGGGATTGCAGCTGAATTTCAGGAGGATGATGCTTTCGGGATAGATGGTGTAGGGAACTTAACTCTGCTAGATGCAACAACTAATCGTAGCTACAAAAATGCGATGTTCCCCATTAAGCGTAGACGCATTATAGATAATGATATGAACGGTGTGTTTGTTCCTATTTGCACTAAGAATGTATTCTTGAAGTTCTATAGTAAGAAATTAGGCGACGTTATGTATTGGAAGGAAACAGATGCCGACGATCACTTGGAGGCGATAAGGCAAGTTTTAAAAGAGTACCTGCCAAGTCAGGAGGATGCTCATGAGTGAGGTGAACGAACTTTCAAATTCAGGTGAACGGCTGAGTTTCTTTAAGCTATTTAGTGACAAGGGACTTAAGGTAGAAATACCCATTATTCAGAGGGATTACGCACAGGGAAGACCCTCTGAAAGTGAGGTGCGAGAGGTTTTTCTGGATGCACTATATGACTACCTTGAGCAAGGCGACCCACATAGGGATTTAGATTTTGTATATGGAAGTATTTTGTTTGAAGGAGGTTCGCCACGTTTTGTTCCTCTTGATGGACAACAGCGTTTAACGACACTGTTTCTATTGCATTGGTACTTAGCTCAAATCTCAGACGACATGGAGTTGTTGAGGGATGTAACCTGCAAAGATAATAAGTCCCAATTCAGTTACGAGACTCGCGCTAGCTCGAATGAGTTTTGTGATGCATTGATGGCTTGTGATCTTAATATGGATAGTTTACTTGAGGCTGATTCAGGTAAAAAGAACAGTTTGTCAAAAACGATTCTTGATAAAGGGTGGTTTTATTTGTCGTGGATTCATGACCCCACCATCCAATCAATGTTAAACATGCTTGATTCTATTCATGTAAAATTTTCTGGTAATCCAGAGTTCTTCCTGCGGTTGGTTGATGACAAGAAGCCTGTAATAACCTTTTTATTCCTCAATTTACAAGAATTCAGCTTGACTGATGATTTATATATAAAGATGAATGCGCGCGGAAAGCCGCTTACTCCTTTTGAAAATTTCAAGGCTAAGTTTGAGCAACAAATAAAATCGATGAGGGGTGATTTACCACAATATGAGCTTAATTTTAGTGACAAGCCAGTAGACGGGTATGAGTATTTTATACACAAGCTAGATAAGGAATGGGCCGATCTTTTTTGGTTTTATCGTAATTTGTCAACAAATGATGACACTTTCGATGACGAGTTGATGAATTTCATTGGCCTTATCATTGCTAATCACTATTTATTAGAGGAAAGCTTAAAGCAAGACAAGCAGGCTTCAAACTTCAATAAGTTCTTCGGGTGGCAAGGTAAGGTTAGGGCTTTATCTTTTCAGAGATATAGTGAACTAGGGTGCTTGTCACCTGATTTAGTGGCACATCTAATATCTATATTGGACTACCTCTCCGGTGATGGTTTGGGACAGGCTGGGCTTAACTCATACCTGGAAGATAATTGCTATTATTCAGAAGAAACTATTTTTAAGAAAATAATTACAAATGACACGAGCTATCAAGAAAAGCTGCAGTTCTTTGCCTTTTATGCTTGTCTGGAAAAAAATCTCACTAGAGATGAATTGATTGAATGGTCACGCGTTGTTTATAACCTCACAGAAAATACAATAATCAATACGCTTGATGATTATCGAGATGCTCTGATTAGCATAAGTAGGCTGATTGACGGTTATGATTCCATTTTGGATGCGCTCAAAGGTGACTGTAGTGTCTCTAAGTTTAGTGGTGCCCAGGTTCTTGAGGAAAGAATCAAAGCCCACCTAATAGGGATATCAAAAGAGTGGTCTGATCTTGTTGTAGATGTTGAACAGCACTCATTCTTTAGAGGGCAAATTGGGTACGCCCTGAGATTTTCAGGCATATTGGATTTCTATCGTGAAAACAGTTGCTGCAAGTGGGACGAAAAACAAGACACAGACTATTTTGAAAAATTCAAAAAATACTCTGTGTCCGGGGCTGGGCTTTTTTCTCTAATTCAGGGTAGTTCTTTAGCAATTGACTATGCGTGGGAAAGGTCCGTTTTGAGCAAGGGCGACTATTTTACGCGGGCCAGTGCAAATAGGCGGAATATGCTATGTACCCGTTTGATCAAAAATAATATTGAACGTGATCATAGCTGGAAGAGGTTGCTGAGATTGTCTGTATCTCCTGATAGTGAATGGGAAAAGCGACAAGATTATGTAAAAGATGTTTTCGATGATAGCCGTTTCAACGAATCCGATATTGAGGAATCATTGAAGTCCATCTGTAATGATGCCTTGGCAGACCCTGAGATAGAAGGTTGGAGGAAGGCATTCATTAAGTATCCGGATTTGTTTGCTGAGTGCCGCCAAGGGTTTATTGCTAAAAATTCGAATGAAATAATCTTGCTTCATGAGTCACAAAGGAATCATTATCATAGCGAATTCTACTCCAGAATCTTAGATCTAGAATTAGAGGATAGAAAAGAACAAATTTTACCATTTAAGAAGCTTCCCTACGAGCATGTTAGAAGCAGAGATGACTCTCCATATGTATCCCTCGGTCAATGGAGTTACAACGAAAACATTCACTATGTTGAAATATGGTTTGACTCTGATTCATATACGATTTTCTTCTATGGGGATGAACCCCTCGATTATTCTCCCGAGCTTGTTCACGAGTTGGAAGCACATGGTTTTTCAATTTCTGATGAAGTTTATTATGAAGAATGTGGCACTAATTATACTGCCAGCGCAAAAACTAAGGATGAAGTGTTTGAGAAATTGAATGGTTTGTGTTCAGGGTTAAAGAATTTAGTGGATCAGTTGTAGTAGCTCAGACTTGATCTGACGCCGAGTTTGAAAAAAAGTGTGGGTTACCGGAGAGGTAGGTCGGGTAAAATGGACACCATAACCGTTGTCCCGCTGGGGTATAAGTAATATTGCAAATTTGAAGTACTCATTGGTGCGCGCGAAAAGCAAAGAGATTGGGTCGGTTGACCGAATCTCTTTGCTTTTTTTGTTTTCGTGATCTCAATATCATTTTTTCAGAAGCTGATATAGCAATACTCCGCTTATAAGAGTACATGCTACTAGCTGCGGACTTGAAGCTTTCCCAAAAATGATGCTCGATGAACTATGATCACAGTTGTATCCAGTGTATGAATACTTTCTTGGGGTTAGCATTGCAGAAGAAAGCCTGTTAAGAATGGTTCCCCTGTTGTTGGCGGGGCTTTTAACCACTTTGACTGTTTTCCCGACAGAAAAGTCTTTGAGAGTGGATGTGTGTTCACCTCGCTGAGGGGTGTTGTGAAACACTCTCCCGTCTGACATAGCAACCCCTTTGTGCATAACAGGCCCTTTGGCGCGTAGTAGCAAATCTCCTGGTTCGATTGCGTGCATAACTGCACCTCCTTTACTTTGTTGTGATTTCATCTGGATCTTACCTCCCGAATAAGTTATAATCATAAAAATCGTTAGCCATATTCGTAATACGAATATGGTGCATAAAATCACATAAACTTTAAAGTGTCAAGGTGTATTTACTATGCAAGTAGTGACATACAATGCTTTAGTCGGCTTCGAAATTGAACAGGTGAGAAAGACCTTAAATCTAGATCAATCGGAATTAGCTAAACGCACTGGGATCTCTCAGCCAGTTTTGTCCCGGCTAGAGAAGGGAAAAGCCTCTATTACAATTGATCAGCTTTTTTCCTTGTGTGCTGCAATGCAGAAGTCTCCTCATGATGTGATAGAGAAGGTGCATCGAAGTGTTGAAGCTATCAAACGTGAACAGTCGGTGCAGTTAACGACCAATAAAGAGATTGGGCCAGGAGCTGGAGCCTTCCTCTCTGGTGCGGCACTGGGGGCAGTGTTAGGTATACTGCTGTCAAGAAAGTGAATGGAGACAGGAGAATGCGCATGACTTTCTTTAATCAATCGGGACTTGACAGTTAATGACTACGGTCATCAAGCAGATCCGGAGCGCTGACGAAGCGATCTGTCGGAATATCGAATCGCTCGCTGACCAGCGGGCATTGCTCTCGCAGAACGTCCTCTCACAACTCCGTAACCTAGTCGAGGGCGTTGCGGTTCGTCTCCACACGGGCTCATCCGATGTCGAATTCAACTACGCCGCGGTTGAACCAGGACTCACCTTCGTCAAGAGCAAGGCAAGGTTCAACTTCCTCGGTAAGTCCCACAAACTGATTCAGAAAAGTGCTTCCCACTACACACTGGACGGGGATGCTTCTGAGCGTTTGATGCTCAAGTACTATGAGTACCTCTACCGCATCCGCAGCTTGCTTCAAGACAACTGTGGAGTCTCAGTGCTGTCGAACCTTGAGGCCTTCCCGGTTGACCTCGATCCGTCACTACGGGAGTACCACGAGAAGATCGCAGCAAGGGTTGAGGCGGTTCGTTCAAATCCACCGGTCAGCAGCCCCAGGGATCGGTACTACATCCACAAAACGCGCCCGTTCTTCCTCGGCGGGCGTATCTACTACGAGGTCACCTTCTACCGCGCCGTCAACAAGGTGAGTAAGTTCGACCGCATCATCGCCTTCACCGATATCGACATGACCGACAAGTACTCGGCCATGTTGACGCTCCAGCGGGACTCGATCGAAGTGCTTGGCCAGACGATGCCGATCACCATCATCCGCGAGTGGGAGGTCTCGATTCGCCCGTGCGAGTTCAACAACTTCTCGCGCCTACTGGGCATAGCCATAACCGTTCAGACCAAGTCGCAAGAGTATCGCTACTTGATGCGGGGGCTGACGGCGGGCTCCGGCAGCTTGCTCGACTTGGTTGACATACCCGACGAGCAGTACGCGACTGCGAGGGCGGTAGGTACGGCTGGCGTCGCCAAGCCGCAGATTTTCCCTGTGTCGGATGAAGCGCGCCGCATCGTGAGGTCAGCTTCCCCAGGGTACAATATCCTCCGATATCTCTTGCTGAGGATGCACAATCAGATCCTCAAGCCGCAGTATCAATGGGATGAATGTGGTCTTCTCTCCGGGATGAAGCTTCTGTACGGCTGCATCCCCTTTGACACAATGCCGTTCTGTACATCGCTGCCAGGGCACAACCCCCGGTATTGGGATCTCGTCGAGAGCCTCGATGTGGCCGGTCGGAACCACGAGTTGCTCGTTCGATGTGTGAAGAACAACGTGGAGCGTCATGGAATCCTCTATACGCCCGTGGCCGACCTCGATGAATTCGGAGACGTCAACGCCTTGATTTCCACGTATAACAGCAAGCTCTACTACAAACATAGAGAGCATCGGGCGCTTATGTCCGACAAGGGGCACGTCTTCATCCGCGGGTATGAGAAGGATACTGTCTCCATCGTCGAAGAGCTTCAGGCTTACTCATTGTCCGGGATCGCCGGTTACACCCAAGCCGTCGAGCGCTGGTTCGATGAAACATCTCATGGCATCGACGACCCAGTGAAGGAGGATGCGCTCAAGCAGTTGTTCAGCCAGTCGCGCGTAGCTCTGATCTACGGAGCAGCTGGTACTGGCAAGTCAACGATGGTGGACCACATCGCGCACTACTTCAACGATAAGGAGAAGCTCTTCCTCGCACACACCAACCCAGCAATCGACAACCTCAAGCGCAAGGTGACCGCGCAGAATTCGGCCTTCAGGACGATCAGCAGCCAGATATACAGGAGTGCCTCAGATCCCGAGTACGATCTACTCGTCATTGACGAGTGCAGTACCGTGAGCAACGCTGACTTGATCAAGGTACTGGAAAAGACATCCTTCAAGCTACTTGTGCTCGTTGGCGACGTCTATCAGATCGAGTCGATCCAATTCGGCAACTGGTTCGGAATCATTCGTTCATTCATCCCGAGCACGTCGGTGTTCGAGTTGACGACGCCATTCAGAACAACGAACGACTCTCTCTTGAGCCTCTGGGACAAGGTTAGGGCCATCGAAGACGACATCGCCGAGGTTATGGCCCGCCACGGGTACTCGACCGTGCTCGACACGACGCTGTTTGAGGCCCAGGACAGGACGAGATTATCCTGTGTCTGAACTACGATGGCCTCTATGGCATTAACAACATCAACCGTTTTCTACAGAGCAGCAACCCCGGTAAAGCAACCACCTGGCGCGTCTCCACATACAAGGTCGGAGACCCTGTCCTCTTCTACGAGACCGAGCGGTTCCGACCGGTGATTTATAACAACCTTAAAGGCCTGATCGTCGGCATCGACCGCATACCCGGTCAAATTCAGTTCGACGTTGAGCTTGATCGGCCGCTTAGCGAGTTCGATGTAATCGGTGATTAGCTCGAATGGGTGGAAGGCTCGACAGTGCGCTTCTCCGTATTCGAGACTGACATCAGCGATGAAGACGACGACTCACTAAACACCACGGTGCCATTCCAGGTGGCCTACGCAGTGTCGATCCATAAGGCGCAGGGCCTCGAGTATGACTCCGTCAAGATAGTAATCACCGATGCCAATGAAGACGACATCACACACAGCATCTTCTACACAGCCATAACTCGGGCACGTGAGCGTCTGCGGATCTTCTGGACGCCCGAAACGCAGCAGGGCGTTCTGCAGCGCCTTCATCGCAACACCAACCCAAAGGACGTCCATCTTCTTGCTAGCCGTAATGGCCTTACGCCAGTCAGCGGATGAGTTACATGGACATTCTAAGGGATAAAGCTTTTGCCATTAAAATGGAAGATACAGCGCAGAGGTCAAATGCAGTTGCGGGCTAAGCAAATTGCCCCGCCTAAGGAGTGGGGGACGTTCGAGGATTTGTGTCACGCTTTGTTCAAGCGGGTGTGGCAAGATCCGCTTGCGCAGAAAAACGGGCGGAGGGGGCAAGCACAACACGGCGTCGATGTTTTCGGTTCCCCGAATGGTGACCACCGTGCCTACTGGGGCGTCCAGTGTAAGGGCAAGGACAGCAACTACAGCAGCAAGGTCGAATGGTCGGAAGTAGTGGCGGAAATAACCAAGGCGGAAAAATTCTCTCCCAAACTGGAAAAGTGGATATTCGCGACAACCGCTCCTGTGGATGCCGCCCTGCAAAAGGCCGCCCGGGAACTCTCGGTCAAGCGCGGGGCCGAAGGTCTATTTAGCGTCGACGTGATGGGCTGGGAAGAAATCCAGGCCCTGATGGCTGGCGCGCCTGACGTGATAACTGAATTCTATCCTGAGCACGCCGATCACCTGCCTCAGGTGATCGAGGCATTGCGTGTTCTACCTTCGCTCGAAGCAAATCTCGCAAGTCTCGCTGAAAGGATCGATGCGAAGCTGCTTGAGCCTACGAATCCTCACGGCTCTGTAGTTTGGGAAATGGTGGCGTTTGATGGCGGCCGGGGGTTGGGCCCCGCCCTTATGGGCTATTCGCTGGGGCCGTCTGACGCTACCGCGTGTCCGCGTTTGTCCGAAGTTAATACCATCGTGGCACAACTAAAGATTGCTTATTCGGCGCGCCTAACTGGCGAGCCTGGTACTGGAAAGTCGATCTGCTCATATCAAGCAGCGAAGGAAATGGCGGTTGAGGGATTTGAAGTGCTGCGCCTGCTCGATCCTCAGGCCGACAATATTTCGTTAGAGGCGGCATTGCCCGGCAAGAGTCGCCTGTATCTCATCGACGACGCCCACCTCCTAAAGCCTCACATCCTTAATCGGATAGAGGATCAGGCAGGTCCAACTCGTCTAGTTCTTTCGACGCACAACGCTCTTGAGCACGTCAGTCATAGAGGCGCGATAACGCTCGACGCGAAGCGCGCGGTAAAGACGATTGCAGCTGCGCTACGAGCCGAATTGCCCAAGACTCTGGAGGCAGTGCGCCTCGCTGACGATACTGTGGGCGAGCGCATGATGGACGCCGATCTAGGCGAACGATTGGATAACGCTGAAAGTGCTGCGGATCGTCCCTGGCAATTCTGCTTCGTGCTCGGAGGAGGCTGGCGTCGATCCAAGCAAGCAGCGGATTCCGCCCGTGCAGCTAATGCTGATATCATCCTTGCAGCTGTTGCGATACGGCAACTGGTATCTCGCGACGCGCGAGCAGTTCCTGGCGAGATTGAGGAAGTCTGTGAATGTGCCGGTATCGAAATAGGAAAGATCAATCAGGGATTGGGGTGGCTGGGGGGGCAAAGACTGATCGTCGGCGCGGCGGATTGCCGGACCCCCCATCAGCGCTTTGCCTCGGTCGTGCTCAAACGAGTTCTTGAGGGGCAGCACAAGGAAGGGCGCGAGAAGATCGCCACAATGATCGAAGGTGTGTTGCGCAATCCGCGATTCCCGTATGCCGGTTTGCGAGTCTTGATACATGAACTTCGCTTCGGAAGCGGTGACTATATTTGGACACGCCTCATCGGGCAGCAGGGGATTGAGGCTGCGGTTGCGCGATGCTGGGCGGCCGAAGGTTCGGATCGTGGTTTCGCGGCCCTCGCCCTTTCAGACTTGTGGGATTTTGCAGAAGGTGGAGCTGCCTCCGTTGTTGGTCCACATGTGACCACACTGGCGAATTGGATTTCCAACCCCAGCGATGGGGCATACGGCTTCGGCCATATCATGAACTCTCTTGCTCAGCAGAATCGTGATATCGCTGAGAAAGTTGTCGCCGCCGCCGACCCTATTGCAATTGCAACGGCCTATTCCAATGCTAATCCTGATACGGCCTATGGCTTAGCCGATCTCTTGCGCAGCATCGCCTACGTTAAAGTCGATGACTTTAACGCTAAGGTTCGGGCTGTTCTTGATCAGGACAAACTGCGCGAGCTCGCCAAGCAGGAAGCTTTTCTGGAGCGTGCCTTCGTCTTTGCGAAATTCTGTGCTTCGGTGGCTTGGTGGGACGAGAATCTGGCGCTAGAAATGGCTGAACTTTTTGTCCCGACGGCCCAGCAAGTTCTTGCCAAAGATCCGGTGGAGGGGTTTCATCAACTCAGCCATGACTTCGCTTCAACAGTGCTACGTGTGTTTGACGTGCTGCATGTGTATGTCGGAAAGCTGAAGCCGACTCGCTATCAGTGGACAATTGCGCGGCGTATGTGCGAAAAAATTGACCCCAAACGGGTCGCTGAACACATCTCGGCGGTGCGCCCCCGGCATTTTCAATCGGCAGGCTTCTTCCTCCATTTTCTCTGCCAGTCGGCACCGCAAAAATACGAAGCGGTCGTGCGTCAACTTGATTGGGGGAAGCTGGATTCGGTCATCGGCGATGATTGGGCGAATATGCCTCATGATACCGAGGTGCTCTTGGGGACACTATATTCGCGGCCAGCGACGCGGCACTTCGTCCAAAAATTCATCACCGAGAGGGCCGACCGCATTGTGCATTTTCCGCCGCGTCTCATGCTGATGGTGCCAGAAGTGGGGGTTGCACATTTGGACAAGGGTAGATCACTACGTCTCGCGCAACATGACCATTTGAGTTGGGACATCGGCGGCATGGCTTTGGCTCTATTCGCTGAAGAAAACCCCGAATTAGTCGAGCAGGCTGTCGCTCCATTTGTTGATGAGATAATACGTGGCGTGACAAGATATAATCGTAATTTTACTGGGCCAGCTGAGGGATTTATCTATGTCGTGATCAACTATGCGCCTGTCGTCTGGCACTCGGTTCTGACAAAACTTGATCCAGCCGTAGCTGAAGAGAATTTTGCTGAATGTCTAAGAGGGGACAAAGATCATCGTAGGGCGACAGCGATGGTGATTGAATCGGCAACAACACTGGATGGGCCTGTTGGTGACATGGCCCGGCGCTTGCGGGCACGGTTCCCGAAGGCATCAACAGTGAAGACTGACACCCTGCGCTGTAGTAAACGGGGATCCCGTAAGCGCAAAAGATAACGTGTGAATCTTTCTTTTTTTCGTTGTTCAGTGTTGCGGTAGGTCTGAGAAGATGGACACCATGTGATGTGCTACTGACGTGTTGAGGCGGTCCTGAGATGTTTGAAGACTTTGTCCCTGTGTTGTCTCTGTTGCCTCTATGTTATCCCTGCGGAGTATATAGAAAGTCATAGCTTCCGAGGGCTTTGACGGTTTTTGGCAGGAAAGCCATGAGTCGTAAAATGAGGCGATTCGTGCTGTAACCATTTGAACTAAAAAGAAAAATAGCCCTTGCCTCCGATTTGATTATTTTTCTACGGATCAGAAGGTCGGGAGTTCGAATCTTCCGAGATACGCCAGTTAAATCAATGGCTTAGTCTATTGTACAGCTAAGACCTTTTTGCTTTTTCAGCCTTTGTGGTACCACTGTGGTGCCCTTGTTGTAGAAAGTATTCTGGCAGCATTCCCTACGGTCACAGGGTATTCAGGATGATTGATTCGTCACAGGAAATGAGTTGGTTCCAGGTTGGTTTTATGGGACAAGAGGGGTTCTACAGGGGGCCGTGTTTAGGCCGTGTGGCCATGAACGCAGAGGGTTTAACCTGTTAGGGCGGCGCTAGCCCCGACCTTTCCCTTTTTGCCTTGAAACGCTGAGTTAAGGTGCTGAATTTGTTGAACAATACCTATCTTTGTGTGAACTGAGCCTGATTGTGCCATTTGGTGAAATAGTCGTTATTTATCAGTACGGTAGCTGGCTTTTTGTTGCCGTTTGCGCGCAAAACTTTTAATCAGATGGTCGTGGGTTCGATCCCCCCCCGGCTCACCATTTTTAAATCCGCACCCAGTAGTGTTAAACTGCTGGGTGCGGAAACATTTTAAATGTCCCTATCGTCTAGCCTGGCCCAGGACACCGCCCTTTCA
>JAJRRB010000064.1 GCA_024279915.1 Deltaproteobacteria bacterium
AACTCCTCTTACCTGCAAACTCTTATCATCTGAACATAATGCGTGAGAGAATGATTATGAAAGAGATAGACTCGGATATTTCAGAAGATCATCTGAAGTTATCAGAAGAACTTGCTGTATTGACCAAACAACGCAAAAAAAATGACGTTGATGCGGGGTTCACTCTGATTGAGTTGCTTATGGTGATCGCCATTCTGGGGGTTTTGACAATTCTTGTTGTCCCATCTTTCAATAGATTAGTGCTCAAAGCTAGGATAGGTCGAGCTGTTGCTGAAATTCGTACTGTTGAAAAAGATATCTTAGCAAAGATGATTGATTCGAATGCTCTGCCAAACTCCTTGAATGACATTGGACGTGGGGCACTACTCGACCCTTGGGGAAACCCTTACCAATACTTGAATATTGCTAACGGTGGAGCGCCAAGACAAGACACGTTTTTTGGTGATCTGAACACAGACTTTGACCTTTACAGCTTGGGTCCCGATGGTTTGACCCAACAGGTTATTACCGATGCGAATGGTTTGGACGATATTGTGCGTGCCACAGATGGTAGTTGGGTTGGGATGGGGAAGAACTTCTAGTGAAGTCTAGCCTATCTTCTAGGGAAATAAAATTAATAATGAAAGAGCGGACCCATCTAGGGATCCCCTTTATAAAGGTGGTTGAATCATGAGGTGCCCTTGTCCTAAATGTGACGCCATAATAGAGATCCGTGAGCAGGATATTTCTGCAGATAGCGGCTCTCAGAAGTGCTCTGAGTGTAATGATAAGTACTGGTTCCGCCAGGAAAAGTTCATGATGAGGGCTTTCAAGAAACAGGGTAGAATCTATTGTTTCGGCTGTGGCCATGAACTTGGCAACGAAATGCTCTGTTTGCATTGCGGTGGTTTGTGCCCCGATTATTGTGTTGTGCAATCTTCCAAGTTTGTGGCTCACAAGCAGAAGAAAGCCAGCACCGGCATTGGTTTTGCCAGGCGCCCTAAAGCTGCTAAGCAGGTAGTCGCTCCCCAAGGTGTTTCTGAGCAGAAATCCCATGATGATGCAGAACCGCAAACTAAAGATACATCTGAGCAACAAACCGATAAAAATTTGTTGAGTTATGTTGCTCTTGCTGTGTTTATACTTATTTTGACTGGTGGTATAGCCAAATTTTATCTGGACCACAAAGCGACTCAAGAGTATTCAAAAAAATTCATTGTTGCTCTCTACGGTATCAAGTCAGGAACAGACTTAAGTTTGAAGTATATTGATGCGATATCATCCGGGTGGACCGATCCATCAAATACGGCGAAGATCGCTCCGCGAACGGATAAGAAGGACCTGGACAAGTTGGTTAAGGTCAAGGTGAGAATAGAGCAGGCGATGGCCACTCTGAACGAGACACCGGAAAAGTTTGCCGAGGCAAGAGGGAAGTTGATCAGACTTCATGGCATTTATGAGGAGATTTATGCCCTGAATATTTCTACCCCGGACACGCATGATATTTTTGCCGATTCAGTTGATGAGTTGAATACCAAATTCTTTAAGGCTGCAGGCGATCTTAAGGGCACCATGCCAGAAGAATTAATCGAAGCCCTTGAGGGTTCGGTTGCTAAGTACAGGAACCTTAGTTTTATGGTCAAAGGTTCTTAACCCCCCCCCTCGAAAACGTTTTTAACCAGAGCTTTGAAGGGGTAACTCTTTTTGTGATAGACGAAAATTGTCGCCTTCGGCTGACAATTGCTGTCACAATATCCTCTAGCGTCTCGTATTTAGTGTTAATTTTGTGACCTACTACATCAAAAGATAGAACGAAAAGAAAACAGGGACTCAGCCAATCTGGCTGGGTCCCTGTTTTTATTTTGGTACCGAAGGCCGGAATCGAACCGGCACGAGCAAAGCCCATCGGTTTTTGAGACCGACGTGTCTACCAATTCCACCACTTCGGCAA
Source organism: Deltaproteobacteria bacterium (assembly GCA_024279915.1). Classification (GTDB taxonomy): domain Bacteria; phylum Desulfobacterota; class Desulfuromonadia; order Desulfuromonadales; family BM103; genus M0040. The sequence continues at coordinate 1,931 of JAJRRB010000064.1, forward strand.
AGCGGATTGCATTATAGAGTTTCATTTCGGTGTGGTCAAGAGCTAACAGGATTTCATTTGGTCTGCTGCTAGCAACGTGATTGTAACAGTCGTTCCCTTACCTAAAGAACTCGTGATACTCACCTGTCCAGACTGCGCTTCCACAAGGTGCTTGACGATCGTCATGCCTAATCCTGTCCCGGAAATCGCTGTATTCGTCGCATCTGCTCGGTAAAATTTGTCGTAAATCCGCAACACTTGCTCTGATGTCATACCTATGCCCTGGTCACTGATTGCTAGAAGACAAATGCCATTTTCAAGCTGACAGGAGATGCGAATCTCGCCACCATTTGGAGAATATTTCACGGCATTGCTGAGCAGGTTCTCAATAATCTGCATCATCGCAAAACGATCGAAAGACACGGTAACACCAGAAGGCCGCGGGGATTCCAGTACGAAGTTGTGATCATTTGTCTGTAACTGAAAGTTTTTGATGACCTCTTTACAAAGTTGGTCGAATCGATGAGGTTTCAGCTCAAGAGATACACCCTCCCCAGACTCAATACGACTGATATCAAGCAGGTTACTGACAATGTCTCCCAGTCGCACCGCTTTCTTTTGAATTTGGTGAATAAACTCGGTCTTCTGCTCAGCGCTAAAATCATTTTCCATCATCATAAGGTCGGTATAACCAATGATTGTCGCCAAAGGTGTGCGCAGTTCATGGGCCGCCGTTGAAACGAATTCGTTCTTCATGCGATCAATCGTTCGTTGTTCAGTCACATCGTGCAGTAGCATCACACAGCCGTTAAACTTGTTCTCCGCGGATTTGATAACCGTAACCCTTACTTGACAAATACACGGGGAGTGTCCTGCTGGCTGAAAGGTGAGGTCTTCAGTGAACGTTTCCTGCTCTCTTCTCGGAGCCTGCCGCAACAGTTGAACCAGCTCCTTGTGGGGTATATGATCAATTTGAATGGTGGAGTCTTGACGGGAGAGACAGTAACCAATCAGTTCTTCAGCTCGGCGGTTGATAAGAACTATATTGTCACTGGAGTCAGTCACTATAATACCGTCAGCCGCAGAACGTAGAATGCCATGGATCTTGGCATTCGCCTCCTGTGTTGCGTTGAGAGCCTGCAACAACGAACTTTGTGCATCTCGACGCGCAGAAACATCCTGATAAGCTATGACAACATGAGTGATGTTGCCAGTCTCATCCAACATGGGACGACCAATCACATCAAAGCTGCGTCCATCGAGCTCCCAGTCATACAGATGCTGCTCACGGCGAGCCAGCATGACGCATTCAAAAATGCACCTCTCATTATCGATACCTGTGTGGCAAATATTGTCCTTGCACCTTTTGCCAAGGAAATCAACATCGCCGCCAAGCATCAGGTCACGAATCTTCTGGTTGTAGGAAACGACTTTACCCTGAGGGCTTAAGACTAGAAGTGCGGCACCGACTGTTTCAAAAACTGTCTGGATCTCATCATGGGCAAAATGTAGCTTCTGATTGGTCTCCTGCAGGTTTTCCAGTATGTGCTGAAAGGTTTGGGCAACAATGCCGATCGGGTCAAATTCAATCAGACTGTGATCATCCAGTTCCTCAGGGCGCAGGTTCTTTGTGCCAACAACTTCAAGTAAACAATTAACCTTGCTGCGAATATAGTCAAAAGCTTCACGGTTGATATTTTTCAGGCGTGCATTCTCTTCGGTCAATAGCTCAAGTTCACTCGGTTCCTCAGGTTTTCTAATAATTTCTTGGTTCTGTGGCTGCATCATTCAGGTTGTCCTGTAAAAAGATCAGTCGCTCTGTTGTTTTGTTGTTATGCGATAATAACCATCCATTTTTTCAACGAAAGCTTCAATTCCCATGTTACGGACAGCATCAGGAATTGTGCCCGTTGCATCACGGTTATCTGTGAGAACCTCAATAGAGAGGTTCCCCCTTACCAGCTCTTGATGATGCAGATTCATTTCTCGTAGCACCAGAAGCAGACTAGACGGACAGATTTGACCGCGAATATCCATCTTTAGGACCTTCATGAATTTATCCTTTTCAACGGCACATCAGAAATCAGAATTCGTTGCAGGACTATCCCACCAAGCCATGCACCCGGGACCAGTCCAATAACAAACAGTACGCTTTGTATCGTCAGTAAAGGAAGCCCTCCCCACAGATGCCAGACATTGCATCCTGGAGATATTCTGGCGCCAAGAGCCATAATGACGCCCCCGGAAAAAACCATGATGACCTGATTGAGTGGAACTTTCCAGATCACCCTGAATTCACCAAGCAAATGTGCCGACAGCCAGGCTCCGCCGACAATACCTAGAATCAGAGGTGCTTGCACTATCGCGACGATATCAAAATTTGGACCAGCACCGCCACTGCGCAGCACGCCATCAATCGGCAAGGCATAGTGAACCGGCGTAGCCATAAAGTAGGGTAAGTTGGCAAGATGGTCGGGGATGATCCATAACTCTAGAAGAGCTGCCCCCTTGGCATAAGAAGTCGACACTCCCATGGGAACACCGCACAGAAGAACTGTCAGTACGCCGAGAACAGCTAATCCGATGCCCGTAAACCACAGGGGGATGAATCCTTCTGCAGTATTTCGGTTGACCCAGAGCTCGGTTTGTTGCCATCGCCAGCAGAGAAACCCTCCAAGAGAAACGAGCAGAAGAACCGGAACTGTCGAAGAGACCCTGAGCCATTGTGGCAAGGTTATGGCTTCTGTCGAAAAGTTCGTTTGCTTTGCCAACGGTATCCACCATGTGTGAATTTCCGCGTAGAGAGCGCTACCGACCAAGAGACCCAGAAAGGCAAACAGGGCCATCAGGTTGCCGCCCCCCATCTTGTAAAGGACTCCAACAACACAGCCCCCAGCCAGCACCATGCCAAGACCGAACACCATGCCACCAAAGATGTTGACCCCTGATGGTGGAGCAAACCACGAGAAGGGATACGTTGGCAAAACTCCCGCAAGACGGCAGAGCTCGAACATTAATGCACTCAGAGTGAGCAGAAGAACAAGTGGACGAATGTGCTTGTAGCTGTTGAATAAAAAGACATCGCGAAACGCGCCAGCCATGCAAAAGTCAGATCGATGCATCAGAACACCGGCGGTTAGACCGATAACCAGCAATCCAGACATAACGACCCAGACAGAGAAATCCACAACGGCTACTCCCATTCCCTTCAGCAAGAAACATTAACGAACACCCATTAATATAGTCGGAATAGAATAAAACAACAAACAAAATATTCCCGCATAATTGAGGTGGTATTGCTCCGGTTCAATACCGCAAATAAAGAGGCCAAGTTCCGGGCGGGGTGGGGGAATGTAAGGACCGTAAATAATTATAGTATGGAGAGGGTGAGGGCAAGGTGCAGAAACAGAAAAAGGGCTCACAAGATTAATTCTTGTAAGCCCTTGATTTTGTTTGGTGGAGCTAAGCGGGATCGAACCGCTGACCTCCTGAATGCCATTCAGGCGCTCTCCCAGCTGAGCTATAGCCCCAATCAGGTGCAGATTTATAACAGAGCGATACAGGAGTGTCAACAGCTTTTTGCGTTAAACGGCGATTCTGAATCGGTAGATTCTTTGTTGCCTTTTCTCACATTCGCTGTTGGTTCCTGAAGTGCTGCGGGAAAGGATGGTTTCCGTACAGGCACTAATTGATCTCCTGCCAGAGTTGTTCAATATCACGAATCAGGCCAAGGTGCTCGGCATTGTTAATCGAATAATAGAGTGAACCAAAGGTGTTCTTCTCATCTTCGAGTTTCAAGTAAACCAGAGCGGCATGGTAAAGGAGGAGGGCTTTCTGATCGGCGCTTCTGACCCGTTCCAATGCTGTATTCAGCAGTTTGATTGACTCATCATACTGACTGGCCTGGTAATAAAGAAATGCTGCTGTGTCGTATCTTTCGATACTCGATCCAGGCATCCGTTGCAGAAGTTCTTCGGCTTCGTCCAACTTATAAAGGTGGTTCGCGTCGATCAACGCCAGACGATGCATGATCTCGAGATGGTCCGGATCATCCTCGGAAACCATCTTCATGGCTTGTTCGTAGGTGCGGTAGGCGTCCTTGTCTTCGTCGATCCGTTCGAGGACTTCTGCACGACGGAGGTAGTAGCGTCCTACGGTAGGATCTTTAGTGATAGCAATTGCATATTGATGTGCTGCTGCGGCATAAGCCTTGCTCTGAATCAGCTGTTCCGCCCGGTTGACCACTTCCCCGACCGGGCGCGGATCGTCTTTCCCCGGTGTTCCAGCGCAACCGCCAAGCAACAGGACAAGTGTACAGCCGAGGAGAATAGTCGCTTTGGTTATATGTAAAATACGGGGCACTGCAGTCCCTTCAGTTGGAGGTCGCTTACTTAAAGTTTGATGCCGGTCAGTTGGAAAAGTGCATCCTGATACTTCTCTGCAGTCTTGGCAACGATCTCGGTTGGCAACGGTGGCGGTGGTGCCTGCTTGTTCCAGTCGAGGGTCTCTAGATAGTTGCGCACAAACTGCTTGTCAAAGCTCGGCTGTGGACCGCCTGGCTTGTAGAGTTCCTTCGGCCAGAAGCGTGATGAGTCGGGCGACATTGCTTCGTCGATCCAGATCAGGCTGCCGTCGGGCATGATGCCGAATTCAATCTTGGTGTCGGCAATAATGATACCTTTGTCCCAGGCAAAGTCACGTGCACGACTGTAAATTTCCAGGGTCTTGTCACGAACCTGCTCGGCTATCTCCTGACCGCAGAGCTTGATGGTCTCTTCAAAGGAGATGTTCTCATCGTGCTCACCGAGCTCCGCCTTTGTTGAAGGCGTATAGATCGGTTTTTCCAGTCGCTCGCTTTCGAGCAGTCCCTCCGGCAAAGTAATACCGCAGATGCTGCCATTTTTTTGATAATCTTTCCACCCTGAGCCGGAAACATAACCGCGAACGATGCATTCAACCAGTAGTGGCTTGGCTTTTTTGACCAGCATGCTGCGACCTTCGAGTTGGGCACGGTAGATGTGGGTTTCAGCCGGGTAGTCATTTACATCGGTGGCAATGATGTGATTTGGAACAATGTCGGACATCTGGTTGAACCAGAAGACCGAAAACTGGTTGAGGACCTGGCCCTTTTTCGGAATGCCTTCATTCATGATGACATCAAAGGCGGAGAGGCGGTCTGAGGTTACAATCAGCAGGTGCTCGCCAAGATCATAGATGTCGCGTACTTTGCCGCGATTGACCATTTTCAGGCCGGGCATATTGGTTTCGAGAACGATAACACTCACTGTTTACTTCTCCTTGTCCAGCATGTCTTGGGTGCGAGAGGCAATCTGAATCGTTGCCGCACTACGGAGTGCTTCCAGGCGCTGTTCGGTTGCCTCATTCTGTTTGCGACTCATGATCGATTTCTGTAGCTCTTCGCGTTTGGCTTCATCTAACTGAGTAAAATCAGCAGCAATGCGTTCCTTAATCTCAGTGACGATAAAGCGATTCTGGATTTCGAAGAGTTGGTCAATGGTTGTCTGCTCTCCGCTCAAGGCAAACGCTGCTGTAGATAACTCCTCAGAAGAGCCGATACGCGGCACAAAGGGGCTATAAACTCGGGTAAACTCACCGGTTTCTTCAACCTTGTATTTAGCTTTCTTGGCCAGCTTTGTCAGCTTATCGCCAGCGCCTAAGTCAGCGAGAAGTTGCTCGGCAGCAGCCTTAGCCAGCTGGGTCGATTCGGCAGCCCGATAAGCTGCTGTAACCATATCCTTGACCTCGGAGAGTTCCGGGATATGACTGGCAATCCGTTCCTTCAGACCGAAAAGGATGACCCCGTCATCCGTGATGACCGGCTTGGCCAGTTTGTTCTCTTCAAGCAGAAGTGCAGCATTGATGATCACTTCATTACGGCCAATGCCATCGATATAACCGTCACGAGCAAAGGGACCCGTTTCTTTCAGGCCTAATTCGTTGCTTGTTGCCGCTGTTTCCAGGTCGCCAGTCTTGCGATTGATGTTGAAAGCGTCCATCGCTTTTTCGAAAGCAAGCTGCTGGGCTTTCTCAGCACGTAGCCCTTCCTTGACTTCTTCCAGAGCTTCTGCCTGAGAACGGACGCCTGGTTCGGTGTACTCTTCCACTTTGATGATGTGGTAGCCGAAGGTGGTTTCCACCAGATCACTGATGTCGCCAGGATTCATACCAAATACTGCATCTTCGAAAGGTTTAACCATTGAACCACGGGTGAAGTAGCCGAGGTTGCCACCTTTGACCGCGCTGGCTTTGTCGTCGGAGTTGACTCTGGCCAGTTCGGCAAAATCTTTTCCGGTTTTAGCCTCTTCCAGAAGTTTCTCGGCAAAGGCGCGTTTTTCCTCACGATTTTTATCATCTGTACCTTCATCAATTTTGATCAGAATATGTGAGGCTTTGATTTTTTCAAGAATTTCGAACTGGTCGAGATGTCGGCGATAGTATCTCTCCAATTCGCTCTCTTCGAAAGTTACCTCTGCAAGGTATCTCTGTGGCTCAAATTGCAGATAACGCAGGGCGACCATGTCCGGGGTGCGAAAGGTCTCCTGTTGTTCTGTGAAATAGGTGCCCAGTGCCTCATCCGAGACCTTGACTTTACTTTCGAAGGATGCCGGAGTCAGGCTGATAAAGTTGAGATTGACCTTCTCGTTGTTATTGCGAAATTCTTCATCAATGTCAGCATCAGTGACGGTGACGCCGGACTGGAGTTGCTCACGGACCTTGTTGATGATCAACTCGCTACGCTGCATGGCCTCAAATTCATCGCTGTTCATACGCTGATAGGCCAGGACCTGGAGATAACGGTCTTTGCTGAAGACACCGTTTTCCTGAAAAGCTGGAATCCGCGCAATTGCTTCGACCAGCTCCTTGCCGCTGACGTCAATCTGGAGACGCTCTGCTTCATCCTGCAGTAACGCCTGGTCGATCAGGCTGTTAATCGATTTCTCTGCGAGTTTCAGCTGCTTCTCCAAAGCCGGAGTGAACTGATCCTGGTAGATGTTCTGGTAGAGCTGGTAGAGGTTGCTGTAGGTGCTCTGAAAGTCATTGTAGGAGATCGCCTTACCGTTGACCAGCGCAGCTTCTGCGTTTGGATCTTCACCACCTGGTCCGCCGGGGGAAGAGAGCATGGCATAGCCGATGACGAAGCTGAGAATGATGATGGCAAAAGCCAATTTGATGATGATTGATTTCTGTTTGTTACGGACAAAATCGAGCATGGGTCAGGGTTTCTCCTCAGAGGTGTTTTTGGGTCTTTTAGCAACAGGGCCGAATGTTAGACAATCACATGTATAAATGCAACAGTTTTTCCTTTTATCTCTTGAAATGAGAGGGGTCTTTTGCTAGTGTTAACAACATTTTCCTGGCTTTAATCAGTCTACTTTCACTCTAAAAGGATTTGCCACTTATTATGATCAACTTGTTTGATGCAATATTAGGAATGTTTTCCAACGATCTGGCGATTGATTTGGGGACTGCAAACACACTGGTTTATCTCAAGGGCAAAGGTGTCGTTGTTAGTGAACCATCCGTTGTTGCGGTACAGAAAGACGCACTCGGGCAGAAGAAGGTTCTGGCGGTCGGTACCGACGCCAAGAACATGCTCGGTCGTACCCCGGGCAGTATTGTCGCCATTCGCCCGATGAAGGATGGTGTCATTGCTGATTTTGATATCACCGAGGAAATGCTCCGCTACTTTATCCGCAAAATCCATAATCGTAAAGCCCTGGTTCGGCCCCGAATTGTTATCTGCGTGCCCTCTGGAATTACCCAGGTTGAGAAACGCGCAGTCAAAGAGTCCGCTGAGTCGGCTGGTGCGCGTGAGGTCTATCTGATCGAAGAGCCAATGGCTGCTGCGATTGGTGCCGGTCTGCCGATTACCGAAGCTTCCGGAAATATGATTGTCGATATCGGTGGTGGTACCACTGAGGTGGCAGTTATTTCATTGGCTGGAATTGTCTACGCAAAAAGTGTTCGTGTTGGTGGCGACAAGATGGATGAAGCGATTGCACAACACCTCAAACGCAAATACAATTTGCTGATCGGTGAACGTACCTCAGAAGCGATCAAGATCCAAATTGGTAGTGCTTATCCTGAGTCGGCATCTTCGCCGACAGAAACCTGGGTGGATACCATGGAGGTCAAGGGCCGCGACCTGGTCAGTGGCATTCCAAAAACCCTTGAAATTGGCGCCCAGGAAATTCGCGAGGCACTCTCTGAACCGATCAATGCCATCGTTGAAGCTGTACGTATCTCATTGGAACGGACTCCTCCAGAGCTGGCGGCCGATATCGTCGATAAAGGCATTGTCCTGGCCGGTGGCGGCGCTCTATTGCGCAATCTCGACCAGTTGTTGCGTGAAGAAACCGGTCTGCCGGTGGTGATTGCCGAAGATCCTCTTTCTTGTGTGGTCCTTGGCTCCGGCAGTGTATTAGACGAACTCGATCTGCTCAAACAGGTGACCGTGACCTCCTGATTGGCTCCGGGAAGCACTGTCGTATACACTGTCATATATGGCCTGGGTTTCTCCAGGATAAAGTCTGTGGCAGCTATAATTCTGCAGCATCGAAAGAGGGCCTTAAGCCCTCTTTTTTCGTAGGTAGAATCCATGTGGGAATGGTGGCGTAAAAATAAACCTCTATTACTTGGTGGCGTACTCCTGCTGGTCGCGCTGCTCTGGTATTCGGTCAATCTGCGGCAACAGGATGAGACGAACTTCCTGGAGAATGTCGTATTGCGCGTAACCGGTCCGATACAGTCTGGTCTTGACGAGATGATTAACGGTACTGCAGATACCTGGGGTCATTATCTTTACCTTATAGACACTGCCGAAGATAATCGGCAACTGATCGACGAAAACCGTACTTTGCGTGCTGTATTGACAGAGAGCGATGAGGTGCGCCTGGAAAACGAACGTCTGCGCCGGCTGCTTGAGTTTAAGGAAACGCAGGAGATTGCCACGTTGCCAGCCCTGGTTATTGCCGAGGACGCTTCCAGTTGGTTCCGTACTGTCACAATTGACAAGGGCAGTGATCAGGGTGTCACAGAAGGATTGCCGGTAGTTGTGGCTGAAGGTGTTGTTGGCCGTGTCGTACGTAGCAGCCCGCGATATTCCAGGGTCTTGCTGATAACTGATGCCTCCTCAGCCGTTGCGAGTCTGCTACAGGATAATCGTGCCCGCGGTGTTTGTCGGGGACAAGGCGAGCAATTGGTCTTCGATTTCGTGCTGCGCCTGGAAGATGTGAAGATAGGTGACCGGGTAGTGACCAGCGGCATGGGCGGTATTTTCCCGAAGGGGCTGGTAATTGGTCAAATTAAAAGTGTTGTTCGACAGGAATTTGGTCTTTTTCAGGAGATCAAAGTGGATCCAGCGGTTGACTTTTCTCACCTTGAAGAAGTTCTGGTGCTATTGCGGAGCCCTCAATGAGCCGGACTTTAATCTATCTTGCCATGGCGGGTGTTGCTGTTGTATTGCAGACCGTAGTTTTCCCCGTGCTGTTACAAGGATATTATAAGCCGGATCTTCTCCTGATTCTGGTGGTCTATCTCGGCCTGCATGAAGAGTCCCGCCGTGGCGGACTGCTGGTTTACCTGCTGGGCTGGGCTTACGACGGTGTTGCTGGAGGCTATCCGGGGCTCAACGGATTTGTCTTGTTTGGTGTTTTTCTGGCGGTTCGTGGCATTGTAAGCCGGGTCAACACCGAAAGCTCACCGCTGCTACTGTTGTTGGTGCTTGCCGGTACTGCTCTACAGTTTGTTATGATGGCATTCGCGCTTGATTTTTTCAGTCAGACGACACAGATATGGTCACAAATGACCTGGCAGTTGCCTGTGCAATTAATGTTGAATTTTATTGCAGCCCTGATCCTCTTGCGCTTGGTCCTCTGGCTTCAGCGTACATTTATGCCGCGCAAGACCCTGCCCGGCTTGCGTAAGCTTGATAGCCGTTATGAGTCTTAACCCGTCTCCAGAAGAAACTCCTGGCCTGCGTCGGCGCTTTATCATTTCTTCGTTACTCGTCGTCGGCATCTTCTTTGTATTGGCTCTGCGTCTGTGGTATCTGCAGATTCTTGGTGTTGATCATTACCGTAATCTATCCGAACGCAACCGAATTCGCCATGTTGCCATTCGGGCACCGCGCGGTGCCATCTTTGATCGTCACGGGATTTTGCTGGTGGATAACCGTCCAGCATTTACTGTCTCAGCTCTGCGTCAGGGAGTCGATGATCGCAAACAGCTCTTTTCCCGCCTGGGAGGGTTGCTCGAAATTGATAATGAGCAGCTTGAGGAGCGTTGGCAGGCAGGGCAAGGCTTGCCGCGTTATCGACCGCTCCCTCTGCTTGAAGATGTCGGTCGTCAAGCGATGGAAAAGGTGCAGGAGAATTCTGTCGATCTCCCAGGCATCATGGTCGAAGTGAAACCGCTTCGAGATTATCCTTTCGGTGAGATGGCGGCCCACCTGTTCGGCTATCTCGGCGAAGTGACGGAAGACGAACTGCGGCAGTCAGCATATTCAAGTTATCATTCGGGAGAAATGGTCGGCAAGACTGCTCTGGAGCGCATGTTTGAAGAGAAGTTGCGAGGTACTGCCGGGCAGAAACGCATTGAAGTCAATGTGCGGGGCCGTGAATTGCGTCAGCTGACCACACGCAATCCTCTTCCTGGACAGCGTCTGTACCTGACTATTGATGCCAGACTCCAGCAAGCCGCTGAAACGGCTCTTACCGACAAAGCTGGAGCCGTTGTCGTCCTTGATGTAAACAATGGAGAAGTTTTGGCCTTTGTCAGTAAACCTACATTTGATCCCGCCTGGTTTGCACGCGGAGTCAGTGGTGATGAGTGGCGGGAATTGATCAACAATCCGCGGCATCCGATGACCAACAAGGTCTTGCGCGGCCAGTATCCACCAGGGTCAACGTTCAAAATGGTTGTGGCCCTTGCGGCTCTTGAAACCGGATCTGTGACCCCTTCGACTACGTTCCAGTGCAACGGCATCTTCAAACTCGGCAAGAGTTATGAATACCGCTGCTGGAAGAAAAGAGGTCATGGAACTGTCGATCTGCATAAAGCCATTAAGGAAAGCTGTGATGTCTGGTTTTACCAAGCCGGGCTTGAAACCGGTATCGATCAGATCGCCAGTGCCGCACAGCGATTTGGTCTTGGCAAAAAAACCGGATTTCTGTTTGGTGGGGAACGCTCAGGATTGATTCCGACACGATCGTGGAAGAAAAAACGATTCGGTACCAGCTGGTACAATGGTGAAACGGTGATTACCTCAATCGGCCAGGGTTTTGTGCTGGCAACCCCATTGCAACTGGCGTCGATGACTGCTGCCATAGCCAATGGTGGTACCGTCTGGAAGCCACAGATTGTCCAGAAAATTGTCAATCTTGAGGGCGATGCCGACTGGCTGCTCACACCGGAAAAACTCATTGAAACGGCCTGGTCTGAAAAATCGCTGCAGGCGGTGCGAGGTGCCATGGAGTCAGTTGTCAATGATGTCGGTGGCACGGCATGGCGCAGTCAATTGAAAAATGTCCGGTTTGCAGGCAAGACGGGTACGGCCCAGGTTGTCAAACGCAAATCTGACGAAGAGGGAGAACAAGCCAAGGATGACGAGGTAATCCCCTATCAATACCGGGATCATGCTCTCTTTGTCTCCTATGCACCGGCGGATAAACCACAAATCGCTGTTGCTGTGGTTGTTGAACATGGTGGTCACGGTTCAAGTGCCGCCGCACCCGTTGCCAAAGCCGTGTATGAAGCTTATTTCGCCAATACCACTGTTAACAACGACACTGTACGGAAAGTCGCTAGCGGAGACTGATCGATGTTTGATAGACGTCTTATCACACACTTCAACTGGATCTACCTGCTGCTGATTCTACTGATTTCAGCCATCGGCATTGCCAACATGTTCAGTGCCACTTCATCCTGGACCACGGCAGTGCAGCCGGTTTACATCAAACAACTCTACTGGCTGGGGCTTGGTGTGCTGATTGTTGCCTTGGTCTGTGTCTTCGACTACCGTCATCTGGAGTACCTGAGCTTTTCCTTGTACGGCGGCAATCTATTGCTCCTGGTGCTGGTGCTGGCTATTGGCAAAACCAGTATGGGGGCCACCCGCTGGATCAGTCTGGCCGGATTTAATGTGCAGCCGAGCGAGATCATGGAGATCGTGATCATTATCGCTCTGGCACGTTATCTCAGCGAGACAGAACATCTGCGCGGCTTCTCTTTACGTGAGTTGATCATCCCCGGATTGATCCTTGGCGTTCCGGCTCTGTTGATTATGAAACAGCCGGATCTGGGCACTGCCCTGTTGGTATTGTGTATCGGTGGCACTATGGCCCTGTTTGCCGGGATACGGCGTTCCTCCCTGCTCTTTCTGGCGGCCTCTGGACTTGCCGCAGTTGGTGGTGGTTGGTTCTTGTTGCATGACTACCAGAAACGACGGATTCTGACCTTTCTTGATCCGGAGCGGGACCCCCTTGGTGCCGGGTACCACATTATTCAGTCAAAAATCGCAGTGGGTAGTGGTGGTTTCAAAGGCTTGGGTTTCATGAAGGGAACTCAATCACAGCTTTCCTTCCTGCCGGAACGTCATACTGATTTCGCCTTCTCGGTTTTTGCCGAGGAGTGGGGCTTGGCTGGCTGTCTACTCCTCTTGGGACTCTACTGCCTGATTGTGCTCTGGGGGCTGCACATCGCCCTGCGTTCCAATGATCGCTTCGGCATGTACCTCGCCATCGGTGTCTCAGCCATGCTTTTCTGGCACATCGTAGTTAACCTCGGCATGGTTATTGGCTTGTTGCCGGTTGTTGGCGTCCCTTTACCGCTCTTCTCATATGGCGGGACGAGTATGATTACGACGATGACTGGGATTGGCATACTTATGAATGTGGAGTTGCGGCGGTTTATGTTTTAAACCCCAGTTGTCAGCCTCCAGCCATATAGTCTGATATACTCTCATTTATGAATTCCCATCCAGCAAAATTCTGGGAAGCAACCGGAAATGATAAGGTGCGTTGTAACCTGTGTCGCTTTCACTGCCTGATAGCTGACGGTCGACGTGGCCGTTGCGGTGTTCGGGAGAATCGAAGAGGGCTACTCTATTCTCTGGTTTATGGACACACTGTCGCCGAGAACATTGACCCGATCGAGAAAAAGCCGCTCTATCATTTCCATCCAGGTTCTAAAAGCCTGTCGCTTGCCACCGTCGGTTGCAACTTCCGTTGTCTGCACTGTCAAAACCACCAGATCTCCCAGTGGCCGCACGAGCATGATGGTGTCCCCGGCACGGAACTCTCGCCTCAAGAGGTTGTTCGACATGCCGTAGAGAGCGGTTCGGCAAGTATCGCCTATACTTATACTGAACCGACCATCTATTTTGAATACGCTTTCGATACCGCGGTTCTGGCCAGAGCGGCCGGAATTAAAAACGTTTTTGTGACTAATGGCTATATAACCACCGAAGCGCTTGAGTCTATTGCCCCATATCTAGATGCAGCTAATGTCGATCTCAAAGGTTTTTCGGACAAGGCTTATCGAGAGGTTACCGGTGCTTCACTCAACGGTGTCCTTGATTGCTTGCGCGATTATCGTCGGCTGGGTATCTGGCTCGAAGTGACCACCCTTGTGATTCCGGGTCATAATGACAGTGAGGAAGAGTTACAACAGATTGCGACTTTTATTGCAGATGAACTCGGTCGCGATGTCCCTTGGCATATTTCTGCGTTCTACCCGACCTACAAAATGCTCGATCGGCCACCGACGGCAGCTGTAACTTTGTCCTTGGCTCGCGATCTTGGCCGACAGGCTGGCTTGAAGTATGTCTACCTGGGTAATGTTGATCAGGCTGGTGGTGGGGATACGATCTGTCCAGGTTGTGGACAGACGGTTATTCGACGTCAGCGTCTGCAATTTATAGCGACGGAATTGACAGGTAATTGCTGCAAATATTGCCAGTATGAGATTGCTGGCGTTCGCTTGTCTGAACCTTTATGCTAAATTCATTTATCTGACCTTCTCTCTGGTTTTACACGTATTCAATTGCATTCCCGAAACACCACCGCTAACATCCCACCACTATGACCACTGATTTTCTCGAATACCTCATGGAAGACCCACTGGAGATTGAACGCCAGGAGCGTAAGACCGATCCGGGTGCGGTGCTGGCACAAGCACAATGGGCTGGGATTTCTGCCGGGATGCGTGTTGCTGATATCGGTTGCGGGCCAGGTCTGACATCAAGCATCCTGCTGGATGCAGTTCAGCCTGGGGGGCAGGTGGTTGGCGTCGATTTCTCGGCAGAGCGTATCCAACATGCTAAAAATAGATACCAGCGGGATGGGCTGTTTTTTCAACAAGAGGATTTTTTTGGTGATCTTACAGAACTGGGTACTTTTGATTTTGTCTGGGCCCGTTTTGTACTCGAGTTCCACCGCAGTCGCGCAGCTGAGCTGGTCGCAAAGCTTAGCCGTCTGGTTCGCTCTGGGGGGGTACTCTGTCTTGTCGATCTTGATTATAACTGCCTGAGTCATGCCGGATTGCCTGAACGGGTGAATGCAACCATTCAGGATGTTGTCAAAGGATTGGAGACAAACTCTGATTTCGACCCCTATGCGGGACGTTATCTGTATGAACACCTCTTTGATCTTGGCTACCAGGATATTTGTCTTGATATGACCAGTCACCACCTTATCTATGGTGAGCTGGATGAGGTGGAACGCTACAACTGGGAGCGTAAGGTGCTCGTTGCCGCCAAACGCTCCGGTTGTGATTTTAACCGTTACCAGGGTGATTTCGATGCGTTTGCCAAAGAATTTACCACTTCATTCAAAAAATCCCGTCGCTTTACCTACACACCTCTCATTTCCTGTTGCGGGAAAAAACCTTAAGATTCAGCCTTCAGCTTACTGATAACTGATCACTGTTTCCTAGTGAAGAAGTCCATCCTCAACTTGCTCTATAAAGTTATGCAATGTTTCTTCCGTTGGCTTATCCATCTTGGTAAAGAGCAGCCCATTGCCAGAAGGGAAGTCCGGTTTGGACTTCTTGCAACCGTTGTTGGTCCAGACCACCTTCGCCAGCGCTTCAATCGGAGGCATGTCCAAACCTGGCAGAGTGAAATGCAATTTGATCAAAGTGCCTTCCTGAACAGGCTGCGCAACACTTACAAACATCCCACTGGTACTCAGATCTTCCGATAAGCCGTTGGTCGCATGATTATTGCTATGTAAGGAAACATTGGTGCGACAGGCGACTCTGCGTGGCCGGCTGGTCTCGTTATCGTGCTGCGGACCCTGTTGTTTCTGATGGTAACGGATGAAGGATTCAACAATCTGGGAGTCAAAGCGGGTGCCGCTATGTTGCCGGAGTAACTGGTAGGCAATTTCCGTAGGCATGGGCTCACGATAGTGGCGCTTGGATGTAATCGCTTCGAAGAAATCGGCAACCGAGATGATCAATGCTCCGAGTGGGATGTCGTCACCTTTCAGTCCCCATGGGTAACCACTGCCGTCGATGTTTTCGTGGTGGGCGCCAGCAATCGCTGGGATGTTGTGGTAAATCCCTTCAAAATTGATTCCTTCGAGGATGCTTTGCGTCTTTAGCGTATGGGTTTTGACGATGTCGTATTCCTCTTCAGTCAGCGGGCCTTCTTTTTTGAGGATGGCATCCGGCACGCCAATTTTGCCATAATCGTGGAGCAGTGCTGCGACCCGGATTCGTTCGGTCTCCTCTTCGCTGACATTGAGGGCTTCGCAGATACCAACAGCGTATTCAGTGACCTTGATACTATGACCTGCGGTCAGTGGATCGCGGGCGTCAATGGTTGCAGCCAGAACTTCCAGGGTTGAATGGAACTGGCGCTCCTTGGTATTCAGCAAGTCGGCGTTGCGGATGCTGATCCCCAGCATCGGGGCAATCCCCATCAATAAACTGACATCACTTTGCTGGAGTTGCCGCTGCGATTTGAGGTTGTCGACTGCAAGCAGACCAATCGATTTGCCTTCGCAGATAATTGGACAACAGATAAACGAATGGGCACCGAGTTTTTCAATTAAAGAGTAACTACGCTGGGAAAGCTTGCCTTGCAGATCCTTGACATCGTCGATCAAAAACGGACGCTGGTCGTGGAAAGCGACTACGAAAACTCCGCGTGAGCTCGGTTTGTTGAGGTCGAATGCGATGCTGTTGAGCATCTGCAGTTGATCGCTGGAGTATCCAAAACCGGTGCGATAGAACAATTTGTCGCATTCCTGATTGGTCAGCATGATCATGCCACGGTCGCAATCAAGGCGGTTTTCCAGAACCTGGAGGACATTGGCAAGGATCTCATCTACCTCGGTAGGGGCACTGATGGCCTGGCCAATTTCATTGTTCATCAGGGAGTTGCTGTAGTTGATATTCATCTGTTCGATCAACTTCTCGCTTGAATCGAACAAATTGTCGAGACTGCGACGCAGTTCCAGGGCCTCTTTGGTCCGTGCCACATAGGCCAGGGAGGCAAAGATCGCCACGGATGCAGGTAGCAGAGTTTGTGTCGCAATCAACGGGTTCCAGAAGGCCGTTGCAACGTATGCGCCGGTCAGGGCGAAGGCAGAGATGTCGCGGGTTCTCCCCCAGCGGTCGGCCGCTGAAAGCTGCCAGCTGATGACATAGCGACAATGTCGACCACCATCGAAAAGGCATTCCGTGTGTTCGATAACCGGCATGTTGTTGTTAAACATCATGCAGATGGCTTCAAAAAACCCCATGCGGTTTTCGCATTGAAATAACTGTTCTTCTATGCCCGGATTAGGTGTGACGATGATTTCGACGCTGTTGTCAGTGAGTCGGTGGGATGTATACAGGGAAGATCGGGTAAACTTGCTCGATGCGTTGCGGATCAGGCCGAAGGCGTGGGCAGGGCCAACCAGACCGAGAATATACTGACGCATGGCACCAATCGCCTCTGGTGATGCCGAATATCTGCCTGCTTCACGGGCAATCTGGACATTGCCAGTGATCTCAACTGCCTTTTCATAGAAACGATTGATTTGTAACTGAGTGAACCAGTGTGACTGGTCAGCAACCTCGTAACCTTGCATGTCAGCATATCCCAGTGCTATGCCTGCATCGATATCAGGGTGCTGTTTTTTTAGCAGCTTGATGTAGGTGTCGATAATCCGGCTGTTGTACAGCAGGTCTTTAGAAAATTTTGGGGTCATGATGAAGACTCTTTTTTAGGGCGGTTCATGCGCTTAAAGTAATTACTGCAAAATTCAAAATATGGATCAAGGTGCTGACAATCGAGCACCCAGAGATTGTACTGTTTCTCGACTTCAATCGACTGGCTTGCTGCGTAATCGGGTGGGTAGGTCAATACCGGTATCTCATCATGTGGGTACTCGGACGCCAACATGGAAACCGCGGTAAAAAAAGCCTCACGGGGGAGAGCCTTATTGTCGAGCACGAGCGCGGTGATGGCGTTTGTCAGATTGGAAAGGTTGAGACCTACTTCTGTGCGCAGGAGCATGAAGATAGCAAGTGTTCTGCCCTCTTTCTGTAAGGCAAAGAGTGACCGCTGTCGTTGGAAACCAGCCCTCTGATAGCACTCCTGAATGGAAGTGTCTTCCTGCTGTTGCGGTGTCAGATCCATCCCTTGCAGCATCAGACCTGCCGACTTGTTACCGTAGAAGGCCTCCAGGTCGAGAAGATCCTCTTCTTTGGCTGGTACCAGTTCCCAGACTCCACCATCCCGCCATTTCAGGTCATATTCTTTGCGGTAATGAAAGTAGTCGAAAGTGTCCACCGAACAGAGGGATGGGTCGTCATAATGGTTGGCAACTCCACCAAAGACTCTTTGTGGAAACCTGTTCTCTGGACGGAAGAAGCACATGACGTAATCCATGTGCGAAGAGTAGAGGGCCTGGGCTTCGTTGACAGCCTCTCCGACGAGTTGCAGGGTCTCCAGACCGGCTGTCGGCGAGGGAGTTCGGTCTGCCGCATGATGATGGATTAACCAGGAATTACTGAACTGGCGGAGCATGGCCATGTGGCCAACGATTCTGCTGTTCTCCTGGTAAATGAAGTGTCTGGCAATCTCTGGTGCGGAGTCGTAGAGCTTGGCATAAGTGGCCTTGAATTCTTCCCGGTATTCTTTCAGAGACTGGTATTTCTGTGGATAGATAAATCCGCTAGAAAAAAAGAATTCCCAGAGCTGATCGAGGTCGATCCTGGGGCAAACCCCTTTGCTGCGGTCATCGGCACGATGTAGCAGAGCCATCAGGCGGGTATGGTCAGAGACATCCATGTCGAGAATTGCCAGTCCACAACGCAGAGGCGCGGCTTCGTCTGAGTCGTCCAGGCTTTGACAGTAGACGACCTGTGCCTGGCAATTCAAGCTGAATGAGTCCGCCAGACGCAGTTCCAGCGAGTCGATCTGCATGCCTGGCAAGAGCTGTGCTTCCTGGGGAGCTTCTGCAATGGCCATACCTGCCCCGGATAAATCGGTAACATCGAGCCGGATCAGGTTCTGCGTCAATGGGTGGGTGAAAACAGCTTCAGGGGCCGGGCTCAGTTCAAGACGCCGGTTGCGGTGCTTTTTCGGTGGGAACCGACGCTGTTGGGTCAGGGACGGAGCAACCACAACCGTATGCTGATCACGTTTGCCGAAACTGCGCAACAGATGCCCGGGGGTCGATAGAAGTGTTTGTCCGGATCGAGTGAAAATGACAGTCAGGGGTTCGTCCATTTTCAACCACTGGAAGGTTTGCGGAGGCTTTGCCTGTAATTCAAGTCGGAAGGCTGCTGCACTGAAATCTTCCAGTGTTCCAGTAAAGACAGCTCCATTCTGAATGACACTGGCCTCGATATCCGTGCAAAAATGTCTCCTGATACGGCGTGACGTCAGCTGGTGGCAGACTTCCGGGAGCTGACAGCGCAAACCACCTTCAGTCAATTGCGGATCGATAAGCTCGACTTGCAGAATGTGGTGGCCATGAGGGATTTCGAGATGGCGCATTGCAAAATCTCCCCGGTCGATACCGGGGGGGAGAGGAACTGTCCAAAAGCAGGTGAAGTTCTCGTCAACGCAAGCTTCCGGGGTGGCCAGCAGTCGCAGGTGACGACCGTTCTGACGATGCGTTAGCAGTACGGTCAATGTTGCCGATTGAAAGTGTAAGTAGTTAAGGCGGTTGATCAGGGTTTCGCGACTGATCTTGCGAGCAGCCTGGCTGGCTGGAGTGACAGGTGCTTCGGATGCATCGTCCGAACGGCGATGCGACTTTCTTGGTTTACGGGCGGTGGGTGTCAGCTCAACGCTTTGCACAGATATCCCTGGAGCGAAGCCAAAGTAGGCAGTCCCTCATGTCTGCCGAGCAAAAACTTGCATAAAATGTGTACGATTGTCTATATAATTGCAGCATAGTTTAGTAAAATTATGCACAATTATATGTATATTAAAATAATTGTCAAGAACTTATGTATAAGTTGTGTGTAAGTGTATGTATGTATTATGCGGGGCGTTGGGAGGTTGGAGGCTTGATTGAGGCTTGATTGAGGCTTGAGGCTGAGAACCGAAAACAGGAGCTTTTACCAGCGACCATTCCCTAGTCTCCGTCTCCCTCACGTCTCTTACGCTGCTCCGCCCACCAGTCAAGACGTTCGCAGATCATTTTTTCATAACCCGAATCTTTGGGCCGATAAAACCTGGTGCCGTCAAGAGCCTCGGGTAGATGAGTTTGAGTGACTACGCTTTCCGTTTGATTGTGGGCGTACTGGTAGTCTTTGCCGTAACCGAGATCTTTCATCAGGCCGGTCGGAGCGTTGCGCAGATGGTGCGGAACCGGTAATGCCCCACTCTGGCGAACCTCCTTCTGGGCTTCACCAACCGCAACATAGGCGGCATTGCTCTTGGGAGCGGTTGCCAGGTAGGTGACTGCCTGTGCCAGTGGAATCCGCCCTTCGGGCATGCCGATGAAATGAACTGCCTGTTGAGTCGCGATGGCCATCTGTAGGGCGCGTGGATCAGCATTGCCGACATCTTCCGAGGCAAAGATGACCATGCGACGGGCGATGAAAAGCGGATCCTCGCCAGCCTCGATCATGCGTGCCAGCCAGTAGATGGCGGCATCCGGGTCAGAGCCGCGCATGCTTTTTATAAAGGCTGAAATGACGTTGTAGTGCTCTTCAGCGCCCTTGTCATAAAGCAGAGGGGCTTTCTGCATGGCGGCGCTAGCGTCACTCAGTGTGATAGTCTTGTTGGTAGCCGTGGCTGCGGCGATTTCCAGGGTGTTAAGCGCAGAGCGTGCATCGCCATGCGCCTGCTCAGCAATGAATTCAAGCGCTTTTTCTTCGATTTTGAGTTGTTGCGAGCCAAGCCCTTCCTGTGCGGCGAGGGCGCGATTGAGAAGTTGTTGAATATCTTCTCTGGCAAGAGGCTCAAGCACAAAGACCCGAGAGCGGGAAAGCAGGGCGGAATTGACCTCAAAAGAAGGGTTCTCAGTGGTCGCGCCGATCAGAGTAATATCACCGTTTTCCACTGATGGTAGAAGGGCGTCCTGCTGGGCCTTGTTGAAGCGGTGAATTTCGTCGATAAAGAGTACTGTCCGTCGTCCGTAGTAGCTTCTCTCCTGTTGCGCCTTGGCAACCACTTCGCGGATATCTTTGACTCCTTGCAGAACAGCGGAAAAAGCCACAAAATGACTGCGGGTGGTTTGGGCTATGACTCTGGCCAGGGTGGTTTTGCCAGTACCTGGTGGCCCCCAGAAGAGGGCAGATGTGAGCTTGTCCTGTTCGATCAGACGACGTAGGATACCTTCTTCGCCAAGCAGGTGCTGTTGGCCGACCATCTCGTCAAGACGATGCGGACGCAGTCGCTCGGCCAGTGGTGCCGGTGCTTTATCAGAGGGTGCTGAAGAAAAAAGATTCATCTTTACCAAGTGGGTGTAGGGTTATGTGCGAAGAGTATCACAAGGGGATGGTAAGAACAAGCACGAGGTGCCGTAAGTCATTGATAGGCATAGACTTTGACGATATGCTGTGATAAAGTCAGCGCGATTTGGAGGAAGTGTTTCTATGAAGCGTATCGGGATTTTTGCTAAACGTCACAACACGGATGCTGTTCGCTTGGCTGAAGAAGTCGTTGCCTGGTTAGTCGAACGAAAAATAGAAGTCTTTGTTGACGAACCTTTGGCTAATGACATGCCCGATATGCGTGGCTATCCGGGGCAGGCCATTCCACCTCTGGTTGATATGGTTGTTGTCCTTGGTGGCGATGGCACCCTGCTTTCTGTTGCTCGTCTGGTTGGTGACCTACGGACCCCCATTCTCGGTGTTAACCTCGGCAGCCTCGGTTTCTTAACCGAAATAACCCGCCCGGAACTCTTCCCCATTTTAGAACAGGTCATTAAGGGAAACTTTACTGTCTCCGAGCGGATGCGTCTGTTGGCTGTTATTCGCCGCAAGGGAGAAGAGGTTGCGCGTTACCATGTCCTCAATGACGTCGTTATTAACAAGGGTGCCTTAGCTCGGATTATCGATATGGAAGCCTGGGTTGATGATGATTACCTGACGACTTTCAAGGCGGATGGCCTGATTGTTTCGACGCCGACGGGGTCGACCGGCTACAACTTGGCCGCAGGGGGACCTATTGTTTATCCCGGCAATCACTGTCACGTTATCTCGCCGATCTGTCCGCATACCTTGACGAATCGACCGATCGTTGTCTCTGACGAAGCGACGATCCGGGTTGAAGTTAAATCTCATGATGAGGATGTGGTCTTTACTGCTGACGGCCAGGAGGGGATGCCTCTTCAGGGCGGTGATGTCGTTGAACTGCGTAAATCCAATCACTGTACTCTCTTGATAAAAAGCCCGAGTAAAGATTATTTCCAGGTTCTCCGCACCCAGTTGCGTTGGGGAGAACGTTGAGCCCGTAGCGTGGGACGAGTGACACGGAAAGTTTTTAACTTCAACTCAACGTCACCTTCCGACCTATTTGTTCTATTGGCTCAGAAGTCTTCACTCATAGTTTTCTGTAACCCTTAAGTTGTTATCGTGTCTCGGATCTTATGCTCCTCAGCCTGACTATCACTAACTTTGCCATCATTGATCGTCTCGAAGTGCAATTTGACGAGGGGTTCAATGTGCTCACCGGGGAAACCGGTGCCGGCAAATCGATAATCCTTGATGCCTTTGGTCTGTTGCTGGGTGACCGGGCACGTCCAGATCTGGTTCGTGCTGGTGCCAACGAAGCGACCGTTGAGGCCCTGTTCGATTGGTCAGGACAAGAGAATATCCGTCAATCATTTGCCGAGTCTGGTTTTTGTGTTGGTGAGGAACTTGTTCTCAGACGGGTGGTGCAGAGCGGTGGTCGCAGCCGGGCTTATATCAATGGCAGTCTGGCGACTCTCTCGCAATTGCAGCCCCTCTCAGAACAACTGGTAACAGTTTGTGGCCAGCACGAGCATCAGTCTCTGCTACAAAGAGGTGTGCATCAGGCCATCCTTGACCGCTATGGTGCCCTTGATAAACAGGTCGGTGTTTATCGCGATTCATATCGGGCTATGCAGAATGTAGCTCAGCGACTTGAGTGCCTGGAAGACGCGGAACGAGATCGCCAGCAGCGGCTCGATTTTTTGCGTCATCAGTCTGATGAAATCGATGCGGCGCAGTTGTCTCCTGACGAGGAAGAAGTGCTCATGGCAGAGCGCCTTCTGCTGCAGAACGCAGAGCGCTTGACGGTCATCACTCGTACTGGTTACGAAGCACTGTATGATGGTGATGGAGCCGTCTGTGAAGTGCTGGGTGAGTTGACCTCAGAGCTCCGCTCGGTTGCCGAAATCGATAAGAATTTGGGAGCTCTTGCTGAGACCGTTCAGCGCAGCCTTTTTGAACTTGAAGATGCCGCGACGCAGTTACGCTCTTACCTTGATCGCATCGCTTTCGAACCTGATCGTCTTGAAACTATTGAGGAACGACTCTCTGTCCTGACCCGTCTCAAACGTAAATATGCGCCTAACTTGAGTGATGTTTTGAGTTTGAAAGATGATATTGATCATGAAATTGAAGCGCTGGAGAATGCTGGCGCAACCAGGGGCACACTTGCCGACGAACTTGTCTCTCTCTCTGGCAAGACTCATATGCTGGGTGAAAGGCTTTCTGTTGCCCGCCAGCAAGCTACAAAACAACTTGTGACAACTCTTGTCGATGAGTTAGGCGATCTGGCCATGACCGGAGCCTCTTTTGATGTCGCTTTCACGGCTTTGGACCGCCCTGGTTATGATGGACTTGAGCGTATCGAATTCATGGTCAGCTTGAATCCAGGAGAACCTCTCATGCCTCTGGCCAAGGTTGCTTCGGGTGGAGAACTCTCCCGGTTGATGCTGGCTCTCAAGCGTCTCGCGCCGGAGGCCAGCAGCGTTCCAACAGTCATCTTTGATGAAGTGGATGCCGGAATTGGCGGCGCGGCTGCAACCGCTGTCGGGCGTAAATTACAGGCTGTGAGCCAGTTGTCACAAATCCTTTGTGTGACACATTTACCACAGGTCGCGGCCTTTGCTGATCACCACCATCGTGTTATAAAACATGAAGTTGAGGGGCGAACTTTGACGGCAATGGAATGTCTCAATGGTGACGAGAGGGTGCAGGAGATGGCGCGTATGCTTGGCGGAGCACAGGTGACTGACCAGACTCTACTGCACGCGAAGGAATTGATTTCGACTTCGGCTGCTGTCTGAATTAGCTATTGTAGATTTTTCTGGAGTATTTATGATTCGTAAGGCAACTCTGCAGGATGCTCGTCAAATCCACCAGTTATTATTGGTTTACGTTGAGGATGGGCTGGTACTGCCGAGATCGCTCATGGATATTTTCGAAGCGATTCGAGATTTTTATGTGTTTGTTGAAGGTGATCAGGTTGTTGGTGCCGCCGCCCTTAATATCTACTGGGAAGACCTTGCTGAAGTGCGCTCGTTGGTGGTACATGAAGGTTATGGTGGCCGTGGTATCGGCAGCTATCTGGTTGAGGCCTGTATCTCTGAAGCACGTCAGTTAGGTATTGGCAGGGTTTTTGCTCTAACCTACCAACAGGTCTTTTTTGAAAAACTTGGTTTTGGGGTGATCGAAAAATCAGAACTGCCCCAGAAGATCTGGGGGGCCTGTATTAAATGTGCAAAATTCCCGGAATGTGACGAAATTGCTCTTATTTTGTCTCTCTGATGATTCGTTGCACTGATGCAGTAACATGGGTTGTCTAAATGTCAAGTTTAACCTTGACAGTGTGCTTGACAATCCTTTATTACTAACCGTTGAAATCCAGTAAATATAGGGTCTTTGGGAGGGTCCAATCTTGCCTGCAAAGCGTTTTACCATATTGATCATACCGGAAGGCTCTCATCAGGTGCGCCGTTTTGGCGTACGCAGAACAGTCGTTAAGACGGTTCTGGCTGTGTCTGTTGTTCTGGCTCTGGGGCTCGCCGGATTAATTGCCGATTACGTAATGACTAATCTTGATCGCAATGAACTACAGCGTCTGCAGGTTGAAAACCTTGCGCAGCGCGAAGAATTGCATCTACTGGTCGTCAAGCTTGAAGACTTGCGCCAGGAAATGGTTGTCCTGGCACAGAATGATGCCAAAGTGCGTGTCATGGCAAAGCTCTCGGCACCAAAGGGTGACAGCATTGCTGGCGTTGGTGGTCCGGCAAGAGTAGATGATGTCAGTCGGGAATTCAACGAGATTCAACAGCGTATAGACGAAGTCCGTCGCCAGATTGATCTGCGTCGTGAGAGTCAGGAGGAAATCCAGGGTATCCTTAATGATCAGCGTTCGTTACTTGCAGCCAAACCCTTGGGTTGGCCGATTAAAGGTTGGTTGACCTCCAGTTTCGGCATGCGTCGCGATCCTTTCAACGGCAGGCGCAAAATTCACGAAGGGCTTGATATCGCAGCACGGACCGGCACTCCTGTGATTGCTACAGCAGATGGTATCGTCAGCAGTGTTAAGACAGAAGCTGGTTACGGCAAGATGGTGACAATTGACCATGGCTATGGTTATCGGACCCTTTACGGGCACAACTCCCGATATAACGTTAAGGTCGGCCAACGGGTCAGACGTGGGGACCGCATTGCATCTGTTGGCAATACCGGTCGTTCAACCGGTTCTCACGTGCATTACGAGATTCGTCTCAATGGTGTGCCTGTCAATCCTTCTAAATACAATAATTAATCCCTCGGTTTTGAAGAGGGGCTTTTAACAACCGATAAGCAAAAATTAGATAAAGTCATCTAGGAGGCTGTCGGGCTATCCATGACCCGGCTGCAAACCCGGCTGTTTGGCCCAGATTTAAGCTCCTTTTCGACAAATAGCTACGGCTATTACTCTCAAACGAGCCAAAATCTGGTCTCAAACTTCCGAATTTTCGCTTCGGCCCGTATAGTCCAACAGCCTCCTAGAGATCCGGCCTTGCCGGGTCTTTTTTGCGTCTCAAGCTAATCCGTCGGACTGTCTGCAACCGTCTTGATACCACATTGTTTCTGTCACTCACGCCGATTCTCTGATTATCAAATCGTCTCCTGTAACTTTAGTCTGTTCAGTCACTTGACTAATAGTAGACTTCCGTTAACCTTTATTTTAACTGACGTGAACTCATGATCCGTTCAGGGTCTTTATTCAACAATAACTTAAAGGAATAAGGAGTCGTTCCATGAAACAGATATGCAGGTTGTCGTTAACTGTCACTTCCCTTGTGTTGGCCCTTACATTGACTCTACCTTTCGTTACCTCTGCGCACCTGTTGGAAAAGGTTGATAATTTTATTGTCTTCATGGACCAGTCCGGTTCAATGGCCTATGCCAAAGCACAACCCGGACAGCAGAAGTTTGATAAGGCTTTAGCGGCAGCTAATCGCTTGGACAAGGCTCTTCCCGAGCTTGGCTATACCGGTGCTGTTGCTCTCTTTGCACCTTACAAAACCCTTACGGCTTCAGCCCCGTACAAAAATGGCTCGCTCAGTTCCACTGTTGCCGGGGTTACCCCGCCCTTCAACAATAAGACGACGATGGGTGATGGCCTGGCTAATATTGGTCCTGCTATTGGTCAGCTTTCCGGTACAACAGCCTTGATCCTGTTTACTGATGGTGTCTCGAACGAAGGTAGCGATCCAGTCGCCGCTGCCAGGTCTCTTTACGACAAATTTGCGCCAAATCTTTGTATCCATGTCATCAGTTATGCTGACACCTCAAAGGGCCAGAAGACCATAGAAGCGATTCGCGCGCTTTCTGGTTGTAGTGTGGTTGCAACTGATGCTGATATGGAAAAATTCGCTAAAGATGTGCTTTATGACGACTCTCACATCAAGCATGCTCCACCACCAAAGGTCGCGCCTAAGCCAGCACCAATTCCAATGGCCAAGGAAGTGATCCCCTTTAACCTGTTGTTCGGTTTTGACAAGTCGGTCATCACGGATGACATGGTTCCTGTTCTGGAACAGACCAAGATGATCCTGGCCGAAGATTCTGGTACTGACTTTGTCCTTTCCGGTCATACTGATGCGACAGGCACAGAAGAATATAACCAGGGTCTCTCTGAACGACGTGCGGACTCTGTGAAAAGCTGGCTTGTCAGTAACGGCATTGCCGCCTCGCGACTGAAGACTGCTGGTTATGGTGAGACTCGCGCGAAGTATGATAATGACACTAAAGATGGCCGTAAGCTCAACCGGCGTGTCGAGTTGCAATCCAAGTAACTAACTAGCTGTTGACTGACTGAGAGATCATGTATACACGGCCAGGTGCTTGAGAGCACCTGGCCGTTCTTTTTTGAAGAAGAGAGCTGGCATCTTGATACGATTCAACAACTGGAATGCAGGTTTTATTTGACGAGGTTACTTGACGTAGAATGTCACATAAAGGTTAGAACCAACCATCCTTTTTTCTTTGAAATACACTGGACGTTTTGTTTTGTTTCATGAAATCAGGAGGTTAATCTCATGTAGTTGCTTTTGGTATGGTCATTGCTAAATAGATTGGTCAAACTGAAATATTCTACAGGAGGTCTCTTGTGATGAATGTCATCCTCAAAACCGCAGTTATTGCTGCCGCCATTGTCATGTTTGCTTTGCCAGCCTTGGCTGAAGGGACAGCTTCGGTCAAAGTTAGCTTTGTGGACATTGACCCGGCTGCCGCTCAGGCAAAGGTTCTCAAGACTCAAGCTCTGGCTCTTAAGCGTCTTGAATTTGAACAATTTGCCAAAACGAAAGTACGACAGTTGAATAAAAATCACATATTTTCCCGTTCTAGTATGGAGATCACCAAGCAGTCAGATGGCACATATCGTGCTCGTTATCATCAAATTGACGATGCCACAATGGCTGTCAAGGTGCGACGTTCACAGTCTGGTGCGATTCCTTATGTTGGTGTTCTTTCCTACCAGGAGAAGATTCTTGAATCCACTGCCAGCACTCTTGAGCAATTAGATAAGGGCTCGTTTGCCGTCGTGAAAATTATTCCTAACAGACATATCTTCAGCTACCAGAAAGGTTCTTGGAAATAGCAAAAGAACGCGTGGCTGTTAAGCCACAAGTCGTAAACCATAAACGTCGAAACCCCGAAGATAATCTCCGGGGTTTCGACGTTTATGGTTTTATGTCCTCTTGGGTACAACACCTCTCCAATGAGGCCTCCTTTAACCTTGTGAGTGCTCTCTCTGCTGTGTTAAAATCCGCGATTCCGGCTGTCTGTTCAGCCAGATCATATTATTAAATATCAACGTCAATGTAGACGTCCATGGAGTTATACATGATCGGAAATATTCTGAAAAAAATCGTTGGCAGCAAGAATGATCGTGAGCTGAAACGGTTGCAGCAGGCAGTTGAACAGATCAATGCTTTGGAGCCGGAGATTAAGGAACTGTCAGATTCTGCTCTGGTAGAAAAAACTGTTGAATTTCGTGCACGCTTGCAAAAAGGTGAAACGCTCGACGATCTGTTAGCCGAAGCATTTGCTGTCGTTCGTGAGGCTGCGATTCGGGTTCTGGGAATGCGCCATTTTGATGTTCAGATGATTGGTGGCGTGGTGCTGCATTCCGGCAAAATCGCCGAAATGAAAACCGGTGAAGGTAAAACTCTTATGGCGACCCTGCCGGTCTATCTCAATGCTTTGGCCGGTAAAGGCGTCCATGTCATTACGGTCAACGATTATCTGGCCACGCGTGATGCTGAATGGATGGGGCAGGTCTATAACTTCCTCGGCCTGGAGGTTGATTGCGTTGTGCACGGTTTGAGTGATGATGAGCGAAAAGCTGCCTATCGGGCCGACATCACATATGGCACGAATAACGAGTTTGGTTTTGATTATCTTCGCGACAACATGAAATTTGCTCTCGAGGACTATGTGCAACGTGATCTCTACTACGCCATTGTTGACGAGGTCGACTCGATCCTGATTGATGAAGCCAGGACTCCCTTGATTATTTCCGGGCCAAGCAATGTGACCAGCGAGCTTTATTACACTGCAGAAAAGGTAATCCCCCGTTTGAAAAAGGGCGAGATGACCGAGGACCGTGATGGCGCGATCGGTCGGTCGATGAAAACTTACACCGGCGATTACACTGTGGATGAAAAATCAAAAACAGCGACCCTCACCGAAGAGGGTGTTCTGAATCTCGAAAAGCTGTTAGCAATCGACAACCTGTACGAGCCCGGCAATATGGCGATACTTCACCATGTTAATCAGGCCTTAAGAGCTCACGCTATTTTCAAGCGTGATGTTGATTACGTGGTCAAGGACGGTGAGGTGATCATCGTTGATGAGTTTACCGGGCGGCTGATGCCTGGCCGACGCTGGAGTGACGGTCAGCACCAGGCAATCGAGGCGAAGGAAGGTTTAAAAATCGAGAAGGAGAACCAGACCCTTGCGACGATAACTTTCCAGAATTATTTTCGTATGTACGAGAAACTATCAGGAATGACCGGTACGGCTGATACTGAAGCCGCCGAATTTAACGAAATATATAAGCTTGATGTTGTCGTGATGCCGACCAACAAACCGATGATTCGTATTGATCAGGCTGATGTGATTTATAAAACCGGCAAGGAAAAATTTCGGGCGGTCATTGAAGATATCATTGCCAGTCATGAGACAGGTCAACCGGTTCTGGTTGGTACCATCACCATTGAGGATTCAGAAGAACTCTCCGAGATGCTGAAAAAACGAGGTATTAAGCATAATGTACTGAATGCCAAACAGCATGAGCGGGAAGCCGAAATTGTTGCCCAGGCTGGCCGCAAGGGTGCCCTCACTATTGCAACCAATATGGCTGGTCGCGGTACGGATATTGTGCTCGGAGGAAACCCCGAGATGATGGCCAAGCGCGAGGTAGCTAATGCCGATGACCCGGAGCAAGCGTATACTCTGGCCCTGAAGAAGTATGCAGAGCTTTGTGCTGCAGAAAAACAGGAAGTCCTCGATGCTGGTGGACTGTATATCCTGGGTACAGAACGTCACGAGTCACGACGCATCGATAACCAGTTGCGTGGTCGTTCCGGGCGTCAGGGTGATCCGGGCGAGAGTCGTTTCTTTATGAGCCTTGAGGATGATTTGTTGCGCATCTTTGGTTCTCACCGGGTCTCTTTTGTGATGGAAAAACTTAAAGTCCCTGAGAACGAGGCGATTGAGCATGGCATGATTTCCAAGGCCATCGAAGGTGCCCAGAAAAAGGTCGAAGCACACGACTTTGAGATCCGTAAACACCTGATCGACTACGACGATGTCATGAACCGTCAGCGTGAGGTCATTTATCGCCAACGTAAAGAAGTGCTATCTGGTGAGAATATTAAGGAAACCATTGAGACTATTCTCGATGAGATGGTTGAGGATATGGTGGCGACTTTCTGTCCTGATAAGGCCGCTCCAGCCGAATGGAACTGGGAGAGCCTGACTGCTGATTTTGTCAGCCAGTTTAACTTTGTGGCTGAGATGCCGGATCCTGATAGAGGCCTTAAACCCGTTGATCTTGAAGACGATCTCAAAGAACAGGTTGCAAAACGTCTGGCAGAGCGGACAGAAACGTTCACACCGCCAGTTATGGAACACCTGATGAAGGTCCTGCTGCTGCAGACCATAGACAGCAAGTGGAAAGACCATCTGTTGTCGATCGACCATCTCAAAGAGGGGATCGGCATGCGTGCTTATGCACAGAAAAACCCCAAAGAAGAGTACAAGCGTGAAGCTTACGCACTCTTTATGGAGATGATGGGACGTATTCGTCAGGAGGTTGCGCAGAAGCTGTTCCGCGTCCAGTTGGCTCGTGAGGAAGAAGTTGCTGAAATGGAAGCTGCTCAGCGTCGTGAACGACTGGCCCTCGCTCGTCAGTCTGGGCCGCAGGCAGTAGCTCAGGGACCGATCAAACGTGAGACTGCCAAGGTTGGCCGTAACGATGATTGCCCATGTGGCAGTGGCAAAAAATACAAGAAATGCTGTGGACAATAGCTTGAACCCGCCAGTTACTCCCGGGCTCAGGAATATGCCCGATTGGCAGGGATTGCATGACCATTGTCAGGAGGGATTACATGGCAGGTTCTGATGTGTCGATCTGTTTCAAGCTGCTGCTCCTGGAAGCTAAACCAGAGAGTCTTGCGACCGTTCGCAATGTTTGGTCGAATGCAGAAGTCTTTGCGCAAAACCTTGTTCAGGCACAGGGCGTAGCCGATCAGATCTCCCGAGAAAAAGTTCAGCTGGTTCTCTGTGACCTGGTGGGAACTGATTGCCTTGGTCTTGAAGTATTACAGCAGATTCGTCGCGTCCACCCACACTTACCATTGGTTGCCGTTTTGCCATGCCAGGACTTTGCTCTGGCCCTCTCTGCTTTTCGTAATGGTGTTGATGATGTTCTCATTTATCCTCTCGATAAAGAAGCTCTTCTCAACTCCTGGGACTATGTCTCAACTCGGACTAAGATTAATACGCAATTGGCGCATACCCAGCAAGCCGCCAAGCGTTCTCTGGATGACCTGATTCTTCTCAAGGCGGTCGGCGAGACCACGCGTAGCGCCGAAGACCTCCAGAAATTGCTCGATCGCATTGTCGATTTGATTCAATCTGCCCTTGATGTGGAGATAGTCTCCTTGATGCTCGCCGATGATGAGGGTGACCTGAGGATTCGTTCCGCATGTGGGTTACCTGTCAATGTGTTAGAGAATGTTACGATCGCACCTGGCGAAGGGGTCTCCGGTCATGTCCTGGTACATGGGGAACCGGTACTGATCGACGATTTGTCAACCGACGGGCGCTTTCCTCTCCGAAGTGGTGTTGCTCGTTATCGAACCGGTTCACTGCTTTCGGTGCCGATTCGTTATCAACAGCGTACGATGGGAGTGTTGAATGTCAACAACAAGCGCAATGGTGAAGCCTTTACCGGCGTTGATCAGGAACTGTTGCTGACGATTGCTCACCAGACTGCTCTGGCGATTGAAAATATGAAGCTGGTTGGCCGTTTGCAGGGGAAGAATCTGGAAATTGAACACGCCCATGCCGATCTGATGAAGCTTCATCAGGACCGGACTCGTTTTGTCTGCAACCTGTCTCACGAATTAAAGACACCACTGACATCTGTGCTCGGTTTCTCGGATCTTCTGCTTAACTTTTTTGATCAGATAGAGGCGCCAAAAATGCGCGAATACATTTCAGGAATCTATACAGAGGGCAAGCATCTTGAACATTTATTGACCGGTATGCTGCGTCTCTTCTCGATTGATTCCGGTAGCGAGGACTGGCATTGGCAAAGCCTGTCACTCAGTGAATGTTTCGCACGTGTATTGCGTGCCCATGAAGTTGAAATAGCGGAGGTGAACCTGGAGTTACAAGTTGATTTCCCCTCAAATCTCATGCAGGTCTGGGGGGATCAGGATAAACTGGAATTACTACTTGAAGCCCTGGTTGATAATGCGATCAAATTCAATTGTCAGGGCGGTCACTTGTCGATCAGTGCCGCAAATCTGACTCTGCATGGTAAACCAGCCGTCTACCTGCAGATTACCAACCAGGGTCAATCGGTGCCAAGAGAGAGTGCATACGATATTTTCCAGGAATATTCGCAACTTGGAGAGTTGGATGCCGGAAAACCCAGCGGCGTCGGTATTGGTCTGGCAACCTGTCGGGCAATCCTGCGTCAGATGCATGGTGAAATTTTTCTCGAACCTGTCGAAAATGAAGGGACTTCTATCGGTCTCCTTCTGCCTACCACGGAGTTGACTCATGACTGAATCTGTTCTTGCGATACCTAAGGGGTTTAAGGCTGCAGCTTATAGCTCGGGGATCAAGAAGTCCGGGAAACTTGATCTGGCACTGATCTGTGCTGACAAGCCGGTGGAGGGTGCCGGAGTTTTTACCACCAACAAGGTCGTTGCAGCACCGGTCAAGATTACTGAATCCAGGGTGCGTCAAGGGCTCTGTCAGGCGATTCTGATTAATAGTGGCAATGCTAATGCGTGTACCGGTGCTGCAGGTCTTCAGGATGCGCGCCGTTGTGGTGATCTTGTTGCGGAAAGCCTCGATATTGCACCAGAGATGGTCGCTGTCTCCTCTACTGGGGTGATCGGTGTCCCTTTGCCGATGCACTGTTTCGAAGAACATGTGCCAAATCTCTGTAGAATGTTGAGTCATGATCAGTTTGATGGCGTGGCCAGAGCCATGATGACAACTGATGCCTTTCCGAAAATGTGTAGTCGCGCTATCCAGGTCGATGGTCAGGAAGTTCGCCTGCTGGGCCTGGCCAAGGGAGCCGGGATGATTCATCCTGATATGGCAACCATGCTGGCCTATGTCGTTACTGATGCAGTGCTGGCCGATGGCTTACTCGAGGAATCTTTGCGGCAGGCTGTGAATGGTTCTTTTAATCGGATTACCGTCGACCGCGATACTTCAACAAATGATACGGTCTTGTTATTGGCCAGTGGTGATGCCGAAAATCTGGAGATTGCCAGGGACTCTTCTGCGTTGGAGCAGTTCAATGACGCCCTGAATGAAATCATGCTGGCACTGGCAAAAATGATTGTTCGTGATGGCGAAGGTGCGACAAAACTGGTGCGTGTGCAAATCAACAGTGCGGCAAACGATACTGATGCCCTGATTGCTGCCCGCAGTGTCGCAACGTCACAACTGGTCAAAACCGCTTTCTTTGGCGAGGATGCCAACTGGGGGCGGATTATTGCTGCAGTCGGTTATTCTGGAGCCGATGTGGACCCTGATCAGGTGAGTATCCTGTTTGACGATGTCGCTATGGTTGCTAAAGGTCTTGGCCTCGGTCCCGAACAGGAGGCCAAGGCTAGCGAGATACTGAAGAAACCGGAGTTTACAGTGACGGTCGAGCTTGCTCTGGGCGAAGGCCAAGCCTACTACTATACATCCGACTTAACCTACGATTATGTAAAGATCAACGCTGATTACCGTTCCTGATAATGATCTCTGAGAAGTATAGAGCTACCATGACGATGGATGGAAGGAGGGCAGTTTGGATTGTTCTTGACGGTGTCGGGCTTGGTGCTTTGCCGGATGCGAAGGACTACGGTGATGAAGATGCCGCTACCTTGCCCCATGTGGCAAAGGCATGCGGTGGTTTGAACTTACCGAACATGCAGCGACTCGGAATGGGGAATTTGGCGGATATTGAGGGTGTGCCGCCCCTTGCGAAACCTAGTGGTGCTTATGGTCGGCTTGCCGAGCGTTCTGCAGGCAAGGATAGCATTGTTGGCCACTGGGAACTTGCCGGAGTCGTTCTTGATCAGCCCTTTGCAACTTACCCACAAGGCTTTCCTGAGAAACTGGTCGCAGAATTTGCTAAAATTGCTGGAGTCCAACCTCTCGGTAATGTACCTGCCGGCGGCATTTCTGTTCTCAAGGAGTATGGTGCCGAGCATGTCAAAACAGCTCGGCCGATACTCTATACCAGCGTTGCCTCAGTGTTCCAGATTGCTGCACATGAAGAGGTCATACCACCGGAGAGTCTATATAAGCTGTGCCAAGCCGCTAAAACCCTGACTGATGAATACAATATTGCCAGAGTAATTGCCAGGCCCTTTACCGGCAGTGAACAACAAGGTTTTCGCCGCACTCCCCGCCGCAAGGATTTCCCCACGCCGCCACCCCAAGCGACTCTCCTCGAATGTATGACTGCCAAAGACTATACGGTCTCAACGGTGGGCAAAATTTATGATCTATTTGCCGGCCGAGGAATTTCTCGCAGCACGACAACTGTCGATAATTCCGATGGTATGAGTAAGACCCTGGCAGAATTGGATGCTCTGGATAAGGGACTATTGATGGTCAATCTGATTGATTTTGATATGGCTTACGGACATCGTAATGATGTTGTTGGCTTTGGTCGTGCTCTTGAGGAGTTTGATGCCTGGTTGCCGCGCTTATACGGGAGAATGCGGCCAGACGATCTTTTGGTGATCAGTGCCGATCATGGCTGTGATCCGACGACTCCGGGGAGTGATCATACCCGTGAGTACGTTCCTGCTCTGGTCTGGTCAAAATCGATGCAGGTCGGGGCTGAACTGGGCGATCGGCAGTCTTTTGCCGATCTGGCTGCAACTCTGGCTGCATATTTCACTGTTCCTGGAGTGGTTTCTGGGGCGAGTTTTATTGATGAGCTAAGGCTCTGACGGGGCCGGGATGATGAGCTCAGCTTTTGAGTTGTGCTTCGGTAAAATCGCCGACACCGCTGTGACTGGATGAGCCCTCTCTGAGAAAATGCTCCCTGATAAATTTCTGCAAATGTACCTTGTGATCATCAGAGATATCGTCAAAGCCGACACCAAAACCCTGAAAATAATTATTCTCAGCTTCGGGTCGAATCGTATAAAGAACGGTTGATTTAACTTCGATTTCCTTACAATGACCAAGTAGCGGGAAGACTACGGTCACCTGATCTCCTTTTTTGATTTTTGTTGGTGCTCTAAAGAAAAGACCACGCATACTAAGGCTTAAGACGTCTGCTAGGATGAATTCATCCTTCTCAATGCTGTACATCCCAGGAAGTTTTAAGCGAAGACGAAGGTTCTGTCGAGGATGCTTTTCAACGTGGAGCTGGATGAGGGAGAAAAGCTCAAAAAGTTCGACAGGAACTTCCAGCGTTTCAATGGGAGTAAATTTAGCAATTCCCGTACCGCCCTGCTTGAGAGCGATGACGGGTAAGTCCCCTGATTTGATTCTTTGTATTGTGTCTTTATCAAGAGACAGGTCTGGATCGGCAAAAATATCTTCGCCAATAATCAACAGGCAAGGTGCACTTTCCTGGAGAAATGCCATGGCCTGGTTAGTTTTGCGGGCAGACAAGACGCGATAGCCCCAATGCTTGAGAATCGGTTCCAAAGTCGCCAATAGATCGGAACGGTTGTCAGCTACTAAAATACTTTTCATGATTCAGTTCAGCTTCTCTACAGGTTGTTCTCTGATGTTGCCATTTATGTTGCAGATATTACTGTTAAGCTGTGTGCAATTTAACGTATTCACCCATTTGAGCAAAGAAGAAAGTTGCATGTTGCGTAAATCTCTGACGGCAATGAGTGTAATGGTTCAGGAAGAGAGAAGATGTTTATCTTAACTAATCAGATCATTCTCTTGTAGAATGACTAAACGACTGGATCTTTATCTGTGTAAATAAGCGGAGTTGAGAATGATTATAAGAAAGGTCATTGAATCAACAGAAAGCAGTCTGCTTTGTGAATTTGCTTGTCACAGTCAGGCCTCAAAAGGGCGGCAGATTGAGGAAGACGCTTGTCCGGTTCGTACCATTTTCCAGGTTGATCGTGATCGTGTTCTGCATAGTAAAGCTTTTCGGCGGCTGAAATACAAAACTCAGGTGTTTCTCTCTCCGGAGGGAGACCATTATCGTACTCGTCTCACTCATACTCTCGAAGTCAGTCAGGTTGCCAGAACCATGGCTCGGGCTCTACGACTCAATGAAGATCTCACCGAAGCTATCGCTTTGGGCCACGATCTTGGTCATACACCATTTGGGCACGCTGGTGAGCGTGCTCTTGCTCAATTGTTGCCAGATGGATTCCACCATGTGAATCAGAGCCTGAGAGTTGTTGATCAGCTTGAAAAAAATGGTGCAGGCCTCAACCTTTCATGGGAAGTCCGCGACGGAATTCTGCTGCATTCAAAAGGGCAGGGGCCCTTGCTTGGAAGGGCTCTCAAGGAGCTTCCTGCAACGCTTGAGGGGCAACTCGTTCGCCTCTCAGATGTGATTGCTTATGTTAATCACGACTTGGATGATGCCATACGTGGGGGAGTTGTCAGCAATGCCGATGTCCCTTCAGCCCTACGTCGTGCTCTAGGAGAAAACTCTTCACAACGCTTGAATACCATGATCACAGATTTAATCGAGACGACTATGGCAGGCAATTATACTGCCGTGCAAATTTCTGCACCTGTTGCTGATCATTTGTCCGAGCTCCGTCACTGGCTACATGAAAATGTTTATCGCGCGGACATTGTTGAAGACGAATTTCGCAAGGCCAGTCGGGTTCTGCGTGAATTGTTTGCATATTTTGTTGAAAAACCTCAAGAAATAGTTGCGTATGGCGGCCATTGTGAAGTTGATGACCCCGATGAGATTATCATTGCTGATTTCCTTGCCGGGATGACGGATCGCTATGCCATGAACCTTTACCAAAAGCTTTTTTTCCCGCAACCGTGGAAAACCCTATAGTTGAGTGTTGAGAAAAGCTGTTTCATCTGCCTGGATGCTTGACACCTGAGAAGGCAATATGATAGTTTTTTAGCGCCTTTACAGCTATTTCCAAGCTCTGTGAACCGGAGAAAAAGATGGTTGATGCCGACCACTTGCGTATCGTTTTTCAGGTGAACGACGTCGAATTTGTTATGCCGGTCGCTGATTTGCTGGCAATCCGGGGTGTGGATGAGGACGATTTGACACCGTTGGGCCAGTCTTCGGAGTCCTTCCAGCTCGGTTCTCTGACTTATAGAGAAACAGATGTTCGCGTCTATGACTTGGCATTGCTGTTTAATCTGATGGCAGAAAATAGTTGTGAAGAAGGACCGTTGCTGATATTCGCAGGTTCCAATTGCCCTTGGGCTGTCAGAGTGAATCATATAGTGGGTGTTTTTGACGTTATGCACTTTGAATTCCAGGACTTGCCAGCATATATGTTTCATGATGAGTTTGTCCCTTACCATCAAGTTGCGTTGCACGACGGGAAGTTGCTGGTGAGTGTTGATTCACAGAAGATAGACCAGGTCTGGCAACGGGATGCATGATGCGTTTGGCTCTGTTTGAAACTTCAGAGGTCCCTGGTTCGATAGTGCTGGATAAGGTGCTACATGTTTTGACCTCCCCGCATCTGTTCAGGTTGCCGTTGTTGCGTTCCACTTTTGCCGGGGTAATTGTTTATCAGGGCCAGGTCGTGCCGCTGTTGGCTGAGGAATCTTCTGAAAAACAAGACGGAAAGATAGATCAGCAGCCTGCTTTTGCCCTTGTTTGTGAGGCAGAATACGGGTTAGTGGCAGTGCCAGCGGACAGGATTGTACGTATTACCAAAATCGGTGAGGTCTGTTCCCGTACTATCTCTGAATGTGACCCTCAGAGTGAAATCTGTGAAATCGATGGCCGTGGCTATCATCTGCTGGATCTAAACCGGGTACTGGAAGACCCGGATTTTAAGATTTGTGGGCTGAAGAACTAAGGAGATTGGCATGAGCAAAAAGCTGCTGTTGGCCGACGACAGTATCACGATCCAAAAGGTTATTCAGATTACCTTTGCGCATGAAGACTATGAACTGACTATTACAGATAATGGTGATGCAGCTCTGGTCAAGGCTCAGGAAATCAAACCTGATCTGGTTATGACTGATATTTATATGCCGGGTAAAAACGGCTACGAGTTGACCAGTGCCATCAAACAGGACCCAGCTCTCCAGCATGTGCCTGTGTTGCTGTTGGCTGGTTCATTC
This sequence comes from Deltaproteobacteria bacterium, assembly GCA_024279915.1. Taxonomy (GTDB): domain Bacteria; phylum Desulfobacterota; class Desulfuromonadia; order Desulfuromonadales; family BM103; genus M0040. Next base: position 39,887 of record JAJRRB010000064.1, read on the forward strand.
GAACCCTTTGATGAAAACAAGGCCCGGAGCTGCAAGGCTGATGCCTGGATAGAAAAACCTTTCGAGTCACAGAGCCTGATTGACAAGGTTGCCGAACTGCTCAGTGCAGCACAAGCTGCACCAGCCATCGTTCCTGAACCAGTACCCGTTGCTGAACCGGAACCCGTTGTTGAACCCGCTCCTGTTGCTGAACCGGAACCGCTTGCCGCTGTTGAGGAAACACCACTGGCGGCTTTTGATGAACCTGTCAGTCCCGAACCAGAGATGACAGCAGCATCAGATGATCCTTTTGGTGATATCTCCTTTGAAGAAGAGGCGCCAGTTGTTAAGCCTGAGCCAGTTACAGCAGCAGATGACTGGAGTGACGTTGTCTCAGAACCAACCGTTACAGAGCCAGCAGCCGTGGTGCCAGCGGTTGAAGAACCTGTGGTGGAAGATGCTTTTTCTGCTGATCACGTTGAAGATATTGCTGAAGATTTCAGCTTTGCCGAAGTGGAACCAGTCGCTGCTGTGATCTCTCCACCTGTTGAGGAAACCCCGGTTGCGGATGTTGATCTCGATGTTTTTGACATGGGTGATGACGAGATTATGCCACTTGGTGACGATGATATCCTGGGTGAAGAAGACCTTGAGCCGGCCATGCCGGAACAGACTCTTGCCGCCTGGTCGCGTGATGATTCGGGTGATGATGTTTTTGCAGAAACGCTTAGCGAGGCACCTTCTGTTGAGGATGAGGATGTCTTCGCTGTTAGTGAGCCTGCGGTAGAAATATCTTCTGCTTTTGAAGAACCCGTTGCTACGGTGCCGGTAGTGGAACCTGTTGTGGAACCTGTTGTGGAACCTGTTGTGGAACCTGTTGTGGAACCTGTTGTGGAACCTGTTGTGGAACCTGCACGGGTGGATGAGACTACCGTCGCTATTGAGGCGCCAGAAGCTGAGCCTGTTGCTGTCGCCGCTGTGATGGCGGATGTTGAAGCAAAAGCTTCTGCCTTAAGTGAAGAAGATCTTGAACAGATCATTGAGAAAGTTGTGACGAAGGTGGTGGAAAAACTGGCTGGATCGATTCTCGAGCGAGTCGCTTGGGATGTTGTCCCTGATCTCGCTGAAAATCTGATTCGCGAAGAGATCCGCAAGATTAAGGATGCTGCTGCTTGACAGTAAGTTGCAAGCAATAGATTGACGTGTGAAATGGGGATTGTAGAGATCCCCATTTCCTTTTGTCAGTTGTCTAAAAACAATGCCCAACCACCCGTTTTGGAAGGATGCGCCACCGATGGAAGAAAAGTTGAATAAGGGGTATGAACCTCATGATGTTGAACGCAAGTGGTATCAGACGTGGGAAGAAAACGGACATTTCTGTGCCGACGAGAAATCTGCAAAGCCGCATTACTCGATTGTAATTCCGCCGCCTAACGTTACTGGCGTGTTGCATATGGGGCATGCCCTTAACAATACTTTGCAAGACATTTTGGCCCGTTGGAAAAGGATGTCCGGTTGTGAAGTCCTCTGGATGCCGGGCACAGACCATGCTGGAATCGCCACTCAGAATGTTGTTGAGAAGCAACTGGCCGCAGAAGGGCTTGATCGTCATGCTATCGGTCGTGAAGACTTTATCAAGCGCGTCTGGACCTGGCGTGAGGAATCCGGCGGGAAAATTATTGAACAACTCAAGCGTCTGGGTGCTTCCTGTGATTGGGAGCGTGAGCGCTTTACCATGGATGAAGGCCTCTCCAAGTCTGTGCGAGAAGTTTTTGTTCGGCTTTATGATGATGGCCTGATCTACCGGGCGAATCGTCTGATCAACTGGTGTCCGTGTTGTCATACGGCACTTTCCGATCTTGAAGTTGAACATGAAGACAAGAAGGGCCATCTCTGGCATCTGCGTTACCCTGTTGCCGGTACTGATCGTACTCTGGTTGTAGCGACTACCCGTCCTGAGACCATGCTTGGTGATACCGCTGTTGCTGTGCATCCTGAAGATGAACGGTATCAGGACCTGATCGGTAAAAAGGTCCTTTTGCCACTGGTAAACCGTGAAATTCCAATTATTGCTGACGATTACGTCGATAAGGAATTCGGCAGTGGTGCGGTGAAAATTACTCCGGCCCATGATTTCAACGACTTTGAACTTGGCAAACGACACGACCTGGAGAAGATCAATATTCTTGATGAGTCGGGTATTATCAACGAGAATGGCGGCCCGTACCAGGGCCAGGAGCGCTATGAAGCGCGCGCTAATATTGTCGCCGACCTGGAAAGCCAGGGTTTGCTCGACAAAGTTGATAATTACTCAAATTCGGTTGGCGAATGTTATCGCTGCAAGACTGTGATTGAGCCCTACTTGTCGCTGCAATGGTATGTCAAGGTTGGTCCTCTGGCAGAAGAGGCGATCAAGGCAGTACAAAATGGCGATACCCGTATCGTTCCCAAACAATGGGAAAAAACCTATTTCGAATGGATGTTCAATCTTCAGGACTGGTGTGTCAGTCGACAGATCTGGTGGGGGCACCGCATCCCGGTCTGGTACTGTGACGCTTGTGACGAATTAACCGTCAGTCGTGAAGATGCGACTGCTTGCGCCCACTGCGGCAGCACCGATATCCGCCAGGAAACCGATGTTCTTGACACTTGGTTCTCGTCAGCTCTCTGGCCATTTTCGACCATGGGCTGGCCTGATCAGACCGAAACCCTGAGCAAATTTTACCCGACCTCCTGCCTGGTGACCGGTTTCGATATCCTCTTCTTCTGGGTGGCCCGCATGATGATGATGGGTCTCAAGTTTATGGATCAGGTCCCCTTTAAGGATGTTTATATCCATGCTCTGGTTCGTGATGCTCAGGGCCAGAAGATGAGCAAGAGCAAGGGCAATGTCATTGATCCGTTACACATTATTGACGAGTACGGTGCTGACGCCTTCCGGTTTACCCTGACTTCTTTTGCTGCCATGGGCCGTGATGTTAAGCTCTCCACGGACCGTATTGGTGGTTACCGTAACTTCTGTAACAAGCTCTGGAATGCCAGCCGTTTCACGATGATGAACCTCGAAGGGTTTGATCCCTCGGGAATCAATCTGGATGATCTTGATCTCTCTGATGCTGATCGCTGGATTCTGACGAGACTTGAAGAAGCTATTGGCCAGACCGTTCAGGCTCTTGAAAGTTATAAGTTCAACGAGGCTGCCAGCACGCTCTACGCCTTTACCTGGCACAATTTCTGCGACTGGTATATCGAAATGGCCAAGGATGATCTCTACGGTGACGATCTTCAGGCCAAGGCCCGTGTGCAAAGTGTGCTCTTTACCGTGCTTGAGCAGTTACTGCGTCTATTGCATCCGATCATGCCTTTTATTACCGAGGAGATCTGGCAGGCCTTGCCCGGTGAGCGTCCATGTGCATCGATCATGCAGGCCGCTTACCCGGATGGTGGCGGACTGCCAACTGATGCCGTTGGTGCTGAACGGATGGAGTTGGTCATGGATGTCATCCGTGCGATTCGTAATATTCGTGGCGAGATGGATGTGCCGCCCGGCAAAAAGATTACTGCATTGTTAGATTGCAAATCTAACAAAGATCAACAAGTTCTCGAGAAAGGGGCCGCGGCTATTCGGGTGCTTGGCAAAGTTGGCGAAATGACTATTGGTCAGGGCCTTGATCGCCCGGAGCAATCGGCCACTCAGGTTGCTGGTGATGTGGAGATCTCTCTGCCTTTGGCTGGTTTGGTCGATATTGCCGAGGAAGAGAAGCGCCTGCAGAAAGAGATCGCAAAGGTACAGAAGGATGTTGACCTTTTTACGAAGAAGCTCTCAAATGAAAAATTTATAGCTAACGCTCCGGCCCATGTATTAGAAAAAGATCGTGGCAAGTTGAAAGATGCAGGTGAGAAGCTTACGGTTCTTCAGGAGAGTTTGAAGAAGATTCAGGCTTTGAAGTAGTAAGCAATATAATAGATATTAAAAAGGGCGACAGAAATGAATCTGTCGCCCTTTTTTGCTGTAAAGCCCTAAAGCCTTGCTCTAATACCCCAAGTCAACTTCTTCAAGAACCTCTGCCAGGTGCTTGCGAATCTGAACGCTGCTATCCAGTTTGCGGATTTCTGTATAACGTCGATGGGCGATCTCCATGGAGACACCTTTCAGGAATGCTTTGGTGCGTGGGATGAAGGGGGCTGGCATGGAGAATTCGCGTAACCCCATGCCGATTAGCAGCAGCAGGGTCAGCGGATCGGTCGCCATCTCACCACAGAGGCTGACACCTTTGCCCATCGATAGTGCCGTATCCGTGACTTCGTACAGTACCTGTAAGACCGCAGGATGTAGCGGGTCGTAATACTTGCTGACCAGTGGGTTGTTACGGTCGGCGGCCAACAGATATTTAACCAGGTCGTTAGTGCCAAGGGCGAAGAAGTCAACGACATTGGCCAGTTGTGGCACCAGACGGACAGCTGCTGGGACCTCGATCATGACGCCGACAGGGATGTTGTCCGGGCAGTCAAGATTCTCTTTACTCAGATTCTCCCGGGCTTCTTTGACGACCTCCAGGCAGTCGCGTATCTCATCCATACTGGAGATCATTGGAAAGAGTAGTTTCACCGGTCCGTGAATGCCTGCCATGAGGATTGCTTCGATCTGGGTTCGGAATATATCCCGATTGTCGAGCGACACTCTCACAGAGCGCCAGCCCATGAATGGGTTGTCTTCCTTGGGTGGACTGAAGTAAGGCAAAGCCTTGTCACCGCCGATGTCCAGAGTGCGAATGGTTACTGGTTGTCCTTCAAATTCCTTGACCACCCGACTGTAGAGCTCGTACTGGTCATTGCGGCTGGGGAAATCACCGCGAGCCATGTAAGGGAACTCGGTCCGATAAAGTCCAACACCTTCGGCGCCAAATCGCTTGGCAACGTTAATATCACTGATCAAGCCGATGTTGGCGCGCAATATGATGCGTACACCATCAGATGTCATAGCCGGTTGATCTCGGTATTCATCAAGACGGCATAATTCACGGGTCTGGTCCAGTTGCAGGCGTTGGTACTCTTCTTTGATTGTCTCTACCGGGTTGATGTAGATGCGCCCGGTGTTTGCATCAATGATCAGGCTATCTTCCGGAGCAATGTGTTTGAGAGCACCACGTACAGCAACAATCGCGGGAATCCCCATTGATTTCGCCATGATGACAGCATGAGAATTCTGCTCTCCCACTTCAGTAATGATGCCCAGAATCTGTTCGTTATCCAGTGTCGCCATATCTGACGGCAGAATTTGTCTGGCAACCAGGATACCTGGATGCTTCAGATGTAAAGTCTGTTCTGGCGCATCGTCAACCAGGTTGGCGAGGATGCGTCGTCCAATATCTTCCATGTCGGAGGCGCGTTCACGAAGATAGGGGTCATCCATCTTACGGAATACTTCAATGTAATCAGCGACGGTTTTTTCCAGTGCGTAAGCAGCACTGTGCCCGTTTGATATCTCTTTCTGGAGTTTCTTGATAAAACTGCGATCGTCAAGAATCATCAGGTGGGTATGAAAAATCGCTGCATCGTTCTCACTGAGCCTTTCTGCGACTCGTTTCTCAAGGAAGATCGTTTGGATGCAGGTTTTTTCCAGAGCACTTTCAAGGTTTTTCAATTCTACTTCGGTGTCAACTTCTTCTTCGTGGAGAATATCGGCAAACCCGAGTCGTTCTTCGAGGATTGCAGCCGGTCCGATGGCAACTCCGGGGTAGGCAACTTGACCTGAGAGGACATCCTGCTGAGAGGTTTCGGCTGCTTTTTCAGCCTCTGTCAAGGTCTGCTGTGCCTGGACAAGAGCTTCGTTGACGCGTTGGCTCTCCTCCTGGTGCAAGCGAATAGAGTCAAGAAGACGGGCGTTTACGACAATAGAGGTGATTTGAAAAGCAATTGTCGACAGGGCGCTGATCTCTTCTTTGTTGAATTGTCGGGGAGCCTTGGTTTGCAGGACAATGACGCCAAGAGGATTATTACGATCAAAGAGAGGTATGCCCAGGAATGAATGAAAGCGTTCTTCGCCGGTCTCCTTGAAGTAACGATAGCTGGGGTGCTCCTGTGGCTCTTCAATAGCTATAGCATGACGCTTCAGAGCTGCCATGCCAGTCAGGCCTTCACCGATGCGCAAGGTGACTTTGCCTACAGCTTTACGGGAAAGCCCCTTGGAGGCTTGCAGCCGTAAGGTTTCGTTGTCCGATTCAAGGAGGTAGATAGAGCAGACATCCGTGTGCATGCGACGTGCAACAAGGTTGACAATGTTACTCAGGGTCTCTTTGAGGTCGTGTGACTGGAGAATCAGCGCACTGATATCTTCAAGGGTGGTAACGCCTATTTTGGAGTTAAGTTTGCGTGGCATGGACTTATTGAGGCTCGCAGCTTGTCGAACTCATTGTTGATGTTGATAATATGATAACGGACATGTCAGGTTTTGGCGAACGAAAAATATTGAGGTGTTGTCTGGACTGCGGATAAAAAAGGACTGGAAGATAAAAAAACGCCGCCCGGGGGAGAGAGATCCCGTGGCGGCGCAAACAAGGGAACAGGAATCCTTAGAGTGGAAGCTGCTATCCCTAGACAGTTGTCATGTTGTATGAGCAACTACTGTGCCAAAACTGGAAAATATCTAGGAATGGTTTTAACCTCGGTGTTTAAGGGCGGTTGAGTGACTTTTCGTCGGGTGAGGTTTTGTGAGAAATGTGTCATTTGTGGCACACCGTGCTGGGGCGAATGGGGAAAACGCTGTAATATAGGGCGAAATGACTGTGCCACGATTGGCACAGTCAGGTGACAATTTATGACGGTTTTTGTCTTAGAAAGCCTTCATCTTGTGAAGACGTTTTGAAGCTGGTGCCGTCAAGGCCATTGCGATTCAACATTCGGTAAAAGGTGCGTCTCGGTATCTCGGCCAGGCGTGCAGCCGCAGATACGTTACCTTCTGCTTCACGCAGATACCGTATCAAGAGGTTCTTCTCGACCTGGTTGACGTGTTTCTGACGTTGGCTGCGTAAACTGTCATGGTTCGATTCCTCTGGGGCCTGAAGGATAAGTTCGCCAATAATAACAGGCAGGTTTTCAAGCCTGATGATTTCGTCGTGAGTCAGCACCGCGGCACGTTCGATAATATTTTGCAATTCACGAATGTTCCCGGGCCAATGGTACTGACGCATGGCATGAACTGCGCGATCTTCTATGCCCGTCAGGGGTTTGTTGACGCGTGTGCTGGCCTTGGCTATAAAGATCTGCAGTAGTTCGTCCAGTGAATCAAGCCTGTTACGCAGTGGTGGCATGGTGATAGTGAAGACGTTCAGTCGATAAAAAAGGTCTTCTCGAAACCACCCTTCTGTAACTCCTTCTTCGAGGTTCCTGTTGGTTGCTGCAATCAGGCGTACATCTACTTTGGTCGATGCGTTGCCGCCGACTGACCTGATCTCGCCGCTATCGAGAACACGTAGGAGCTCTGCCTGGAGCTTGGGAGTGATGTCGCCGATTTCATCGAGAAAGATTGTGCCACCGTCGGCGGCTTCGAAGAGCCCGCGCTTCTCGTTGATTGCACCTGTGAAGGCGCCTTTTTTGTGACCAAAGAGTTCACTTTCAAGTAGGCTGTCTGTCAAGGTTGTGCAGTTAACTGTGACCAGGGGCTTGTCGGACCGTTGACTCTGTGCATGTATGGCACGCGCAGTCAACTCCTTGCCAGTACCGCTTTCGCCACGAATTAGGACCGTTGTTGGGGTTGGTCCGACCTGATGAATCAGTTTGATCACGTCCTTGGTGCGCTGGTCGTTACCAATAATAGATGTTTCGCCAAATTCCTGTTTCAGGGCATGTTGGGCAAGCTCGTATTTCTGAGTAAGCTTGATGTGCTCTTCTTCGAGACGTTTCAATGAGTAGGGCAGGCACATATTGTTTACTGCAAGCTCGCGGTACACGGCAACGGCGTGTTCACGGCAGGTTGTGTAGCCACAGGCACCACAGTTAAGCTCATCCTTGGTTTTGTATTTATCAGTTGCCTGGAGTATTTGCCTTAACCGCTCACTGCTTGGTGTTTTAGGTCGTTTGTGCTTATTGGAAAATGTATTGGAAAAGTCAGGTAGTGGTAAATCGGCAAGGTAAGTCGACTTGGTTCGATAGTAAAGATGATGGTCCAGGTGTTGTTCGATAATCAGATTGCGCTTTGAGAAGGTGGTTAGACGGTTGTTCTTGCCTGGTCCCCCGATGCAGCCGCCGTTGCAGAAACGTATATCAACCACTTTCGGCGAAATTCGGCCAGCGGCGAGATCCTTGATGATCTCCATGGCGTTTTCTTCACCTTCAGTCTCCAGATAATCCTGATTGATGATTTCGCTATCGATATCAAAAGCTTTGAATGGACCTCCACTGATGGCAAAAAGACGGCCACGTTGCGGCGAGATGCCGTCAAAGGCGGTTTCGCCAAGTCTTTTCAGATCGAGATTGTGGCCCTTGAACATTTGACTGAGTTCCTGATAGGAGACAACACAGTCTATAGCTCCCTCGGTTTGCTCAGCGGTGATTTCGAACTTTCCCGCAATGCAGGAGCTGATGTAGACAATCGGGGTGTCGACTGTGGTTCTGCTTTTGATAAAGCGGCCGATGGCAACCATCGGTGAGACAATACCGATAAGATTCTTGAGTAGTTGCGGATAATGCTTTTCGATCAGGTCGACAATTGTTGGGCAATGCGTTGTTATGAGTGGGTAGCTTTGGTCCTTTTCCAGACTTTCGCGGTAACTGTCCCGTAGCAGGTCGACACCTGCAGCCCCTTCATGGACTTCGGCAAAGCCGAGTCTTCGCAGGCCAGTGACCAGTTGTCCAGAACGAAGATCGTGGAAAAATGCGGGATGTGAACAGCCGAGAATAGCTATCGGCGTGTTGTCGGCAGCCAGAAGTCGGCGGCATTCACCGACATGGTCGGCAATTACTTTGGCTTTTTGTGAGCAGATTTTGACGCAATTGCCACAACCGATGCAGCGATCATCAATAACTTCCGCATAGTTGCTATGGACACGAATCGCCTTGACTGGGCAATTACGAACACAGGCATAGCATTTTCGACAGTTTTCCTTAATTGTAATGATTGAGCCCATGATGCTCCTTCGGTTGCGGAATAATCTGGAATTGTGCCACTCTTGGCACGGCTGTGTCAATGGAGGAAGGACGGCTAGAAGGCTGTAAGGTTGGAGGCTGGAGGCTGTAAAATTTGAAGATTTTACTTTAGAGCATTATCGCTTTACAATTTTTTCATGCTATCTTGAGCGTTCAATAGATCAACTGACTTGGAGAGATGACGACAATGAGAATGATAGATTTGCGTAGCGACACAGTCACCAAACCTGGCGATGCCATGCGTCAGGCCATGCTTGAGGCCGAAGTGGGCGATGATGTCTACGGTGAGGATCCGACCGTTAATCGCTTGCAGAAACTGGCCGCTGAGATGGCTGACAAAGAGGCTGCTTTATTCGTGCCCACCGGTACACAGGGCAACCTGTTAGCAATATTGGCACATTGCCAGCGAGGTGAAGAGTATATTGCCGGGCAGCAGGCGCATTGTTATCGCTATGAAGCTGGTGGAGCGGCAGTCTTTGGTGGTGTGCAGCCGCAGCCAATCGAGTTTGAGGACGACGGCAGGCTTGATCTGACAAAAGTCGCAGCAATGATCAAGCCAGACGACGATCATTTTGCGATCACTCGTTTGATCTGTCTTGAAAATACCCAGGGCGGCAAGGCCTTACCTCTCGATTATCAGAGTGACGCGGCGGCTTTTGCTCGCGAGTACGGACTGAGGCTACATCTTGACGGCGCCCGTGTATTCAATGCTGCCGTTAGGCAACAGGTTCAGCTCTCCGAAATTACCCGCTATTATGACTCTATCTCTTTCTGCCTCTCCAAAGGGCTTGGTAGCCCGGTCGGTTCAATCCTGGTTGGTTCTCGCGAGTTTATAGAGCGGGCGCATCGCTGGCGCAAAATGGCTGGTGGCGGTATGCGGCAGGTCGGTATTCTGGCGGCGGCGGGAATCTATGCTCTAAAGCACAACGTTGTGCGCTTGGCTGAAGATCATCAGAATGCCAGGCGGCTTGCAAAAGGCTTGTGCAACATAGAGGGGCTGGATGTTGAGCTGGACAAGGTTGATACCAATATGGTCTTTGTCTCCATGGCTCTGGAGAAACAACCTCAACTCGTCAACTCTCTCAAAGAGCAAGGCATCCTGATTGGCGGCTATGGTCAGTTAAGGTTGGTCACTCATCATGATATCGTGGCTGACGATGTACCCGTCGTTGTCGAGGCTTTTGAAAAGGCTGTAGCAGGGCTGTAAGGCTGTAAGGTTTAAACCCTATAGCCTTACAGCATTCCAGCCTTATCGCTTTATTCTACCTCATATTAATGAACTGCAGGTCGATGCCGAAATCTTTGCCTTTAAGCAGTTGAATGACTTCCTGCAGATTGTCGATTTTCTTACCGCTCACGCGTACCTGGTCTTCCATGATTTGTGCCTGCACTTTGAGTTTGCTGTCCTTGATCGCCTTGACGATTTCCTTACCACTTTCCTTGTTTATACCTTGAAGAAGAGTGATGCGTTGACGCATGGCACCGAGTGAGGCTGGTTCTTTTTTGCCAAAGTCGAGGCAGGTGGGAGAGACGCTACGTCTAGCCAACTTGCCGCGCAAGATATCGACCACAGCAGTCAGCTTATAGTCATTAGCGGCCAGTATGACGATACACTCGTTTTCCAGATCAATCTCATTGTGCGTCCCTTTAAAATCGTAACGTTGATTGATCTCTTTGCGTGCCTGGTTAACAGCGTTGTCGACTTCCTGCATGTCAACTTTGAAAACAACATCAAAACTCGGCATGATAATCTCTCCTATTATTTAAGTAGTGTCTTTCACTCTTTGGTGAAAGTCGCTTATCTTTTCAGTGTCATCGACATTATAAGATTAGGCTCTACAGCCTTCAAACCTTATTACGCCTAACAATACAGTGCCATTAGATTTTAAAACGTCCTACTTCATCACTAAAATGACACGCTGCCTGGTGTCCCTCTATCTGTTCAGTTAGTTTCGGGTATTCTTGGCGACAAATCTCCTGCGCATAAGGACAACGTGGATGAAAATGACATCCTTCAGGTGGGTTGATTGGCGAAGGTATTTCTCCGCTCAAAATCTGATGTTGCCGGACGTGCTGTGGATCAGGAACGGGCACGGAATTGAGCAGTGCCTCGGTATAGGGATGGCGTGGCTGCTTGTAAAGCTGTTCGACATCAGCGAGCTCAACGATTCTTCCCAGGTACATCACCGCGACTCTGTCACAAATATGCTCAATAACGCCCAGGTCGTGAGAAATAAAGAGGTAGGTCAAACCGAATTCCTGCTGGAGATCTTTGAGCAGGTTGACTATTTGGGCTTGAATGGAGAGGTCGAGGGCCGAGACCGGCTCGTCGGCAACGACCAGGCGAGGTTGCACCGCCAAGGTGCGGGCGATGCCAATCCGCTGACGTTGTCCACCAGAGAATTCATGGGGGTAGCGGTCGTAATGCTCAGGGGCGAGGCCGACTTTCTTCATCAGGGTAAGAACCTGTTCGCGAATCTCCTTGCCGCGCGCCAGGCCGTGCACCACGAGAGGCTCACCGATGATATCACCGACCCGCATGCGTGGATTGAGCGATGAGTAGGGATCCTGAAAGATGATCTGCATCTCTCGTCGCATGGCTGTCATTTCACGCTTCGGCATGCCGGTTATGGTCTGACCATCAAAGCAGATAACCCCTTCGTCAGGTTCGATCAGACGCAGCAGCAGTTTACCGATAGTCGACTTACCACAACCGGATTCACCAACCAGGCCAAGAGTCTCGCCAGTTTTAAGCTCAAAAGAGACGCCATCCACAGCTTTGAGCAACTGCTTCGCTGCGCCGGGGCGATTCGCGCTGACTTTGAAAGCTTTACGTAGATTTTGGACAGTAAGAAGATCCGCCATCATTGCACCTGCCAGCATCGCACCCAGTGTCCTGGTTGCACTTCTTCGAGTGGCGGGAGCTTGCCTTTACAGGGAGCAAAGGCCTCGGGACAACGATCGAGAAAAGGACAGCCATCGTCAGTGGCACCTGTTCTTGGGACGCTTCCTTCGATGGGGACCAGCCGTTTCCGGCGTGCGCCAACCCGTGGGATGCAGGCCAGTAGACCTTTGGTGTAAGGATGACGCGGCTCCCCATAGATCTCTTTTACCGGCGCTATTTCCATAATGAGTCCGGCGTACATGATGGCAACCCGGTCGGCATTCTCGGCAACCACGCCCAGGTCATGAGTGATCAGCAAGGTTGCCATATTGTTTTCAGCCTTGATCTGACCAAGCAGAGCCATAATTTGTGCCTGGATGGTGACATCAAGCGCGGTGGTTGGTTCGTCGGCAATCAGCAATTGTGGATCGCAGGCCAGCGCCATGGCGATCATGACCCGCTGGCGCATACCACCAGAAAGTTGATGAGGGTAATCCTTGATCCTCTGCTCTGCTGCCGGGATACCAACTTTGTGCAACAGTTCTGTGGCAATTTCAGAAGCCTCTTGTTTGCTGAGTCCGCGATGCAGTTGCAGGCTTTCCATGATCTGGTCACCGATGCGAAAGACCGGATTGAGCGAGGTCATCGGCTCCTGGAAGATCATGCCAATGCGGTTGCCGCGAACCCGGCGAATTTCTTCCTCAGGCAGATGTAACAAGTCGATCCCGTCAAAGCGGATATTGCCCTCGACGATGCGCCCCGGCTCGGGAACCAGGCGTAGCAGCGAAAGGGCTGTCATCGATTTTCCGCAACCAGATTCGCCAACCAGAGCCAGGGTCTCGCCCCGGTCGATGGTGAAATCAATGCCGGCAATGGCCTTGACCAGACCGTCACCGGTGAAGAAAAAAGTTTGCAGGTTGCTGACTTCTAGAAGTGTGCTCATGGTGTCCTGATCAGGGACTGGCTCCGCAGGCGCCTGTCCCCAGCTTTCTGATTGAATAACAGTGTAAATGGAATCATGCTGGGGAAGGGATGTCAATCTATAAAGCTCTCCGTGTCGCTATCCTCAAGCCCTACAGCTTTAAAGCCAAGCTGTGCTAATATATCCAAACACGTCTAATCTAACAATTGGTGATAACCATGCCCGGTCTGGTCGACCTCCATCTCCATAGCACATATTCCGATGGTGTGCTGACACCCACAGAGCTGGTTGCCGAAGCGGCATCCCTTGGTTTACGAGCGATTGCGTTGGCTGATCATGATAATGCTGATGGTATTCCCGAAGCTCTTGCAGCAGGACGAAAACATGGTGTTGAGATTGTTACGGCTGTGGAACTTTCAGTCCTCCGGGAGGATTTGAGCGATATTCACCTGCTCGGATACGCGTTTGATCACAAAAATACTGCGTTGCAGAAGGCGCTTGGTGAATTCAGGGATTTCCGGGCCGGGCGCAGTGTGCGCATTCTTGCCAATATCAATCAACGACTGCTGGAGGAGGGGCGATTACCTCTCGATTCAACCGACGTATCAAAGCGCGCTGGAGGCACTATTGGTCGTCCTCACATCGGTCAGGCTCTACTTGCTGCCGGTTATGTAAAAGATATGGAAGAAGCTTTTGTCCGCTATCTGGTACCCTGTAACGAGCCGAAGCGCTTCTTCCCTTTGCAGGAAGCGATCAACCTGATTCATGAGGCCGGTGGCTGTACGGTTCTCGCCCATCCAAACTTTATCGGTGTCAGCAATGGACGACTCGAAGAATTGCTGGATATTTTTATTGCAGCAGGTCTCGATGGTTTGGAAGCACACAGCTCCGGTGCCGGTAACGATGGCATCGATCGTTACATTACCATGGCGCGCAGGAAGAACTTGATAGTGACAGGCGGTTCTGATTTTCACCAGCCGATCAAGGGTGGTGTCGTCATGGGGACAGGGCGGGGCAATCTGAAAATTCCGTATCGGTGTGTGGAGGAGATCAGGGAGGCAAGCGAGGGAAATAAGTAGCGCCGCTTGTTTTTTGCTATATGTATGATAATTTTTATCTTGTTTCCATAGAGACCCTCCTCTCATAGGAAGAATAGATATGAAAATAAATCATTTCGGGTTCCGGTTTCTCACCGTAACCACAACTCTCTTTTTTCTCCTTTGCGGCTCATCTTTTGACTCGGCCATGGCGGGAAAATCTGAAAAATCGAAAGTTGTCCTGCCTGAGGGTACTTTGCACGCTCCGCAAATTGAACAGCTCTTTACGGGCAAAACCGTGGCAGCATCGATCGAAGGCAAAAAACAGAATTTGGTCTTCTTTTTCGGCAGGGACGGCAAGCTGCAGCGGGTTCGTAGTGGCTGGCAGAAAGGCGGTACCTGGGAGACCCGAAAAGATGGCCGTCTCTGCGTCGAGCTTGAAGGGTCGCGTCGCGATTGCAGAATTATCGTTAAAGCGGGGGAGCAATATCGGCAATATGCCGTGAAGAAAGACGGCAATCATCGCTATGAGTTGACTTATACGACTTTTCTCGACGGCGAGCAGCTGGCAAAGCTGTCGAAGACGCCGATTTTGCCCAAAGGCACGCTGAAACGCAAGCAAGTCATCAAGCTTTTTTCGGGGCAGACGGTGGAATCTGTGACCGCCCGTAAGAAGAGGGTCAGCCAGACTTATTACGACCCGAACGGTACGCTTGTGCAGCTTCGAAAAGGTGTGTCACGGCATGGTAAATGGCGGGTCAAGAAGGACGCCAGAATGTGCTTGCAGATGGAGAACCTTGAGGAAAAATGCCGGATTATTGTTGAGGAAAACGGTGAAATCAAGAAATATATTATCAAGAAAAATGGTCGACACCAGCACAGTGTGTCGTACCGGAACTTTTCGCCGGGCAAGAGGTTCTGAGAGTTGATGTTTATGCGAAAAGGCCCATCCGGTGTTCCGGCTGGGCCTTTTGGGGTTTGCCTGGTCTTAGAATCTTATGCTTGGTCTTCGAACAGAAAGGCGAAAACCTGTTCGGCAAAAGACGGATGGCCCATGTAACTCTCATAGGCGTGGCTGGCGTTCGGGATTCTTTCCAGCCGGAAGTCGGCGGAAAGATCATAAGAACGCGCCAGGTTGCGATTGGCACCGACCCAGCGTTCGGCGCGCTCAATCCGGTTCAATCCTTGAAATGAATCGATTTCACGGGCCTTGTTGAGATCCTTGTCGCGCAGGTCATCCTCTTCTCCAATCATGACCATGGTTGGAATCTGCAGGAATTTCTCCAGGGAAAATGTCAGTTGTGGCCAAGCCTTGGTTGCCTTCAGGCCGAAGGGGTATTTGCGGTCGGGATCGGGAAAGGTGTACCAGCCGGGCGCGGCCAGGACTATCCTGGCAACCCGTTTCGGGTAGAACATGGCATAGCGGTGAACAAACTGACCACCTCCGGAAAACCCGAACATTCGCATTGGGGCCGGTGGTAATCCCAGCCACTCGTGAAGGTCCTGCAGGATATGGTCGAAAGCCATGTCGGCGCGTTGCTGTTGAAAGTTGGTGCCGAGCTGTTGATAACGTGGCGAGTTCTCTTTCAAAAAGAGCGGCGCAACCAGAATCGTTGCATGGCGTTCCGCTTGGGCGATAAAACCCTGAATATGCTCTTCGGCATTGCGGGAAATACCGTGGATCGTGTGCAGAATTTTGTTGTCTCCCTGGTGAGACTCGGGGATATAAACAAAATAATCCATCTTCGACATGCCCTCGATTGTGCGGCGATGAATCTTGCCCGATTGCAATGTGTTGACCATGTGCGAATCCCCTTATGAAATGTTGGTGTCAGCAGTGTTTATCGTGAATCGGCAGGTGCAAGATTCTTGACCACTCATGCAAGTTAGGCCGTGGCACTCTTTATTCATTGCTGACCCACGGATTCAGGCAGAAGCACTGTGGCATGGTCGCCATCTTGTGGTTTTTTACTGCAGCCTTCAGCTTGCCATCAGAGAGATACCAGTAGTGGTCGGCCAGTGCCAGGCGTCCCTTAAAGCGACTGACCATCAGGACGGTTCCGGCAAAATCTTTGATGACTTCCTCAAAGACTTTGATCGCCTGCTGATCGAGGTTGGCGTCGATTTCGTCAACAATCAAAATGGACGGTTGGCCAAGCAGGGCACGGGCGAGCGCCAGTTTGTGACGCGGGCCAAGAGAGAGATTCTCACCACCTTCCTTGAGACGAAAATCTTCACCGCCGGGTAATTGGGACAACAGGTCATCGATTTTACAGAGTCGATAGACTCTCTCCAATTCTTCAGACGACGCATCCGGCTGCCGATAGCGCAGATTGTAGCGCACCGATCCTGTGAGCAGCGGCAGATCCGGACTGACGATGCCGATGGCCTCGCGGACAGAGGACAGGTTGCAGCGTCTGATATCCTGGCCATCAATCAGTACCTTGCCTCGATCCGGGTCAACCAGTCTGGCAATCACCTGCAACAAAGTGGATGTGCCGGCACCATTGTCGCCGAGGATCGCCACACAGGCGCCACCAGGGATTGTGCCTGACAGGTTCTTAAATACACCGCGGATGCGGATCTTCTGTATTTCTATCTCCCCTGTGCTGAGTTGCAGAGAAGGGAGTTTTGAGGAGCGACCGCGAAGCTGCCTGGTGTCCATAAACTCAAGTATTTTCTGTTTCGATACCCGGTAAGCCTGCAGATATTCATGAACCCGGCCCAGATCACTGAAGGCCGTAGAAAGGAAACCGACCACTGCCATGGCGGCGACAACATTTCCTGCTGTGGTCAGGTTGCGAAAGACTTCCAGAGAACCGAGGGAGAGGATCGCTGCCATTGACAGTGCCGTGGCTCCTTCGTTGATAAGCCGCATTCCCGCCGATGCCCCGGCACGTTCAATCATTGCCTCACTCAAGTGTTTGCTCTGTTTTTTGAAGCGACGGCGTTCTCGTCGGCGTTGATTGAAAGCCTGGATGACAATATATGAACGAATCTTCTCATTAATATTCCCAGCCAGGTGACCTCTTCGACGTCGCGCCTCGACAATGACGTGATGCATATATGGTCCCATCCTGAGGTTCCAGGCCAAGCCGAGAGAGAGGATGGCGATTGCACAGAGTGCCAGGTAGAGGTCGAGATAGGCGAGTACGCTGAGGGACGCTATTGTGACAATCAGAGAGACAACGATTCGCGCCAGGCCGAGGCTTACCCAACGGCGGATGGACGAGAGATCGCTGACAAAGCGCAGCATCGATGAGCCGGTGCTGCGGTTGCTGAGTGCGCGGGGTGAAAAGCGGCTCATGCGGTCAAAAACGGCCAAACGAACCTCGTGAATATAATTTTGGCCAAGCCGTTCCGCATCCACCTTTTCGGTATAACGCAACCATGCAGCCAGACCGGTGCAGCCCATCAGGCCCAGGGCAAAGAGGACTATTTCCCAGACTTGTGAGGTGTCAAACATGTGGACTTCAGGATCGTCAAATTCCGAATTGAGCAGGACATTGAAGGCATGTCTGACCAGCAGCATTGAACCGATAATGGTCGCTGACTGCAGGGCGCCGTTGGCAATCAGTCGTACAAACAATCTGCGTCTGGATTCAGAAAAGATAGCGGGCAGTTGGCTCATCCATGTCCCTCGTCGGCAGCAGCCAACTGGCTCTGACGCCTGAATTTAAGGCAGTTGTAGATGTAGTTGGAAACACTGGGGCGAGCCAGGGCCATCGTATGGTAGACGGGCAGACCACAGATGTCTTCAGCTTCACGTTGTGCGAGAGGTGATGAGGTCAAAACGCCGGTAATGGCAAAAACCGGCAACTGACGTGCTGCCAACCAGGAAACGCCGGCCTGGGCTCCAAGCGCATCGTTGGCAGTAAAGATGACTCCGTCGATCCAGTTGGTGAATAAAGGTGTGGCAAAGAGACGGGCTGTTTCACGTTGCAGAAGACCGTCGGCAACCTCAACTATAATGATCTCCGGCCGGGTTGTCGCCATCTGCGGACCGAGGGTCATGACGACATCTTGCAGTACGTCGCGGTTGACTCGGTAAGTTGAGACGTAACCGGCATCGATAAAATCAAAGACCGGGTTGGCACCGGCATCAACCAGGGCACGATAATCGGCACCGGCCCCGGTCCCGGTAAACTTGGCCGCAGCGACTTTGATCTTCTGACGAACAAAACCCTTGACCAGACTGGCACAGGCCGTCGTCTTGCCTGAGTTCATCGATGTTCCGGCCACGACCAGGACCAGCGGTTCCGGTTAGATCCGGTCCGCTTTCGGCAGGCGCGATGTACTTAAATTGATACGGTGTCCGTCCTGATCTGTAAGCAGTCCCAGGGGAGTGATACGGGTTGCCGATTTGACTTTGTCGTGACGGTTCAGCAGGCGGGCAGCAACGCCACCGGCGGCGACCAGGCGGCAGGCACCAAGATGGTCGGGGACGATCCCTTCAAACTGGTCCGGAGCGTAGCGGTTGCCGTAGACAACCACGATCTCGTCACCTTCAAAGAGGGTGGCCCGACGACTGGTGACCAGTTCCAGCTTCTTGTGCTGCCCCAATTCTTCTACGCGAGCCAGCACCAGGTCTCCAGCTTCCGGACAGAGTGAGCCCCGGAGAAGTTGCATCGGTTGTTGTTGTTTGATCCGGCGAGTCGTATAAGCCCACTTGGCTTGTTCGAGGCGCTCAGCCGATAAAGGTTCAAGCTGTAGATCCATTGATTCCCCCGAGATAGAAAGAGATCCGTGCAAAGGCTTGCGTGGAAAAGAGAGCTGACAAGTCAGCTTTATAAGGATACTATCTCATTTTATTGCGATGGCAAGATGATAGGGACTGGTTACGTCGAGAAAATTAGATGGTAAGGTGTTCGATCAAAATTCTGGTGCCGATAAAAATGAGAACCCCTCCACCAAAAATTTCTACTCGTGATCCCCATCGATCACCAATGCGGCCACCCAGCAACATACCGGCGACAGTGAGCGCACCAGCAACCAGACCAATCACCAGAGACGGCATCCAGATCGATACGCCGATCACACTCAGCGAAAAACCGACCGCCAGAGCATCAATGCTGGTCGCAATGGAGAGTAGAACCAGACTTGCTCCTCTGGTTGGATCGTGACCTTCATTCTTTTCTTCAGGGCTTAAGGCCTCGTGAATCATCCGACCACCGATAAAAGCCAGCAAGGCAAAGGCAATCCAGCGATCCCAGGTTTCAACCCACTGAATAATGGTTTGCCCGGCCAACCAGCCGATCACCGGCATCAGTGCCTGAAAAAGACCGAAGTGGAAGCCGAGGCGAAAGAGATGCCGGCCGGTCAGGCGCGTTAGAATGGCCCCGGTGCCAAGGGCAACGGCAAAGGCGTCCATTGCCAGGGCCAAGGCCAGCCCGATTAAAGTTATGGCATCCATTTTGCTTTCATCTCTTTTGGTCGCTTGTTTCTTTGCCACTTAATGCAGTACATGAGGCGAGTTATTACGAAAGATTGACCATGATGTCAATCATTTAGGACTTTCTACAATCCTGCTCTTGTCTAATGGTGGCACTATTCGTTAGTATGCACTCTCATTGATGGCAAATAACTGCCGGTATCTTTTACGGAGAAAGACAAACTCATGCGTTCTTTACTTATTCTTATCGTATCCCTTCTCTTTACCTATAATGCTTTTGCCATGTCGGCTGATGGCTGTGGTGCTGGCTCTTGTGCTGATTGTCATAGTCTTACCAAGAAAGAAACAATCACTCTGCTTGGTGATATGGTTGATAAGGTTAATCATGTGGAGTTTGCAGAAATTCCCGGGCTGTGGGTCGCTGAAGTGGAAAAGGGTCAGAACAAACTGCCCGTCTATATCGATTTTTCCAAGCAGTATCTGATCTCTGGTAATGTCATCCGTCTGAACGACAAGTCAAATCTTACGCGTGAGCGCAGTGCCCGAATGAACAGGGTTGATATCAGCAGAATCCCTTTGGAAGATGCTCTGATTCTTGGCAAGCCAACAGCCAAAACCAAGGTGATGGTCTTCACCGACCCGGAATGCCCCTATTGCAAAAAATTGCACGTAGAGCTTGAAAAAGTCGTCAAGCGTGATCCGGAGATTGCTTTTCTGATCAAACTCTTCCCTCTTAAGATGCATCCTAATGCTTACGAAGCCTCCAGGAGCATTGTCTGTAACAATTCCATGGAGTTGCTCGAAATCAGCTTTGCTGGCAAGCCGGTGCCGCCTGCAAATTGTGATTCGAAAGCTGTAGATCAAACCCTGGCCCTTGTTGCTGAGCTGGGCATTCGGTCGACCCCGACTCTGGTTATGCCTGATGGGTTGGTTGTTCCTGGTTACAAAAAAGCAGAGGCTCTGCTGGCGTTAATCGGCGAAGCCACGGCACAAACTGCCAAATAATAAATGTTGCAGGGACTTGTCTTTATCTGATAAGACAGCTACCACAGATTTATACCTGATTCAGGTTCACCTTTAGGAGGAAATTCATGGGTTTGATGGATGGCAAGCGTGGCGTTATTTTTGGAGTCGCTAACAATAAGAGTATTGCCTGGGGCGTTGCCCAACAGTTACACGATGCGGGTGCCGAACTGGCGTTTACCTATTTGAATGAGGCTTTGGAAAGGCGTGTCCGCCCCTTGGCTGGCAGCTTGGGCTCCACGATCATCCTGCCGTGTGATGTCGGCTCTGATGATGAGATTGCATCTGTTTTTAAAGAACTTGAGCAGCAATGGGGAACAATTGATTTTGTCGTTCATGCGGTGGCCTTTGCCAATCGTGAAGATTTGAAAAGGCCATTTTCTCAGACCAGTCGCGAAGGTTTCAATCTGGCCATGGATATCAGCGCCTACTCCCTGGTCCCCATGACCCGTTATGCCATGCCCTTGATGTCGGCAGGTGGTAGTATTGTCACGATGAGCTACCTTGGAGCCATGCTGGCTGTGCCTGATTACAACGTGATGGGTGTTGCCAAAGCGGCTTTGGAATCTTCAGTTCGTTACCTCGCTGCCGAACTTGGTCCCCAGAAGATCCGGGTCAACGCAGTCTCAGCCGGGCCGATTAAAACTTTGGCCGCTTCTGGAATCGGCAACTTCAAACAAAAGCTGCACACCATGGAAGAACGCAGTCCACTGCGGCGCACCGTCACCCAAGAGGAAGTTGGCAAAGCAAGCCTCTATCTGCTCTCTGATCTTTCTACTGGAGTCACTGGCGAGATTCATTATGTCGACGGTGGTTTCAATATCTCAGCATTGTGATTGCTGCTTTTGTCCGTTGAGTTAACAAAAAAGGCCTCTGTAGGGCCTTTTTGCGTATGGACGTAGGAGATGGAACGCAGAGTGCAGGGGGAGATAGCGATACCTTGGGCTAACCTAAGGGACTGTCCCCGGTGTTAAGGGGACTGTCCCAATCTTGTAAAAGCATCATAGTGACTGACATCTGGACACATCAATGATCCACGGCAGTACATCAGGGCTAAAATCCAGCCAAGTCAAGGCTCTCGAAAAAATCTACCAGCGTCGTCTGCCAGCAGGGGAGGTGATTACTCCTGAGTTGGCTCGCTATCTGACTGAGCAGTCGCGCGAATTACGTCGCCAGATCGGCTTGATTATAGACCGCAGCGGTACAGTGAAGTATGTCGTCCTCGGCGATGATCGTGAAATTGTCATCCCCGATCTGACCGGTTTCGGCCTTGGTCGCAGCGGTCTGCGCGGCTTGCGTTGTATTCACACCCATCTCAAGGGTGAGCCTTTGTCCCAGGACGACCTCAACGACCTGGCGCTCTTGCGACTTGATATGATGGTTAGCCTCGCGGTGGGCGAGGACGGTCTCCCCGGTTCTGTAGAGTACGCTCATCTGATTCCGCCGAACCCAGAAGGGCAGATTCACTTGCGGCAAGGGTTCCCGTCAATACACAGCTGGGACCTTGATTTTGCCACTTTTATTCGCGCACTTGATGCCGAGCTTGAACACTCACGTTCGGCATCGTTCGATCTGGGCGACAAACGGGAAAAGGCCATTCTACTCTCCGTGACTCAGGCACCGCTACGGGAAGCAGAAGATAGTATGGACGAGTTGTCTGAATTGGCTCGTACCGCCGACGTAGTCGTCCTTGACCGCATCATGCAGCGCTCGCGCAAGATGAATCCGCGCTCACTGATGGGAGAGGGAAAACTCAAAGAAGTCGTCATAAGTGCTCTGCACAAAGGCGCCACCTTGCTGGTTTTCGACCAAGACCTCAGCCCGGTTCAGGCACGCACGATTGCTGCCATGACCGATCTCAAGGTTATCGACCGAAGTCAGCTGATCCTGGATATCTTCGCTCGTCGGGCACATACTCTGGATGGTAAGGTCCAGGTTGAGCTGGCGCAGCTCAAGTACATTCTGCCGCGGCTGTCTGGCAAGGGCACAGCCATGTCACGTCTGATGGGAGGCATCGGTGGTCGTGGCCCAGGTGAAACCAAGCTGGAAACCGATCGGCGACGAATTCGTGATCGTATCACTCGTCTGGAAAAACAACTTACTTCTCTGAGTAAAGGACGCTTGCAGAGACGCCAGAGGCGGATCAAAACCGGCGTGCCAATTGTCTCGATTGTCGGCTATACCAATGCCGGCAAGTCAACTTTGCTCAACGCTTTAACCCAGAGTGAAGTTTTTACCGAGGATCTGCTCTTTGCTACTCTGGATACTTCGACCCGACGCTTACGCTTCCCCAAGGAGCGTGAGGTGATTATTACCGACACTGTTGGTTTTATTAAGCAATTGCCAAAGAGCTTGATGGGAGCGTTCAAGGCGACTCTGGAAGAGTTGGTCGATGCACACTATCTTCTCCACGTCGTCGATATTTCCAATCCACGTTTTGAAGAGCAGATTCGTGCTGTTGATCGCATTCTGCGGGATCTTGATCTGGAAGAAATTCCCCGAATACTGGTCTTTAATAAAATTGATCTGATCCCTGCTGAAGAAGTTGCTCCACTTAGCCGACGTTTTGACGCGATTGCGGTCAGCGCTCGTCAGCGTGGAACCTTTGACGATCTCCTCTGTGAGATGGAAGAGCGTTGCTGGGGCGGTGATGTTCGATAAGGTTTGACTGTGCTGTAAGGCAGTCGTCATCCTCGTGAAAACGGGGATCCATCTTTTGATCATTCCAGTAAACCTTTCTGGATTCCCGCATGCGCGAGAATGACGACCAATGGATTTTACTTTGACTCCCAGAACGTTTTTCGTGTAATCTGTGCCCGCTTTCGGAGGTTATTTTATGCGGTTTTTCAAACAAATAAGCTACTTTCTGCCCGTTCTTGTGCTGGCAGGTTGCTTCTCAAATTCTCCCCCACTTCCGCCCACTATCCCTGTCACTGTGCCATCACCGGGCCTACAGCAAGAGGATACAGAATCTCCAGTTGTTCCAACTTCTGAAGAGAACAGGGCTGAGGATCTGCTCGCCGATTTAAGTCTGCCTTCCCTTGATGAGAATGGTATTGATAGAAACGGCTCAACAGAGGTTGTGGTGCTTCTCGATGCAGAGACGCTGGCCGATAACCAACTGCTGCAGAATAGTGATCAGATTCCACTGAAAGATTTGGGGCAAAGCCTTGATCATAAAGAACCGGTCTACGATTTCCCGATCGTGGAGAACGATAAAGTTCGATATTTTATTGATTACTATACTGGCAGGGCTCACAAGACTTTCAAAATCTGGTTGGAGCGTTCTGGTCGTTACCTGCCGATGATGCGAAAAATCTTTGCTGAAGCAGGCCTGCCGCAGGACCTTGCCTACTTGGCGATGGTCGAATCCGGTTTCAACGACAAGGCCTACAGCTGGGCCCACGCCGCTGGACCCTGGCAGTTTATCGAGAGCACCGGGCGTCGTTACGGTCTGAAAAATGACTGGTGGCATGATGAACGCCGTGATCCGGAAAAATCGACGCGGGCCGCAGCTCATTTCCTCAGTGATCTTTATAAAAGTTTTGATGGCGACTGGTATCTGGCGGTGCCGTCTTACAATGCTGGTCCCGGTAAACTCCGTCAGGCGGTTAAACGTTATAAGACCAGAGATTTCTGGGAACTTACTCGTGGCAAATACCTGAAAGCAGAGACCAAAAACTACCTGCCCAAACTTCTTGCTGTCATCATGATCGCTAAGCAACCGGAAAAGTACGGTTTTACTGATCTTGAATATCAGGAACCGATTGCTTATGAGGTCGCGTCACTGCCAAGCAGTACTGATCTTGAAGTTGTCGCTCGCTTAAGTGGTACTGATTACAAGCTGATCAAAAAGCTTAACCCAGAGCTGAAGCGCTGGTGCACCCCGCCAGCCGCAAAAGATTATCAAGTGCGGCTACCCAATGGAACCCAGACTGCCTTTTTGTAAAAATATGCGCAACTGCCGAAGCTGGAGCGGGCCAATTATGTGCGTCACAAAATTAAGTCTGGTGACACCCTGCTGGCTCTTTCACATCGCTACGGTGTGCGTGTACAGGATATCAAGAGTCTCAATAGCATTCGCAACGCGAGGGCCATCCAGATTGGCACCAACCTGATTGTGCCTTTGAACCCAGACTCCAACGGGTCAAAACCGCTTGCTGCACTCAAAGATGATTACAAACGATCACGCCGTTCTTCCTATACAGTTCGTTCTGGCGATTCTCTCTGGAAAATTTCCCGGAAGTTTAATGTCACAGAAAAACAGTTACGAGTCTGGAACCGATTGGGCTGGAGCAATACCATCCGTCCCGGTCAGCGCTTGATTGTTTCTTCGAAAGCCTCTAAGTCTCGGACCGCCAAGGTCAAACCCGCTGCTGTTAAACGCACTGGGCCTTTGACAAAGATGGTCTACAAGGTGCGCCCAGGCGATACCCTGTGGGCCATTGGTCGTGAGTTTGCCGTTGCAACAGTCCAGATCCGTAGCTGGAACAATCTGGCCGAGAATCATGTGCTGCAACCGGGTGAACGCCTGACGTTGCACGTGAGCAGTAGTCGTGGCTGAACCCGAATATGCCTGTTTTCTGAATGATCTCCCCGAGCATCCACCTGTTGGTTGCTCTCGTCTCTATTATGGTGCCGAGGTTTGCTTTTGGCGCCTGCAGTCCAGTGAAAATATCCTTGCCGCCAGACAGTGGGCCAGTCATATCAATTGGCATTTTACCTTGGTCACACCGGTGCTTGGTGAAGATGAACGTTTGCGCCTCGACAGTCTGCTGCAAACAATTTTGCCGGAGCTTGCTGCTGGCGACGAGATTCTGATCTCCGATTGGGGTGCGCTGGCTCTGGTCCGTGCGGTTCGTGATGATTTGACCATTATTCTGGGGCGGGCACTCTCCGGGCAGAAACGTGGTCCGCGTATCCTCGATATGCCATTAACTCCGGAGCAGAATGAATATTTCCAGTGTGGCTCCTGGCACAATCGCGAAGCCGTGGAACTGCTTGCTGAACAGGGGATCGAGCGAATTGAGCAGGACAACCTTCTGCAAGGCCTGGCACCTTTGACTGAGCCACTCAAAGGTTCACTGCATCTCCCTTATGCGATGGTCACTTCAAGCCGTAACTGTTCTTTCCGTTCCTCCGCAGCATGTGAGCCGTGCCCTGCACCCTGCGGTGAGGTTTTTACTCTGCAATCCAATGAAACGGAAGTACTCCTTTATCAGGACGGCAACACCCAATTTCTACATAACGACCGAATGCCAGAGAACCTGGCAGAGCTCGGTATTGACCGGATTGTCAAACACCCTCAGTTCAACTAAAAATCCCACTCAATCCCTCTTTTAAAAAGGAGGAGGTATGTGCCCCGGGGAAATCCCCACTTTGCTTTGACAATGCCAATGCAGACTGTTAGAATACGCCGCTTCAAAACATTCTTAAAAGGATCATAGTCACTATGTTGTCAGTACTTATTTCACTTGTTATCTCCTCTGCTTTTGGAGCCGCAATTTATTACACTACCAGCCTGCACCCGGCTGTTCCGGCAATTACTGCCCTGGCCGCTTTTACTCTCATCTATGTCCTTATCCTGAAACAGGTCATGAAGCGGGTTGGCGAAGCTATGGATGTGGTGCAGAAAGATATCATGTCGAACCGTCCGGAAGCGGCGGTTCACAAGTTGGAAGAAGTAAAGAAAAAGTATGCTTACTGGCAATTCTTTATTGATAAGCAAATGAACTCCCAGATCGGCATGGTTTACTATTTGCGGCGGGATTTCAGCAAAGCTTACGATTTCCTTGATAAAGGGTTTGTGCGCCACTGGGTTGCCATGGGAATGCTGGCGGTTATCCAAATGAAGCGCAACCAGCCGAAAAAGATGATTTCCACTTTTGATAAGGCCGTCTCTGGAACGCGAAAGGAACCGATGCTCTGGAGCCTTTATGCGTTTTGCCTGGAGAAGATCGGCGATCGCAACAAGGCGGTCAAGATCATGGAAAAAGGTTGGAAAAAGGTTGGCAGCGATGAGCTGATGTCGGCCAATCTCGAAGCACTCAAAGCTGGCGGCAAAATGAAGATGCAAGGTTACGGTGATATGTGGTCGCAGTTTCAATTAGAAAAACAGGGCGCCATGATTCGCAAGCACACCAAGGCAATGCAGGGTCGGCGTAAAATGGTCAGGCGGTAGTTATCCTGTAGATTTTCCTCAAGGACATCGATTATGGCCAAGAAAAAGTCGTCGAAACAGAATACGAAAACTGAAAAAGAATTTTCCAGCAGCCCCTTCAAGCGTTTGAAGGGGCTGTCTGCATTTACCGAATCTAAACCTCAGAAACAGGATGTTGCAAAGCAGAGCCCGAAGGTCTTAATGCAAGGACAAGACGATGTTCAGTTGATGAAGGGCGCTTCCTGCGAACAGGAGTCTTTTGCTGATGAAATGGACTTTCTTGGCGTCAAAGCATTGTCTGGGCGTGTTCTGGTGGAAGAGGAAGAACCAAAGAGTACAGCAGTAGAGAACGCTCTATTGTCAAAACTCTCCAGAGAAAAACGTGAAGCAGCAGATTTTCTTGATGCTATTGGTTCTGTGGAAAAGGTCTTTAAAGACGAATGGTCCGATGATGAGCCTGTAAAGCGAGCTGTACCACGCCGTATGAAACAGGTAGAGCGTGGCCAACTCAAACCTGAAGACGAGCTCGACCTGCACGGTCTAACCGTTGCTGAGGCCTCAGTAAAAATCAAATTCTTCCTGCAAGACGCCATCTATCAGGGTTTTCAGACTGTTCTGATTATTACCGGCAAGGGGTTGCATTCCAATGATGGGCCGGTATTACGTTTGGCGATGGAAAAATTGCTCGATCAACTCGGTGAGCAGGTTATTGAGTGGGGTGTTGCGCCTAAGCGTTATGGTGGGAGTGGGGCTTTGGTGGTTTTTCTACGCAAGTCTGCTGCAGAATAGTCGGACTTCCGGAATGTTGTAATAAAAGAGGCCAGTGTTGATCTTCAACACTGGCCTCTTTCAGCTTTTTAACCCACAAATTCCGTATCAATCCTTCGCAGTAGGCTCCGATTCAGCTGGCTTCTTCTTAACCGTCCTGCGACGCTTCGGCTTGGGTTTCTCTTCCGCCGGTTTCTCAACTTTCGGAGCTGATTCAGCCGTTGCTTCTGCTGGTTTCACTTTTTTGGCCGGAGCTTTTTTCGTGGCACGGCGCACAGGTGCTTTTTGGGCCGGCTTCTCTACAGCGGACTTGATTTCTGTCGATGCTGGAACCTCTGCTACTGACTCAGTCACTTCAGGCTTTGGCTTGGCACGACTGGTCCTGCGCCGCTTCGGTTTCTCTGCCGCTTCGACAGCAGGCTGAGTGGGCTGCGTCTCTTCTGCCTTTACTTCGCTTGCAGACTTTGCCTCTTTTGCCGGTTGCGCGGCATCACTCTTTTTACGACTACGACTGGCCGGTCTTTTAGGTGCTGGCTTCTCATCACTGCTTGGTGAAGTCTCTGCCGTTGCCTTGTCTTGGGTTGCCTCTGTTACTTCAACCTTAGTTTCAGGTTTCTTGGCAGGACGACGAGGGCGTCTTGGTTTCGGCTTGGTTGCAGCTGTTGATTTATCTTCAGGCACCTGTTCTGCTACAGGTTGCTCGACTGCCTTGGTTGGAGAACCCGCTTGGGTTGGAGGATCAGCTTTCTCTTTGCTTGCATCTGCGACTGATTCTGTTTGTGCTGTGTCTTCCGCAACTTTGGGCTTGCGGCGACTTCTGCGTCGCTTAGGTTTCGTCTCCGCAATCTCCTGACCATCTGCCTTTACTTCTTCAAGAGTGTCTGTCGTGGCAGTTGTCTCAGCGGTCGGCGGGGTTGCTTCAGCTGTGGTTGTGTCATTCTCTTTGATGGTGGCTTTTGACCTGCTGGAACGACGACGTCTTTGTGGTCTCTTTGCCGGGGGCTCTGTCTTCGTCGACTCCGTAGCCGTTTCGGTCGTCTCAGCAGGCTTGTCAGATGCCTCAGTGCTGTCGGTTGCAGGCTTAGCGTCCTGGGCGTCTGCTGGGCTTTCTACAGTTGTTTGGGTCTCTTCCGAAGAAGATGCAGCAGCTGGTTTACGCCGCCTTCTACGACGACGTTTTTTAGCGGGTTCTGCTTCAGCCTCCGCTGCCTCTGGTTGCGCCGACTTGCCAGGTTCTTGCTTGGCGTCCTCTTTGATGACCATTGGTAGAGTTCCGGCGGCTACGTATTCAGGCTGGGTTGGTTTTTCCTTCTCTTTTTCTTTTTTCTGAATTTCGATCTCAACCTGATCAGCCAGAAAGTCCCGGTTGCCGTGGATATGAATCTGCAGCTGATAGCGCCGCTCCATATCGACAAGCTCTTCACGGCTATTGTTCAGCAGGTATGCGGCGACTTCAAGAGGCAATTGGGCCTCGACGCGACTGACCTGGCCCTTGGCGGCGCTGGCGTGAATCTTTCTCAGTAGCGCAACAGCCTGGGTCTCAGGGCTTTTCAGCTCACCGGTACCGTTGCAGTGCGGGCAGGGCAGGTGGGAGCCTTGCGTCAAGGTCGCTTTTATTCGCTGGCGGCTCATTTCCAATAGACCGAATTTACTGATACGCCCAACGTTGACTCTGGCTTTGTCATTTTCCAGAGATTTTTTGACTTGATTCTCGACCAGACGATTATTCTTGCGATCGCGCATGTCGATAAAGTCAATAACGATCAGTCCACCCAGGTCACGCAGACGCAGTTGCCGGCCGACTTCCTCAGCAGCTTCCAGGTTGGTTTTGGTCGCTGTGGCTTCAACGCCCTTTTCCGAAGCCATCTTGCCGCTATTGACATCGATGGCAACCAGCGCCTCCGTCGGGTCGATGACAATCGAGCCACCGGAGGGCAGCGAGACCTTGTTGCGGCTCAAGGTTTCTATCTGGTCTTCAATCTGGTAACGGGAGAAGATCGGTCGGCGTTCCTGATGCAGTTTGACCAGTTTGACCTGCTCGGGCATGACCATCTGGAAGAAATCTTTGGCTTCCTTGAATACCTGTGTGTCGTCGATCAGTACTTCATCCATATCAGTGGTGAAGTAATCACGGATCGAGCGGATCATCAGGTTGGATTCTTTATAGATCAGAGCGGGCGCTTTGCTTTTCTGTTCAAGTTCTTTGATGCTTTCAAAAAGGCGGATCAAGTAATGGTAGTCGCGTTCCAATTCTTCGCGGGTCTGATCCAGGGCGGCCGTGCGGACGATGTAGCCGACACCTTCAGCCAGGTCAAGGGAAGCCATGGCTTTTTTCAGCTCTTTGCGCTGTGCATCACTCTCGGCCTTGCGGGAGACACCCCTGGTTGTGCTGCCAGGCATGAGTACCATGTAGCGACCGGCCAAGGAGAGGTAGGTGGTCAGGGCAGCACCCTTAGTGCCACGCTCTTCCGTGGTTATTTGCACCAGGATCTCCTGGCCGCGGTGCAAAAGGTCGCCGATGCGTGGCCGACGGCCATCTTCTGCAGGGCTGTAGTCCGGTTTAACTGTGGTGTAATTGATTTCGTCGATTTGCAGAAAGCCCATACGTTCAGCCCCATAATCAACGAAAGCGGCTTGCAGGCCGGTTTCAACCCGGACGACAACCGCTTTATAGATGTTTCCTTTGGTGGGCTCACGCCCGGCAACCTCAATATCCAGTTCAGTAAGAATGCCGTTCTCTACGATAGCCACCCGGTTTTCTTCGGGATGGGTGGCGTTAACCATCATTTTTTTAGACATAAAAATCTTCCCGGTTGTCGCATGCGACATCCTAATAACCTGTTGGGGGTACAAACCCTGGCTTGAGATGGTTAGCTCAACCGGAACTGGGAGCTCGCTCAAGAACAGGATAAATACCGAAACTGTGTATCTGTAGGACCGCGACTAGTCCTTAAGATCGAAAAAAACCTTTAAAAAACGGTAGATACGGGCGAACTATAACAAAAATATTAAAAAATGCACGGAAATAATTAAATCAGAGATTTAAGGGGTGGTCGCTGTGAAACAGAAAACTGTCGATTTGTGCCCCGGTTCGTCGTTAGCGACTGGCTTTCTCATGGTTTTGGCGCTTTGTGGTGAATCCATATATGGAGTCGTATAATCTGGATCTGGCACACGGAAAATTTGAATAACTCGACAACGGCCTGCATGGTAAAGAATCTCATTTCATTGACCTGCCTCTACACTGGTGTAAACTTGTAAAGGATTAATTTGTAGAGGTTTTGCAATCTGTTGTTTGATGGAGTCACTGCAATGTCATATAAAATCAATGTTGAGTTGAAAGATGGCGCTGTCTGCCAGATGGCTCATAAAGCTTTTAACGTTTTTCTGTCACTTGACAAAGTCGCCAAATTCAAGCGATCAGATGGTTGGACTGTTGTCGGGAAGGATCCGCTGATAAACTTGGAAAAAGGCAACGATTATCCTCTCGTTGCTGAGCGCAGAACCTTCGTCTAAGGCACCTTGTACAGAGTAGGAATACCCGAATAATCTAAGGCCACCCGTAACCAGGTGGCCTTAGATACTATTGGTGTTTAAGAAGGACGAGGGTCGGGTTTCTCCCTGAAGATTCCTAGCAAGAAACAGACACTCCCTCAAATTTACCAATTATCAGTCATGGAAATGGTCTATCCTATACACAGGAAAGATCTATTCATATTTTTCAGACAGGAAGCGCTACTGATGCCAACGACCGAAAACTATCAGGGCTTTGAACTGGGGCCTATCCGCCCGCCAAGCGAAGCCATGAGCCTAATGCTCAGGATCACCCGCAATTGCCCCTGGAACAAGTGCAAGTTCTGCGGTCTCTATAAAGGTGAAAAGTTCAGCATTCGTCCAGTCAATCATGTCATAGAAGACATCGATACGATTCGGCATTATATTGATGGCATCCAGACAATTGCGGAGCAGCCAGGGGGTGGAAGCCAGCGGGAGTTGCTTGCTCTTCAGACCGATCGACCTGAGAGTGAGCAGATAGCGTTTCAAGTGGCAGTAAACTGGTTCCAGAGCGGGATGACGTCGATATTCCTTCAAGATGCCAATACCATGGTCATCAAACCCGATGATCTCGTTGAAATTTTGAATAACGTGCGCAAGGCCTTCCCGCAGGTTGAGCGCATTACCTCCTACGCCCGCTCTCACTCTATCGCGCGGATCAGTGATGAAGATATGGCCCGTATAGCGGCCGCCGGATTGAATAGAATTCATGTCGGCATGGAGTCGGCGGCGGATGAAGTCCTTGATTTTATCAAGAAAGGCGTCGATAAAAAGACCCAGATTGTCGCCGGTCAGAAGGTCAAACAGACCGGGATTGAACTATCGGAATATTTCATGCCGGGTCTCGGAGGAGAGGCGTTCTCGCGCGAGAATGCACTTGAGACTGCCGATGCGATCAATCAGATCAACCCGGATTTTATCCGCATACGAACCTTGGCTATTCCGGAAAACGTGGAACTGTTCAAGGATTGCCAGTCTGGTGAATTTACCAAGATCGGTGATCTGCAGATGGCGGAAGAACTGCTCCTGTTTCTTGATAATCTGCAGGGGATTGCGAGTACGGTCAAAAGCGATCATATACTCAACCTTTTTCAGGAAGTGGACGGTCGTTTACCGGATGACAAGGAGCGCATGACTGCGCCGATTCGGAAAGTCCTGGCTATGCCGCCAGAAGAACAGTTGCTCTACATGGTAGGCCGACGGACTGGAGTTTTTTCGAAGCTGGAGGATCTGCATGATGCGGAGTTGCGCGGACATGCTGAAAAGGCACGCGCTGCATATAAGGTCACTCTGGAGAATATAGAAGCTTTTACCGCTGAGATGATGAAGCGGTTTATTTGACACGCTATTTAAGCAGACCATTTGACATAAAGGGAACTGAGATGGAGAAGAGACTAGCTTCATACGATCCGAGCAATGGTGAATTACTGGGCGAAGTTGCGATTACCTCGACAGTGCAGCTTGGTGAGATGATCGAACGGGCCCATGCTGCTGGCAAAAAGTGGCAAAAGTTCAGTTTCTCTGAGCGGGTTGCCCAGTTGGGAAAAGCCTATGCACAACTAGAGCCTCACATGGATGAAATGGCTGTGTTGCTCAGTAAAGAAATGGGCAAGGATATCCGTCGTGCTACTGGCGAAGTGAACGGCACGGTGTACGGAGGCAGCCACATGGCGCGAACTGCGATGGCGGCGCTGCAGAG
>JAJRRB010000065.1 GCA_024279915.1 Deltaproteobacteria bacterium
ACCGAAAAGGGCAGATCATTGATTCCATCAAAAAGGCTGAAAATCAATAACCGTTGCGTCCGTTTCTTTCCCTACTTGATTGTGAGAGAAACCGGACAATTCATTTGCTATTAAACCGGACAATTCTATTTGTTGACAACAGAAAGTTGCAACCAAAGTGCTGCTGTCAGAAGAGACCAGCATCACGGAGTTCTCGAGTAAACTGGCGACGCCGTAGCTTAAAATCACGGTATGTATCATCAGCCAGTTGAGTCTCTGCATTTTGAGCAACACGACTTACCAGGATCAGCTCATGATAAGCTTCGTCCAGTGACCGACCGATCATCATCGACAACATCTCGACCAGAGATGACTGCTCATCAAGATCTATTTCTTCGCTGCTGAGCAGGCCGCCATCGGCACCAAACAGGTGTGTCGTCAATCGGGGTTCAGCTCCAACCAGTCCGGGCCCATCAATCGTCAAGGCAACCAGATCATCCAACCCGTCAGCAACGTCCAGTTTGAGCACTTCATAGAGTTGCTCGAGACAGGTCGCATGCATGAAGCCTCTACGGCGACTGCGCAGATCAAAATAAAAGTGCCCACCATCTGAGAGGGACTGACGACAACAGCAGGGGCACTCAAGAACCAGACGGCGGTGATGACCAGCAGATATTCCTGCAAGTTCTTCCGGCATCAGGCCCGTCTGGCTACCACACATGAGGTTTGGCTCGGTATCAAACCGGGACAGAACAAAATCCGCCAGCTGCTTGAGTTGACCATGCACAGCGGTGTTACGGGCGTGGGTGAGAACCGGGCGTATACGACTGGAAAAGCCGGAAGCAAGCCCTTCTACCTTGGGGCTCTTGCTGATGTGAATATCCAGAACCTGATAATCACGTTCTCGGGCCGCATAAGTGAGAAATTCATGAACACGGACTTCGGCATTCAGACGGGCACGCGTATCAACCAGGCTGGGAAGCAGCCAAAGCCGGTCGACGCGTTCAGCCGTGGTCAGGATCTGACGCAACGCGCCAGCATTAACCAGAGCAGCACGGTCTTTGATCGGCACCAGCACAAGATCGGCGGTCAGTAAGGCCGCTTCGGTAAACCAATCGAGAATCGGCCTGGTGTCAAGAATCAGGATACCGGGAAGTGCAGCAGAGTGTAAGCGCTGGCGCAGCCAACCCGGCGCATGAGAGGGCGGCTGCAGACGACGCGCTGAAGCCATATATTGCACGCCGTATTGACCAAGAACAGTAAGCTCAGCAAGGGGGATATTCTCGAGTAATTCGGTGATACTTTTCTCTGGACGAGGCCCGAGGGCAAACATCTGATCGACGCTGAAATGATTATCGAAAGAGGCAATTGTTACCGGCAGGTCTTCACGAAGTGCCTTGATATAAACAGCCAGATTTGTGGCAATCGTCGTCTTGCCAACTCCACCCTTTTCGCTGGCGACGGCAATGATAAACGGACGACTCACAAGGCACCATTCGCTGCCAACAACTCCTGCAGAACTTCCCAACGTTGCAGGCAATCATCCAGTTCAGATTGCAATTCGGTATGTTTGTCGATCAAAGGACCAAGACAGGCGTGATCAATAGCCAAGGACGGATCCTGCATCTCGATGGTCAGTTCGCTCAACTCCTGTTCGAGAGCCTCTATCCGTTTTTCAACTTCCACCAGTTGCTTTTGACGTTTCTGCTCTTCACGTCTTACGGCCTTACGTTCCGCGTGAGAGACCACCCGGGAAGCTTTATCCTGTTCCGGTGAAGAGATTTGCTTCGAGTTGGTCTGTTCAACCCGCAACGCAGAGTGACTGGCATCACCCTCGCCACCTTTAGCTCGCAGGAATTCACCATAATTACCCAGGTAAGAGGTCGCCCGGTGCCCGGCAACCTCGACCACCCGACTGGCCAGAGCATCGACAAAGTAACGATCATGAGAAACGAAGACCAGGGTCCCCTGGTAGCCCTTCAAGGCCTGCAGAAGAACTTCCTTGGACGCCAGGTCAAGATGGTTGGTCGGCTCATCCAGCAACAACAGGTTGGCGGGCTTAAGCAGCAGGATCGCCAGGGCCAGACGGTTGCGCTCACCACCGGAAAGGACCGCCACCTTTTTGTGGACATCGTCACCATGAAAGAGAAAAGCGCCAAGCAGGTTGCGGACTTTCGGCACCATGTCAAACGGTGCGGCCCGAGTGATCTGCTCAAGAACGGTCAAGCTTGAATCCAGGGTACGTGCCTGATCCTGGGCAAAATAAGCCATGTCCAGGTTATGCCCTTCTTCACGTTCACCCTTTAAAGGTGTCTCCACGCCGGCCAGAAGACGCATCATGGTCGACTTACCGGCGCCGTTGGCGCCAACCAGCGCGACCCGCTCGCCCCGTTCAACAGCAAGCTCAACCCCTTCCAAAACTGACAGGTCGCCGTAACCATGCGAGACCCCGGCAAGGCTGACTGACATACGCCCGCTTTTGGGCGGCGGCGGGAAGGACAAACCGATTTTTTTCCGCTCCGGCGGTAATTCAATGCGTTCGATTTTAGCCAGCTGTTTAACCCGGCTCTGCACCAGGGCAGCCTTGTTGGCGTTGTAGCGGAATTTATTGATGAAGGACTCGAGGCGCGCAACTTCTTCGTCCTGGCGTCTTTTGGTCTCCCGCAAAGAGGTAACCCGTTCATCCCGGGCAGTCAGATAACGAGAATAATTACCTGGATAATCCGTCAACTTGCCATGCCAGACTTCGACAATCCGTGTGACCACCTGATCAAGGAAGAAACGATCATGGGAGACCATAATCACGGCGTGGGGATATGCGGCTAGATAACCTTCAAGCCAGTCACGGGCAGGCAGGTCAAGATGGTTTGTCGGTTCATCAAGCAGTAGCAAATTAGGCTTTTGCAACAGTAACTTGGCCAGAGCGATGCGCATCTGCCAGCCACCAGAAAAGTTCTCACACGGCTTTTGCCAATCTTCTTCCGCAAAGCCAAGACCTTTCAGAACTCGACCGATCTCTGCTTCAATCGTATAACCACCACGCTGCCGGAAAAACTCTTGCAGCTCTGAATATCGGTCAAGATCCGCCTGCTCTGTTTCACGGCTGATTTTCTCTTCCAGCACTTGTAATTCGGCCTCTACAGAGAGAAGCTCCGCAAGGGCCGAACGCACCTCAGTGAAAAGGTCCTTGCCGCAGTGATCCAGACCTTCTTGAGGGAGGTAGCCGATTGTAGTCCCCCGAGCAATCTGGACCGTGCCAGCATCAACCTCGGACAACCTGGCCA
Organism: Deltaproteobacteria bacterium; assembly: GCA_024279915.1. Classification (GTDB taxonomy): domain Bacteria; phylum Desulfobacterota; class Desulfuromonadia; order Desulfuromonadales; family BM103; genus M0040. Next base: position 3,264 of record JAJRRB010000065.1, read on the forward strand.
GCAGCCGCAACAGGGTGGTCTTGCCCGCACCGTTCTCGCCGCAAAGACCGATACGATCCGTGGGGCGAACATGCCAGTCGACATGACGCAGGATGACCTGATCGGCAAACTGTTTGACAACATCTTTAAGCTGTAACATGGGGCCTGTTATAGCACAGATGTGTGGCTGCGAGAATTGTCATCTTCTGCATTGACAGAAACGTTAAATATTCGCAGAATAAGAAGGCATTGATAGCCGTTAAGACCAATATCAAAGTACCATTCCAGGGAGTTTAAAATGGCCCGTAAAATCTTTATTGCCGCAACCGGCCAGGATTGCGGTAAAACCACCACCAGTCTCTCCCTGCTGCATCTGGCTCGCCAAAAGTACAAGAGGGTTGGCTTTATCAAACCGATCGGACCGAAACCCGCTCGCTACAATGATTTCTGGGTCGACAAAGATGCTGCGCTGATCGCCAAAGTCTTCGAGCTTGAAGATGATATTCAACTGATGTCGCCAGTGGTGGTGCAGCCGGGACTCACACGCAAGGTTCTCGATGGTGTCGTGACCAAGGGCCAGCTTGAGAAACAACTGGTCGAAGCGTGTAAAGAACTCGAAGAGCGCTGCGACTTCCTGATTATAGAAGGTGCAGGGCACAGCGGCGTCGGTTCGGTCCTCGGCTTAAGCAATGTGCGGGTGGCAAAACTGCTTGATGCGCCTGTCATGTTAATCAGTGGTGGAGGCATTGGCCACGTGATTGACGATGTGAGTATGAATCTGGCTCTGTATAAGATGGAAGGGGCCAAAGTACGCATTGTCATACCAAACAAGCTGATTGCTGAAAAACGCGATCAGACTCTCAAATATATGACCAAGGCTTTTGCCGACCAGGACTTCATCGTGCAGGGCGGCTTCAACTTTTCACCAATCCTCGCTGGTCCAACTCTGCAGCATGTCGCCAAACTATTCAATCTGCAACTTCGGGCAACTCGCGAACAAGCGATGCAGATCATCAAGCAAATTCAGCTGGCGGCAGCATCGACAGAAAAGGTTGTCGAGATTCTCAAGAACTCAACCCTGTTATTGGTCAACAGCAGCCGCGATGAATTACTGGTCATGCTCGCCACGCTCTATCACATCCCCGAATATCGCGAAAAACTTGCCGGAGTTCTAATTTCCGGTGCCAGCCCGATGGCCAGGTTGACCAAGCAGGTCCTTGACGACAGCGAACTGCCGTTCATGAGAACTGAACAACTCACATCATCAGTTTTCAAAACAGTTACACAGAACGTTTCAAAGATCACGGCAGATGATCTGGAGAAGATCAATCTGGTCAAGAAATTGGCCGAGCAGGAGCTTAATTTTGACTTAATTGATAGCAACCTTGGATAATTTAAGGGGGGCAACAACAAAAACGGTAGAGGTCTAATTGATACCGGACACTAACGACTGACCACCCGGACTTGGGCAAATTGCCGATGTCCTTCCGGAGAGCCATGAAAACCAAAGCCGCTCTGCTTTGCACCAACCCAGGGTGCATCACCACCCCCACCAACGCCTTGATTAATACCGATCATTCCGGCTTCCAACTGTTCAGCGACAATGTCAGCCCCCTTACCGCCATAAACAACCGCACCCAGCCCGTAGGTCGAATCGTTAGCCCGCCGGATCGCTTCATCGATATCTGAATAGCGGCTGATTGAGACCACTGGACCAAACGTTTCGTTTTGTTCCATCAGCATGTCAGGCGTCATATCAGCGATCACAGTGGGGTTGATATAAGGTTCTTCATGCTGTGAACCGCCCAGCAACAATCTGGCTCCCTTTGTTTCTGCATCACGAATATGTTCGACAATCTTACCATGCTGTTTGGCATTAATGATGGGCCCGATGTTCACGCCCGGCATGTCCCAGGGGCCAACCTGATAGGCAGAAGCCAGCTCAACTACGCGTTGCTCGAACTTATCGGCAACCCGTTCATCGACATAGATCCGCTCTGTCGCAATACACATTTGGCCAGCATTTTCAAAGCTGCAGCCAACGGCGAAACGAGCGGCGGACTCAAGATTGGCATCCTGCATGACGATCATCGGATCGTTGCCGCCGAGCTCCATCACCAGACGTTTGAGTTGATCAGCGGCCGACGCCATGATCTGCTTGCCGGTCGCTTGCGAACCGGTAAAAGCAATGATGTTGACATTACCCTCAACCAACGCCTTGCCCTGCTCGCCATCGCCATAAACTATCTGTAACAGATCCTGTGGCAGAATCTGGTTCAGATGTTCAACAAAAGCCTTGGCGATCAGCGGTGTCTCCTCCGAGGGTTTGAATACCACAGCATTACCAGCAACCAGTGCCGGAACAATGAGATTGTTGGCCATCGCCAGCGGATAATTCCAGGGCGAAATCACCGCGGCAACCCCTAAAGGTTTATATTCAACGTGGGTACCGCTGCCGAGATCGACACTCTGCAGCGCCGCCATCGCAGTTCGCGCCATGTGGCTGCCTCCGTACACCGTGCCGTTCACTTCGCCAGTAGCACGACGGATATCCTTGCCCATTTCTTTACTGAGCAACACAGCCATTTCATCCATGTGAGGCTCTAGT
>JAJRRB010000066.1 GCA_024279915.1 Deltaproteobacteria bacterium
CTCCCGACAAGTACCATACCCCGATCGTTAACCATGTTATGCCGTTGATGAAAAAAGGCGCCTGCCTTTCTTACTCTCACGGTTTTAACATCGTTGAGGAAGGAATGCAGATCCGTGAAGACCTGACCGTCATCATGGTTGCCCCTAAATCCCCAGGTTCCGAGGTTCGTGCCGAGTACCTGCGCGGCTTCGGTGTTCCGACTCTGATTGCTGTCCACACCGAAAACGATCCAAACGGTGATGGCCTGGATATTGCCAAGGCTTACTGCTGCGGAACCGGTGGTGACCGCGCTGGCGTCCTGTTCTCCTCCTTCACTGCTGAAGTTAAGTCCGATCTTATGGGCGAGCAGACCATTCTCTGTGGCGTTCTACAAACCGGCTCCATCCTCTTCTACAACAAGATGATTGAGTCTGGAATCGAGTCCGGCTATGCCTCCAAACTGATCCAGTTCGGTTGGGAGACTGTTACTGAAGCCCTCAAGCATGGTGGTATCACCAACATGATGGACCGTCTCTCCAATCCGGCCAAACTGGTTGCTTTCGAGCTGGCTGAGGAATTGAAAGAGATCATGACTCCGCTGTTCCAAAAGCATATGGATGACGTTCTTTATGGCGCTTTCTCCGAAACCATGATGAAAGACTGGGCTAACAACGATGCCGACCTGTTGCGCTGGCGCGAAGAGACCAACGATGAGCCTTTCGAAAAATCTGAAGCTCAAGAAGCCGCCATCCCTGAGCAGGAATACTTCGATAACGGCATCCTGATGGTCGCCCTGGTCAAAGCTGGTGTTGAGCTGGCCTTCGATACTATGGTGGAAGCTGGCATCAAAGAAGAGTCGGCCTACTACGAGTCGCTGCACGAGACTCCGCTGATTGCTAACGTTATCGCCAAGAAGAAGCTTTACGAGATGAACAAGGTTATCTCTGATACCGCCGAGTACGGTTGCTACCTGTTTGCCCATAGCTGTGTACCGTTACTGTCGGACTTCATGGCCAAGGTGGATACCAGCGTTATCGGCAAAGGCCTCGACCTGAAAGAAAACGGAGTCGACAATCAGACCCTGGTAGCAGTCAATTCAGCGATCCGCAATACTCTGGTCGAAGAAGTGGGTGAAGAACTACGTGAGGCTATGGAAGGAATGGAGGCTATTGTCTAGTAGACAATAGTTTTATAAGAAAAACAGAAAGGGCAGGCACCTTATGGTGTTTGCCCCTTTTTATGCGCTACTGAGCGATTGAGTAAAGTGGGAGCAGAATATATTTCTGCTCCCACTTTTTTTCTTATTGAAACAGTTCTATTCGCATTTAACACAATTTCATCTATACTTTTTTCTTTGCCAAACTTGATGGAGGGCTTCGTGCTTGAAATGATCAAAGAGTTCCTGAAGAAAGAGTCATCTGTTGGTATTCTCCTGATGGTGGCGACCCTGCTTGCCTTAGTTTTTGCCAACACGCCGTTGCATGTTATCTACGATTTTTTTCTTGAGACGCCACTAGAAATCAGACTGGGTCGTCATATTCATATTGCTAAGCCACTCCTGCTCTGGATCAACGATGGGTTGATGGCTGTCTTCTTCTTTTTTATTGGTCTGGAAGTTAAACGCGAAGTTCTTGTCGGCCAGCTCTCCACTCGTGAACAGGTCATACTCCCCGGAATCGCTGCTCTGGGGGGCATGGTCGTTCCGGCTCTTATCTATATACTGATCAACATAGGTGACGCGACCGCCCTGAATGGCTGGGCCATTCCGGCTGCTACTGATATCGCTTTTGCCCTCGGCATCCTTGCCTTGCTCGGTAGTCGAGTGCCGGCTTCTCTCAAGATCTTCCTGCTCGCCCTTGCGATTATGGACGACCTCGGCGCTATCGTTATTATCGCACTCTTTTATTCCGGTGATCTTTCAACCTGGATGTTGGTTCTTGCTGCCATCTGTCTGATTGTCTTGACGGTATTAAACCGTCGGGGTGTTGAGAGTACTGCTCCCTACCTTTGGGTGGGGGCTTTCTTGTGGATATTCGTACTCAAATCCGGTGTGCATGCCACTCTGGCAGGAGTCGCTCTTGCTCTTTTTATCCCCATGCAGAGCAGGAAAGACCCCAATTTCTCTCCACTCAAAAGCATTGAACATGGACTACACCCCTGGGTCAACTATTTGATTCTGCCTGTCTTTGCTTTTGCAAATGCTGGTATCTCTTTCTCTGACATGGGCATTGGTGACCTTTTTCATCCCGTACCCATGGGTATTATGCTTGGTCTTGTCGTCGGCAAGTTGGTCGGTGTGTACGGTTTCTCCATGGCTGCGATCAAAATGGGGCTGGCGGAATTACCTGAGAAGGCGACACCCCGACATCTGCTCGGGGTCGCAGTCCTCTGTGGTGTTGGTTTTACGATGAGCCTGTTCATCGGTGGTTTGGCCTTCGAACATACTGGTGGCGATGCGGTTTCCTACTTGTCCACACATCGACTGGGTATTCTCACTGGTTCGCTGATTGCCGGGATTGCAGGTTACATGATTCTTTTGTTGGCAAAGCCAAAATCTGAAGGTATCGCTGTTGAGAAGATTGTTGATAAAGAGCCACCGACATCATGGGGTTGAGGCCTCTTCTTGTGGGTTGATAATGCAACTTGCCTCAGAACGTATGATTGCTCAGTTTCGCATCTGCTTGACATCAACAAGGTAAAACGGTTAATGTAGTGAAGTTGCTAACCAAGGTTAGACTTGTTCACCTAGGCAACTTTAAGCTGTTCTAGGATCATCACGAAGATATCGTAACGCCCCGGACTGTTTCGGGGCGTTTTTTTGCGCCACACTTAAGAGCGCTGAGCTCGTCGACGATGTCACACTTACCTACCACAGCATACCTGCACTTAGACGAGTTTTAGTTAAAGGAATATATGAAGTTCACAGATTTCAATTTTCACCCTAAGGTTGCCGCTGGAGTCACGGCTGCTGGCTATGTTACACCGACTCCGATCCAGGCTAAGTCTATCCCGACGGTTCTTGCTGGCCGTGACGTTATGGGACTTGCCCAGACTGGTACTGGTAAGACAGCCGCCTTTGCTCTGCCTATCTTGCAGCGTCTGATCAATGGTCGCCGTGGTCATGTTCGTGCCCTGATTGTCGCACCAACCCGCGAGTTGGACGAGCAGATTAATGCTGCGATTGGCAGCCTCAGTCAGGCCACCGGCCTGCGCAGCATCACCGTCTACGGTGGTGTTAAAATCAACCCGCAAATCGCCCGTCTCAAGCAGGGTGCTGACATTGTGGTTGCCTGTCCCGGGCGCTTGCTTGATCACATCAAACAGAAGACTATCAATCTCAGCCGTCTAGAAGTCCTGGTGCTTGATGAGGCGGACCAGATGTTTGATATGGGCTTTTTGCCAGACATACGGAGGCTGCTTTCACACCTGCCGACACAGCGTCAGACCCTGCTTTTCTCGGCGACCATGCCGAAGGAGATTCGTAGTCTGGCTAAAGACGTCTTGCGCGATCCTGAACCGGTTCAGGTTGATCTTGTGGCTCCGGCTGTTACGGTTAGCCATGCCCTCTATCCGGTTGACGAAGCCCGTAAGACCGATCTGTTGTTCGCTCTTTTGAAGCATACCGATACCGGCTCGGTGTTGGTCTTTACTCGCACCAAACATCGCGCCAAGCGCCTCGGTGACAAACTTGGCAAAGTTGGCTACAAGGCTGCCTCGTTGCAGGGGAACTTGTCACAGAATCGCCGCCAGGCTGCGTTGGACGGTTTCCGTGATGGCACCTACCAGATCCTGGTCGCTACTGACATCGCTGCCCGTGGCATTGACGTCAGCCAGGTTTCTCATGTGATCAATTTTGATATGCCCAATACTCCAGAAGCCTATATTCATCGTATTGGTAGAACCGGACGTGCTGCTCGCAGTGGTGACGCTTTTACCCTGGTGACTACTGCTGACCGTTCAATGGAACGGGCTATCGAGCGAGTTCTCGGCCGTTCCATTGAACGCCGCACTCTGGATGGGTTTGCACCTTCGGTAAATGCTGCCCCGGTTTCTGAGCAGGCACATCGCAATAGCCGTGGTTGCAAACCGGCAGGGAAGCATGAGCATGGCAATGCCACCTCTGGGAAACCAACTTCTGACCGGTCGAGAAGCTCTCGTAATCGTCACCGCTTCTCCAAGCGATCAAATAAGCCTGTGGTTGCTTCTTCAGGTGGTCAATAAAATCCGACGGGTTTAATCAGCTCTCACAGTTAAGGGTGACAGTCCAGTCGCCCTTAACTGTTTTGTGAAGTGGCATCCTCTGTAAAGGCTCTTTTCGCTGTCTGTATTTAAATCTTGCTTTTTTGAAAATCATCGTGTATGTTCCCATAACTTAAGAAAGTTTGTGTAAGTTTTTGCCGCTCTTCAGATTGACAAGGTGTCAACATGGATCAAAACACGCAGACCCTCTGCGCTGTGTGTTTTTTAACTTTAGGCGATTGAAGATTTACACAACCAATACGTTCCCAAGGGGAATATGGAGAAGAAAATGGCAGAAGGTACAGTGAAGTGGTTTAATGACGCAAAGGGGTTTGGTTTTATCGAGCAGGATGATGGACCTGATGTTTTTGTCCATTTTTCCGAGATTCAAGGTGATGGCTTCAAATCTCTCGCCGAGGGAGACCGCGTAACCTTTGACGTCACCCAGGGCCAGAAAGGTCCTCAGTCGTCTAATGTGAACAAGATCTAGGTTAAATTTCGCATATTTTCGCAAAAGAGCCCCGCGAATTTTCGCGGGGCTCTTTTTTCTAATCGCAATCTGTTAGTGAAATCTGATAGCCTCTGAGCTCAAACGAGCATTTTTTGTTTCAGTTCGGACAATCCTCAGCCAAAAAGGACAATGCAATGGCCAGAAAACCTAATTACGGCTATGAAAAGCGCCAGAAAGAACTTGCCAAGAAAGCCAAGAAAGAAGAGAAGAAAAAGGCCAAACTGGAAGAGAAAGAGGCCAGTTCTCAGGAGTCTTCCGAAGAACCCCCGGAAGAGGGTTAGCAGGTAAGTTATTCTCTTCGTTTTTTGTTATACACTTACTGGTAAAACAGTTTGAATCATTCTTGATATCCAGATAAGTAAAGGGCAGGTACCTTATGCGTAAGGTGTCTGCCCTTTTCTGATGATTTCCTTAGGGGCTTTATTGCGCCCCATATTTTACCGCCTCGTCAAGGAGTAACTCCAGTCGAGGTAAGAGAGTTATTTACAGCGCATCGTTTTTAAGCCGTCTTCAAAAAGAACCTTGATTTTTCGTGGACCTCCCAAACTCCGCACAATGCCGACACCGAACACAGGATGGTTCATCAGCGATCCTACTTTAAAGGCAGTTGTCATAGTATAATCTGTCTTCTGTTTGCCACCCATGGTGGGCATCAACTCTTCCCGCTCTTTTCTCTCGGCAATTTTCGGGTCAACAGTTCGTCTCACTGCAGGTTTTCTGGGAGCTGTGGGCGGACGGTACTTGTGTTGCCCACTACAGGTATTGCACTCGACCTTGACTGGCACTTCTTTGGCCATAGCGACAATTATATGGTTGGTGTTCTTGCGGCATTTGGTGCAGCGGGCTTCGATTGGATCACCAGCCGAAGGTATGGTGCTTTGCATAGCGTGACTCCCTTACTTGAGACGAGTCAATCAAGACCAATAAAAACCAGGAAAATCACTGGAAGATGTGGGCAAATTGACAATTGACGTATTGGAAAACCCGGCACGACCGTTTAAATGGTTTTTACCGTAATATCATATCAATACGGTTTGAAAGCCTTTGGTCATGCGAGAGATGGTTGAGCTATAAATCCATCGCACACTATACATGCTTCTAATAATAAAAGATACTAGTTATAGGCTTTCAACTCTCCATTGCTCTAGCAGCCTGTCGGACAATTAGGGCTGAAGCGAAAATTCGAATGTTTGAGGCCAGGTTTTGGCTCATTTGAGAATAATAGCCGTAGCTATTGGTCGAAAAGGAGCTGAAATATGGACCAAACAGACGAATTTGCAGCCAGTTTATTGATTGCCCGACAGGCTGCTAGCCTTGAACAACCGTCCACAGCTCTTGTGAACGCCTTGACTTTTGTTGACGCTGATGTTAGAAGCTCGAAGTTCGTTAAAACCACTAAACAATTATTGGAGTATAACATGGAACGCACATTCGCAATCATCAAGCCCGATGCTTTCGCTGCTGGCAACGCTGGCAAGATCCTGGCCCGTATTTACGCCGAAGGTTTCAAGGTTGTCGGCATCAAGAAACTGTACATGAGTAAGGTTGAAGCTGAAGGTTTCTACTATGTTCACAAGGAACGCCCTTTCTTCGGTGAGTTGACCGATTTTATGAGCAGTGCTCCTTGCATCGTCATGACTCTTGAGGCTGAAGGCGCAATCCTCAAGTGGCGAGACCTTATGGGTGCAACAAACCCGGCCGAAGCTGCAGAAGGAACCATGCGTAAAGAGTTCGGTGGCAGTATCGGTGAAAACGCCACTCATGGCTCCGATGCTCCAGAAACAGCTGCATTCGAGATATCTTACTTCTTTTCCGGGCTGGAGCTTCTTTAAGCCCTTCCGTAGAAGAAAAACTTGAGTCACCAGGAGCCCTTCGGTACAATCCGGAGGGCTCTGTCTTTTGTCCCTTTACATGTTTGAAGTCTAATCCGTTGTTTACAAATCAGGTAGCTATCTTTTGACTGAAATAACGCACTCCAACCAACTTGTTGATCTGAAGAACTTGAGTCCTGACGCACTTGTGGATTTTCTTGCCGGTAAGGGTAAGGAAAAATTCCGAGCTGAACAAATTTTGCGTTGGATTTACCAGCGCGGGGTCGAAGACTTTGCTGAGATGACAGATCTGGCCAAATCTTTTCGTGAAGAATTGAGTCAGCGCGCGGCCATCTCGAGCTTTACGCATGAAGCAGTTGAAGTCAGTTCTGACGGAACGCGCAAATTTCTATTTCCTCTTCACGACGGTAAAAGTATTGAAACCGTTCTGATTCCAATGGAGAGTGGGCGCCATACTCTGTGCGTGTCGACCCAGGTTGGTTGTGCCATGCAGTGCTCTTTCTGCCTCACGGGAACCTTTGGATTGGAACGCAACCTGGCAACCAGTGAAATCGTCAACCAGGTCTGCGCTGTACGTAAAGACTACACCGTTGATAACATCGTCATGATGGGCATGGGAGAGCCTATGCACAACTTGAATAATGTCGTCGATGCTCTGAAGATTCTTTACGTTGCAACCGGCTTTGATTACAGCTCAAGAAAAGTCACTTTATCAACCTCTGGTCTGGTTCCAGAGATGCTCGAGCTCGGTCATCGCATCAAGGTTAATCTGGCGGTCTCCCTCAATGCTACGACTGATGCTGTCCGCGATGAACTGATGCCGATCAATAAGCGTTATCCTCTGGCCGAGCTAATGGAGGCGTGTCGGCGATATCCTCATGCACCTCACCAGAGAATTACTTTTGAATATATCCTCATCAAGGGGGTCAACGACAGTCAGGCTGATGCCAAACGCCTTGTAAAATTGCTGCATGGAATTAAGGCTAAGGTCAATTTGATTCCATTCAACGAGCACTCAGACTCCTCTTTTAAAACTCCGGATGAGCCAACCATACGCGCTTTTCAAACTTACCTGTTGGATCGACAGATTGTTGCGATCCGCAGGGCGAGTAAAGGGCAGGATATTTCTGCTGCCTGTGGGCAGTTGAAGGGGAAGTTAAAGAGTAAACCGGGGGCTGGAGTCTAGCAGCCTGTCGGGCAATCAATAAACTGGCTGCAAATTCGTCTGTTTGGTCCATATCTCAGCTCCTTTTCGACCAATAGCTACGGCTATTACTCTCAAATGAGCTAAAATCTGGCCTCAAACATTCAAATTTTCGCTTCAGCCCTGATTGTCCGACAAGCTGCTAGGGTCTGGAGACGGGTTTTCCCGGTCTCAAGCCCTAGTCCTAACAGATATTATGGAGAGTAAAGATATGGATCAGATGACAATTGGTGTGATTGGCGGTAGCGGTCTGTATGAAATCGAGGGGCTTACGGATATTGATGAGGTGCGTCTCGAGACACCATTTGGTGACCCCAGTGATGCTTATATCACCGGAAAGCTCGAAGGGGTCAAAATGGTTTTTTTACCACGGCATGGTCGTGGTCATCGTCTTCTGCCTTCTGAAGTGCCTTATCGCGCCAATATCTACGGGATGAAGAAGCTCGGTGTGCAGAGGATTATTTCCGTATCTGCCGTCGGTAGTATGAAAGAGGAAATCGTTCCGGGGCATATCGTTATCCCCGACCAATTCTTTGATCGAACTCAGGGCAAGCGAGCTTCCACATTTTTCGGTCAGGGTGTGACGGGACATGTCCAATTCGCAGATCCTGTCTGCGAGGAGCTTAGTGATGTCCTCGTTGCCGCCGGTCAGAGTGCCGGAGCGACGGTTCATAAGGGTGGAACCTATATCTGCATTGAGGGCCCCAACTTTTCTACGCGCGCTGAATCGAAGATTTATCGTTCCTGGGGTGTTGATATCATCGGTATGACCAATCTCCCGGAAGCACGCCTGGCTCGCGAAGCAGAAATCTGCTATGGCACGGTTGCGCTGGCGACTGATTATGATTGCTGGCACGACGGCCATGAAGACGTCACAGTGGAGGCAGTACTGGCAATTATCAAACAGAATGTTGACATGGCCCGTAACATCATCAAACAGGCAGTAAGCAAACTCTCCTCAGTACCACGATGCGAGTGCGGGGAGTCTTTGAAGTTCGCTATTATGACAGATCATTCACTCATCCCGGAGCAGACGCGTAAGGACCTTGACCCGATCATTGGTAAATATCTCGATTAGCTCCATCAGCAGCGTTGCTAAAAATCAGCAGATTTGCTTAAATGATAAATTGTTGTTATCTCAGGCAAACCATTTGTCTCAGATAAGACACCAGGGAGTAAGAAACAGTATGGATATTCTGGTTATTGGGTCGGTTGCTTTCGACAGTGTAGAAACACCTTTCGGACGTGGTGATGATGTCCTCGGAGGGTCTGCGACCTATTTTTCAACGTCCGCCAGTTTCTTCACTGGCGTACAATTAGTTGCTGTTGTCGGTGAGGACTTTCCTGACGAACCACGGCAATTCCTGACTTCTCGTGGAGTCGATCTGGCTGGTCTACAGACCCGTCCAGGCAAGACTTTTCGCTGGAAGGGCCGTTATGGTTATGATCTGAATGAAGCCCAAACGCTGGAAACCCACCTGAACGTATTCGAAACTTTTCACCCGGAACTTCCGGAATCTTATCGTCAGGCCAAATTTGTCTTCCTGGCTAATATCGATCCTGAATTGCAACTCGAAGTTTTACAACAGGTTGAGAAACCAAAGTTGATTGCCTGCGACACGATGAACTTCTGGATCGACGGCAAACGTGATGCTCTGGTCCGTACTTTAGGGCATGTTGATATTCTTGTGGTCAACGAAGCCGAGGTTCGCCAACTGGCAGATGAAGCCAATCTGGTCAAAGCGTCTCGTGCTGTACTGGCGATGGGGCCGAAAACACTGGTTGTAAAGCGTGGTGAATACGGAGTGCTGGTCTTTACTGAGCATTCGATTTTTTCTGCTCCTGCTTACCCCCTGGAAGAAGTTTTCGACCCTACAGGTGCTGGTGACACATTTGCTGGCGGGTTTATGGGCTATCTGGCAGCCACAAATAATTTGTCTGACGAGACTATTCGCAAGGCAACGGTTTTCGGCAGTGTCATGGCTTCCTTTACCGTTGAAGCTTTTAGCCTGGACCGGTTGCGAAAACTGACTTGGGCAGAGATTGAAGATCGTTTCCGTCGTTTTCAGACACTGACAGCATTCGAAGGTTTATAATGGCCTTGAATTCATAGTTTCCATATTCAACTTTCAGTTGTCGTTTGCTCACAATTTCAGGATGAAGGCAGGAGGTCTACATGTTCCAGTGGGATAAGTCAATTAATGACATCAATGTCCCTGCCAGTAAGGTTATGCACCTTTTTCGCTCCATGCGCGAGGTGCAGTTAGCTCTTCCGGGGTTGTCAGCGCAACACGCCAGCGCATTTCTTTGCCAATATCAGGTTGAGGGTGGAATTGCCACTGTTGCCATTTTTCATCTGCACAAAAGCAAGGTGCTGAGTTTTTACTACTGTGACCCGCGTGTTGTCCCTGAACAGAAAACAGACAGTATGTTGGATCAGGTCCTGAATTTCGTCGAATCGATGGGTTTTCTTATGACGGATCAGGACATTCATCTGCTTGATGAGGCTGATCAGGAGATGCTCTGGGCATCTTTACCGTTGAAAACAGGCTTGTTAGAGAAGGAAGAACCTCCCTCTGCAGAAATCCCAGTCCCAGAAGAAAAAGAGAAGCCTTCTGTCAAGATTGAGGCCGCTAACGCTAAAACTGCTAATGCTAAATCAGCCCCTGCAGAAAAGAAGAAGGCCACGGCCACAGTAGCGAGCAGTGATCCTGTTAAGGAAGAAGTTCCAGTTGTCGCAGATGATAAGGTGGCTTCTAAGGCTGATGTAGAGACAGAACCTACTGAAAACGTAGATGACCTGCTCGCAGCGGTCGAAGCCATGCGTGCCAAACGCCCCGGCCTGCGGGCACGTAAGTCAGCGCCCTCAGCAGAAGAGATGGATCGCCGCCGGTTACAGTTGCGTGAAACTGTTGGCCGTATCCTGGCCTCCCTTTGAACCGATTTCGGAAAGGTTTTTTGTAATGCAATACCGTTTGTTTCTGACATTCTTGATGTTTCTGGCTCTCAGCGTTGCGGCTTGTGTTCCTTACGAAGAGTCTAAACCAGCGAGTCAACAGGCAAAGTATCACTACATGATGGGGGTTGCGGCGCTAGATGAGAATAACCCGACGGATGCTCTTAAAGAGTTTTTACTTGCTGAGAAATCTGATGACCGTGATCCTAAAATTCAGTCTGCATTGGCGCAGGCCTATTGGCTTAAACAGGCACATGATTTGGCGGAGCAACACTTTAAGTCTGCTATTAAGTTAAGTGACGATGACCCTGAGTATTACCAGAACCTTGCTGCACTCTACCTTTCCATGGAACGTTATGATGAGTCGATCATTGCGTTTCGAACCGCTGCAGATAATCTTCTTTTTGATCGTCCCGAGCTGGCATGGACAGGAATTGGTTTAGCCAATTTCCAGAAGCAGGACTATGCTGCGGCCGAACGCGCTTATAAAAAATCTATAGATCTCAATCCACGCTATTACATGGCTCCCTTCCGTCTGGGAGAAGTCTATTATAGCCAGGGACGGCCTGTTGAAGCTCTTGATATGTTTACCCGCACTGTTGAGTTGGCGCCCCGATTCCCTGACGGGCATTATTGGCAGGGTCTGGTTTACATGAAAATTAAAGATGCCGAGAAGGCGAAACTGTCTTTCAGGGAAGTCGTTCGTCTTGCACCGAAAAGCGAAACAGCTCGTTTGGCAAGTAACTATTTGAAGATTATAAACAAATGATGGAAAATAACGTTGAAAATATTGGCGCTCAGCTTAAAGCCCAACGCGAGAAGCTCGGTTACTCTCTGCAGGATGTAGCACAAAAAACCTGTATCCGCAGAACTTACCTGGAAAGCATTGAGAATAACAAATTCTCTGATCTCCCGGGAAGAGCCTATGTGGTTGGGTTTGTCAAAGCTTACGCTCGCTATCTTGGCAGTGATATTGACCCACTGCTCGTTCAACTTGATGAAACCTTGTTAAGTGATGCACCTCAATCTCTTAAACCAATGAGTCCTGTCATACAGCGTCCAGGTCGACTCAGTAAGTTTTCTACCGGGGCAGGTTTGGGCAGATTGCTCTTCTGGGCTATTGTCGTTGTTGTGCTCGGCACTGCGATTTTCTTTTTAGTACCAAAGATTCGAGAAAAAGGCCCTGCTGAGTTGGTTTCAAGTCAGCCGGTGCCTGTCAAAATGGTTGAGAAAGAGCCAGTGAAAGTGACTGAGAATGGGCCCGTGCAGGAGTCTGTTAATGTGAATGGTCACGCAGAGACAGAATCTGCAGTGTAAACCACTCCAGCAAACCAGGAGGTCGTCATTCCATCTCAAAAGGAATGAGTGTTTCCTGCTCGATGTGAAACCATTACAGCGTAAACCACTACCATTCCCTACTCCCTCCCGGTGAGGTCTCATTGCGTAGGCTTGCTTTGTCTGATGTCTCGCTTATAATCTATACGGTCAGCTTAAAAATAACTCCCGGAGAATAACTACTATTATGGTGATTGTATGTCCTGCATGTCAGGCACGCTACCGTATTAACCCTTCTACCAGCAAAGCAAAAGTGGCTAAGGTCAAATGCCCTGGATGTGAGCATGTTTTTGATGTCTCACTGGTTGAAGAGGAAGGTTCTCTGGTTAAAGAGAAAAAACCTCAGCAGGAAGATCGTTTGTCTGGTAAGCCTGTTGTTCTGGTCGTCGATGATGCACGATTTTTCCGGGAAATGATCATAGATATCCTCAAGGACCTTCCCATCGAGATAATTATGGTGGCTGATGGCAACGAGGCTTGGCAACAGATCAGTACTCTCGTTCCACAACTTATTTTGCTCGATTTGAATATCCCTGGCAAGAACGGCAAAGAAATTCTGAAAGCAATGCAAGGATCGCCCCAGCTTAAGCAAGTTAAAGTCCTTGCTATGAGCGGCGTTGAACGTGGTGATGAAACTGCTGCAGAGGTAAGACGTATCGGTGCCGACGATTTTATTAGTAAATCCTTCAAACCCCGTGAGTTGCAAGACCGTGTCCGAAACATCCTGGGCCTTTAACGCTGACGATTCAGCTGACTGCTGTCTCATGTCACGATGCCCTTGATTGCAGTGTTAAACACACACCTTTATTTCCTCTCCTGACCAGCTTTTTGTCGAGGCATGACATGAGGTAAATGCCGGTAATTCCGGCGATATCCCTTTCTACAGTTGTTCCATAACTTCCCGTTTTACCGTGCTATTTTATTGTAATATTCACTGTGGTATCCCTTGACAGAACAAGGCTCCATGTTAGACTTTCCGCAAATCCATTCAATGTAGAGGACACTTTGGGCGAAGCGATAAAACGCATACTGATTGTTGATGATGAAGAGAACACCCGGATTGGTCTGACTAAGTTATTGACCCAGGAAGGTTTTGAGGTAGAGAGTGCTGCGAACGGTAGTGAAGCGCTTGATTATCTTGGTCACAGAAAGGTTAATCTGGTTATCAGCGACATCAATATGCCGGAAATGAATGGCTTGGTTTTTCTGCGTGAGCTCAGTCGTAAATTCCCGAGTACGAGTGTTATAATGATAACCGCGTATGGTGGTGTAGAGTCATATCTCGAGGCAATGAATTTGGGTGCTTACGAATATCTTCACAAGCCGGTAAGGCTTGATGAACTTCGTTCGGTCATGAAAAAGATTTTCAATGGTGGAGCAGTTTCCCAGGTTTCATGAGGTTCAAAGGAGGAGATTATGAACTTTAAAACCATTCTGTTTGCTTCTGATTTTTCAGAAGGTTCTGATTTTGCTTTTCAATCGGCCCTCTCATTGGCACGAAAGTTTGATAGTAAACTGATCATTATCCATATCATCAATGAACCGGTCGACTTGCGTGGTTTCTACGTGCCGCATATCTCGTTCGATAAACTCGAAGAGGAGATAGAGCAGGGGGCCGAAAAGTTGATGGAAAAGTTCTGCCGAACCAACATGCATGACTTTAATAATTTTGAGACTTATGTCTTACCTGGCATTCCGTATGATGAAATTATCAAAAAGGCTGTTGAGTTCAACGCCAATCTAATCGTGTTGGGAACCCATGGTCGCACTGGTCTCGATCATGTCCTCTTTGGTAGCACTGCGGAGAAGGTTGTTCGAAAATCTCCGATCCCGGTAATGACGATACGTATTCAGGAATAGACACATTCTCAGTTTTGCAAAGGCAGCGGAAACGCTGCCTTTTTTATGCTTAGATCCTGCCAATAGCCTTGTCAAAGGGTTGTTTGAAGAGTATTCTGCTTTTTTTAAGGTGAAAGCCTAAGCCCTCCATTTGTCAACGGATTCAGGGAACAGGAAAAGAGTGATTAGCTATGCGTGAAAAGCTCCTTATTGTCGATGACGAACACATGATTCTTGAGCTCACATCTATGGTATTAACCAGCCGAGGGTTCGATGTTTCTGTTGTTGACAATGCTATTGATAGTTATGAGCTGATCGAACGTGAACAACCAGCTCTGGTTCTGCTTGACTACATGATGCCAAAAGTCAATGGCCTGGATGCACTTAAGGAAATTCGTGCGCGCTTTCCTGATACCTATGTGACCATGTTCACCGGCAAAGGCAGCGAAGAGGTTGCTGTTGAGCTGATGAAGGCTGGGGCTTCAGATTATATCCTTAAGCCGTTCAGTAACGCTAAGCTGGTCGAACGTATTGAGAATATTCTTCGGATTCGCTCCATAGAGTTGCGTAACAAGGAGCTTGTCCAAGAGCAGGAGAAATTGCTTGATGAAATCGAAAGGTGGAATCGTGAGCTCGAAGAACGTGTAGAAGAAAAAACGGCAGAGCTTGAACGTGCTCATCATGAGATTTTGCTGACAGAAAAACTGGCTGCGCTTGGACACCTTTCTGCTGGTATGGCTCATGAAATTCGCAATCCGTTGAATTCAATAAGTTTATTTGCCCAGGTCATTTGTGCCGGTTTGGAAGATGAACCGGAAATGCAGTCCTACTCAGGCAAGATCATCAATGAAGTTGAACGTATTGATGCTATTCTGGTTAAGCTGCTCTCGACCAGTAAACGTTCTCCCTTCCAGTTGCGCACTATTCATGTCGATGATGTTATAGAAAAAAGTCTGCAGCCATTTCTTGAACAGATGCAGTCGCAAAATGTTGTCTTGAAGAGCCAGTTTCTACAGAAAACACCTTCAATCCTGGCTGACGCCGATGAAATTGGTCAGATTTTTTCCAACTTATTTTCTAATGCCCTTTTTGAGATGAAACAGGGTGGAACTCTGTCGGTGACACTGACTCACGATAACAAGGACGTTCTGGTGACCGTCAGTGATACCGGTGAAGGTATCCCAGAGGATCATCTGAATGAGATCTTCGACCCGTTCTTTACCACCAAGGAGCGGGGCACCGGCTTCGGACTTTCCGTAGTACTTCGTATTGTCAAGACCTATACTGGTCGCATCAATGTTGAGAGCGAACAGGGTAAGGGAACGACTTTTCAGATTTGGTTGCCACTGGCATGATGCAATTGCTTGATGATCGGATAATGTGATGGCGTTGCTACTGCGTGATTTGACTCTCGATATCTCGACAGATGAAGAGCTGTTGCCTCTGGAGGCTGCACGCCAGCTTGGTGTCGATGTTGAGATGCTGAGGGACTTTAGGATTGTCCGGCGTTCCATTGATGCTCGCAAAAAGAGTCGGATACGTAAAATCTATACGGTCGAGTTTTCTTGTGTTGACGAAGCGGCCCTGCTGCAAAAACATGGCACTGATCGACTTGAGAGATTACCCGATGCTCCTGATGTGCGGCTACCCAAAGTCAAGGTCGATCATCACGCACTGGTGGTAGGCATGGGTCCGGCTGGCCTTTTTGCCGCTAAACGCCTTGCTGAATCAGGTATTCGTGTCACGCTTATTGATCGTGGCAGGCCTATTGAACAACGGGTTAAAGATGTTGATAGCTTTTGGGCTTCTGGACAGTTTAATGCTGTCAGCAATGTCCAGTTTGGTGAAGGTGGTGCCGGTACCTTTTCCGACGGTAAATTGACTACCCGCCTCAAACATCCGCAGCGGTTGGCAGTTCTTGAGACACTGGTTGCCTGTGGAGCTCCAAAAGAGATTCTTATTGAAGCACGTCCTCACGTTGGCACTGATCGGCTGCGTAAGGTCGTTGTTAACTTTCGAGAACATTTGATCCGTCTTGGTGTCGATGTCCGCTTTGAAACCTGTTTGACGGATCTCGAAATTCATAAAGGGCGTATTGCCGGTGCCATCTTCAACAATCAAGAGATGCTGCCGTGCGATTCCCTGGTCCTTGCTCCCGGTCACAGCGCGCGCGATACCTACCTTATGCTGGATCGTAAAGGTGTACAACTCGATGTCAAAGGTTTTGCTGTTGGTGTCCGGGTGGAACATCCTGTCGAATTGATCAACCAGATTCAATACGGCGACTTTGCAAATCAGCTACCCGTTGCAGATTACGCGCTACGTTATACTGATAACGAAAGCGGTCGAGGTGTCTATTCCTTCTGTATGTGCCCTGGTGGTGAAGTGATCAACGCTTCTTCTGAGGCTGGCGGCCTGGTGGTCAACGGTATGAGCCGAATGGCGCGAAAAGGCAAATATTCCAATAGTGCTCTGGTCGTGACTGTTGGACCGCAGGACTGGGGAGGAACAACGCTAGGGGGTATGTATTTCCAGCAGCAATGGGAGCGCAAAGCTTTTATTGCCGCTGGTGCTGGGTTTATGGCGCCAGCCCAGAACATGATGACCTTTATGGGTCAAGGTAAAGGTGCGGTGGCATCTAGTTGCAGACCTGGTGTTGTCGAGACAGAACTGTGTGAAGTCATGCCGGATTTCGTGTACTATGGGCTGCGCCAGGCACTGCCGCATTTTAATCGTAAAATGCGCGGTTTTATGACTTCAGAAGCGGTTCTCATCGGAGTGGAAACAAGAACCTCGGCACCGCTCCGGATAACCCGCAATGAAAAAGGTGAATCGGTTAGTCATCCGGGACTCTTCCCAACAGGTGAGGGCGCGGGATATGCGGGTGGCATTATGAGCGCAGCGATTGATGGCTTGCGCGCTGCCGATCAGGTTGTGCAGTCGGTCCTTTAGTTGTAGAGATAACCCAGCGTTGTAGAGATGATTCAGGTATTGTAAAGGTCGGTCAGGAGTTGCTTTTGAAAAAAATATTTGTAAAGGATATTCAGGAACGTGTTTTGGTAGAAGCACCATTTCTGGTCAGGAATAAGACCATCGGCATGGCTAAAAATGGCCGCCCTTACATGGTCCTCAAACTGATGGATTGCACGGGTGAGATCGAAGGTCGTGTCTGGGATCGTGTTGACGAGCTGTCGGACCTGTTTAATAAAGACGATTTTATTCAGGTCTCCGGAAAAGCCAATGTGTACATGGGCAAAATGCAGCTGGTCATTCAGGAGCTGGCCCGGGTTGAGGAATCTGAAATTGAGATATCCGATTTTCTACCGGTATCCTCTCGACCGGTAGCCGAAATGGTTGGCGAGTTGACATCGATTGTCGAAGGACTGACCGATCCGGACCTGAGGGGCTTGATGCAGGCTTTTCTCTCTGATGAAACTTTTATGGCAGGTTACACGAGAGCTCCGGCGGCCAAGGCCATGCATCATGTTTACCTTGGCGGTCTGCTTGAACATTCACTGGCTGTTGCTGCGCTGGCAAATGATATCAGTCAGCGTTACTCGGATATTAATTGTGATCTGCTGGTGGTTGGTGCTCTGCTGCACGATGTTGGCAAGGTCACTGAACTGCGTTATCTGCGTTCCTTCGAATATACGGATGCTGGCAAACTACTGGGTCATATTGTCATCGGTGTCGAACTGGTTGAAGAGAAATTACGTACTCTGCAGAACTTTCCTCAGGAGTTGGCGATCCTTCTTAAACATCTGCTCTTGTCACATCATGGCCAGTATGAATATGGTTCACCGAAACGGCCCAAAACTATGGAAGCGGTGATCCTGAACTTTATTGATGATCTGGACTCCAAAATTAATGGATTACGTACACACATTGATCGTGAACCGGATAGCGAATCGTCCTGGACTCAGTACCATCGACTGTATGATCGATACTTCTTCAAGGGGACTTCAGCAAAACCAGACCCTGAAAGTGACATCAATAAACCGGTCGAAAAGAGAGCCAAGCCAGTTGGGTCTGTAGAGAGATCAGGCACAGGGCAGCCACGGTCACGTTTTAGCAATACTCTTGGTGAACAACTCCAGGGTGTAAACCTCGACCTCCTCGGGTCTCAAAAACAGGATAAGAATGATGAGTGACGGACTTGTAATACATCAGCTCAGTGTCGGACCTCTGCAGGTGAACTGTTTTCTGGTGGCCTGCCAGAAAACCAATGATGCGGTGGTTATCGACCCCGGTGAAGAGGGTAATCGAGTTCTTCAACTGGCCAAAAGCAATGGTTTTAAGATCAGCAAAGTCGTCAATACACATTGCCATTTTGACCACATCGGTGCCAACCAGGTGCTGGTTGAAGAGACTGGAGCGGAGTTAATGCTGCATGCGGCGGATTTGCCTTTGCTGCAGAACGCCAGGAATCACGCTGAGGCTTATGGCCTGACGGTTGCCCCTTCACCTGAACCAGACAGATTCCTCGATCAGGGAGACACCTTTGAAGTGGGCGAACATTCTTTTTCTGTCTTTCATGTGCCAGGTCACTCGCCTGGGAGCATCTGTTTGTTGAGTGATGGGCATTTGTTTGTCGGTGATGTCCTTTTTGCCGGGTCGATCGGTCGTACTGACCTGCCAGGTGGCGATTTTGATGCTCTGGTCGAAGGTGTCCGAGAGCGTCTGTTCACATTGCCGGATGAAACAATCGTCCATCCCGGTCATGGTCCGGATACCACGATTGGTCAGGAAAGACGGATGAATCCATTTGTTGGTGATGGAGCCTGAGATGCTGCAAGGTCAATGCGTTATTCTAGGAGTGACTGGCGGGATTGCCGCCTACAAGGCTGCCGAATTGTTGCGCCTGCTGATCAAGGCTGGGGCTGAAGTCCACGTTGTTATGACGCGCAGTGCTCAGGAATTCATTGCCCCTCTTACATTTCAAACCCTTTCCGGGAACCCTGTTCATACGGAGCTTTTCAGTTTGATTCAGGAGCAGGAGATTGGTCATATCTCGCTTGCTGATCGTGCCGACCTGGTTCTGATCGCTCCGGCAACGGCAAATCTTATCGGCAAGGTGGCCAACGGCATCGCCGATGATCTGTTGACGACGACAATCATGGCAACCCGGGCTAAAGTCCTCTTTGCTCCGGCTATGAACAGTAACATGTGGGAAAATCCCGTCTATCAGGAGAATCAGGCAAAGCTGGAAGATCTTGGCTACCATTTTATCGAACCCGTTTATGGCGAGCTGGCATGTGGCTGGCAAGGGCAGGGCAAGCTGCCTGATCCTCAAGAAGTTTTCAACTCTGCCCAGTCGCTTCTCGGCAGCAATGATCTGGCGGGGAAAACGGTTCTGGTAACAGCTGGGCCAACGCGCGAAGAGATCGACCCGGTACGTTTCCTCAGTAACTATTCGTCAGGCAAAATGGGTTATGCTATCGCTTGTGCTGCTCGTAATCGTGGCGCCAGGGTTATTCTGATCTCTGGTCCAGTCAATTTGTGCGAACCCAAAGGTGTGGAGACGATACAGGTCATTAGCGCACGTGAGATGTATGAGGCAGTCATGGGAGTGGCCGAACAAGCGGATCTCATCATCAAGGCTGCTGCAGTTGCAGATTTTCGGCCAGTGGTGCGTGGTGACCAGAAGTTGAAAAAGGCCAGTGCCGTGACCATGACGGTCGACCTGCAGCGTAATCCGGATATCCTTGCCGAACTCGGTCAGAAAAAGGGCTCTCGCATCCTGGTTGGATTTGCTGCTGAAACGGAAGAATTACTGAAACACGCCCGTGAAAAATTGGCAAACAAGAATCTTGATATGATTGTCGCCAACGATGTGACTCAGGAAGGTGCCGGGTTTGATGGCGATACGAACATCGTGCGGTTCCTGACCGCTGACGGTAACGTGGAAGAGTTGCCGCAGATGACCAAAGAGGAAGTTGCCGAAATCCTGCTGGACAGGGCCACAGCTTTGTTGCCAGAGGGTTGAGGCGTCAAGACTTTGAAAGTAGCGTCAATAGATCATCGGGCTGACAGATTCCTTCCTTAAGCCTGGCTTTGATGACGGCGAACATCTGATCGGTATCACTTTCGCGTAGCCTGCCATCAAGCCAGAGAGTATGCAGGTTTTTACGGATCATATTGGCTGTATTGATGGCGCGCTCTCCGGTCGGGTCGGCATTCCGAAAGGGACTATTGTCAACATCCTGCAAGAGACTGAGGGTGGCCTTGTTCGTTAGGCCAAGGTACTCCTCTTGGTCTTCTGGAGTGATTGCCCACTTTGAGGTATTAGCGAGCGAGCGCAACACTTTTTGATATTGCTGTAGACGGTTCAGAAGCAACAGTGAGTTGAAGAGCCTTTTGTTGGTGGCGAAAGAAAAGATCGTGTCGGCGAGGATGCTGCGCAAAAGTTTATCATTCTCCGAGAAGTCTTTCCGACCGATCGAACGCGCCAAAGGCCAGGTCTCAGGGGCAACATGGGCCTCGAAACGCATTTCCCAATAAGTATGTTTGAGAAACACTGTGTTGTAAGTGCGGACCAACTTGAAGGGTACAAAGTAGGAATGGGCGATGGTGTCGGCAGCCAGGTGACTGAGGTAACCATAGGCGCAAGCCTGCTGGCTTTCGGTGGCCGCGTGTTTGAGGATCTTGCGGCCCATGCGCCACGAGTGGCAGTGCTTCAGATAGTGGGTATATTTCTTCCCCAGAGTGATGTCGGCACTGATACAGCCGTAGAGATAGTCGTTCGGGTGTGCAGCCAACAGGATGCGTATCGGATCAGGAAGTTTGGCCAGATTATCGAGAATCCAGGCGCCAGTCTGTAAATGAACACCGATTCCCCAGGCCAAAGCATCAGACGGGAAGAGCAGGAGCATCAGGACACATGTCAAAGTAGCAGAGATCAACCATTTCATTGGATAAGTGTACCGTCCTTTTTTGCTAGAATAATACACTTTCATATGGATTTGTCAGTTAATTATGTCTGAACTACTCATAAATGAAATTCGTGAAACTCTGGCCTCGGCACGCAGCCAGTTTGAATACCTCTCTGATCTCGGCATAGAGAGCCAAGCCGTTGATTTTACTGATACAAATAAGAATCAACAGTGCTCTGAAACAAATGCAAGTTTAGAGGGGAGTCTCGAAACTGTTCGTGAAGAACTCGGTGATTGTCAGCGTTGTGGTCTTGCCGCTTCGCGGACGAAGCTGGTTTACGGTGTAGGTAACCCGAATGCGCGCCTGGTTTTGGTTGGAGAAGCTCCCGGTCGTGAAGAAGACCTCAAGGGAGAGCCTTTTGTTGGTGAGGCAGGTCAACTGCTTGATCGAATTCTGTTGGCCATGGGCATGCAGCGCGAAGAAGTATATATTTGTAACGTCCTTAAGTGTCGCCCACCGAACAACCGTGATCCCCAACCAGAGGAGGTGGCGACCTGCGAGGCTTTCCTGATTCGACAAATTGCGGCAATTCGACCGCAGGTAATCATAGGTTTGGGTCGTTTTGCTGTGCATAGCTTGCTGAAAACCAAGACACCGATCAGCCGTTTGCGCGGCGAATGGCAAGAATACCAGGGGATTCCTCTGATGCCGACCTATCATCCTGCCTATCTGTTGCGCAACCCGGAGAGCAAGCGGGATGTTTGGGAGGATATGAAAGAGGTTTTGCGTCTGCTGAGTGCTGAGGGCGATGGCTCATGAACCATGACGTGCCTTTACTATGGGCACGGCAGGTTGTTGCCAGTCGCCCAAGTGAGTCGGGGCAGTTGCAGCGTGTCTTGCATGAAACAACCCTTAAGGTTAGAGCTGGTGAAGTCCTTGCTGTCGTCGGTCACTCGGGGAGTGGTAAGAGTTCTCTACTGAGGTTGTTTAATCGGCTGCTCGAGCCTGATCGTGGTGAGATCCTTCTCGCTGGCGAGGACATCACAAATATATCTCCACCGGCATTACGTGCTCGCATTCCTCTTGTTTCCCAAAAACCTTTCCTTTTCCCTGGTACTGTCCGAGACAATTTGCAGGCCCCTGCCAAATTACGTCGGAATGTGTTACCCGATCTTGAGGATCCCGAGCTGCTGGAACTTCTCGAACTATGCCACGTTGACTCTTCCTGGCTTGATCGTGATGCCCGCAAGCTTTCGGTTGGCCAGCAACAGAGAGTTTGTCTGGCTCGTGCCATGGTCGGTCCTTGTCAGGCTCTGCTTCTTGATGAACCCACTAGTGCACTTGATCGACCTACTGCCGATCAGCTGGCTCTGACTTTTCGCCAACTTGCTAAAGAGAAGGGCTTAGCGATTGTATTTGTCACCCACGATTTACGCCTGACTGAGCGCTGTGCTGATCGTATTGCGTTTCTGATGAATGGAGCCATTATTGAAGAGGGTTACTCTAGTCAAATTCTGAATCATCCGACTACAGCAGAAGTCCGTTCGTTTCTCTCCCTGGAATTGTCTGATGATGTGGAGGTGGTGGAATGAACACTACGATTATAGACCTCAGTCTGTGGGATCTGGTTACGGTTTACAGCCTATTGCTGATGAGCATAGGGCTGGCCCATCTGCTCAAAGCCGGACAAAGCAAGGATCTCTTCTGGTCCGGTTTACGTATGTTCGTACAGCTAATCGTGGTCGGATATGTCCTACACCTTATCTTTGCCTTGGAAACAGCTCTACCGGTTCTGCTGATTCTGATCGTGATGATCGGTTTCGCGGTGCAGACCATCGGTGCCCGGGTGAAAAAGAAAATGCCGCATTTTTACCGTGTGGTTGGTACGGCAATCCTTTTTGGTTGTGGCGGCATGACCTTCTTTTTCTGTTCTCTGGTGATAGGTCTGGAACCCTGGTACGATCCGCGTTACCTGATCCCCCTGGCTGGCATGATAATCGGTAACTCAATGACCGGTGCGAGGCTTGCGGTAGAGCGTCTGGCTGCAGAGTTCAGTGAACGGCGTGACGAGATAGAAACAGCACTCTGCCTTGGCGGTAGCATCCAGGCCGTTTCCGAGACGGCTGTCAGTAGTGCCTTCAGGGCGGCGCTTATCCCATCCGTAAATGCTATGGCCGCCATGGGGTTGGTTTTTCTCCCTGGCATGATGACTGGACAGATTCTCTCCGGAACCGAGCCGTTGATTGCAGTCAAATACCAGATCGCAATCATGTGCGTGATCACCGGCAGCGTTTCTTTAACAACTTTCCTGATCCTGAGGCTTGGTTACCGCGCGTATTTCACGCCTTACCAGAGCTTGCGAGAAGATTGATCTGCAAAAGCAGAAAATCATAAATGAATTGCTGTGATTGGCAAAAAACGTATGGAGCTATCCGATGAGAAGAAGTGATAAAGCTTTACAGAATGATGACATTGTTAGAATTTTGCAGGAAGGTGAATACGGTGTCTTATCAACGGTTGACGAAGCCGGGCAACCCTACGGTGTACCCTTGAATTATTCCCTCAAGAATAATTGCCTCTACTTCCATTGTGCCTTGGAAGGCCACAAGCTCGACAAC
Source organism: Deltaproteobacteria bacterium (assembly GCA_024279915.1). Lineage (GTDB taxonomy): Bacteria > Desulfobacterota > Desulfuromonadia > Desulfuromonadales > BM103 > M0040. The sequence continues at coordinate 23,388 of JAJRRB010000066.1, forward strand.
CTGTTTGCCAATGAGAAGACTTCTTTTGGTGTCGTTGGCCGAACCAGAGTGATCCCTGCTGAATTCACATCAGAATTTGAAAGTGTGATTGTTACCGGCTCGGCAGCGGTGGTTCTGGGGGAAGAAAAACATGAGGCACTAGTGAGTCTGATCGAAAAGTATTCAGCGGATTTTGTCGAGGAGGGGCGGAAGTATATAGAAAAACTCGATAGTCAGACCAAGGTTGTCAGGATAAAAATCGAGTCGATGACGGGTAAGCTTAGCCCGACGGGGTAGATATAAAGAGTATTGTTGCTACGGAGTCAGATAGCGCTGATTCCACCTGTTGTCGTCTGATAGGGTGAACCCCGCTGCCTCTAACTTTGTAGTCATCGTGCCTTGATCTGACAGACATTGTCAGATCTAATCAAACCCAAGTTGTCATTAAGGTCGTTTTGTAACGAATGGTCATTTATTATTTGTCAGGGTCAGTAATAATTTTTCATTTCTGCCAAAAATCTACCCGTGGATCAATTCGAGAGGACTTTTAAGAAGTTTGTAAGATGCTTTTGATATGATCCTTCTACCAATTGACATCTCCTCATTGTTCTGTTCACGTAATTAGCCATATCTTACCTAAGAACATGAATGTGGGATTTCGACATTAATTATTTGTAGCGGAGTAATCATGAAGAGAATTCGCATTCTCCCAATTCACGCTGGGGGTACGATCGCGTCCGTTGGTACAGCGACCGGCTTCAAGCCTAAACTCTCCTTCGCGGATCTTCTCAGCAGAGCAGACAGGGAGCTTGTCGGAGACCGTCTTATCGCCAAGGCACAATCCCCATTAGGCGAATTCGGGATTGACAGCGCAAGTATGCAACTCCAGCATATCCAGAAGATCGCCAAAACGATTTGTGACAGCTACGAACACCATGATGCATTTATAGTCACTCACGGAACGGACACGCTTGCCTACACGGCGAGCATGCTCTCCTTCATGCTGCAGGGCATCCAGAAACCAGTCATTGTCACGGGAGCCCAAAAAACTCTTGAAGACGAGAACAGTGACGTGATCGAGAATCTAGAGACTGCCCTTCTTGCCGCATCGACGCCCAATTGCGGCGTGTGGGTGGCCTTCAATAAGAAAGTCATCAAGGCGGTCAGGGCCACAAAAATAGATATTGGTGTCGAATGCTTAGACGCCTTCGCATCGAACCTTAGGGATGAAATTCAGGTTTCTGATTTTCTGCTCAACGATCATGCCGTTAACAAGGGACAAGTGGAAACATTCAGCGTGCAGACCTCCGAAGATGTCGATATCTTCTGTCTGACCCACACCACCAATCCACTTACCTTGAGCCACTATCTCGAAAACTCGGATCTCAAAGCGTTCATAGTCCTCATCTATGGAATGAGTGGCCACCGCGAGGATTTGATGGGAGTCCTTTCACGCTGGGCCAACGACAATGAGACAATAGTCATCGCAAAAACACATTCTCCGTACGGCAGCACTGACTTGTCGAAATATGAGTTGGGTGTCAAGGCCCTTCAGATGGGGGTCCTGTCGGCTCTCGATATGACTTTGGAAAGCGTTTTTGCAAAAACCTGTCTCCTGCTTGCCCAAGGGGTCGTGCGGCAGGAATTCAACAAACAGTTCTACTTGAATCGGTGCGGCGAACTCGATGAAGTTCAGGTGCAGAAATATTTATCAAAGGCGAGCCATTGGCTATCAACTGCCTGATTCATGGTCTCAAGGTCAATACTGAGCGCTAACAGGACTCCAAAGCGCTTGACTTTGGTACAGCCCCCATGTTTCCGTAGAAACATTGTTACATTGTAAGGTTTTTGAGGGTTTAGAAAAACCACTCCTTGCTGTAAGGAATTCCCACCATCCCTTTTTACACTGGCTGCATAACTCAAACTATGTAGAGGAGGCAACATCATGGAAAAACTGGTAGTTTTAATTCTCGCAAGCATCATGATTTTTACATCTGGAGCTGCTTTTGCCGAAAAGCTGTATGTCGGTACAGACACAGCTTTTGTGCCCTTTGAATACAAAGGCAAGGACGGCAAATACACAGGATTTGATATAGACCTGTGGGCAGAAATAGCCAAGCGTATTGGTGTGGAATATGAACTGAAGCCGATGGATTTCAATGGCCTGATTCCTGGCCTGGTAACCGGCAACCTTGATGTTGCCTTGGCAGCAATTTTCATCAAATCTGCACGGGAGGAGAAAATTGACTTCTCTCACCCCTATTTCAGGGCTGGTCTGAAAGTTATGGTTTTGGCAGGCAACAAGTACATCAAGTCACCTGCTGACCTGAAAGGGAAAGTTGTTGCAGTAAAACTCGGGACCGCAACTGTTGAATATGTTGAAACCCTTGGGGCAAAGAAAGTCGTCAAGTTCCCTAATATCGATCAAGCCTATCTCGAAGTTGTCACCGGTGGTGCTGATGCAGCAATGCATGACACCCCGAATGTTCTCTATTACATCAAGACTGCTGGCAACGGCAAGGTCAAGGCTGTCGGTCCCGATGTCAAAGCAGCCCAGTATGGGATCGCCTTCCCGCAGGGGAGTCCTTTGCGCGACAAAGTAAACGTTGCTCTTCTCCAGATGATGGAAGATGGTGCTTATGCTGATCTTTTCAGGAAATGGTTTGATGCAGATCCTGAATAATCTGCAGAGAAAAACAAACTAAGCAATAACGCAGAACAGGAGTGTGTAGCACTCAAGTGCCCTTCTGTATGAACCTATGCAGAAGGGCACCTTTGTTTTTTCTACAGCAAGAGGCAAATTATGGATTTTGAGTTTTCAGTTATTATCGAATCTCTTCCTGCCCTTTTTGAGGGAGCAAAATTAACCTGGTATATAACCATCCTGGGGATTATCGGCGGAATGATCTTCGGTATTTTAGCCGGGCTGGGTCGTATAGCAGGGACAGCAGCTCTTGGGGAAAAACCTCACGGGATCTTCATATGGGTCAGTGTCCTGATCCGATATATATCAGGCGGTTATGTCGAGTTGATACGCGGCACCCCGATTATCGTTCAGGCCATGTTTCTATACTTTGCCTTTCCAATGTTAGTCAAGGCTGTTACTGATATCGAACGCTTTCGTATAGAAGCGCTGACTGCTGCAGTCATTACAATCGTCGTCAATGCAGGGGCCTATATTGCGGAGATTGTCCGTGGATCGGTGATCTCTGTTAACAAAGGACTGTTAGAGGCCGGAATGTCTCTGGGAATAAGCCGTTTTCAACTGATAGTTCACGTTATTGGTCCGATAGCTATCAGAAGGATGATCCCTCCTCTCGGCAACCAGTTTATCATCAGCCTCAAGGACACTTCCCTTTTTATCGTCATAGGAGTCGGTGAATTAACAAGGCAGGGCCAGGAAATTATGGCCAGTAATTTCAGAGCTCTTGAAATTTGGCTGACCGTAGCAATCATATATCTGATGATGACGACGACCCTGTCCATGACATTAAGACACTTCGAGAAAAAGATGAAAATGTTCTGATTTTACAGGCAATAACGAGAACCAAGATGTTGATTCCTGGCAGCCAACTCTTTGAAAACCTGATAGGCCGCTAGTCAAAAGAAGGATAAGAAAAAGATGCCAAATATTATTGAACTGAAGAATGTGTGTAAATCGTTTGGTAACACGGAAGTTTTACATAACATTGACTTTGCTGTCGAGGAGGGTGAAGTTGTTGTGGTCATCGGCCCGTCCGGCTCCGGGAAGTCTACCCTGATTCGTTGTATTAACTGCCTGGAAATGATAACGACCGGGGAGCTGATTGTTGACAGTATCAGGATTCCTGATGAGCAGGGAAGGATACGTCAAATACGGCTGGAGGTCGGTATGGTCTTTCAGCAATTTAATCTTTTCCCACATATGACTGCAATTGAAAATGTCGCTTTCGGTCCTTCTAAAGCCAGGAGAATGAATAAGGCTAAAGCGACAGATATTGCCAGGGGACTGCTTGACAGGGTTGGTTTGGCTGAATTTGAGCATCAACTCCCGGGGCAGCTTTCCGGTGGGCAACAACAGCGTGTTGCCATTGCCAGGGCGTTGGCAGTCAGCCCAAAGGTCTTGATGTTTGATGAACCGACATCGGCATTGGATCCTGAAATGATAGGTGAAGTTCTGGATGTCATGAAAAGTATTGCAAATGACAGTGGCATGACGATGATTGTTGTTACTCATGAAATGGGATTTGCAGCACAAGTCGGTGACCGACTGATCTTTATGGATGATGGCAGAATTGTTGAGGAAGGCAAACCTGGTGATGTGATGAAAAACCCTCAATCAGAAAGACTCAAAGACTTTTTAGGGCATGTGAAGCACCATTAGAGGTAAGCTCAATACGTTTGTGAATTTATATTCATATGTGTGTGCGGAAGACCCTCCATACTTAGTCTCTGGTGGTGAGGAAGTCGAATCGTTTAGAAATGTCCAAAAACACACGACTTCTGAGAAGAAAAACGGCTTCTTATTGATAGAGGCATTTAAGAGGAGTTTTAATCCGCTTTGATTATGGTATAGTATACATACCTCAAATCCTAACTGAGGTTCCTCAAATGCAAAGGAGGAAGACTCTATGCCAGTTTCTGATCCACCAGGTCACTTAGGGGCAATTTCATCAAAATGAAAAATGATAATAATTGGATTGCTGAAGTTGGGTAATCCATCAAAGGTTCCCACGACGGGAACACTCGCAGAAAGAAATTAACACAAAACGCCCCAGAGTTTCCTGGGGCGTTTTTCTATATGTCAGAGTCGGTAAAAATTGGCATTTCTGCCGATCTAAGTAATCCACTACAATGTAGTCGTATAAATAGGAAGGATTAACTTTTGAATGTTTGCTTCACGTGTTTGATAATAATCTCTTCATGATGGTAACTTTTCTTCCCATCCTCCTCCCTGTCAAATGCTGTATTGAAACTTAAGATATTGCTTTTTAAGTGAGGTAAGCCAAGCTTTCGAGTCTCATTATTATTGATCAAACCACGAGACAGAAGTGGTAGACTACGGTAGGTCTGTCAGCAATTCTGCGTAGTGCCGTTCTGCAACGTAGAATATACTGCAACGCGCTGAGTAACTCCCCGGAAATATTTTGGAAACAAAGCGATGGTAAATAAACCTCTGGACGCACAAGCTACAAGCACTTCACTCCGGCTGCCGCGAAGCCGCAAAGCACTAACTCCCCTCGGCATGGCTCTGCTCATGGCCTGCGCAATTTTCATCTGCGAGGTCGGGGTCATGTTCGTCCTGAGCAACCTTCCTCCACTCTCCAGAGAGTACGAAGCATTTATTGATTCGAGCATCTTACTCGCCTTTTTGACTCCATTTTATTTTCTGCTCTATCGACCTTTTTGGGAAGAGCACAAACGGTTCGAGGCGGAGATTCAGCACCTTTCCCGGCAATTATTGAGTAGTGCAGAAGAAGAACGTAAAAGAATCAGCCATGACCTGCATGATCAATGCGGCCAGACTCTAACTGCCATCCAGTTTGGCATGGATGCGTTACGTAAATCCACGCCGGGACACCATCTTCAGCAGAAAGAAGATATTCGGGATATTGTTAAGTTGATCTCGCAGTTGGGTAACGAAATCCGAGAGATAACCTATCAACTTCGCCCAGCCATGCTCGATGAAATGGGGATTGTTTCGGCACTACGTAGTTTGGTTTCGGAAGTCTCCCGTCAACACCCCACTCTTGACATCAACGAAGAATATGCGGTCGGCAAGCTGAAGAAGAAATTACCCCCGAGCATTGAAGTCGCTATCTACAGGACCTGTCAAGAAAGCTTGAATAACATCATCAAATATGCACAAGCTTCTGAGGTTTCAATTGTTCTCGGGCAACAAGCAGCTAAAATCATATTATGCGTGCAAGACAATGGCATAGGTTTAGATACCCGAAAACTGGGACCTACTGCCAAAAGTCGCCAGGGGATTGGTTTGCTTGGTATGCGTGAACGAGTAGCTGCTTTACAAGGTGAGTTTGAGATTATTAGTGAGCTTGGAAAAGGGACCTCTGTTATTGTCGCCTTGCCAGTAAGTGAGGATAAAAATGGATAGTAATGTGAAAATTCTGATTGTCGACGACCATGCCATAGTACGTGCCGGCCTGAGAAAAATATTGGACTCCGAAGAAGGAATCGAGGTTGTCGGTGAGGCGGTGAACGGGAAAGACGCCTTGGAGTTTGCCGAGAAAACCCAACCTGACCTGGTGATCCTTGATGTTGCCATGCCTGAAATGGGGGGGCTGGAGACAATCTCAGCCTTGCGAAATATTTTACCAGCTGTGAAGATTATTATTCTCTCGATGTATGGTAAGGAATCCTTCGCCCAGGAAGCGCTTCGTTCAGGGGCACATGCTTATGTTCTGAAAGGTGATTCAGGTGAAGCCCTGGTAGAAGCCATTAATAATGTCCTTCAGGGTAAATATTATTTTAGCGACCAAATCCAAGAGACATTGGTAAACTTTTTCAGTCAGGAAAAACATGCTACTAACCTTCCAGAGCTCCAGAGATACGATACCCTCTCCGTTCGGGAGAAGCAGGTTTTCAGACTCATGATGGACAGCAAGTCAAATAATGAAATCTGTAAAATACTTGAGATAAGCACAAAAACAGGAGAAAAACATCGCACTAGTATCTATAAAAAGCTTGGTATGAAAAACTCAGTGGATATAGTCAAATATGCGATCCGGATAGGATTGACCGACTCAGCTCCTTTTTGACCAATAGCTACGGCTATTACTCTCAAATGAGCCAAAATCTGGCCTCAAACATTCAGTTTTTCGCTTCAGCCCTGATTGTCCGACAGGCTGCTAGGAATTTTTGGGCCAAAAATAGTGGCTGATATTGGAGTAAAACGTTCAATTTGAAATTTGCATAGACTGTCAGACGAAATCTGAACCGTACTATTTCACTTGTTCCTCTGCACATCCACCGGAAAAACCACCAGGTGGCGTACATCAGAATAAATGCCAATCTTCTCTCCTGGCAAATGATCGCAATGACTCGGAACCAACGCCTGAACCTTATCACCACTTCCCAGTAGTAAAGTATAAAGGATGTTTGCGCCGCGGAAATTACGTTGGAGAACTTCTGCTTTGACCGGGCTATTATCATCATGAATGATATCTTCAGGCCGGATCAACAGTTGTACAGATGTGTCTGATGGCATAGACGCAGCCATGACACCATCGAGCAGGCCGAGGCCGGTTTCTACCTGATTGTTGTCGCGGACGACTCCTTGATCAATGTCCCTTCGCCGACAAATTCGGCGATGCGGGGACTGACGGGTTGGTGATAGAGATTGTGGGCGCTGTCCCATTGCAGAATTTCGCCGTTGTACATAACGCCAATACGATCGGCAACTGCAAAAGCTTCGTTCTGATTGTGGGTGACAAAGAGGGCTGTTGTGCCATACTCCTTGAGAATGTCACGGACCTCCATGGAAAGGCGTTCTCTTAAGGTGACATCAAGGTTGGAAAAAGGTTCATCCATCAGCAGAAGCTGTGGTTTGGGGGCCAGAGCGCGGGCCAGAGCCACCCGTTGCTGTTGACCACCCGAGATTTCGTGAGGATATTTGTCGTGTTCGCTGTGGAGCCCTACCAGCTCAAGTGCTTCGTTGACCCGACGAATCAGCATTGCTTTCTCCATACCCTTCAGGCCGAAAGCAATGTTGTCGTAGATCGTCAGGTGCGGAAATAGTGCGTAATCCTGAAACACCATGCCGATCTTGCGTTTAGCCGGTGGCAGTTGATAGCCATTTTTACTAACACATGCGCCGTTCAGGAAAATTTCGCCATCCAGCAGTTGTTCGAATCCGGCAATCGTTCTTAATACTGTGGTCTTGCCACAACCGCTTGCGCCGAGAAGACAGCCAATTTCACCACTCCGGAGAGTTAGAGAAAGATCCTTTACGACCAGTTGGCGGTCATAGGCCTGGGTAATCTGTTTCAGATCAAGAACAATACTTTTTTCGACAGTCATTGTAGGCTCCTATCACTTATCCGTTTCCCGCATTAGCAGAACAATCGGTACCAGACCACACAAAAGCAAGGTCAGGGCCGGAAGTGCCGCTCGTTCCCATTCTCCTTCAGACGTCAGTTCGAAAATTTTTACAGCCAGAGTGTCCCAGCCGAAAGGACGGGTCATCAGAGTAATGGGCATTTCCTTCATGACATCAACAAAGGCCAATGTCAGTGCCGTAAAAATCCCACCGCGCAACATCGGTAAATGCACCCTTGCAAGCAATTTGATGCCGCGTAGCCCCATGAGACGAGAAGCCTCATCAATGTTGGTTGTGACCCGATGCATGGAACTGTCTATCGATTTGAAGCCAGCGGCCATAAAGCGGATTGTGTAAGCTACAATCATGATTAGAACCGTCCCTTGTAGCAGTTGTGGGATGTCTATGCCGAACAGGTTGTGAGCAAGGTCAATCATAAGATTGTCGAGCCAGGCAAGAGGGATGAAAATGCCAACGGCCAGTACAGTGCCAGGCAAGGCATAGCCGAGAGTGGCAGTACGGATCAGAGCATGGGTCAAACGATCACTATGTCGTCGTCCTGCATAAGAAAGTAGCAGAGCTACTGCAGTGATCACGACAGCGGCAATGAGAGCAAGAAGTAGTGAATGGCCGAGCAGACCTAAGTAACGGCTGTCAAATTCCTCATGAAAAACATTGAGTGACCATCTGAAGAGCTGAAGAGATGGCAATAAGAACGCAATAGACAGAATCAGCGAACAATAACCTGTTGCCAGCCAACGGCATGTACCTGTCAGTTGAACTCGATCCGCCTGCGGTGCCAATCTACTCTGGGCAAACCGCATCCGTTTGCGCAGTCGTTGTTCCAAAGCCACCAGAAGAAAGACCATCGCCACCAGTAATGATGACAGTTGTGCAGCAGCAGGCAACGAGAAAAAGCCGAACCAGGTTTTGTAGATAGCTGTAGTAAAGGTGTCGTAATTAAAGATAGAGACGGCACCGAAATCTGCTAAAGCTTCCATCATGACGAGGGTGACTCCACCCGCAATCCATGGTCTGGCCATCGGTAAGACGACTCTGAAAAAGCCTCCAACAGGTGTGCAGCCTAAACTTTCTGCTGCTTCGAGAGCACGTTTGCCTTGAGTACGAAACGCGTTACGTGTCAGCAGGTATACATAGGGGTACAATGCCAGAGTCATGACCAGAATAACGCCACCGGCAGAGCGCATATCCGGGAACCAGATGTTGCGGCCGAACCAGGCTCGTAGTTGCGTTTGCACTGGCCCTGAAAAGTCAAAAATACCAAGTGACACAAAAGCCAGTACATAGGTTGGCATGGCCAGTGGTAGCAGAAGTGCCCAGGAAAAGTGTTTGCGTCCAGGAAACTCACAGGCACCAGTCAACCAGGCTAAGCTGATGCCGAGTAAAAGGGTGCCTGTTGAAACACCGACAACCAGAGTTAAGGTGTTTAATAACAGACGGCTCAGTAATGTTTCTTGCAGGTGTCGCCAGATATCCCACGCTGGCTCCAGCCAGGCAAAGGCAAGGATCGACAATGGGATGAACACCAAAAGTGCGATGATCAGTGTAAAACACTGCCAGCCACTGGGGTGTGGGATCAAATGACTGAAGCCTCGTGACGAGGCTTCAGTTGTCGTATCCTCAGATTGTTGCATCAACGACAGGTGGCCTAACGATAATCGGCGCGATCCATAAGACGGATAGCCGAGTTCTGAAGTTGGCCAGCAATGGCCAGGTTCTGCTTGCTTGCCTTGAAATCCCCCCATGCCGCAACATCCGGGTGTGTTGCTACAGACTGATTGACAGGGTATTCCATATTGCCATCAGCAAATAGGTTTTGGGCCTTTTCCGAAGAAAGCCATTCCAGAAACTTGATAGCGGCTTCTGTGTGCTTGGCGTAGCGGGTGACTCCGGCACCTGAGATGTTGACGTGGACACCAGTACTTTTCTGGTTAGGCCAGAAGAGGGCTAGTTTCAACTCTGGATTTTTTTTCAACAGACGACCGAAATAGTAGGTGTTGACAATGCCGACGTCGCCCTGTCCAGCAAGAATCGCCTGCATCATCTTGGTGTCGTTGGAAAAAGGCTTGGCAGCAAGATTAGCCACCCAGGATCGGATAACCTGTTCTGCTCCGTCCTCACCATGCTCGGCAATCAGCATTGCCACCAGTGACTGATTGTAGACTTTCTTGGATGTCCTTAGTAATAGACGGTCTTTCCATTGGGGTGCTCCCAGTTCTTCGTAGGTTGACAGGTCTGCTGGCTTAACACGCTCTGTACTGTAGACGATAGTCCTTGCCCGTAGCGAAAGTCCGAACCATTGATTGCCTGGGTCGCGAAGATGGACAAGTATGTTCGCCTGTAAAATTATCGATTCAACAGGCTGTAGGACGCCTTCTCTGGCTGCATGCCACAGATTGCCAGCGTCGACGGTGATCAACAAGTCCGCGCGGGTGTTTTTCCCCTCTGATTTAAGACGTTGAAGCAGCGGGCCAGCCTTATCAGTAATGAAGGATATTTCAGTGCCGGTTTCTTTTGTGTAAGCATCGAATAATGGTTTGATTAACTGTTCGTTACGGGCTGAGTAGATAACCAATTCTTTGGCAAAGGTATTCGTTGCGCCCAGAGAGAGCAGGGTTAGCACTAGTGCAGCAAAAAGGTGATGCTTCTTCATAAATAGGACTCCTGTGATGTCGGTGATCTTGAAAACCGTTTTCAAAATAGAGAATCAAAGTGATATTGTCAAGAAACATTTACTAGAATTTTGCAAAAGATGAGCTGGTGGCTGTGGATTCAATGAGTCCTACGATTAAGGAGTCATTTCCGTAAAAAAAAACGGCCTGACAGAAATGCCAGGCCGGGTGGAATAAAAACAGATTGTTTCAAGTTTGTTTTCGCATTTTTAGCTCGATTCCTCTTTAGAAGTTTCTTTCTGGTATAGATGCACATCACGTTGCGGATAAGGGATGCCAATCCCTTCTTCGTCAAAGCGTGTCTTAACTCCTGCATGTAGATCAAAGTAGACACCCCAGTAGTCGGCAGCGTCTACCCAGGGGCGTACGGCAAAGTTGACACTGTTGTCCGCCAGTTCCAGGACGCCAATCGTTGGTGCGGGATCTTCCAGGATGCGACTGTCTTTGGAAAGGATGTCCTCAAGGACTGATTTTACGTGACTCAGGTCTGCATCGTAGCTGACGCCAATGATCAAGTCGACTCGACGGGTGGGTTTGGTTGAATAGTTAATGATGTTGTCACCAATTAATTTTCCGTTTGGAACAAAGATGGTCTTATTGTCCCCCGTTTTTAGCTGGGTGGAGAAAATATTGAGTGTCTCTACCACACCAAGAACTCCAGCGGCTTCAATTAAGTCCCCCGCTTTAAATTGTTTAAAAATAAGAATCATGACTCCTGCAGCAAAGTTACCCAGAGTATCCTTTAGAGCTAAACCAATAGCCAGGCCAGCAGCACCGACGATAGCAATCAGAGAAGTGGTCTGGATACCCAGCTGGTTTAATGCCGCGATAACAGCAAAGGTGATGACAAGGGCGTTAACGAGGTTGCCAAGAAAACCAGTTAAAGCCGGGTCTGCTTCATGTCGCTCCATTATCTCTTTGACTAACCGAGCGATAAGTTTGACTCCCCAGAAGCCGATTGCGAGAATAATAATGGCATAGACAATACTGCTTAGCATGGTGGTCGCCATTGATGCCTCCTGTGTCATGTTGTCCTCCCTATATTATGTATACGCAGAGAGGGTTCGTTAATATATTACATACCGTAACGCTTGATTTTTTCAACCAGAGTTGTGCGATTAATATTCAGCAATGAGGCCGCGCGAGCCTTGATATTTGAAGATTTGTCCATAGCTTGTTTGATGAGTGTCTGCTCAATATGAGCAATCGCATCTGCCAGATCAAGACCTTCCTCAGGAATTTTCAGCGTTGGCAAAAGACTGTTTTGCTGGGAAACTCCTCCAATCTGTGATGGCAAATCCTGTAGATCAATAATGTCGCTGTCAGTTAGAGCTACAGTACGTTCTATGACATTTTCCATTTCGCGAACGTTGCCTGGCCATTTGTAATTTTCTAGAGCTCTGACTGCCTCCGAGGTTATCTCCATCACCGGTCGGTGCATGTCAGTGCAGATTTTCTTCAGGAAATGTTTGGTGAGTAAAGGAATGTCTTCGCGGCGCTCTCGCAGTGGTGGCAAATGAATGGGGATGACGTTCAAGCGGTAATAAAGGTCTTCGCGGAAATCGTCGCGAGAAACCATTTCCTCAAGGTTTGCATGCGTAGCGGAAATTACGCGAACATCCAACTTTGTGTGGCTGGTTGAA
>JAJRRB010000067.1 GCA_024279915.1 Deltaproteobacteria bacterium
ATAGCCTCCAGGTCCTTTCGCTCTTCTTCTGTCAATGTCACTCTGTAGCGTGGTGCCATATTGTCCTCCTCTTCGGGTAAGGACAATTATAACAAAAAATCATGAAATATGCGAATGTTTAGATTTTACATTGTACTAGGTTGCTGTAAAATGTGATTTCCCCATTAAAACCACCAAAAATAGGCTGAAGTAGAACGCCCACAAAACAAAACAGAGGGCAGTTTATAAAAACTTCCCTCCACGGGCAACTGCTCAAATTATTATAATAGATATCATGGATGCCCCCCGATTAGATCCCGTTTCAACAGGCCAGATAAATAATGTTTAACTTTTAAGGATATTTGGTATCCTATGTACTGCTCATCACTAGGAAAAGGCAACACTCTGTAATCACATGTGAAATCAATAATTCCATCAGTCACACGGGTTTCTTCTAATACCACACCTATCAGCGTGTCGTATGGTATTGACCAAGAGGGGAATAATGAAACAACGCCACGCTACTGAGTTCGGCACCCATAAAAACGGGCGCCTGCCTTCCCCGCAGGATCATGCCAAAGCGATGACATATGACCGCTATGGTCGAAAACTAAGCCTTCACGACCTCTTTCTCATCGTGGTTTTCGCCATACTGACGACGCTGACCCTCTACACAGCACCGGCGCTAGCCGATGAAGCTGCGTCAACGCTGAAAGCAGCCATAAAATCCGGCTGCGAATACGACTACCCTCCTTTTTGCATCGTCGAAAAAGATGGTGTTGCAAACGGCTTCTCTGTCGACTTGCTGCGTGCGGCACTGCAGAAGATGGGCCACGACGTCACTTTTAGCGTTGGCCCATGGACAGAAGTCAAGGGGCTTTTGGAGCATGGCAAGATAGAAGCTTTGCCTCTGGTTGGGCGAACACCTGAGCGAGAAGCAATCTTTGACTTCACCTTCCCCTACCTGTCACTGCACGGTGTCATTGTGGTTCCGAAAGGGACAACTGGCATCCATGACCTGAACGATCTAAAGGGCCGCCAGGTCGCAGTTATGGCTGGAGACAACGCAGAGGAATTTCTACGGCGAACAGGCCTAGATATAGACATCCAAACGACACGTACTTTTGAAGAGGCCCTGCGCGAGCTTTCTGACGGACATCATGATGCCGTTGTTATCCAGAGACTGCTGGCGTTACGTCTCCTGCAGAAGTCAGGCATTACCAATCTGGAAATCATAGACAACCCGCTGGAGGGCTTGCGACAGGATTTCTGCTTTGCTGTCAAAGAAGGCGACAAAAAGACCCTGTCTCTCCTCAACGAGGGACTAGCTCTGGTCATGGCGGACGGAACCTTCGGTCGTCTCCAGGCAAAGTGGTTCGCCGCTCTTGAGGTGCCGAGTGAAGACTGTATTGTGGTCGGCGGCGACCACAACTACCCGCCCTACGAGTTCATAAACGAAAATGGGCATCAGGCGGGCTACAATGTTGATCTCACACGCGCACTCGCCGAGGTGACAGGACTTGAAATAGACATCCGCCTGGGCCCCTGGGCGGAGATCAAGCAAGGCCTGGCTGACGGTCGTATCGATGCTATCCATGGCATGTTCTATTCCCCTGAAAGAGGATTGGACTTTGCCTTCTCCCCACCACACACAGTTATCCAGCATATCGCCGTCGTACGCAAAGGCGAGGGAGCCCCGCCAGGCAATATTGCCGACTTGAAGGGTAAGCACGTTGTAGTCATGCAGGGCGACATCATGCACGACTGGCTTCTGAAGAAAGTCCCAGAGGTTGAATTCACGACTGTCGCTGATCAGGAAACGGCCCTCCTGGAACTGGCTGCCGGCAAGTACGACTGCGCTTTGCTCGCGCGTGTGCCTGCCATGTACTGGATCAATAAATTTGAACTCAAAAACTTGAACATAACAGGCCGTCCGCTATTGACACCGGAATATAGCTACGCCGTGCCACGCGACAAGAAAGTGCTGCTGGCAAAACTGACCGAGGGTATGAAGACCCTCCACGATTCAGGCGAGTATCAGCGCATTTATGCAAAGTGGATGGGCGTCTACGAAGAGCAACCACCCAGCCTGACCACGATCCTGCGCTATCTGGCAATCGTCGTTATCCCCCTGCTGCTTCTCATATCACTTTTCTGGTCACGAACCTTGCGCAAGCAGGTCAATTTCCGAACAGCAGAACTGCAAGAGAGCAAGACCCTCTTGCAAACAGTTGTTGACGGAGTTCCAGATATCCTCATGGTGATCAATCGAGATTATACAATCGCCCTGGCTAACCGGGCTGCAATGGAGATGGCAGGGGAAGACCCGGTCTCCGCTTGTTTGAAATGTCATCAGGTTTCCCATAACTCTGTAATTCCATGTGAAGGCAAAGAGCATTGTTGTCCTTTGCATCAAGTGATCGAAACCAAGAGAAAGGTAACAGTTGAGCACATCCACTTTGATGTTCAAGGTCAACAGATGCACATCGAGTTGATCGCTGCACCTATCCTTGACGAGCAGGGTGAAGTTTTCCAGGTTATCGAACTGTGTCACGATATCACCGAACGCAAACTTCGGGAAAATGCGATCGAAGCACAACTGCGCTTGTCTGAGTTCGCAGTCGACCATTCGGTTGCGGAGCTTTTGCAAGCCTTTCTTGACGAAGCGGAAAAGCTGACTTCAAGCGAGATGGGATTCTTCCACTTCGTCGAGAAGGATCAGGTAAACCTGCACCTTCAGACATGGTCGACCAATACCCTGAAGAATCTCTGTTCTGCGGAAGGCGCGGGAGAACATTACCCTATCGATAAAGCGGGTGTTTGGGTCGACTGCGTGCGTGATGGGAACCCGGTGATGCACAATGACTACGCTAGTCTTCCCCACCGCAAAGGTCTACCTGAAGGGCATGTTCCGGTGATCCGTGAGCTGGTGGTGCCCGTTCTGCGCGGCAACCGGATCGTGGCAATTTTTGGTGTGGGCAACAAACAGACCGATTACAGAGAAGAAGACGTTGAAACAGTCCAGAACCTGGCCAACATGGCCTGGGATATCGTGAGCCGCAAGCACGCAGAGGAAGCTCTCCTGGAAAGCAAAAACCTCTATCATCAGATGTTTGAGGATAACTTGTCCGTCAAACTGATCGTCGACCCATCTGATGGCAGAATCGTTGAAGCCAATCAAGCGGCTCTAAACTATTACGGTTACGACGCTGAGACTTTCTGCTCAAAACGAATCTCTGAAATCAATACTCTCCCTGAAGAAAAAATCAAAGCAGAGATGGAGTTGGCAAAAGAGGAAAAAAGGAGGTTTTTCAACTTCAGCCATCGTTTATCCTCTGGTGAAATCAGAGATGTTGAGGTGTACACCGGCCCCATACAGAGCGGAGAGAAAACGCTTCTTTATTCTATAATTCACGATACGACCAAGAGAAAGATTGCCGAAAAGGCGTTGCGGGAAGCTTCGCAGTTTCGGGAAAACATTATCTCCGAATCGCCTGTCGGAACAGCAATATATGATGCAACAACAGGCCAATGCTTAACCGTGAATAAATCAATGACAGAAATGGTTGGTGCAAAAGAAGCACAGATGCTTACACAGAACTTCTATGAAATTGAATCATGGAAAAAATCTGGTCTGATGGACGTAGCTGTCAGCTCTCTGCAAGACGATGCCCAGAAACATCGCGAAGTTAATATGACAACAACCTTTGGCAAGACCATGTCAGCAGACTGTTACTTCGCACCGTTTATCGCGGGCGACAAAAGATATTTACTCCTTAACCTGCCGGACATCACAGCTCGCAAACGTGCCGAAGAGGAGAGCCTTAAATTAGAGGCACAGCTTCGACATTCGCAGAAAATGGAAGCGGTGGGCCAATTGGCGGGCGGCGTTGCTCACGATTTCAACAACTTGCTACAGGTCATTCTGGGCTATAGCGATGTTGTCCTGAGTGGAGATGGAGAGGTTAGTACGACGCGCACATCAATAAAAGAAATTATGAAAGCCGCGGAGCGCGCAAAGACACTGGTTCAGCAACTTCTTGCCTTCAGCCATCGCCAGGTTCTCGATATCGAAGACGTCAATCTGAATCAGGTTGTCACAGACTTGATGAAAATAATCCAGCGCGTCATCGGTAAGCATATTACCCTTGAAATCATCTATGGCCATGACCTCGGAACCGTCCGCGCCGATCCGGGACAGATCGACCAGATTTTGATGAATCTCTGTGTTAACGCCCGCGATGCCATGCCCGCAGGTGGTACGATCACCATCGAAACTGAAAATGTGCGAATCGATAAGGACTATTGCGAGAATAATGCCTGGGCGAAACCTGGCCACTACGTCCTTCTGAGTGTGACTGACACGGGCTGCGGTATGAGCGATGAGATCATCGAAAATGCCTTTGAGCCATTTTTTACTACCAAAAGTGTAGGTAAAGGCACAGGCCTGGGGCTATCTATGGTCTATGGTCTCGTTACCCAACATAAAGGCATGATCAACGTTTACAGCGAGATTGACAAAGGCACAACGTTCAAAATCTACCTACCATTGGTCGAACGCACCGCCGCGGACGTAGGCGACAAAATCGAAGGCCCTGTAGCAGGCGGTTGCGAAACCATTCTGGTGGTCGAGGACGAGAAGGTGCTTCGAGAGTTGTGTCAGCTTTTCCTGAAAACGGCGGGATACAAGGTATTGATCGCCTGCAATGGTGAAGAAGCGATTAGAGTGCTAGAGGAACGTGCGGATGAGATAGACTTGGTCCTGTGGGATGTTATGATGCCCAAAATCGGCGGCCGCGCTGTCTATGAGCACATTCGCAAAACAGGGTCAAATATCCGTGTCCTCTTCTCCAGCGGCTACAGCATGAACGCCATCCACACCAACTTCATTCTTGATGAAGGCCTGACACTGATCCAGAAACCTTTTCTGCGCGATGATCTGCTTCAATCTATTCGGATAATACTGGACAAACAATAACAAACAAAAACCCCTGCAGTGAGGTAGGCTGGAAGAAGTGGACATCAACATGATATCCTAAGAGGCTCAAGGAGGTGTCTAAAACTTAAAACGATCCACTGCTCTCCCCATCTACCCAAAAAATCAATTCGTTTTGACCTTATCACAGATATATGCACCAATCGGTATCGCCGAAGTCGCCGCTGGGGATGGTGCATTGCACACATGCAGGCTGCGAGGGCTTTCTGCGAAAAGGAAGTCGTGTACCAGTGTGCCATCGTTCATAACAGCTTGAGCACGAATGCCTGCAGGATATGGTCTCAGATCAGACAACTGAATTTTCGGACAATATTTCTGTACCCGTTTGAGATAGCCCGGTTTCCATAAGGAGTTTTTGGTTTCAACCAGGCCGGATCTGAGATTGGATTTCAAGACGCGCCAGAATCCAGCAAAGGTGATCATCTCCCAACTATCATGAAGATCGATATTGATCTTGCCATAGCCTTCGCGCTTCCACCCAAGCACAGCATTAGGTCCGACAGTAACTGTCCCATCGATCATCCGGGTTAGATGTACGCCAAGAAACGGTAAATCAGGGTCTGGGATTGGATAGATCAGATGATTAACAATCTGGTTATGTTGGGCTGGCAATTGATAGTACTCGCCACGAAAGGGAACGATCCGGAAGTCGGTAGGAAGTCCCATCATTCTGGTAATACGATCTGCCATCAGCCCAGAGCAGCTGATCAAAAAGCGGCCTTTAATGGCAACCTTCTCCCCCTTGTGCAGCACGACAACCGTTACATCATTCGTTGTTTCACTCAGCGCAACAACTTCATGATTGAGTCGTGTATCCCCTCCCAGTTCAACGAATAGCTCCACCATTTTGGCCGTGATTTGCTGATAGTCCACAATGGCCGTTGCTTTAACAAATAAGGCTCCCAGGCCAACGATGTTGGGCTCACGGGAACGCAGTTGTTGAGCATCCAGCAGTTCGACATCGATCTCGTTGCGTTGGCAGCGTTCAAATAGCGCATGCATGCGCTCTATTTCCAGTTCGTTGGTTGCGACCAGGAGCTTACCGCATCGATCATAAGGAATCTGACTCTGCTCACAGAACTCGATGGTCGCGGCAACTCCGGCTTTACATAGCTTTGCTTTTAAACTACCCGGTTCGTAATACACACCGGCATGGATGACTCCACTATTATGACCGGTTTGATGTCTGGAATAGTCCGCCTCCTTCTCCAGCAAGAGAATCCTCTTTGCAGGGAAACGTTGCTGAAGTTGCCATGCGGTAGAAACGCCAACAATACCGCCACCGATAATAATGTAATCGTAAGTCATATTTTATTTATACACGACAGAGTGATTTTAGACAAAAAAGCGGAGGCAGAATTCAATTCCGTCCCCGCTTATTTTATCAGATTTCTCTCGCTACAAGCCGCGCGCTACCGATTTATTCCCACTCTATCGTAGCCGGAGGTTTACTCGAAATATCATAAGCGACCCGGTTCACCCCCCGCACCTCGTTGATAATACGATTACTGATACGAGCCAGATCAGCATAGGGCATCGGGTACCAGCCAGCGGTCATAAAATCCTTGGTCTCAACAGCACGCAAGGCAATCACATATTCGTACGTGCGACCATCACCCATGACGCCAACGCTCTTGACCGGCAGGAAGACCGCAAAGGCCTGGCTGATCTTGTCATAGTGACCACTCTGATAGAGCTCTTCGATATAGATGGCATCAGCCTGACGCAGGATATCGCAATATTCTTTTTTGACTTCACCAAGGATGCGCACACCAAGACCGGGCCCCGGGAAAGGATGACGCCAGACCATGCGATGGGCCAGACCGAGTTCTTCGCCGATAGCGCGAACCTCATCTTTGAAGAGTTCACGCAAAGGTTCAAGCAGCTTGAGGGTCATATAATCAGGCAAGCCACCGACGTTATGATGACTCTTGATATTCTGTGCTTTGCCGGTTTTGCCACCAGCCGACTCGATAACATCAGGATAGATGGTGCCTTGGGCAAGCCATTTTGCATTCGCCAGTTTCTTTGATTCTTCTTCAAAGATATCAACGAACAGGTTGCCGATAATCTTGCGCTTCTTCTCCGGATCGGTTTCCCCGGCAAGCTTGCCAAGGAAACGTTCTTCTGCATCAACACGGATGACCTTGACGCCAAAGTTTTCAGCAAAGGAAGCCATCACCTGGTCACCTTCACCAAGACGCAGCAGGCCGTTATCGACAAAGACGCAGGTCAATTGATCGCCAATGGCGCGATGAATCAACGCAGCCGCGACTGAAGAATCAACCCCACCGGAAAGGCCCAGGATGACTTCCTCTTCGCCCACCTGCTCACGAATCCTTGTGATCGCATCTTCAATAATCTGCCCTGGCGTCCATTTGCCAGTGCAACCACAGATCTTACGCACGAAAGTATCAATCAGCAGTTCACCACGTGGGGTGTGATTGACTTCAGGATGAAACTGCACGCCATAAAGTTTGCGTTCAACATTCTGGATGCCACAAACAGGAGCATTTTCAGTAACAGCAATCTCTTCAAAACCCTGCGGTTGAATTTCTACGTGGTCGCCATGGCTCATCCAGACCGGACTATGGCCATCAACAAAGAAACCATCAAAAAGCGGGCCGGGAGGTCCTTTGGAGATCAGATCAGCGTGACCATATTCGCGTTTACCAGCGGGGACGACTTTGCCACCAAAGTGGTGACACATCAACTGCATGCCGTAACAGATACCAAGAACCGGAATGCCAAGGTCAAAAAGCTCTTCCTCAATGGCCGGAGCACCCTCTTCGTAGACTGATTTCGGCCCACCAGAGAGGATAATACCCGTGGCATCAAACTCTTTGATCTCATCCAGGCTCATATCGAAGGGATGGAGTTCGCAATAGACATGCGTCTCACGTACCCGCCTGGCAATCAGCTGGGTATATTGAGAACCGAAATCGAGGATCAGTATTTTCTCTGAATGTATGTCTTGCATGGGACCTCAGGGGCTAGAGACTGGGGACTGGGGGCTGGCAATAGATCGTCTGATACGACCAGTTCTTAGTCCCGGTTCAGACTTAACTAGGCTTTTCTATCCGATAGTTCGGCGCTTCATGAGTAATATTGACATCATGAACATGCGACTCACGCAGACCTGCGTTGGTGATACGCATGAATTGGGCGTTTTCCTGCAAATCTTTGATTGTTTTGCAGCCGGTGTAACCCATACCGGAACGCAGACCACCCATCAACTGGTGGACATTTTCAGAGAGTGGGCCACGGAATGGCACACGGCCTTCAATGCCTTCAGGTACAAGCTTGACATCTTCTTCACCACCCTGGAAATAACGGTCTTTGCTACCCTGCTTCATGGCACCGATGCTGCCCATGCCACGATAGGTTTTGTACGTACGACCCTGGAAAAGAATCGTCTCGCCTGGAGATTCATCGGTTCCGGCAAAGAGAGAGCCGATCATGATTGTATCGGCACCGGCAGCGATCGCTTTCGGTAGCTCCCCGGAATATTTGATACCGCCATCGGCGATCAAAGGCACACCAAGTTTACGGGTGATCCTGGAGACATCGGCAATCGCGGTAATCTGCGGAACACCTACACCAGCGACGACCCGAGTGGTACAGATCGAACCAGGGCCGATACCAACTTTGACAGCGTTGACACCAGCTTTGATCAACGCCTCAGCAGCACCAGAGGTGGCTATATTACCAGCAATCAGAGAAAGGTCAGGGTAGTTACGACGGGCTTCCGCAACAGCGTCAATAACCCCTTGAGAATGGCCGTGTGCGGTATCAATAATAATTGCATCGACGCCTGTATTCACCAATCGCTCGAGACGATCTTCTAAATCATCGCCAACACCAACGGCTGCGCCAACACGAAGACGACCCATATCGTCTTTACAGGCATTAGGATATTTACGCACTTTTTCAATATCCTTGATAGTAATCAGGCCCTGAAGGGCATAACTATCGTCAACAACCAACAGTTTCTCAATGCGGTGTTCGTGGAGATGTTTCTTGGCTTCTTCGAGGGTCGTGCCAGGAGGAACAGTGACCAGATTTTCCTTGGTCATGACATTCGCAATCGGCTGATCGAGCTGAGTTTCAAAACGTAAGTCACGGTTGGTGAGGATACCAACCAGATGCCCATTCTTGGTAATCGGGACACCGGAGATACGATACTGTTTCATCAATTCCAAAGCTTCGTAAATCTTCTGGTCTGGATCCATAGTGATCGGATCAACGATCATACCACTCTCAGACTTTTTGACTTGGTCGACCTCAAGAGCCTGTTCCGCTGGAGACATATTTTTGTGAACAATACCAAGACCACCTTCGCGAGCCATGCAAATAGCCGTTCGCGACTCAGTGACTGTATCCATCGCAGCAGAGATTACGGGGATATTCAGTTTTATCTGGGGGGTCAGGTAAGTGGTCAGGTCAACATCGCGCGGTAGTACTTTGGAATGAGCCGGGAGAAGTAAAACATCATCGAAGGTCAAGCCTTCACGAATCTCGGAATCGAGCAGCGCCGATACCTCCATATAGGGGTCGAGGGTGAAATAATTTAACCGCTATGTTTAGTTCAGGGCAACGAGCTAGTCAAGGAGAATTAGATGTGAGTAAAGAATATATTCTACAGGTCAGAACCAAACCTCTTGCAGGCACAGACCATGGGCGGGAGCAGTTGGTCCACACATCAGATCTTCTTCACCCAGCAAGAGTTTAGGCAGGTCACTTACTGGCCGTTTGCCCTGTCCTACTTCAACCAACGTACCAACCATCATTCTAACCATGTTCCGCAAAAACCCCGAGCCTTTGACATCGATATAAACGAGCTCATGATCAGCGACAATATCGACCGTGAAAATGTCACGAATACTGGTTTTTGCAACACACCCGGAAGAACGAAAAGCATGGAAATCGTGTTTACCGACCATGAATTTGGCCGCTGCACGAAGCAAATCCAGGTCCAGGTCATCACGTAAATGCCAAGCCATCCGGTCGTTTAGGGGTGAGCGCATTTCACCAAGATAAATCGTATAGCGATACCACTTACCCTTGGCCGAATATCGGGCATGAAATCTCTCGGGCATTTCACGAACTTCCCGGATCACCACATCTCTGGGCAGGAAACGATTGGCTCCTTCGCGAAATGCTGAGAGCGGAATATTACTCTCTGTCCGGAAATGAGCAGGCATACTGCGAGCATGAACTCCCGCATCAGTCCGCCCGGATGAATGGATACGAACGTCTTGCTTGAGGATTTGCATCAATGCCGATTCCACAACGTCCTGAACAGCGAGCCCGTTGGTCTGGGATTGCCAACCGGCATAGGCGGTCCCTTCGTATTCGACATTCAGAAGAATTGTGCGCATATCATTCAACCCGCCAACCAATAGCAGATGACCACCAAGGCGATCACAAGAGAAAAAAGCTGATCGAGGAGAGTCGCAGGCAAAAGTGGCGACAAAGCAGTAGGAAGAGGAGAGGTTTCTTCCTTGGCTGCAATACGATGAGCAACAACGTCTCCCTGATCAACCAGACGAGCCAGCAAGCCCTGTAGCTTCTGCACCCATACAGACCACCGGCTCACCTCGGCATTTGGCGAATAAGCACCATCAGGCTCGCTTGTTCTACGAATCTCCGCCTGGACAACTGGAAGAAAATCCATAGTGAGCAAAAGCATCTTCTGCCACTCCTCTGTGCGACATCCTAGCCATTGAAATGGCTTCACAAACCAACCGAAAGTTCTCGCCAATATTTTTGTCGATGTGGTTATACCCAGAGTTGCTGAGGCAATCATTGCAAGGATCATTTGCACACAGACGAATAAACCCATCAACAGACCATCGAGAGAAAGCCAGCTGAATCCCCACAACGTACGTCCGGGAGAAAAGAATAGATGCATCAACAGCGTAAAGAGCAAGAGCCAGCGCAGCAGCCAACAAAGGCGCCAAATCGAACTTGTCAGAGCAGGAATCAGCCAGAAAACAATCGAGACGGAGCCGATCAAAGTGAAAAGTTGCGTCCACCCTGAGGCAGCAAAGGTAAGCACAACCAGTAGCAAACAAGACAAGACCTTCACACGCGGGTCAAGCTTGTGCAAAAGAGATTCTCCGGAGATATACAGTCCCTGTTCAGTGGCTACATTCAATGGCAATATCCTAAAACACACGGGGGACCAAATGGCCCCCCGTAGTTTTAACAAATATATTCAACGCAAGCATAGAGAATCATTTCATGACAGCTCATGCCGACATGACTCAAGATTGCTCTTTTAGAATACGAAGCATACGCCGTAACGGCTCTGCAGCACCCCAAAGCAGCTGATCTCCGCAAGTGAAAGCAGAAATATACTGCGGACCCATCTTCATTTTACGAACCCGGCCAACCGGGATAGAGAGAGTTCCGGAAACTGCAGTGGGTGTCAGCTCTGCCAAAGAGTCAGCTTTGGTGTTGGGAACCAGCTTGACCCAGTCGTTATCATTGTCAATCAGAGCTTCAATCTCGGCAATCGGCAGATCTTTATTCAGACGAATCGTCAACGCCTGACTATGACATCGCATAGAACCGACCCGGACACAGATTCCATCGATAGGGATCGGTTCCGCATAGTCGAGAATTTTGTTGGTTTCGGCGTAACCTTTCCACTCTTCGCGGCTCTGGCCATCCTCGACTTCACGATCGATCCAGGGCAACAAGCTGCCAGCAAGTGGATAGCCGAACTCTTTGGTTGGCAGAGTCTCACCACACAGAGATTCAGTAACTTTGCGATCAATATCAAGAATCGCTGATCCAGGGTTGCTCAAGAGATCGGCCACAGAGTCTTCGAGGGCTCCCATCTGGCTGAGCAACTCACGCATGTTCGGTGCACCGGCACCGGAAGCAGCCTGATAAGTCATCGACGATACCCAATCCACGACACCGGCACGGAATAAACCGCCTATCGCCATCAGCATCAGACTGACCGTACAGTTACCACCGATAAAATCCTTGACGCCATTGGCCAGGGCCTCATCAATAACATTACGGTTGACGGGGTCAAGAATGATGACCGCATCAGAGTCCATGCGCAGCGAGCTGGCGGCATCGATCCAATAGCCATCCCAACCTGTTTTGCGCAGCTCGGGATGAACAGCCTTGGTATAATCACCACCCTGGCAGGTAATCACCACGTCAAGTTGACTCAGTTCGGCAATATCATCAGCACTTTTGAGTGTGCCAGCACCCATTGGTGCGTCCTGCCCTGCTTGTGAGGTAGAGAAAAATACTGGTTCTATACCTTCCAGGTCATTTTCTTCCTGCATGCGCTGCATGAGGACTGATCCAACCATTCCGCGCCAACCGACGATCCCGACTTTAATCTTCTTGTTCCTTTTCGGAGCATTAAGGGACTGTCCCCGCATGGGGACAGTCCCTGTGGTTTGCCAGTCTCCAGCCTCAACCCTACAGATTCGCGATAATCGCGTCACCCATTGCCACGGTGTTGACTTTTTGCTCACCGTCCAACTCCTGGAAAATATCTCCAGTACGGAAACCCTGGTTAAGAGTTTTCTCGACGGCCGCATCAAGAGCATCAGCGGCTTCAATCATACCAAAAGAATATCGCAACATCATCGATGCCGACAAGATCTGGGCGATCGGGTTGGCAATCCCTTGTCCGGCAATATCCGGGGCACTACCACCTGACGGCTCGTACATGCCGAATGTTCCCTCGGCGAGGGAGGCAGAAGGCAACATACCGAGAGAACCAGTCAACATGGCTGCTTCATCAGAGATAATATCACCAAACATGTTGCCACAGAGCATGACATCAAACTGCTTCGGCCAGCGCACCAGCTGCATAGCCGCATTATCAACATACATGTGGGACAATTCGACGTCGGGATATTCCTTGGCAACCCGCACCACAACTTCACGCCAGAGCACCGAAGTAGAGAGGACATTTGCCTTGTCAATAGAACAAACCTTGCTACCACGCTTGCGGGCCGCCTTGAAAGCCACATGGCTGATCCGCTCAACCTCTGCATCGGAGTACTTCATGGTATCAAAACCGGTACGTTGACCACCTTCACCCTCAATGCCCTTAGGCTCGGCGAAGTAGATACCGCCGGTCAGCTCACGGACAACCAAAAGGTTGAAGCCTCCACCAATGACCTCTTCCTTAAGACTAGAAGCGCCAGTCAGTGCTGGAAAGATGATTGCGGGACGTAGATTACAGAAGAGACCGAAAATCTTACGTAGCGGCAATAACGCACCACGTTCAGGCTGCTCGTCGGGTGGCATGCTTTCCCACTTTGGCCCACCAACCGAACCAAACAGGATGGCGTCCGATGCTTTACAGATATCAACCGTATTTTCCGGAAGAGCTTTGCCCTCTTCGTCGATGGCAATACCACCAACATTGGCAAATGTGCGCTCGAAAGTCACATTGTACTTATCCTGTACAGCATCCAGAACTTTTAACGCTTCTGCCATAACTTCGGGTCCGATACCGTCACCAGACAGTACTGCCACCTTGAACGTTTTGCTCATCTCATCTCTCCTTTATCTCGGTCTTAACAGGTAATTGATCATCAGGGCCAGATTTAACCGGAAGTCACTATAAAAAGGGAGAACCGCTTTGTCAAATGCTTTCAAACTGAGCAGAACTTGATGTTATTGCAACAATCCCTGGTTATTGAAACCCCCCAGAACGCTACTTACCTACAATTCTACTTATAAATTATTTCGCCAGGGATCATTCATTTCTTTCGAGTAGTGGCGAAACAGAAACTTGACGTTATACTCAACCGAGAGGAATATTCATGAAAAAGCTCATCTTACCATTGTGTGTATCTATACTCGGTTTGGCAGTTGCGAAGTTCTTCTTCGATGTTGACATCGAAGGTCTTGCAGAAGGATTCATCGATTTCCTCACTGACATTCTCAATGGACCTGGCTGAGAAGAACATTTTGCAAAAAAGCAGGAAAGGATAATCGCCACCCTCTCCTGCATTTTGAAAAGTTACCTGATTTATTGGGTTTCGAACTACAGCCCCAAGTAGGCCTCTTTGACTTGTTCATTATCGAGCCGGTTCTCCGCAGTATCTGTCAGAGTGATTCGACCATTCTCCATAACATAGCCACGATCAGCCAGTTTCAACGCTTGATTAGCGTTCTATTCGACCAGAAACACCGTCGTCTTCTGTTCCTGATTGATTTTTTTGATGATTTCGAAAATCTGCTTGATGATCAATGGCGCCAGGCCCAAAGAAGGCTCATCCAGCAACAGCACGCGAGGACGGGCCATCAAGGCTCGGGAAATGGCCAGCATTTGTTGCTCACCACCACTTAAAGTTCCACCTAACTGAGAGCGTCGTTGTGCCAGAATCGGAAAGAGATCAAGGACCTAATCGATATCTTTCTGGATTTCACTCTTGTCGCGACGCAGGCAAGTCCCCATCTCCAGATTTTCCAGAACCGACATACCCGGGAAGATCCGGCGCCCCTCAGGAACCTGAACCAGCCCCATAGCAACAATCTTGTCTGTCGCCATCTTATGGATCGGTGTGCCCTTGAAATAGATTTCACCATTACGTGAAGGAGTGACACCACAGATCGTCATCAAAGTTGTACTCTTACCAGCACCGTTAGCGCCGATCAGGGTGACAATTTCACCTTCGTTGACATCAATCGAAATGTTCTTCAGGGCCTGGATATTACCGTAATAAGTATCAACGTTACGCAACTCAAGCATCGCTGTCCTCCCCCAGATAAGCCTTGATGACTTTCGGGTCGTTGCGGATATCCATAGGTGATCCTTGGGCAATTTCCTTGCCGTACTCCATAACGTAGATTCGATCAGAAATATTCATAACCAGCTTCATATCGTGTTCAATCAGCAATATCGAAATTTTCTCAGTGTCACGGATCCGCACGATCAGTTCATCCAGAGCCTTGGTTTCCTGAGGGTTCATACCCGCAGCGGGTTCATCAAGCAATAGCAGGAAAGGATCGGTTGCCATGGCACGGGCAATTTCAAGACGACGCTGGGCACCGTAAGGCAGATTCTTGGCGAACTCATCAGCAACATCGACCAGACCGACCTTTTCTAACAGGTCATAACTGATTTCAACCGTTTCGCGCTCCTGGCGCCTCGTTTTACTGCCGCGTAAAATGGCGCCAATAATGCTGGTTGTGGTCCGGCAGTGCCGGCCAATCATGACGTTTTCAAGGACCGTCATATTCTTAAAAAGACGGATATTCTGGAAGGTTCTGGCCATGCCTATGGTTGTCACCCGGTTTGACTTGAAACCATTGATCTTTTGCGACTTACCTTCGGGAGGGTGAACCATCACAGCGCCATTGGTCGGCTTGTACATCCCGGTCACACAATTAAAAAATGTTGTCTTGCCAGCACCATTTGGGCCAATCAAAGCGACAATTTCGCCAGGGCAAACGTTCAAAGAGACGGAGTCAACAGCACGCAGACCACCGAAATCCATGGTCAGGTCTTTGACTTCAAGCAGAATATTATCAGGCTCAGCCATAGTTTTGCTAACCTCAAGCATTGGCATCCTCCGTCACTACCTTGCGGCCAGCGTATTTGCGGCGCACATTGGCGATCAATCCTTCGGGACGGAAGATCATCATCAGCACCATAACAGCGCCAAACATCAACATCCGGTACTCTGAAAAAGCTCTTAAATATTCAGGCATAAGGATCAGTACCAGAGCGGCAATAATAACGCCGATAATCGAACCCATACCACCCATGACAACAATGGAAAGCACCAGGGCTGATTCCATAAAGGTAAAACTGTTCGGGTTAATATAGGTATTGCGTGAGGCAAAGATAACACCGGCGAGACCAGCCCAGAAAGCACCGAAAGCATAAGCCGACAGCTTGGTTCGTGCCATATCGACACCCATGGCCACACAGGCTATTTCATCTTCGCGTAAGGCCATCCAGGCCCGTCCAACACGTGAGTCTTTGAGTCGGTTGGTAATAAAGATGGCAAAGAGGACCATCAGAATCATTATGTAATAGGTATAAGTCGTTGCGGTGTGAATACTCATTTCCGCACCGAAGAAGCCGGGACGTGGAATGTTCGCTATGCCCTTGGCACCATTAAAGACCTCTTCCCAGTTCTCAATAACAATCTTGGCGATCGAGCCAAAACCCAGAGTAACGATTGCCAGATAGTCACCACGCAGACGCAATATCGGGAAACCGAGAACAATTCCGAATAAAGCGCCCATCAAACCGCCGAGAGGTAAACTTATCCAAAAACCAAACCCAAAAAAACTGTTCAGGACGCCATATGTGTAAGCACCAACGGCAAAGAAAGCGACATAACCGAGGTCCAGCAAGCCAGCAAGGCCAACCGTGACATTGAGGCCAAGACCGAGGACAACGAAAATCAGGGCCAGTACCATAATATTAGCCTGATAGATATCGACGACTAAAGGAAAGACGAGGGTCACCAGGGCAAGTACAATCAGAACCGGCTTGAAGATTTTCGGATCTTCCAATAACCGTTGCCCAAAACCAGGCTTAACTGACTCTTCTTCTCCTTGTTCAGCCTTTTTACTTTTGAGTTGCCGACGCTCCATTGCCCAGCGCCATACGATAGACAAGACAAAAGAACCAATTGCAACCCAGAGCATGTTGATCCAGCGCCACTCAACGATATTCTTGAGAGTGTTAACTTTGACCACCATCAATGGGAAGGTCAGAAACACAAACCAGAGGGCAACCAGTAAAGATCTTTTAATATTATCAACCATTGTATTTATCAACCGTGTATTTACCCATCGTTGTATTCATGACCTACTTCTATTCTGGCTTAGACCTTCTGTTTGACAGCTTTGCCTAGCAGGCCGGAGGGCCGGAAGATCAGGATTAACACCAGGACGCCGAAGGCAAACACATCTTCGTAAGCACTGGAGATATAACCCGCCGCGTACGCCTCGGTCAGGCCCAGCACCAAAGCGCCAAGAACGGCACCCGGAATATTGCCAATACCGCCAAGAACAGCCGCTGTAAAGGCTTTTACACCGGCCATAAAACCAATATAGAAATTAATCTGTCCGATGTAAGAGCCAACCAGAACACCACCGATGGCCGCCAGTACTGAGCCAATGATAAAAGTCATTGAGATGACATTATCAACGTTAACACCGACCAGGCGAGCCATAGTCATATCTTGCTGAGTCGCTCGCATTGCTTTGCCTATCCGGGTGTATTTAATCAATACGGTCAAGCCGACCATACTAACGGCGCTGGTGACCACAATGACCAACTCAGGAGAACCCATAATATGCGCAATAGGTTCCATAAACTCGAAATCAGGGATGAGTGCTGGGAAGCGTAGGAAATCTGGCGTTTGTGCCAGAAGGACATAATTTTGCAAGAACAGCGACATGCCGATGGCACTGATCAGCGGTGAGAGCCGCGGAGCATTCCGCAAGGGGCGATAAGCGATCTTTTCCAGCGTATAACCGTAAGCTGCTGCGTAGATCACAGCAATAAGGGCTGCCAGGATTAAGATAGAGATCCCGGAAAAACCATAGATCGTCAGCACTCCGGAAACAATCAAAGCAACAAAGGCACCAATCATATAAATTTCACCATGGGCGAAGTTTATAAGTTGAATGATACCGTAAACCATCGTGTAACCCAGCGCAATCAGAGCGTAAATACTACCTCTGACCAAGCCGCTGCTGGAGAGTTCAAGAAAATATTCCATCGACGTTTTCCGCTGTCCTTAAAGGTAAGATTCCAACCAACAATCCGGTTGTTTTTGCTTTTGAATCGTGTTGATTACTGATAACAGAAAAAATGCGGGGGACAGGCTAAGCCCGTCCCCCGTTTTTATCATCTTTCGTCTCGCCGATTAGTTCAGCTCAACGAATTTACCATCTTGGACCTGAAAGACGGAGAAGCCAACACCTTCGGCGTCACCTTTAGCGTCAAACTTGATCTTGCCGACCGCAGTGTCTACATAAGAGCTTTTGAGAGCTTTTTCCAGAGCGGCATACTCGGTGCCACCGGCAACCTCAATCGCGTTGAGAATAACCTGCATAGCGGCATAACCCTGATCAAAGAAAGTGCCAGGCTCTTTACCGTATTTACTGGTGTAGTCTGCTTTGGCCTTCTGATTTACGGCATAATCAGAAACATCCATCGGACCGGTTGCGTAAACGCCTTCAGCGTCTTTGCCAGCGATTTCGAGGAAACCGTTGCCTTTGACACCGTCAGGACCGATGAAAGGGATTTTCATGCGCTTCTTATTCATCTGGGAAACCAGTTTGGAGGCTTCCGGATGGTATCCACCAAAGATAACCGCATCAGCCTTTTCGCGACGAACTTTCTGTACGACTGCGGAGTAATCCATAGCTCCAGGAGTAACGCCTTCAAAAAGAACAACTTCAGCCTTACCACCAGCTTCTATAAATTGCTTGGCGAAATCAGCAAAACCTTTGCCGTAGTCGCCTTTGTCATGAAGGATGGCAATTCTCTTGGCGCCGAGTTTGTCGGTAGCAAAATCAGAAGCAAGTTTACCCTGATCATCATCAGGAGCAATTGTGCGATAGAAGTTAGGATAATCGCCGCTCTGGGTCAGAGGAGGATTGGTTGCAGAAGGGGAAACAGCAATAATTTTGGCTTCTTTATAGATACCCATAGCTGCTTTGGTTGCACCTGAGCAAACATGGCCGATGACCACGTCAACATCCAGGGAAACCAGCTTTGTAGCAGCATTGGTCGCAATCTCAGGCTTACACTGGTCATCCATAGGCAGTACTTCTATCTGCATGCCAAGCACACCACCGGCGGCATTGACTTGCGCGGCAACCATTTCAGCGGCTTCCTTGGTAGGAATGCCATAAGGGGCCAAGTCACCTGTATGAGGGCCTGCTACACCAATTTTGATCGTGTCTGCGGCAAAACCGGTCGCTGGCATAATCATGCCCAACAAAGCCACCATAACAAGGTTTTTGATTACTGTCTTACGCATACTGCCTCCTTTTGAAAACCAACATTTTGTTTATGACCAATAGAACAGTCTTTTGTTATAAGAGAAAGAACCTGCGCACGTCAAGATTTAATCAGAGGGGAGAGAACTAAAGAGGTATTTATCTGGATTTAGGAAAATTTTCAGGGCTTTCGGGACTATAAGGACGGGAGATATTCAAAGATAAAGTTACGCGCAACCCGGATTTCAACGAGGGCGTGAACTACAGGTAATCCTGACGACTATAGAGACGCAAGTCCCTCTCGCTGAGCAGTTCTGAATGCAGGCAACCGAGTCGCTGGCAGATGCCGATGCATTGTGAGAAATGGGCCTTCTGCGAAGTAAAAAGTGCAACCAGATGGGCACCACAGGGGCAGACATTATAGACGGGGAAGGGCTCAGAACAGGTCGGGCAACAGATATCAACGACCTCGCCAAGCTGCTTTTCGAAGTCGATAAAGGTTCGACCCCGGTCACCAATAACAGGGCTGATGACCAGCAAGCCTTCATTTGTTTTATTTTTTATCTTGAGAGTAAGCCCGAGGTGGCCATGGAACTGTGCTGTATCCGTTAAGATCGTATGTCCATTCGGACAGTAGCATTCGGTAATGACTTCGCTCTTCTGCGGATCTTGATCAGCGATGACTTCGCGCTTTTGTGTCTGGTGCCCACCCAGCAAGAGCCAATTTATAGACATAGTTCCATCCCCGTTCATGACGATTTAATATTTCTAATCAATCACTGCAATAAATATCATTTTTTCTCAAAGGAGGGAAGCATAGAAGTTATCCAGGCTTCCCTCATATTATTCAGACATAATTATTCAAGGAGAACCAGCAGGTCACCCTGGTCAACCTGATCGCCTTCAGCAAAGCGAACGTCAGCCACCACGGCGTCAACCTTGCCCTTGACGTTAGTTTCCATCTTCATTGCCTCTGTGGTCAACAAGGTGTCGCCGGCGGAGACTTTCTCACCGACACTCACCATCACTTTAAAGATCTTGCCCGGCATCGGCGCACCGACATGCTTGACATTGGCCGGGTCAGCCTTCTCGTGGCTGACATCATCTGTCTCTACCGAAAAGTCCTTAACCGAGACCACACGCGGTTCACCATTCAGTTCAAAGTAGATGTTACGAGTGCCGTCTTCATGAACCCGGCCCACGGCGTTCAGCTTGATAATCAGGGTCTTGCCTGCTTCGATATCGATACTGACTTCGTCACCAACGTCCAGACCGTAAAAGAAGACCGGGGTCGGCAAAAAGGATGTGTCACTATATTCCTGACGGAAGCGATCGTACTCTTCAAAGACGCCCGGGTAGAGCACAGCGGAGAGGACATCACGATCGCTGACGTTGTGACCGAGTTTGGTTTGCAATTCCTCTTTCTTGGCACCAAAATCAACAGGCTCCAGAAATTCGCCAGGACGACAGGTGAGTGGTTTCTCGCCCTTGAGGATGATCTTTTGAAGTTCGGGAGGAAAGCCACCAACTGGCTGGCCGATCATGCCCTTGAAAAAATCAACCACGCCCTGGGGGAAAGCGAGCTCCTCTCCCTTTTTGAAGACATCCTCAGGTTCAAGATTATTCTGCACCAGGAACATCGCCATATCGCCGACAATTTTTGACGATGGGGTCACCTTGATGATATCACCGAACAGGTCGTTGACTTTGCGGTACATCTCCTTGCACTCTTCCCAGCGATGTCCGAGGCCCAAACCCTCAACCTGAGGTTTATAATTGGAATATTGACCACCGGGGATGTCGTGATAGTAAACCTGAGCGGTGCCGCTGCGTAGTTCCGATTCAAACGGTTCGTAGTAAGTGCGGACAGTCTCCCAATAATTAGCCAACCTCTGCATACCGTCCTGGTCAAGTTGTGGATCCCAGATTGAGCCTTCCAGAGTGGCAAGCAGAGCGTTCATATTCGGCTGAGCGGTCAAACCCGAGACCGAGGAGAGTGCCACATCGACAAGATCAACTCCAGACTGGGCAGCCATCAGCAGCATGGAGCCGCCGTTGCTTGATGTATCATGAGTATGCAGATGGATCGGAATACCAATTTCGTTTTTCAACGCCTTGATCAGTTTTTCGGCAGCAAACGGTTTGAGCAGACCGGCCATATCCTTAATCGCCAGGATATGGGCCCCCATACTCTCCAGCTCTTTAGCCAGATCGACATAGTACTTTAAGGGATACTTGTCACGTTTTGGATCAAGGATATCGCCGGTATAACACATAGATGCTTCGCAAATAGAGCTGGTCCGCTCACGTACGGCCTCCATGGCCACCTGCATCCCTTTTGTCCAGTTCAACGAATCGAAGATACGAAATACGTCAATACCACTTTCAGCAGCTTTAACGGTAAACTCCTGGACGACATTGTCAGGATAGTTGGTATAGCCGACAGCATTGGAGCCACGCAGCAGCATTTGAAAGAGGATGTTAGGCACCTTCTTGCGTAGTCGATCCAGCCGTTCCCAAGGATCTTCGGTCAAGAACCGCATGGAGACGTCGTAGGTCGCTCCACCCCACATTTCGAGAGAGAAAAGACCACCGCCAAGATGCGCCGTCGCTTCGGCAATACGATCGAGGTCATAGGTTCGAACCCGGGTTGCCAGTAACGATTGGTGGGCGTCACGCCAGGTCGTGTCGGTGATCAGTAGCTGCTTGTTCTTGCGCACCCAGTCAGCCAGGCCCTCTGGCCCTTTATCGAGCAGGATGTCACGGGTACCACGGGGGTGCTGTTGACCGTATTCGATTTCCGGCACCTCCGGCTCGCGCAGGTCACGAAAGTTAAGCCGTTTTCCCGGTTTGATCCCAGGATAGCCATTAACCGTAGTATGACCTATGAGACTGAGGATCTTATTGGCGCGGTCTTTCTTAACTGCAAATTCAAAGACTTCTGGATGCTTGTCAAGAAAGGAAGTATCACACTTACCTTCGAGAAAAACCGGATGTGTAATCACCTTCTCAAGGAAACCGATATTGGTCTTTACCCCACGGATGCGAAATTCCTGCAAGGCACGATGCATGGTGCGTGAGGCATCGGCAAAGGTCAGTCCCCATGTCGAGATTTTGACCAGCAAGGAATCATAGTGCGGAGTTATTATGGCGCCAGCATAGCCAGCAGCAGCATCGAGACGAACACCGAAGCCAGCTGCAGTTCTATAGGCCTTGATAGTGCCAAAATCAGGTGAGAAATTATTCTTCGGATCTTCCGTGGTAATTCGGCTCTGGATTGCATAACCGCGCAGCTCAATGTCTTTCTGACTCTTGATGCCGATCTCCGGGTCCGAGAGTTTGTGACCCTGAGCAATGCGAATCTGCATCTGTACCAGATTGCGCATGGTCACCAGTTCGGTGACAGTGTGTTCAACTTGTATACGTGGATTCACCTCAATGAAGAAGAAGTTTCCTTTTTTGTCCATCAGGAACTCGACGGTTCCGGCATTGCGATAGTTGACGTGCCTGGCCAGAGCCAGGGCATAATCGCAAACTTCTTTGCGTTTCTTGTTAGTGAGATAGAGAGATGGAGCGATCTCGATCACCTTCTGGTGACGGCGCTGAATAGAGCAATCCCGCTCGTAGAAATGTACAATATTCCCGTAATTGTCACCTAGAATTTGCACTTCTACATGTTTTGGATTTTCAACAAATTTCTCAAGGAAAATAGTCGCATCACCAAAGGCCGCTTTGGCCTCCGACGCCGCGGATTTGAGCCCATCAAGAAGTTCCTTCTGATTTTGTGCAACCCGCATACCACGGCCACCACCACCGGAACTCGCCTTGACAATAACCGGGTATCCGACTTCCTTGGCAAAGATCAACGCCTCTTCTTCATTGCGAATAGGATCGTCAGTGCCGGGGACAACAGGACCCCCGGCGTCTACTGCCACCTTGCGACCGGAAATTTTGTCGCCGACACTGCGTTGAGACTCTGGCGTTGGACCGATAAAAACGATACCGGCGCGCTCACAAGCTTCCGCAAATTCTGCATTTTCGGAGAGAAATCCGTAACCGGGATGGATCGCGTCAACATCCTTCTTACGTGCCAGGTCAATAATTTCATCAATACTCAGATAAGCATCGACAGGTCCCTTTCCTTTACCAATAAGGTAGGCCTCATCAGCCTTATAACGATGCAGGGAAAGTTTGTCTTCGTCTGAATATATTGCCACCGTGCTGATACCGAGCTCTGTACAGGCGCGAAAAATTCGGATAGCAATTTCACCGCGGTTCGCGGCCAAAACTTTACGGAATTTTTTGATTGGCATATCGATTGTTCTCCCAGGAAGGCCAGCAGGGCCGTTTATGTAAACTAAAATTCTACAGCCACATTAAATATTTAGTCTAAGTAAATATTTTCAATAAATTTAAATACTTACGCCGTGTGACGATGCCAATCTAAGCAAAACAGGAAGCCGTGTGTCAAGCCAAAAACCGTTCTATTATCAACCTGTTGAAATAACTGATAATAATTACCTTTATTCGAACTCCAAATTTGCAGGACACGAAGAGAGTTGTAAAAGGAGTTCATTGCAGCAATGTCTGACCTGAAAGCTAATCTCCTTGCAAGTCACTAATGTTCATGGTAATTTGCCAACAACGTCAATTTCATGACGCACAAATGGAGTTTACACACATGAACAATGCCTCCCGCATACTGTTCATAGACGATGAACCTGGTAGTCGCGAAAGCCTCACTCTGCTCTTTGAACGTGAAGGCTACCAAGTGGAAGCTGTTGCTGCCGGCGAGGAGGCACTAAGCCTGCTCTCCGAAAAAAGTTACGACGTCATCATCACCGACCTCTTCCTGCCTGGTGTAAGCGGCATTGACATCCTTAAGTACGTAAAAGAACACTCCCTACCCTGCAATGTCATCTTGATAACCGGTAATGCTTCCGCAGAAACAGCTGTCAAGGCCATGAAGGAAGGAGCCTTCGACTACATCACAAAACCGTTGAATTTTGAAAAGCTGAAAGTACTGGTCGCCAAGGCGATTGAGAAGAGCCGACTGGTTGCTGAGAACCTTTATTTA
The DNA here is from genome assembly GCA_024279915.1 of Deltaproteobacteria bacterium. Classification (GTDB taxonomy): domain Bacteria; phylum Desulfobacterota; class Desulfuromonadia; order Desulfuromonadales; family BM103; genus M0040. The sequence goes on from JAJRRB010000067.1 coordinate 24,021, forward strand.
CGGCAGCAACTACGCGGTAAATACAAATTCGACAACATCATCGGCAACAGTCCGGCCATTCAGACAGTTTTCGCGCGTATGGAAAAGATCCTCGTTACCGATTCCACGGTACTCATCCTCGGCGAATCCGGGACGGGTAAAGAGTTGGTGGCACGTGCTATTCATTACAACGGCTTACGCAAAGAAAAGCCATTTATTGCCATCAACTGTGGGGCGATCCCTGCCGAGTTGCTGGAAAGTGAACTTTTCGGCCATATGCGTGGTTCTTTCACCGGTGCAGTTGCCGATAAACCAGGGAAGTTTGAACTGGCCAACAAGGGGACTATTTTTCTTGATGAAATAGGCACCATGCCATTGCAACTGCAGATGAAATTATTACGCGTGCTCCAGGAGCAAGAAGTTGAACGGGTCGGTTCAACCAGCCACACAAAGTTGGATGTTCGCGTAATTTCCGCTACGCATGCAAACCTTGAGGAAATGGTTTCTCGCGACGATTTCCGCGAAGACCTTTATTACCGCTTGAACGTCATCCCCATTCATTTGCCACCACTGCG
>JAJRRB010000003.1 GCA_024279915.1 Deltaproteobacteria bacterium
CTCCAGAAATCTTCTTGTTGACCATGATGTTGACATGAATGTTGCCGTCACCGGCATGACCGAAATTAACAATCGGTATTTGATACTTATCGGCAATAGCGTCCACTTTACGAATCATTTCAGGGACCTTACTGCGTGGCACACAGATGTCTTCATTGTATTTGTCTGGATTGACGTTGCGAAGAGATGCTGAGACCGAACGACGGATCTGCCAGATGGCTTCACTCTCTTCCGGCGTTGTGGCAATCCGGGTTTCAACCACGCCGAGGGGTTGAATAATTTCACTGATGCGGTTGGCTTGTTTATCAAGAAACTCGCGACCACCGTCAACTTCGATAATCAGGACCGCCTGGGCACTATCCGGGACGTCAAGATCGGTGGCCTGGCGGACACAGTCAAGGGTTCGTCCATCCATAAATTCGAGGGTCGTCGGGATGATTTTGTCGCCAATGATCGCTGAGACTGCTTGTGCGGCACCGTCGATTGAATCGAAGAGTACCAACATGGTTTTCTTTGCTTCCGGTAGCGGCAGCAATTTGATGACAATGCGGGTGATGATGCCCAGCGTCCCCTCAGAACCACAGAGCAGCTTGGTCAGGTCGTAGCCGACGACGCCTTTCATGGTCGGTCCGCCGGTGGTAATGATATCGCCAATCGGGGTCACCACTTCAAGACCGATGATAAAGTCTTTAGTGACGCCGTACTTGACACAACGCGGTCCACCAGCGCATTCGGCGACATTACCACCCAAAGTTGAAAATTTCAGTGAGGCCGGATCGGGAGGATAGAAGAGGCCCACTTTTTCCACAGCTTCCTGGAACTGTCCGGTCACTACACCCGGCTCGACGGTGGCGATCAGATTTTCCTCATCAATCTCGAGAATCTGATCCAGACGTTCTGTGCAGAGCACAATGCCACCTTTGGTCGGCAGTGATCCACCGGTAAAACCGCTGCCGGCACCGCGGGGAAAGACTGGTATGCGCTCGCGGTTGGCCAGCTTCATAATACGGCTGATCTCTTCCGTCGATCCTGGATGCATGACGACTTCAGGAAGAAAACTCTGTTGGGTGGCATCGTAGGAGTAGCAGATCCGGTCGGCTTTTAAAGTTGAAATATTCTCGTTGCCGACGATGGTTTGTAGCTCGTTTATGATTTGTTCTGAAAGCATGTTTTCTGCCTTTAAAAATTAAACAATTAGAAGAAAAGCGTAACGCAAAGACGCTAAGAAAAGCAGGTAAAGACGCAGAGGGTAAATCTTTAACCTTTGCGTCTTTGCGTTGAACGGTTATCGTCTTTGTTTTGGTCGTGACTCATCTTTTCCTTCATTGTCTGATAACCGGCAAAATAGTGCCGCCATCGGGAATAACCACGATCTCCGGGTTTTCCGGCAGCTGTTTGTAAGCCATTTGCAAGGCTTCGTCAAGATGATTGGCTTTTTCCATGCCCATCTTTTCAGTCTGCTCACGATTGAACTCACTGATCAGGATGATGCGCCAGGTGCGCGCCTTGCTCAGAGTCGACCAGGCCGTCTGGCCGTTGATTTCATAGCGGCTGCGCAGTGCTTTTTCGAAAACGTCCAGCTCTTCGTAACGGAACCAGTCGAAAAATGTGGCGTTACCGAAACCGTCCGGACAGGCCGCCAGCAGGATGACTGTTCCGCCCTGGCGAATGGCCTGCACGCCATAATCAAGCGCCTTGTGCGCCTGGATGAAGTTGATGTCCTTGGGGTGGCCGCCGCAGGAAACAATCGCCAGGTCGGCCAATTGATCCAAGGTTGTTGTGTAGAGCGTCTGTGCCAGTTCACAACCCGCCAGATGTGCTTGTTCCAGTTCACCGCAGAAGACCTTGGCTATCTGTTTGTCGGTCGTCAGTACCGTGTTGAGTAAAAAGTCCGGCTTGATCATCTGCGCGGCTTCAAGAATTGCCTGGTGTACCGGGTTTCCATCCAGATTGGCTGTGCGGGCTTTTGTATTACGGCCGCCTTGCTCCGGTGGGTTAAAGATGGCGAAGTGGGTTGCCATGCAGGTGGTGCGGCTGGCGACACCAGGAACCAGGCTTTTGCGACCACCACCGAAACCAGCAAAATAATGTAGTCCGATAGTACCGGTGACTATGATCCGATCCGCAGTCATAACGCGTCGGTTGATTTGGACAGGTAGGCCGGATGATGTTTGGCCGAGTTCTATCAACTGTTCTGGATCGTCACACTCGTGGTCGTAGGCGGCGATTCGGCCATAAATAGAGCCGAGAATTTTCTGGTGTTCTTCTGCTGTCTGTTTGCGGTGAATGCCGAGTGCAATGACGATTTCAATATCCTGATCGGGAATGCCACAGCGGTTCAATTCCTCCACCAAAATAGGCAGGTAGATTTCGCTGCAGGTATAGCGGGTGATGTCCGAGGTGACAATGACAACACGTGCTCCGGGAGAGACGATTTCTGCCAGCGCTGGCGAGGCGATCGGGTGGCTCAGTGCGCGACGGATTTCCTCGATTGGGTCTGGTAGGTCTTGTGGAGAGTCGGTGGTCAGAACTTGTGCCCGCGATTCTATCCGCAAAGTTTTTGAGCCGTATTTTAGTGATATTCTGTCCAAAACGTCTCCTTGTCGCTAACAGATCATTGTAAACTTTCTCTGTGTTGCAGTGCAAGTCCAGGGTTGGATTCAGGTGGCGGCAACAATCAAAAAACCTTATTGATTTGATAAATTGCGCCGGGTTCCTTGCTTTTATATCATTAGAAAGTACACTTAATGCACTAACTATGGGGGTTCTTACGGGATTGACACACTTCTTGGGGAGAATCGACCACCGCCCACACAACCACCTTATCTATAAAGGTTTTCTTTGAAGAAAGTGTAGAAAACACTCACGCATTCCTATTGCGTGTTTGACAGATTTCGATAATCTCGTACTTCAGCAGCAAACAGGGAGGTTTGGTATGAAAAGCAAATGGCTTGCGGCGTCATTGTATCTATCACTGTCAATATCTCTGCTCCTCATATTGTCTCCACGTGATGCCAATGCTGACACAGTTGCATTGCAAAAAGAAATCAACCAACTGATCAAAATTGTCCAGGACCAGGGGGAGCAGATCAAAGTTCTACAGAGAGATCTCGTAGAACTCCGGGCCCAGGAGCGACCGGAAACTGCGCAGCAGAAAAGTCCGGAAGTCCAACAGCAGACCTCTCCGGTGGTGAAGCAAGAGATCACGCCGGTTGGCCAACCCCCCGAAGAGGTCGAGGTAAAAAAACTTCCGGAATTTGCGACTGTGTTTGCGCAGCCTGGCGTGCTGACCCCAAAAGGCTCCATAGTGCTTGAGCCTGCACTCCAATATTCGAATTCTTCCAACCAGCGCGTTGCGTTGTTCGGCTATACGATCATTCCTGCGATCAGTATCGGAGTGATCGATGTCCGGAGTGTCAACTCCGATACCTTTGTTGCCTCGATTTCAGCGCGCTATGGCATAACCAACAGGTTGGAAGCGGAATTGAGGGTTCCCTATGTTTATCGTGAAGATACTTCAACCGGCAGGGCACTGTCAGAGGGCAGTACTGTCGATGAAGTCTTCACCTTGGACGATAATGACCTCGGTGATATCGAATTCGGGCTGCGCTACCAGTTGAATCAGCCGACCACCGGCCCCTTCTATATTGCCGGACTGCGGATCAAGTCGGATACCGGCCAAGGACCGTTAGATGTCTCTGTCGATCCTGTGACCGGTTTGCGTACAGAGTTGCCGACCGGCTCCGGGTTCTGGGGGATTCAACCGCGGCTCACTGCGATTTATTCTTCCGATCCAGCGGTCTTCTACGGCAGCATCGATTACATGTGGCACATCGAGGACGATGTTGGCAGCGGCAGGGGTGACTATGACCCTGGCGACATTTACGGCTTCAATTTCGGTATGGGGTTGTCTCTTAACGAAAAGGCGTCTTTCAGCCTCGGTTACGATCACAGCATTATTGGCCGGGGTCGCCTGAATGGCGATGTGCCGCAAGGGGTGACGACAACGCAGGTGGGCAGCCTGTTGGTGGGCGGTTCGTACCGGCTGACCGACAGTACGACGTTCAACCTGTCGGTCAGCCTGGGCGTCACGGAATTTGCCCCGGACGTTCAGGTTACAGTGAGTGTTCCATTCAGCCTCTAGCAGCCCGTCGGACAATCAATGAGCTGACTGCTCGTTGACAGGCCGTAAGGTCGCGTGGGAAATCAGCTCAAATTAAAGGGCCCTGACTGCCTTACTTGCGGTCCGGGCCCTTTAATTTGTTTTGCTGCTGCAGAAGATGAACTGTCTATCAGACCGTATCTGTCAGTACAGTCTGCTCACGGTCTGCTGTTGCAGCAGGGCTGCAGTGTTGAGCTCTCGATACATATCGAGGCATTTGACGGAGACATCGAGGATGGTCTGGTGGTCGATGACTGTCCGGTCAAGGTTGTTCTGAATCAGGTGAAAGAGCTGTGATTGGACACCCACCAGGTCTGTCTGGCTATAGACAATACTGCTCGGCGTCATGGCCTGGCCCGTTTGAACCACAGGTTGGACAATTGGCTGAACCGCAGGCGGAACCACCGTGACAACCGGCTTGACAACCGGCTGAATCGCAGGCGGAACCACCGTGACGACCGGCTTGACGACCGGCTGAATCGCAGGCGGAACCACCGTGACGACCGGCTTGACGACCGGCTTGACAACCGGCTGAATCGCAGGCGGAACCACCGTGACGACCGGCTTGACGACCGGCTTGACAACCGGCTGAATCGCAGGCGGAACCACC
>JAJRRB010000068.1 GCA_024279915.1 Deltaproteobacteria bacterium
AAGATGCGAGCCAAGGTGGCGGCATGGAATACAGATCGAAACAACCGACAAACAAAAGTCGATTGGCAGTTTCGCACGAGTGATGCACGTATCAAGCTGAAACGGCTATATCCGAAACTTTAGAATTTATGATGTACTAGGTCGGCTCCACGTAGCTTAGAAAAACCTTTCTGCGAGTGAAGTTCGTAGCTTTTTTCAATAAGAGCAGAGTCCATATTGTAAAGAATTGAATTCTCATTCATCAGATAGAATTCTCGCAGAATTTTCTTGCCATCACGGTGCATTCTAGAAACTGTCGCTGAAATTTCAAATATGGCCAATGCTGGAAAAATGTTTTGATATGGTCCAGATAACCATCCGTCTGAAAAATCTTTGTACAAGCTATAGCCTGGAGAATACCCCTGAGAGTTTGGCTCTTTTATGTTGATGATGGCGGAAGTATCCCAAACAAATTTCTTCATATGATCTCTGAGCTCTAACGCCTCGCATAACCGGGAATTTGCGAAGCGCAGCGTAGCAAATTGTCCGAGTTTATGCGTTTGTTATGCTTATTATGTGGTAGCACCACAGCTAAAGTATTCATAGATTAACCAGATTGAGAGAATAAGAAGAGACAGCCAGAACATGCGTATACGTGATATATGAAACCAGTTTGGGAGGCCCCTTGACTTGAAAAAGTTATTGACGCTCCAAAGAATCTCACCGTCTCGAACTCTGTTCCACTCCTCTTTCAAGATATCTTGCATTAAAGATGAAATTTCATGCTTTTCAGCCTGATATGATTTGGAAGCTTGCTCCATATTTTTATATTTTTCCGGGAGTCCTTCCATTTTTAACATAAGCTCTTTGGGGTTCTTTTCTTTTTCATTGAGGTAGAGTTTTGCTTGATGCACATACCCAATAAGCTCAATCTTTGCCCGATATGCCTCTTCGCTATTTTTGTCGGGTATATCTATCCACTTCTCAGCATGAGTAAGGAACTTAGACAGAACCTCTCTTAATGAATTGATCCAATTCTGACGGAGTGTAGATGTCGCACTAGCTCTGGATAATAAGGCTGTAACAAAAATACCAAGAAAAGCTCCGGCAATTGCTGCCATGCCAACAAAAAAACTTATTGAATCACTATCAGACATTTACTAGATTTCCTTTGAAAGCATAACATATGATTCTACAAGCGAACACGCCTGATATCGCTCAGTAGGTTGAGGTTTAAGGTTTGCCTCTCAAGTTCTTAAATTCAAAATTCTTTCAAGGCAAAATTGCTGAAATATTGAAGAACAAAATCCGAGTTAAGGTTAAACCCCATTTCGGTAACACGGGGGTCTCAAAATACATTAAAAACGAAAAAACCACCTAAAGCGGCTGTTGCCGTTAAAGACGGTTCAATATGATCTGATTATTCAAGTTCACCAGGTCCCCTCCCTGTGCCCAAAAAACTATTGTCACACCATATAGTTACAACATTGCACAGTCAAGTCTGTTTACTGTGAAGAATTGTCGGCTAAAGGGCTCGTCGATTTTAGGGGCTAGTCGGTATAGAATTCCAAAATCTTATTTTGGCACCCTGAGCCGGACGTTGGTCAAGTCCAAAAGTTGCTGTAAATTCGGTTTCGCCTGATTGGTTTTAATAATCAGCTTATAGCCACGACTGCGCCCTCAGGTGGATGCAATTGCTCATCCGCCCATTCGTGGAATTCAGTCATATCCAGATAACGGCGTGACTGCCACTCCTCATGGATCTCAGCCAAGAGAGCGCCCATCAATCGAAGCGCAGAAGACTCATTAGGGAAGATGCGGATAACTCGTTCCCTGCGGCGAACTTCTTGGATGAGTCGTTCTTGCATGTTGGTTGATTTAAGCCGTTTTCGATATTTACTCGGCAATGCCATGACGGCCAATGAATCCTCAAGCCCATTCTCCAAGCAGTCGATTGCTTTTGGCGCTTTCCGCTCCATTTCCACAGCCAGTTCATCAAAGCGTTGACGAGCTTCTTTTAGACTGTGGGAGCCAAATATTCGCTTGAGTCCTTCCCCCATCTCGTTCTTGTGCTTCGAGCTTGTATGGGAGAGGACGTTGCGCATGAAATGAACTTGGCAGCGTTGCCAGATCGCGCCCTGGAAACAGCGCCTGGCCGCCTGCACCAGCCTACTATGGTCATCAGAGACGACGTAGCTAACGTCCTTGAGCCCACGCTGTTTTAACCAGCGGAAGGTTTCAAGCCAAAAGGCCTCTGATTCACTGTCTCCGATGCGAATCCCCAGAATATCTCGGTTTCCATGTTCGTTGACTCCAGAGACCAGCATTGCGGCCTTGGACTGGATAGAATCGCCTTCGCGGGCCTTGAAATACATGGCATCAACAATCACAAACGGGAAAGCCCCAAGGTCGCGTTCGTTAAAGGCAGCGACTCGTCCATCCAAGGCCATGCATAGTTGGCTTACGGTGGACTTGGAGAACGATGCACCGCATAATTCCTCGGTGATTCTGGTCACCTTGCGAGTAGACACACCATTGACCACCATTTCCATCAACGACAAAACCAGAGCCTGCTCAGATCGCTGATAACGTGCAAAGATCTCGGTAGAGAATTGCCCGTCACGCATCTGCGGGACACGAAGTGTCAATGGGCCTACCCGGGTATAAAGCTGGCGAGACCGGTAACCATTGCGGTAGGCAACTCGTTCGTCAGTGCGCTCATAGCGTTGTGCACCAACTTGTTCGCTCGCTTGTGCATCAAGAATTTGGTTCAGCACCGCCTCCACCAAATTACTCAGTCCATTTTGCTCAGTTAAAAGACTCGACAAAAGGTTGCCTGGGACATTAATCTCGTAATCGGCCATCGTGGGTTCTCCTCGTTAGTGTTTTGATGTGTCGCAACACCAATCCTACGAAACGAAGGCCCCGATGGCCAACTGAATTTACAGCACTATACGGACACAACCCGGACGTTGCTGGGCACTGGGATGAAGGTTATGAAATTTGAGCCCTATATCCTACCAATAGCCTCAAAGAGTGTTTGATAAATGATCAAGACGGCTCGAAATACCATTAAAATCAAGGAGACTTGAATGCATTTTCTCGCCTATCGCTAGGGCACGGTCATATGAGAGGTGCTTTTAGTAGATTCAGGCCCGCAATGTTTATTGAAGTTGGCCATTGGAAAGTCATCCCGGCTCAGCAGTAGATTCGGACCCAAATGTGGCAATGCAACTTTTCAGACAGTCGTGGCTACATCTACATACACCCATTAAACCTTTACTAATCATTCAAGTGTCTGATAATAATGGACTTTAGAGTCTACCTGAGAAATTCATCTGGCACACAGGGCAGTATCCAAATGGTCATCCTGAGAACCGATATCGAAAGAGCTCTCGATGAGATCGCCTCCCAAGAGGAGGGCATGCGATTTCAGGGGTTGGCGGTAGTAGTTGGCAAGAATCACTGGCCTGAACTTATCGCCCGACAGCGCAAGAAGGATTTCGGCCTCGATGCCTACGCACCGGCAAGCCTGACACCAGAGAAAATCGGCAAGGGCCTCGCCGCTTCTATCACTCCAACACTGAAGAAGGTTTCTCACGATGCAGAGACCGCCAAGGAGAATTTTTCTGACCTTAAGGAACTCCTCTTTGTGACCTCCGCCAAGGTGGGTAACGCCGACCGAAGGCTCTGGGAAGAAACCATTCTGAAAGAACACGGACTCGAACTTCACATCATCGAGCGCGAAGAAATCATCACGTTAATGATGATGCCAGAGAACTCCTCTCTTCGCGCCAGCTTCCTTCACCTACATATAGACGCAGAACCAGAGATCGAAGAGCTCATTTACAAAACTCGGCGAGCGGCTAATGCCGTCATTAGGACTTGGGCTAGCAAAACTGGGGGGCATTCGCTCATTGAGCTCTCAACGGTGCGGCTTGAACCGAACGGTGCGAAGTCTGCTGAAGTATTTTCTCTTGAGCGAATCGATCAGTCTTTGTCGCAGAGCCGCCGTATAGTTCTTGAAGGATCCGCCGGCCGTGGGAAAACCACATCACTGATACAGCTCGCGCAACGTGCACGTACTGCCGGCACATCATTTATAATCGCGCTTCCTGCTTGGACTTCATCGAACCGGGGGATTCTCGAATACATTGCAGGCATGCCAGCTTTCCAGACCGAAGGTCTTACAGCAACCGACCTCGCGCGCGTACAGCAGACGGAACCTTTCCTGTTTTTATTGAACGGCTGGAACGAGATAGCAGAATCGAATTCTGATCGGGCGAACGAGGCTCTCCGAGAACTCGAAAGAGATTTTCCAAGTGCAGGAATAATCGTCGCAACGCGCACGCACCATTTGAAGCCACCTCTTCCAGGTTCAATGCGTCTGCGTTTATTACCCCTTAATCACAAGCAGCGCTCAGCTTACCTGGAAGCTCGACTTGGAGCGAAGTGTGCCGAGTTAAGCACCCGTATAAATGCCGATCCACCTCTTGACGAGCTGACCAGAACGCCCTTCATACTATCCGAAGTCGCTTCTCTTTATGAAGCTGGCGCAGAAATACCCCCAACTAAATTCGGCGTTCTCGCCCAGGTTCTCAATCTGCAAGAGAATCGAGACGAACACAGAAACTCGCTACAAACAAAACCAATCTTCGGTCGACAGGAAGACTACCTAAAAGCATTTGCAATCGAGATGACTCGCCGCGGGACGGTAGCCTTACCCGAGCCTGATGCGAGAACGATCTGTGCCGCCGTCTCACGAGAGCTTGCGGATAGTGGTCAGATTGAGATGGTGGGAGCACCGGCTGTCCTTGCTACTTTGACAGCACACCACGTGCTTGAGCGTGTTGACTACCCTCAACCGGTTTTTCAGTTCGAGCATCAACAGCTTCAGGAGTACTTAGCTGCGCTAGACATACGTGCGCAGCTTCTCGAAATAAATGATGGCAACATCGAAGCGACAGACTGCTTCACGGCCGACTATGTAAATGATACGGCTTGGGCTGAGCCACTGCGCATGATCGCCGAAACGTTTGCCGAGATGCATGGTAATGGTGGGGTCGGTGCCGGCGTAAAACTGGTGAAGATGGCACTCGCCGTTGACCTCGTATTCGCCAGCGAGCTTGCTCAGTTTTGCGGAACTGCCATCTGGAAAGAAGTTCGTACAGTCGTTGGTGAGCGTTTACGCACTGTCTATGCGATTAGGGACGACAACTATCAGCAGTATGCAGTTGCTGCCATGCTCGCCACCGGTGCGGACGACTTCTGTGATGTTCTCGCCCCGATCCTATCAGGACAAGACCAGCAAATAAGGCTCAGCACATACAGGCTCTGGCCAGACATCAAGGTCTCGTCGCTTGGATTGAACTGGCGTGACAAGGTGCGCGGATGGGACGAAGAGGCGAGAGTCGATTTCGTCTCTGAATTGCTTCATGATCGTGCCAATGACGATATTGTACAGTGCGCTGCTGAGGACAGCAGTAGTGCAGTTAAGGAGGCGGCAGCCTCTGGACTCATATGGACCGGGTCTGATGACGGACTGATCCGAGTTCTGGAGACGATGGATACAAAGAGTTTTGAGGACATAGCGCTCAAGTATTCTGACCTAATGCCAGAGGCGTTTAAATCCGGGGCTGTCGACTCGATGAGGAAGTACATCGCAAACACCACAGACCCTATGACGTGCTTGCGAACAGCTCTTAAATTAATTGAAATCGGCCAGACAGGACTGGACGAAGTTATTAAAGGTGCGATGACAGCGTTGCTAAGTGGGGACGCGCGCAAACTCAGTTCGTACCAAATTACGCCTGTGCTTGAGTATCTGCGAGGAACAGCTCCGGTCTGGACAAGCGAATGGGTAGCTACTCAGATTGCAGAAGGCAACCTATATGGGCACGAATACTGGTTGCCGTTCTTGACGGCAATCCCCGATGGCTTTATCGAAAAGTACCTAAAGCGTCTCGAAACCGAAGATTTCAACAACAAAAGCATTGAGGGAATGATTGCTGTGGTCGCCGCATGTGCAGATCATGAGCTTGCTGCACGCGTATTTAAGAGGCTACGCGAACTTCAACACAAAATTGAATCCGAACCAGGGCAGAGACACGAATTCGAGCGGAACGTGATGAGGCAGTTGGAGTCCATATTTAGGCGCCTCCCTGGCAACACTGCCGCGGCCGGCATCCTCTCATCCACAACAAGCGGCGACCCTTTGGATATCAAAGTAGCAACGAATCTTTTAAGTAAGGTTGCAAGGTCGGACGAGTCCCCCCTAAACATCGCCGACAACGACCTAAAGACTCGTCTCCGGTCATACCTCAAAGCTAACGTCGAGCTTGTTACCCGCCAAGATGATTTCAATGGCGAGAAGAAAGCCAATCTGGCCTCGTCAATAGCCCAGGTCGGAGAACCCGATGATATGTCCGACTTGGTAACGCTCATCAGCGCAGACATAGAGAGGGTACGCCGTGGCCGAGCCGCGTTTGCGGGCGGTGACCGTGGGGCACTTGCCCATGGCGGTAGAATGAGTTATGCAACCTGGCACCTCACCGCTGTCATGCGCCTCGATCCAGCAGGCGCAGTGCAAGTGCTCATTGATTTACTCCCTGAGCCTGAATATCGCTCATTCGTTGCGACCGAAATGGTGCGCGACTTTCTGCCTAAGTCGAAGAGCCCCTTCGAACGAGCGTTCCAATACAAATTGATTTGGCCCGCACGAGAAGGCCGCACTCAGCAACTTGGTGACGATATGCACCGAGCACAATTCGCAGCCGCACTTAATGCCGAAATCAAGCGCCTGCGAGAGCAAGAACAAAAGGTAGAGCCTGCCGCCGGCCTGAAAGAACTCGCAAATGCGCTTGCCGTAATTGACGGTCATGGTTCTGCGGCAACAGTAATTGATGTGATTACTTCCCCAGGTCAATGGGATCATTATACCTGTCTCGAGGCCGCCAAGCGTTTGTTGATGGCGGGTGTCATATTGCCCACAACTAATGTCTTTGCTCTGGTCGATTCCATCCTTGAGCGGATGGAGAAGTGGATACAGGATTCAGACCGTTACCTACTGTGCGACAGCCTTGCACTTTGCGCCTTCACAGACGACCCCTCGGCAGGGATTTTTAAGATACGCGAGGGACTCGACAAGCAAAGATTATGGGGACACCACTTGGGCATTCTCGTTACCGCACTTGGTGAGAGTCGCTCAGATGCTGCCATTGACCTTCTGTACGAGCTTGCCTCCGATGCACAGAATTTTGAGCAATGTAATGAACGTTTCATCAATGCCTTCAGTACGCTCGACACTTCGCGCTCACGTGAAATACTTATGGGTTTTATCGATCCTGACACCTGCGCAATCGAGATAACAAAGCGTTCTCATCACGAGGATGTAATTGTCGCACGAATCACCGAAATGGCCTCTCAGAGACCTGAGATTGCTGAGCAATTGAGGGCATTGTGTCAACGCGACCTTCCGGAACCCAACCGCTATATCCTCTCAAAAATTATGGCTTTGCTCGATACACCCGAGGCTCTTGTAGCAAGTCTGAACCTGGTCGACGACAGTAAATCTCCGCCGGTTCCACAAGGCATCTGGGACCAAATCGAAGGGACTTTCATCGAACGACGTCCCGACAAGCAGATTTCCAACGCCTTCACCTTACATGCCCGCGCGTCAAACGAACTGCGCGTCCTTCTTTACAGAATGGCGATTGAGGATGAGAAGCGAAGAAAATCCGCATTCATGCTTCTCGGTAAAATTGAAGAATGGCGTTTGGAATATGGCAGGCCAACGTGTGAGCAACGTCACCCCGATCTCGCATCCGGACAACCTTGGCCACCCAATGGGCCTGACTTTTCTCATCCTGGCCCCTAAACCGCACAACCAGATCGGTCGAAACAAAAAGTCGAAACATTGTAAAGATAAGTGAAGGCCCGACTGGAAACAGTACGGGCCTTCTGCACATTAATCACTTAAGCGAGATTTTGTAACTCGATAATTTCTTATTATAAGTTCACAAAATAATTCCCCAGCCTCATCTTTGAAACCTCTTGCCCTTAAAGAGTAATTTTCCCCTGGTATACGCTGTCAACACTTATGTGAAGCAAGGATGAAACCTAGCTAACAAATCTCGTAAGATACTAATATAACTAAACAATATTTGATTTCGTGGTCAGCATCTGTGCTAGAATATACCCATGAGTAAGAACAAGGGCACCATCAATCAATCGAACGGAGCTATTTGCCCCGTCGAACGTCAGCAAGTCACCGGCAAGCAGTTGCTTCTCTGTGATGAAGAAGTCAAGCGCAACCTTAGCGAGTACATCAAGTTGCTCTCAGGGTGGAGCAAGAGGCTGCCAGGATGCTGTCCAGGGCTTGAAACTGAAAAACGCGAAAGTGAGGTTACAAATGAAACCCATCAAAAGAAATGAGGAACAGATCGCATTAACCAATCCCGACTATATTTTTCAGCAACGTATCTGTGAGGTCATTGCTAAGTTTTACAGCGGGAGTCCTGCAAAAGAGATAGTAAAGGGACAGATAGCAAAATCCGAACAAGGCATGTATCCCTCCTACGCCCCCTTAGGCTACCTGAACACAATCGGGCCAGATGGTAAAAAAATCATGACACCTGATCCTGTGAGGGCGCCACTGATAAGGAAGATTTTCGAGTGGTACGTTTATGATAATAAATCGACGCTCGAAATTCGTCGACTCGCTTGCAAAAATGGACTCAAAAGTAAAAGAGGGAAAAGCTCGGTAGGTCTCAAAACGATTGAGAGTATCCTTCATCGTCATCTTTATGCAGGGTATTTTTACTGGAAAGGGGTCCGTTACAACGGCACTTATGAGCCAATTATTTCCATCGAATTGTTCAACCAGGCACAGGTGCTTTTGGCAAAAAGCACCGTACCAGATCAAACCTCTGCCAATTCATGAAATGGCTCACTGAGGGAGAAAAAGGTAAATCGTGAGTCTGCCCATGGAGTGAGCATACTAAAATAGGTGAAATCATGAAAATACTAGAAACATACAAAGAGTTGGTCGCGTTCACAAAAAAATTCAAAGACTGGGCATGCCGGATTGCGATTGGCTACATACGAGTTTCGTCACGTGAGCAGGCAGAGGGAGGTTTTTCTCTTCAAGCTCAAATGAAATATTTGTCGAGATACGCAGAAGCACTCAAGATTCCAACAATGTATTTCTTTTCCGAACAGGAGTCTGCCAAACAGGAAGGGAGACAATTGTTCAATTTGATGCTCGATTTTTATCGAAAATATTCAAATCGAGAAAATTGTCCATTTCTTCTTGTCGAAAAGATGGATCGCATGCTTCGCAATGATAAAGACAAAGTATTAATCAGGGAGCTTGTTGATGGAATTGGCCTGACTGTTCACTACGTGAAAGCTAATCACATTCAATCAGATGAGTCGGGAGCGTCTCAAAATCTTATGTTAGCCATCATGGCAAGTCTTGCAGCGTTTTATATTGAGAACCTTGCAGAAGAGGTGGTAAAGGGCATGAAGGAGAAAGCGGAGTTGGGTCTATTCCCGACCCATGCGCCTATTGGCTACCTTAACACTCCAGGGCCAAACGGGAAAAAGGTCATAGTCCCAGACCCCATAAGGGCTCCTCTGATCAAGACGATTTACGAGTGGTTTGTATATGAGCACAAAAGTCTCCTTGAAATTCAAAAACTCGCTAAGAGCGCTGGATTAACAAACCGCAAATCGGGAAACCCCATTCCCAAAACCACAATAAACAATATCCTTCGTTATCCAGTTTACGCAGGTTTTTTTTACTGGAAAGGTATCCGCTACGACGGCCTGCATGACCCAATCATTTCACTGGATTTATATGAGAGGGCTCAGGCGCTTCTCGCAAAGAAAGCCCATCATAATGCAGACAGGCCACCCCGGAAGGGAAACTACACCTTTTCGGGAATACTATGGTGTGGATACTGCAATTACGCAATGGTCGGTGAATTACGTAAAGAAAAATATCTTTACTATCACTGCACGGCCAAGCTTAATCCAAAGTGCCCCAACCAAAAGCATTATGCTTGCAGTAAAGACGTTGAGTCCCAGGCGTTGGATTCAGTGAGAGCGATTCAAATTGACGAGGAAATTCTCCCTTGGGTTATTGCTTCAATGCATGAAGCAAATGCTGAAGAACGGGCTCTCTGCGATAATTCGATAAAAGCTCTACACACCCAGTTGGCCCGGAACCAAGACCGACTGGACAAGTTGCTGACTCTACTGCTGGATTTAGAAATTACTGATGAAACGTACAAAGACCGAAGAGAAAGGATTCTTGTTGAACAAAGTGAGGCGGAGAAGAATATCAGGGCCTTTCAGGAGTTGAATCCAGTAAATCTTGAAGATGGGGTGCGCTTACTCGAACTCGTGCAACACTCTGTAATTACTTATAAAAATCAAGAACCAACCGAAAAAAGAAAATTATTGAAGATTGTCCACTCGAACCTCAAATGGCGTGATGGAAAACTTGTCAAGGAATACAGGCAACCCTTTGATATTCTTGCTGATGCTGTCAAAGTGCATGTACACAAAAAGGCCGCCTCCACGAGTGGAGACGGCCTTCGTTCAGGATGGCTCTCCATATTGGACTCGAACGGTTGAATCGGGTGACAGCCTCTAGATTGCTTTGGGATCCCAGGGATCTCTTCTCTATAATCAGTAAAATCATGAGGCAACCCTGTGACAAAACAGATCAATCAGATTCCAGAGCCATCGGAGTAATTCATGGCGCAGTATACAGGCCCCTCCTCTCCCTCTTCGCGCAGGTGCCGCCAACGCCCCGCCCTGACATCTTCTCCTGCCTTAACCGGTGTTGTGCAGCACTGGCATCCGACACTCGGATAGCCTTTGGAATGCATGGTATGCGTCAGAACTTCATGTTCCAGAAGATACGCGTCGACCATTTCGTCGGTCCAGTCCAGTATGGGATTTATCCTGTACCCATTAAAACGTGGGTCTTCTGACAATATGCCCAGATTTGCGCGGGCCTCACCTTCTGACTTGCGGAGTCCTCCAAAGGCTAACTGCTTGCCCTGCTGAATCATGTAATCGATGAAGGGTTTCCCTTTTCGCTGGGCACAGCAAACCGGTTGGCCTTTCTCTGTTTTATACAATTTACAATTATATTCAGCCTCCTGTTGCTCAGGGGTCAGTTTTGGATAGAGAGTCATGATGTTCAGTTTATACTTTCGCATGAACGAATCGCGAAGGCTCAGCGTCTCATGAAAGTGAAATCCTGTGTCGACGAAAACGATGTCGTTATCCGCACCCAGCCTATGGAAAATATGCATGATGACAGATGCGGTTTTTTGCATGCTCGAGAGCAGAACCGCTCCTTGACCAAAGCGTTCAAGACCATAGGCGACCCGCTCTACAGCATTCTTCTCTGCAAGCGTCCGATTGATTGCTTCAAGATTGAATCGTTTCACAACTTTACCTCATTTTTCTGTGCTGTTATTTTGTCATCTCACGCGAGACCACTTCTCTCGACAACCCTCACCAGAACTATTCTACGGTCAATTGCTGTGTTTGTTTTTTTGCTTACAGTATCGTACTTGACAAATCGGATCAAGTTTTATATTTTGCATACCACCGCGCAAAAGTGAGAATGCGCAAGACATGGACTGTTCAGTTATTGGTGGGGTGCAGTGACTTCTGATAGAATGAATAGAAATATTTCGAGAGGCTTCAAAAAGTGACAATTGACTAAAAGAAACTTCGCTTTTACGGCGTATATAAACAGGACAAAGCCGATCACTTCATGCTTCGGGTGAAGGTTCCAGCTGGAGTTCTAACCAGCGACCAGGCCGAGGCGATCTGTACTCTCAGTGAGCAGTTCAGTAACGGCATACTTCACCTGACCTGTCGCGGCAGCATCGAATTTCATTGGCTTAAACATGAGCACCTCGAAGGACTTTTTGCTCGCCTGGCAGAGGTCGGCCTGACCACACGCGGGGCCTGTGGCGGCGCGGTCCGAGGGATCTCCTGCAGCACAACATTCGCTCCTGGCTTTACTGTTGTTCAGGGTATCGCGCAAAAACTCAATCGACACTTCGCTGGCAACCCCGACTTCGAGGGCTTGCCTAAAAAGTTCAAGGTTGGCATCGAAGCTGGCTATCAGGGTTCGCGTCACCTGATTCAGGATCTCGGCTTTGTTATGACAGAGGACGCAGGTGAACAACCAACCTTCGACGTCTGGTGCGCCGGTGGACTGGGCCGCCTGCCACAGGCGAGTTTCCTGCTCGCTCAAGCGGTCCTGGAAGATCAGATGATCCATCTGATCGAATCCGTTGTTGTGGTTTACCGTGCGAACACACCGCCCCCGAAACGACTCAAGTTCCTGTTGAACACGATCGGGGAAGAGAAGTTTCGCCAGCTGTTGCAAGAAGAGATGACGCAACGCCCGCTGCCGGAGCCTCCCGTACTCGGCGAAGATACGCCACTGGTCCCTGAAGGGTCCTATATTGAGATCCCCATTTTTGGTGGTGAAACCGAGACGTCCTTACTGAGACAACTGGCGGCCATCGCCCGTGGATGTGCAGGGGGCTATCTTGCCGTATCCGCCAACCAGAACATAGCCATGTTTGCCGCCTCAGCCAGCGAGACCAAAGCTCTGAAGAGCGCCCTGACGCAACAAAACATCAAGACTGACGATCCGGACATTCTTCCCAGCTTCCGCATCTGTCCTGGGAAACACGAGTGCCGCATGGGGCTTGCACCCACCCGGGATATCGCCCGCAGCATAACCGCTGCTGTCAACAAGACGACCAGAAGCAGTAGCTGGGCGATCTCCGGCTGCCTTAACAGCTGTTCGCAACCGCAACTCGCTGATTTCGGAATCGTCACCAAAAAGTTAAAGACAGCAGATGATGGTGAGAAACAACCTCTCTTCGATCTTTATCGTCGTGATGGTAACGCTTTGGGAAAATGCATCGGCGAAGAACTTTCAGCCTCTACGCTCTACGAATTAATTGGCACCCTGAAATAACTTTTGCGCTAACAGGAACTACTGTGTCGACATTACCTGTCCTTCTCAAAGCCCCTCGCATTCTGCTCATTGGTGGCGGCAACGTGGCCCTGCACATAGCCAGGATTCTCATCGAGAATCAGGTTGATTTCGAGCTCCTCTCAAAGCATTTCGCCAAAGACTTTCAGTCTCTTGATTTGAACGGGGTGATGCGAACCAAAAATGTCGATTCAACCGATCTCACACCCTTTAATATCATCATTGATGCCACCGGGAATCCATCGGTTGCAAAGCTGCTGCTCAAAGAAAAACAACACCGGTTTCTGTTGTTGAACATCGTTGATGCTCCCGAAAACTCAGACTTTTACTTCAGCTCCCTGTTGAACTACGGCCGACTCAAGATTGCCATCTCCACGGATGGTGCCAGTCCCAGCTTAGGCCAGGCGGTCCGCGATCGCATCAAGAGTGTTATCCCGCAAGAGATCGAAAGCCTTGTCGAAGAAAAGGCCGCTGAACGGGCCAAAAGAATTATCGATGCGGCGACAACCCGCACAGAACCCTTGACCCGGCTGGCACAGGTCGATCTGGTCGGCTGTGGGCCAGGCGCTGTCGATCTCCTGACCTTGAAGGCCTGCCGCAGCATTGCCGATGCGGATGTGGTGCTCTACGACCACCTCATCCCCAAAGAGATCCTAGATCTCATCCCCGAACATGCAGAAAAGATTTATGTCGGCAAACAAAAGCAGCATCATAGTCTGAAGCAGGAGGAGATCAACCAGTTAACTCTTGAGCATGCCAATCGGGGGCTGCGGGTCATCAGGTTAAAAAGCGGCGACCCTTATATTTTCGGTCGCGGTGCCGAAGAGGCTGAGTTCCTTGCCCGACATGGAATCAGGGTCCGGATCGTTCCCGGGATCAGCTCGGCTCTGGCTGCACCTTCAACGGCAGGCATTCCACTCACAGCAAGAGGCTACGCCACCAACGTCTCGATCGTCTCCGCCCATCTTGCCGGCAGTCGGATTAATACCGAATGGCTCCCATTGCTGCAGATTCCCAATCATACGATTGTCGTGTTAATGGGGCTTAGCTTTGCAAAGGAGATTGCCGAATTGGCGCTTCAAGCCGGAACATCCCCAGAGATGCCGGTCGCGATTATTTCAAATGCAACGCGCGCCACGCAAAAGACCATCATCACATCGCTAAACAATCTGGCAGAGCAAAGCCGCCAAGCCGAGCGCCCGGCAGTTTTGGTCTTTGGCGACGTGGTGAATCTGCATGCTGTTCTGCCTCAAGGTTTTTAAAAAGGTTCACGTGTCCCACACATGAAATTCGATCGCGTTTAGGGAACACTAATGCGTGCCTGCCCCACAATGGTGTCCTACGATGGTCAACTGCACGACAGTTTATGTTTGTTGTTCGACTCCAGCTTGGCCCCCACCTCTGAACTCGAACTATTCAGAAAGGTAGATTCCTGTTTATCCTCTCACATTGATTTACGTATTGAGCGTTGGCAGAAATACACAATTCCTCCCACCCCTGCTATTTAAGAAAATTCCCCAGATATAGCTAAATTTCATGACCACTCCCACCACAGCGGATCGACAAGAGTCAGTTATTAAGTGGAGGTTATCATGGGCATGAGAGTCGGCTATGCAAGGGTTAGCACCGTAGGGCAGAAACTGGATGTGCAGATGGACCACTTGGCAGACTGTGACCGCATCTTCCGAGAGAAAGCCTCAGCCAGTTCGACCAAAAATCGTCCTGAGTTAAAAAGCGCACTCGACTTTGTTAGGGAGGAAGACGTTTTCGTGGTCACCAAACTTGATCGTCTTGCTCGTTCCGTAGTTGATCTGTCAATCATTGTTCAGCGTCTTGAGGAGAAGAATGTGGATCTCGTTGTCATGGACCAGGGGATCGACACAACAACAATCTACGGCAAGCTCCAATTCAATATTCTTGCTGCTATAGGTGAGTTTGAACGAGGCTTGATTCGGGAGAGATCTCTGGAGGGTCGTGAGAGAGCCAAATCTCGCGGTGTTGTCTTCGGGGCGAAACCAAAGCTGTCATCTCAAGAGATAGTCGAACTTCTAAAGGATTACGAAACACCAGGTTGTAGTAAACGTGAAATTGCTGAGCACTATGGGATCAGCACATCATCTGTCTATCGACTATATTACGAGAACAAACTGGCATTGTCTGCATGAACGTAAAAAGGCCACCCGACATTGATCCGGTGGCCTTGATTTTGTGGATTAATCAGCTTCCTAAATGTCTCTATCAATAAGAAGCCGGTTTTCTTCTCGGAAGTCGTGACATTTAAGAAAACTCTACTTTTGACATGTCTACGTTTTGGGGAAGCTTACGCTGGTGTCTCATAGAACTGAATGCCATTAAAAGAAAGGGCGTGACTTGTTGTTTCCAAGATCCTACGCCCTTTCAGCAGTTAGCGGCAGCTCCAATTACAACAATTGGAGCCACTACTTTCAATTGGTGGCATTGCCCAAAAGTACCGAGACAGTATCGGAGTCATAGTTCGCTACGGTCAAGTCGAGAATTCCGTCACCATCCAGGTCGCCCATGGCCACGGAATGAGGCCCATCCCCTGCGCCATAGTCGACCGCCACCGCAAATGTCCCATCGCCGTTGCCCAATAGTACCGATATATTATCGGAATCAAAGTTCGCCACGGCCAGATCGAGGATGTCGTCGCCATTCAGATCGCCCATGGCCACGGAAAATGGCCTATCCCCTGTTCCGTAATCGACAGCCGCTGCAAAAGTCCCATCACCGTTACCGATAAGTATCGATAAATCATCAGAACCTAGGTTTGCCACAGCCAAATCAAGCCAGCCGTCACCATCCAGATCGCCCATGGCCATGGAAGCAGGGCGATATCCTACGCCGTAATCGACAGCCGCTGCAAAAGTCCCATCACCTTTACCGATAAGTATCGAGAAATCATCAGAACCTTGGTTTGCCACGGCCAAATCAAGCCAGCCGTCACCATCCAGGTCGCCCATGGCCACGGAATGAGGGAGATATCCTACGCCGTAATCGACAGCCGCCTCTAAGGTTCCATCGCCAAAGGTTCCATCGCCGTTGCCCACTAGCACTGAGACGCTAGAGGCGTTAAAATTGGCCGTTACTAGGTCAAGGACTCCATCACTGTTCAGGTCTCCAATGGCCACGGAAACAGGTGAATCGCCAACGATGTAGACGGACGCCGTCACGAATGTCCCATCGCCGTTGCCCACAAACACCCATAATATGCCATGTAAATCCGTCACAACCAGTTCAAGAATTCCATCTCCATTTAGGTCGCCCATAGTCAAAGACAGAAGATAGCGTAGTGTGAAAGACTGAGGCATATCTGGATCTGCAGCCGCCGCAAATGTCCCATCGCCGTTGCCCAATAGTACCGATATATTATCGGAATCTTCGTTCGCCACGGCCAGATCGAGGATGTCGTCGCCATTCAGGTCGCCCATGGCCACGGATTGAGGTGAAGTTCCTGTGTCGTAATCGGTAGCCGCCGCGAAGGTTCCATCTCCATTTACCGAACTAGCAATTGGATCGGAACTACTCCCCCCGCCACAACCAGATAAAACAAATAAACAAACAATTAACATAGACAAAAAACGCATCATCAGCCCCTCTTCTATTAGTTAAGATTATGCAAACAAAAACACCCATCCTCTAAAGAGAAGACAGGTGTCAGCACCTCCCACCAAGTAAGACTATGGTGTAAGGGGGCAACGCTATCTTCGGTAACCCGGCTACCTCAAATAAAGGCCCGTGGCTTTGCGCCGGTGGATTACTCCACCTTTGCTCTTATCGAATAGCAACTTGAATTCTTTGTATAATATTTGAGACTTACCTTTAAGTCCAAGGGTTTCCAGTAAGGGTTTCCAGTAAGAGCAACAAAGAGACAAGTGGCTGTGCAGAAGATGTTGCGTCTGGTGGAGTTAACTGCGCACCCCAGTTAACCAAAATATGAAATTATTACTTACCCTGACTTATAAGAGGTCAGCCACACCAAAAGGCCTCAGAGTAAACACATCTAAATATTTCTCACAATTCCTCTCACAACTAATTCATGGGTTGTTTTTGGCCGATATGCAAAATTCTTACTGACTCTGACTTATAAGAAAAAAAGCCCCACAGGCCAGGAGGGGGACTGTGGGGCAACGGGTTTTGGTTTTCTCTTTAGGAGGTAACAATGAAGAACTGATGTTCTGTGGTTGATATCTTACCTATTTTGTCAGGTATGTCAATAGAGAAATTAAAAGGCCACCAGAATTTCCCCAGGTGGCCATAATTTGGTGTATTAATCAGCGTCCTAAATATCTCTATCAATAAGACGGCTGTTTTCTTCTCAGAAGTCGTGACTTATAGGGAAGATATTACTCCCACCAGAATTACCTGAAGATAGGCACACCGTCAGCCACAGAACACAAATGAGTTACAGTTGCAATTTGGACATGTTTTTACTGCTAAAATCATCATTTTTCTACACTTGTAACATTTCTTCCTTTGGTACTTTTGGGGCATCTCGTTCCCTGTGATATTGTGTAGTCTTTTCTTCTTCTCAGAATCCCTTTGTTCCATTTTTGATATGTAGCCTTGAATAATAGTGGCAGAATGCTCTTCTAGTAGCGCTTTTGCAATTTCTACCTCATCTTTAATCGCTTGAATTCTGTATTCAAGGTACAAAGTGGTTGCTTTTTTCTCATTCCCCCGACTCTTTTGAATGGCTCTCGCCCAAATCTTTTTGCGTCGCGCGCACAATTCTATTTCTTCGAGCAATTTCTCGCTTGTATTCCTTTCGATTAATTGTTCTACAGCAACTGTACGTTTCGTTTTTTCCGCAAACGACATACAAGCTCCATTTGGAGTTTATGTTTTAAGCAAAATACTCACGCAGAGATAAGATAGCAGACACATCTCAAAATCTTCTTACAACGACTCTCCATTGATTGGTAGTACCGTTCAGAAATGTGGATTATGTTGATTTTGTCTCACAAAGGAAAGGCCACCAAGGGATCGAACCCTGGTGGCCATAATTTTGTCCTACTAAATGTCTCTATCAATAAGAGGCCGTTTTTCTTCTCGGCAGTGGTGACAAATAAGAAACGACCCCTGAGGACAATCCCCAGAGGCTGCATCAGCAGGGCCTGTTGTAAAAATACAGGTTAACTATCACTAACTGCTTCAGATATATTTTTCAAGTGATAAATCTGCCGTTCAACAAGAAGTCGCTTTTCCCCTCAGAAGTCGTGGTTTATAGGACACATAAGAGATCTTTGTAATCACTCTAGGGATTGATGATGTCAGAAATGCCATATTCCTCTATTTTCCGGTAAATAGTTCGACGACTGACGCCAAGTAATCGCGCGGCAAGGGTTTGGTTGCCAGCTGCATTATTTAATGCAAATTCAATTTCCATCTTTTCATTTTCTTCCTGCACTGTTCCTAGCCCAGGATAAACTTGGTTCATTTCAATAATGGGTTCGTTACTAAAAATCATTGCTTGCTCAACCACATGCTGCAACTCGCGAACGTTCCCAAACCATGGGTGGGCAGAGAGGAGTTTCATGGCATCGGGAGAAACTCCTGCAACATTGCGGTTAAGCTCTTGATTGTAGTGCTCGATGAAATGATTAACCAAGGCAGGGATGTCTTCACAACGGCCCTTCAACACAGGGAGCTTAATCTCAGTAACTCGAAGACGGTAATATAGGTCTTTACGAAACTGGCCCTGCGAAACCATCCCATTCAAGTTTCAGTGTGTTGTCGCAATGATTCGCAGATTAACGCTACGTTTATCTTGGACGCTACCCCAATGAATCTGTCTTTCTTCTAGCAGACGAAGCAGGTCCCGTTGCTGTTGAAGTGGAACCTCCCCGATTTCTTCAAGTAACAAGTTACAATAAATCGTCTCGGGATTGTTCTCCGACTTCATACAAGGTGGAGGTTGGACAACGAAGAGAACTTCCTTTTCTATCGAAATCTTGTCTAGCTGCGTACAGTCGATTTTGATCAGTGGAACGTTTTCCCTGTGACCGGAGCCATGTATAACTTCGGCGACAAGGCTTTTGCCAACCCCTGATTCTCCAGTGACCAGAACCGTTGAATCAACCAGCGCCAACTTTTCTATTTGTAAAAGGATTTTTTTGATTGATTGGCTATGGCCAACAATTTGCCTTGTTAGCAACGCGTGCTTTTCTGCTGGCATAAGTAGCCCTCGCACCCCTTCATGGTTTGATCTTTTTAAAAGGCCAGGCTGCGGTAAAGCAGCCAGGCCTTAACTGGTGCACGGACGTAGTGGGGAGGGGGACGACACTCTGGCACCAAACATAAACGCCTAGCATTAAATGTCTACGAACCAATCACGATGCTTCCACAAGCTCTTCCTCACTGTCTGCGTTTTCAGCTCTGATGCTACCAGCATCCTGCACCAAGGCAAATTCATCGCTATTGAAAATCCGGTCGATATTCAACCAAATCATGAACTGTTCGTCGACCTTGCCCATGCCGTTGATAAATTCGGTGTTCAAACGTGTCCCGAGTCTTGGCGGCGGTTCAATCTGATCGGAGCGAATATCCAAAACCTCACGTACAGCATCGACCAGAGCACCGACAGTAAGAATTTCGCCGTCCACTAGAACGTCGACGACAATGATGCATGTATCCTTTGTCTCCGCATTGGCAGGAAGACCGAGTTTTAAACGCATATCGACCACCGGCACAACCTGACCACGTAGGTTGATGACCCCGAGCAGGTAGTCAGGAGTCTGCGGCACCTTGGTCACCGGTGTCAGGCTAAGAATCTCCCGGGTGCGATTGACCTCTACGCCGAACAGATCTTCACCGAGGCTGAAGGTAACAAACTGCTGGCTTGTTTCGTTAATGTCACTCACTTAAGTCACCTTTCTCAGTATCGCTCAAATTCGTCATCATCAACATCTTCATGCTCTGTCATCTTTGGCTGGTAAGGTGCTGCAGATACTCTCATTTGTTGTTGTGGCGCTTGCTGTGGCCTAACCTCCTGAATCAGGTCGATTTGTTCTTCGAGTTTAAAAACTGCGACCATCTGTTGCAGTTGCTCGGCCTGAGCGGAAAGCTCTTCCGACGTAGAGGCCATCTCTTCTGTGGCTGCGGCATTTTTCTGGATAACCTGATCAAGTTGTTGGATTGATACATTGATTTGCTCAGCCCCGGCATCCTGCTCTTTGCTGGCAGCGCTGATTTCCTGAACAAGCTCGGCTGTTTTCTGAATATCTGGAACAATAATCTGAAGCATATTGCCCGCCTGTTCGGCAATTTCAACGCTGCTGCTAGACAGTTCACTGATTTCGCCTGCAGCCTTCTGGCTGCGCTCGGCCAGTTTACGAACTTCTGCGGCGCCCACAGCGAAGCCCTTGCCGTGCTCTCCGGCGCGCGCTGCTTCGATCGCTGCATTTAAGGCCAACAGGTTGGTTTGCCGGGCAATCTCTTCGATAATCTGGATTTTGTTAGCGATGTCTTTCATTGCCACCACTGTGGCCTGAACGGCTTCGCCACCTTCCTGACCTTTTTGTGCTGACTTCACGGCAATCTTTTCCGTTTGCATGGCATTGTCGGCATTTTGCCTGATGTTGGCCACCATTTCCTCAATTGATGAGGACGCCTCTTCTGCTGAAGCCGCTTGCTCTGTAGCACCCTGATTCAGAGTTGCGCTGGTATCCGTCAATTGCATCGCTCCAGAGCGAACCTGGTGTGCGGAACGCATGATTTCGCCAATCAAGGTGGTCATCTTTTCTTTCAACCTTTGCAGTGATTTGCCCATGGTGTCTCGATCCGAGACCAAGGGCAGTGCCACGGTAAGGTCAGCGTCGGCCATCTTCTCCAGTTGCCGCATTTTTTCAGCCATCGCATCCAGGAACGCATTTACACTGTCGATGACCATGCCGATCTCATCACTACTGGCTTTCGCGGTACGCAGGGTGATGTCATTTGTCGACTCCATCTCCCTCATGTTCTTTACCAGCGCCATCAGAGGGCTGATAATAATGCGCTGCAGCAACAACCAGACCGCTATGATCATGACGAAGGCCAGAACAACTATCTTCTGTATCGTCGAAACTATCTCGGCCATCAAAGCTTCGTCGACGCTCTTATACGACATGTTCACTTCAAAACGTCCGAGTGATTCGTTATCGTAAAGCAATTCCTGACTCGCCTCCGCTTTGTATTCTGTAGGCAGTTCACTCAGCGTGATTGCCTCCCCTTGCTCGTTACGCCCATGGCCATAGGCAAAGTTGCCAGAGGTGTCGAGTACTACGACTGTTTCAACGTTTTGGTTGTTCATCTCCGCAGCCAGAAAATTCTCTATCTGCAGATCGTCAAAACTGTACAGAGCGTTGGGCAGAGTCGATCCGGCCCGTTTGAGAACCGCTTGTTCCTGCTGTTCCAGGCTGATAAGTACTTCGCCTTGACGTGGTTGGAAATTAAATGCTCCAAGGCCAGTCAGGGCCAGGGTAATAATTCCAACGAACCAGACAAGTAGTTTTACGCGTAGACTTCTCATATACTTTACCCTTATCTCTTAATTGTTGTGCAACGCTGTCCGGGTGCCTATTTCCAGTCTTTAAGTCCGTAGCGCGCTAGAATTTCCTGTAGTTTACCGCTATTGCGAAGCTCGACAAGACCTTCATCAAAAATTTTGCTGTATTCTTTGGAACTGTCTTTAGCGGGAGAGAACGCCATGTAGATGCTGTCTATATAGTCGACCTCCCCGGCGTTGACAATAACGTCTGTGAGCTTGTCGTCTTGTAATGTCGCACTCATGACATTCATGTTGTCAATAATGGCATCCAACCTGCCAGCCTTGAGCATCTTCAGCAATTTTGCCAGAGCATCGTCACCGGTTGCCTTAAAACGTTTGTTGCCCTTATATGTTTCAATGTAACTGTTAAGCTCGGGAAAGTAGCCGTATCCATCAATGATTCCTAGTCGAATCGTCTTAAAGGAATCACCACCAGTGTATTTCCAGTAGCTGCCTTTTTTGACGTAGAAACCATTCTGGTTTATGCCCAAAGCTTCGGCAGGATAAATAAATGTCGGGGACTCACTAGGATCAGTACCGAGGACTGCATCATAGGTACCTTTCTTGACCGCATCGAGACAGCGTGTCCATGGCATAAGCTGATAGTCGATTCCATACCCTTTGGCGGTAAAAATCGCCTTTGCTACTTCAGTCATGTATCCAGGCTTATTGCCCGGTGCATCTGTATAGGGTGCCCAAGTGTCTGTGCGAATGGTAATTGTCTCTGCAATTGCAAAACCTGTAGTCAAAAGTGTTAAAGCCAGGCATGCGATCAATAGGGGTGTAAAGCGTTTCATGGGCTTCTCCTTTGTTTGTTCTGATAAAAAGTTGGCAGTTAAAATATTTCGAGGATCGAAAGCAACCTTACCCTCGCAATATCCAGTTTGACTCATGCATGTTTCTAAGCGGTTGCTAACTTTGCAATAGACTTGCCAAAAGAACTGCTTCCATAAAAATATTTACCAATATATCGAGTGAAAGGCTGTAACCTCATGATTGTACAAAGGGAGCGCAGGTTTTAGTTTCTGGTCCAAACGATAAAATCTGGATTCCACGTTTGCATGAGCTCAATCATCAGCAAATAACGGAGGGGGGCGTGCAAACAATAGTGAGTCACAGAGATGTGAATGTGGCACAATTCTACTGTTCGCGAAATGCGTGGATATTTTTACTTAGGCTTGAAGGTTTTCTTTTATGGGCCGATAATTAAGAACGAATTTTAAGCAGACAGGGAGTTTGAACCTTGAGAGTTAATATTTACTATTTGTCCTCTCACATTGCTTGAAGTTGCACAGATTGACTGAAATGCATAATTCTTACTGACCCTAATAAAATAATAAAATTTGTCATTAAGGCTGGAGCAACACTTTGAACTTATGCAAACCTGCCACTTTCCACATCACCACTTGCAGGAGTTCGGTGGACACACAAAACAATCAACAATCTAAACGAGACGTACCATCCCCGTGAATACTCTTGACCTAAAAAAACAATTCAGGACTAACATGAAAGCGATCTGACAATTTTCTGATGTGATCCTTCGTTAAGCTTCTATTGCCATTAATGATTTGCGAAACAAGTGACTTTGAGCCGATCTCAACTTTTAGATCAGCATAAGCCAAATTGTTTTGGTCCATTATGACGCGAAGAGTTGAAATAGCAGGATCGAGAGCATCTGCATCTCTTTCGAATTCAACAACCTCTTCAAAGCTGTTCTCATACTTTTCGATTGAAGCAGCGACCATATTGATCAAATGCAGAATAGGATTATCCGCCGTATCCTCAGAGATGGTCATCAGGTGTTCAACCAGACCAAGAGCGCGCTCGTAATCCACTTTGGTCTTAATATCAATGAATTGGTTCGCCTGCTCATAGAATGAGAAAAAAGAGTCGGTCAGCTTTTTGGCTTCCGCTGTATTGGTCATTACAATTCTCCTTTCCTGTACCTATCGCAAAGCTTGTCATATTCTTTGTGAGTGACTATGTGCCGGACGAATAACTTCTGACCATCAAAGTAAATCACTGCCAGAATCCTTAAATTGTTACCCCCAACATCAATCACATAGCCGTGGTTCAGATATTTAAAATTATCCAGTGAAGGGAAGAGAGCCTTCAATTCATCTGGAGTTTTGAACTTCCCTGACTTTAAAAGCCGATATATCTCCAGCAAGGCTTTGCGATCCTGTGGAAATTTTCGAGCTGCCTCCACAAATGCCAACTTGGCAATAACATGCATACACACCCCCTCCGTTTACGTTTTGTAAACACTAACACAGTCTACAGGAGTTTACAATAAGTAAACACAAAAGCTTTCATGACTTATCTACAGAACCAACATTAAGCAACAGTGACACTTCGGTAGCGGGATCAGTCACGCAATGTTGAAATTCCTAATAATAATTTTACAGGTGGTCACAATCTGTGACCACCTCGTCTTTTCACCTGACGTCCCCCCCCCCTCTCTCCCCAAAAAAAGGGGCACCACACAGATTGTGTGGCGCCCCTTTTCTTGCGCGTTTCTTCTTTTATGACTTGTTTAGGCCTTTTCACCCATCGGCATCGAACCGAGCAATGGTAGGAGTTGAGCCAGATCAAGTCCGCTCTCTTTGACGATGCCGAGGAGCACCGGCAACAGTTGCATAAGAAAAGATTTATCTTCCATAGCGTCTTTCGCCAGGCCGGGTAGAGTTTTGATGATAAAAGCTTTTTTCTCTTCGAGTGATAACGCCATCACGGCGTCGGTGATCTCTTGCTGAGTCATATCTTATTCCTTTTCCTTTTGACATTATTTCCCGCAGCACTTCTTGTGCTTTTTGCCGCTACCACAACTGCATGGGTCATTACGACCAATCTTGATCACAGTCACCGGGTCCGATTTTATCATGGTTCCTTCAGTGAACAACCAACGACCCCTCTTACGCTTGAACTGACCGCGTTCGCGGTGATTGCGTAACCCTTCTTTATCACGAAAGCGGGCGACAAATGTCACTTCGCCTTCCTCATCCTTGGGGCCTCCTTGAGCTGTTTCAATAATTTCGAGGCCGTACCACTCGGAATTTTCGGCCCACACTTTGGTCCCCTCATGGTCGTAATCTTTGCGATAGCCTGGGTGGGTGCTGTCAAAGAGAAAATCGACCTCGACCTTCACATGGGCCGTATAACGCGCCCGCATCAGTTGCTCTGCTGTTTCAGCTGGTTTCTTGCCGGTGATGACCGGTTCGCAACAGGCGGCGTAGTTGCTGCTGCTTCCGCATGGGCAGCTATTCATAAATAACTCTCCTTCTCGGTTTGTATCTCGGATTAAAAGTCTGCCGAAGTTTATTCATACCGGGGCAGGGTGTCAAGACAGCCTTTCTACAAGTGCTCATGTAAGGTGTGTATCACGTAAAAAAGGCGACCATCTGGTCGCCTTGCTCGTTTATTACTGTTGTAAATACAACAGCGACGAAATTGCCGCTGGTGCCACCCTGAATTTTCTACCTTTTTTAATGGTAGGGTCTTTTGCTCAACTCAGGTCCTGTCGGGTCCGTCTGGCAGTTACCATCTGGCTTTGCCACGGGTTGCCCGCAGGCTTTTTAAGTGCTCCATGCTGACTTATTTCGCCACTGTTTGACTTAAGTTTATCGGCCTCACCGGAGATGTCAATGCTGCTAAAGAATTATAATATCCGGTAGAAAACTCATGAAAAACTAGTCACAAAACATCACTTTTATCTCCGGTTCTTTCCGGGCCGAATGGTTGCAACAGGATGATTAATCGTGGTAGCAAGGTCAAAGAGGCGATCAGGGCAACGGCCATCGCCAACCCGGTGAGCAATCCGAAATAGATGCTCGGAATGAAACTGGAGAGCACCAGGATTGAAAAGCCGATAATAACTGCCACCGAGGTGTAGTACATGGCATAACCGATACTCGTGTGGCAACGGTGCATCGCTGCGATGTAATCGCCGTCCAGTTCGTACTCTCTCTTAAAGCGGTGAATGTAGTGAATTGTGTCGTCGACGGCGATGCCAACGCTGATCGCTGCGATGGTGATTGTCATCATGTCGAGAGGGATGCCTACCCAGCCCATGACGCCCAGTACAGTACCAACTGAGAGGAGGTTGGGGAAAATGGCAATGAGGGCGATTGTTAACGACCGGAAAAGTACCAGGAACATCAACATCAGTGCTGCCACCACCGTGCCCAGGGTTTGGATCTGCGAAGAGAAGAGGCTCTGGAGCATGTTGTTATACAAAAGCAGCAACCCGGCAAGACGCACGCGATCCGGTTCAAAGCCAAGTTCCTGAGTCATGTCCCGCCGAATGGTCTTCAGCAGCTCATTGCGCCGCAATGTCTTCTCCGAATCTCTCACACGAATGGCAAAGCGTGCCTGGTTATGCTCTACAGAGACGTAGGGGCTCAGGATGGTCCGGCGGTAGACCTCGGGCAGTTCGTTATAAATCAGAGCCAACTGGAAGTTGTCAAGGTCCTCTCCCTGGTTGAGCCGTCGTCCTACCTTGAGCATGGTTCCCAAAGAGAGCACTTTACCTGTTTCTGGCAGAGCATCTAGATAATCATGAACCGCCTCAACCCGTTCCATTTTCTGTGCGGTAAACCAGTACTGCGCTTCATTTTTTTCGGCTTCGAACTCCGCATCGAGCTCAGCGAAGATTCCGTTAGACTCTTCGTCCTCTACTTCTTCTTGTGGCGTAATTTCCTGTTTGAAATCAACCAGTACCTCCAGGGGGGTTGTACCACCCAGTTGCTCATCAATTACCTTCATCCCCTGATAGAGCTCTGTCGATTTCCTGAAATAGTCGATGAAGCTGTTTTCCACCACCAATCTGGAGAAACCAGTGATACTGGCAATTAAGAGCAGGAAGCTCAATATCAGGATCATTCGACCACGCGTCTCGGTAAAGCGACCCAGCATGCTGGTGAAGGAAATATTGATTTCACAGAGGCTGGGCACTCGTTTTGGCAACAGCATCAGCAGCACTGGAAAGAGCAGGAAGGTAAGCAGGAGTGACACAGCGATCCCGGCGCTCATCATCCAGCCGAAGTTGATAACCGGCAGGATGTCGCACAAAATTAAGGAGCTGAAGCCAGCTACCGTGGTGAGTACCGCAAAAGAACAGGGCTTGAGCATAGAGAGGACGGTCTCAAGCACCAGTTGCTGCTGGTTGGACCCGGGACTCTTGCAGATAAGCTCCCGGTAACGGACGATGAGATGGATTACGATCGACATGGTGATGATCAGTTGCAGGGAGATGAAGTTGGATGAGATGACGGTGACTTCCCAGTTGAACAGGCCCAACAGTCCACAAGTGACCACGACTGAAAGAGTGCTGCACAGCAGGGGGAGCAAGACCCAGTGCAGCTGTCTGAAAATCAACCACAGGGTCAGTGCAAGCAGGCAGAGGACACTGAGACCGAAGATTCTCAAATCGGTCTTGACGAAGGTGATCAAGTCGTCGGCGATCATGCTAACTCCACCAAGAAAGAGGTCGGCCGACCCTCGGTGCCCATCCATGATGGCCCTGATCTCGGCGATGTTACGGTGTTGCTTGGCCCGCATCGCGTCGCGGTGGCTCTTGAAGCGGATTCGAATGTCGCTGAGTTCATCACTCTCTACTGTCGACAGCTCCATCGTTTCGGCCTGTTGCTGTAGTTCGTTGCGACGTTCAAGCAGCTCTTTGAAAAGTTTATCGTTGGGCAGGTTGACCTGCAGAGCCGTGGTGCGCATATCGGGGCTGACCAGAAGGTTGCTGTAGATGGGGCTGTTTTGAAACTCCCTGCGGGCCAGCTCTCTGTCGACAGTGGAAGATTCAAGAGTTGGGACATCGCGGACCAGTTCTTTAATTGGCCGAAGTGGGCTCTCCAATAGGGGGACATCGAGGATGGAAACGACCGATTCAACCCCTTCGAGAGCCACAAGCTCGTCCCGTAGGATCATCAGGTCGGCCAGGACCTCATCGGAAAAGAGGTCGCTGCGCGGGGTGTAGGAGATGATCAGGAAGTCTGAGCTGCCATAGCGGGAATTGACCAGACGGGTGAAATGCAGGTCGCTATCGTCTTCCAGGATAAGGGTCTCGGCCGAAGCATCAATTTCAAGTTTGCGCGCTTCATAGCCTAAGGTAGCGACCGCCAACAGGATGACCAGCAAGATGGTTTTGGGATAGGCAAGGATGAGCCTGTCGTAGAAGAGTCTCAGCATTACTTTGACCCCGGCCTGACCTTTCCCTCGCCAAGAGCGGGAATAGTAAAATGGTCATTGGTCTTGAGCTTTTCAAGCAGATCATCGATGGTTCCATCACTGAGGACACCATCGAACTGAGAGCGGTAGGTCTGGATTACGCTTACCCCGCCGATTTCTACATCGTAAATTTTCCATACCCCCGTGGAGTTGTAAAACTTGTAAAGCATGCCGATGCGGTTGCCTTTAGAAATCAGAGTCGATGGCACATGGATTGTTTTTCCTTTTGCCTGAGGCTCACCGTAGATGATCTGTTCGTCGCTATAGATGTCGAGTTTATCAAGGAAGGACTCCTGCAGACGTTCAATGAAGAGATCGGAAAAGATCGTTCGTTCCTCCTGACTCAGTTTGGGCCAGTACTTTTTGCCCAGACTCAGTTTGGCCATGGTCTGGTAATCGAAGATTGGCGTGACGATTTCCACGATCTGATCATTCCTGAGAGTCTTATCCACCTTCTTATCCTGCAGCAGTACCATCACGGTGTCGATCTTGGTTTTGAGTCGTTCCTGCACCTCGTCCATCTCGTTGGCCTGGGCTGGTATGGATAAAAGGAGTATGTAAAGGATGGCAAAGAATATATGTCGCATAGTTACTCCTCGATTTGTTTAACTCTACGTTGTTCGTAGATATCTCTGAGGAAGGGGTAGAGATCGACGGCGTCCTTCTTCAAATTCTCATACTCACCGATGTGCAAGGAGGTATGGTTCACCAGTTTGTAGCCGCGCACGGCCAGCCTCTTCTCGGTTCTGTCGATGTAGCTGATCGGGTCAAGATAATAGTCGGGAATGAGGCCGATAGTATCGCGCAGGTTTGAAGGCCCCAAGAGTGGTAGCACGATGTGAAAACCGCTACCGACTCCGTAGTGGCCCAGAG
>JAJRRB010000004.1 GCA_024279915.1 Deltaproteobacteria bacterium
AGAACTCCCCCATCTCGGACAAACCGCACAGGCCGGTTATTATTTCCTTCTGCCGGTTGTCGTGCTGATGTGGTGTCTGACGGTGGAAAGGTTGTCTCCATCGCTGTCCGCTTTCTGGGCAACGGTGCTGATGATCGTTATATTGCTGACTCAGCGACCGCTTAAAGGTGTCTTCCGCAAAATGCAGGGAGAAGATTTTGCATTCAAAACAGGTGTTAATGACCTGATTCACGGCAGTGTTTCCGGTGCCCGCAATATGATCGGTATCGGTGTCGCAACGGCCGCTGCAGGTATCATCGTCGGGACAGTGACTCTGACCGGTATCGGTCTGGTCATGACCGAGTTCGTCGAGTTCATTTCCGGTGGTAATCTGATGCTGATCCTGTTTTTCACGGCCATTATCAGTCTGATCCTCGGCATGGGTTTGCCGACTACAGCGAACTACATTGTTGTGTCAACCCTGATGGCTCCGGTTATTGTTAGCTTGGCGGCCCAGAATGGCCTGATTGTGCCGCTGATTGCCGCTCACCTGTTCGTCTTCTATTTTGGTATTCTCGCCGACGATACGCCGCCGGTTGGGCTGGCGGCTTTTGCCGCCGCCGGGATATCCGGTGGTGATCCGATTCAGACAGGTATTCAGGGCTTTATCTACGATATTCGTACAGCGATTCTGCCCTTTATGTTTATCTTCAATACCCAGTTGTTGATGATCGGCATCGATCATTGGTATCACTTGGTTCTGGTGGTTGCCGGGGCAATCCTTGCGATGCTTGCTTTTGCGGCGGGCACGCAGGGTTATTTCCTGGTTAAAAGCCGGATTTGGGAGACTGCGGCCTTGATACTGGTTGCATTGATTCTGTTCCGACCGGGAATTGTTTGGGACAAGGTTTACCCCCCTCTCCATGAGGAGTCCCCAACTCAACTTGTGGAGTGGGTTGGTGACATGGCCCCCGGTGCCGCGCTCAGGATTAAGCTCAAGGGTGAAAGGTTGAGTGGCAAATCATTTACCAAGACCATTATGTTGACGATGGGAGATGAAGCGACTGGTGCCGAGAAGTTGGCTGGTGCCGGTTTTGAAATCCGTGATGAAGAAGGCCGGATCTTCATCGACAATGTTATGTTCTCCAGCCCTGCGGAAAAGGCCGGGATTGATTTCGACCAGGAAATCCTGAATCTCCAGATCCCAACCCATCGGCTGCCGAAGGAGTTGATGTATTTCCCGGCCATGGCGCTCTATGCCCTGGTGTGGATAATTCAGAACCGCAGAAGAAAGCAACAGCAACCTGTTGTTGCCACGTGATCACTTCGATCGGTGAAAGACAACCTGCGCATCTTAAGTGGTATGCTTAAGATGCGCAGGTGATTAATTTAACGGGTTGCTGGAGAAGGGAGGCCGCTATGAGTATCAAACTTGAAAAAATTCTCGTTGCCAAAGATTTAAGTAAAGAGTCTTCGCACGTTGTTCGTTACGCCCTGGAACTGGCTTGTAAATTTCATGCACAGATTTATGTGCTGCATGTCATGCCGACGGTCGATCCTTCTGTCTTGAATATGGTTGCCCTGACCATGGGCGCAGATAAATTGGCAAAATTCAATGCGCTAAACGAGGCAGATCTGGCCGAGAAAACACGTGAGCAGTTACACAGCATGATTGCAAAAGAAGCGGAACTAATGTCGGAGGAAGTCCTGCATCCGCCGAAAGTTGAAGTGCATCATGGTGACGCGGCACCGATGATACTCAGCGTTGCTGATCGTCTGGATGTCGATATGATCATTCTCGGCAGCCATAGCAAGGGTCGACTGCATTACGCCTTTTTAGGGAGTGTCTCTGAAAAGATTTTGCGGAAAACGCATCGGACTGTTGTGATTGTGCCTCCTGAAAAGTAGTTTGTAAAAGATATCGTGTGAGAAAATCGTCCTCAGTTGTCAATGGGGGCGTTTTCTTATATCCTGATTGCCATTGATCCATTGGCGCTGATCAAAGAAGGTTTCGTTTAATGACTTATGACAGCTGGCTGCTCTTCACTTCAATTGCACTTATGGCAACGATCACTCCGGGTCCGGCGATTCTGCTGGTCTCAACCCACAGTGTTAGCTTTGGGACAAAATATTCTGTTGCCACTATGGTTGGTAACGTGAGTGGGTTGTTCATTATGTCGCTTCTCTCCGTGATGGGCCTGAGTGCGATCATCCTGCATTCCGTGCCAATATTTTTCACTGTAAAGTTGCTCGGAGCTGGCTATTTGATTTTCCTCGGTTTGAAACTCTGGAGGAACGGTTTTGGTCTTGAGACAATTCGAGCCGCCGAAAAGGGTGAGGTCAGGCATCAACCAAACATTATAAAGCTTTACGTTAATGGCTTGTTGGTCGCTCTTACTAATCCCAAAGCCATCGCCTTCACGACGGCGCTTTTCCCACAATTTATTCAATCGGATCGACCGATGCTACCGCAGTTCAGCATCCTGATTGTCACCTTTATGTTCCTGTCCTTTGTCTGTTTGCTTGGCTATGCAATGATGGCCGAGGGGACAAAAAATCGTTCGGCGCAGATCAAGGTTCCTGGATTCATGAGCAAGGTCTTTGGCTGTGTCTTTATCGGTTCAGGAATCTTTCTCGCAACAGCAACACAAAAATAATCAGTAAAATTTGCAAAGGTTTTAATAAAATAGGGTGAGCCTCTTTATAAACCTGGGTTTCCTGACTTTCGGCTCAGACTGATCAATGACCTCTCTGTGGATGTTGCCATTCGGGTCGATTGTGACCTTGGCTTCTTTATTCTCCATACTTTTCCCAAAGGTATCTGGAAACCTTTACACGTTGAAGTATGCTC
The DNA here is from genome assembly GCA_024279915.1 of Deltaproteobacteria bacterium. Classification (GTDB taxonomy): domain Bacteria; phylum Desulfobacterota; class Desulfuromonadia; order Desulfuromonadales; family BM103; genus M0040. Next base: position 2,831 of record JAJRRB010000004.1, read on the forward strand.
AAGCGTGTACCGCCTTGCCAAAAGCACCTAGTGCTGCTTCCTTGAACGCCTCACTCAAAGTCGGGTGAGCATGCATCGTCAGAGCGACATCTTCGACACTGCCACCAAAGGCCATGATGGTAACCGCTTCGCTGATTAACTCCGAAGCACAGGGGCCGATAATGTGCACGCCGAGAATCCGGCCACTCTCTGGATTGGCCAGAACTTTGACGAAGCCGTCAACATTGTCCATGGCACGGGCACGACCACTTGCCATAAAGGGAAAACGGCCGACCTTGTAGGTTGTTCCCTGATCCTTGAGTTGCTCTTCGGTTGCACCTATGGATGCTGCTTCCGGATGGGTGTAAACAACTCCGGGGATCAGGTTGTAATCGACCGCTGGGTTTTCGCCTGCCATCTGCTCAGCAAAGACAACCCCTTCATCCATGGCTTTGTGGGCCAGCATCGGGCCGTGGATCAGATCGCCAATGGCAAAGATGTTCGGCACGCTGGTTTGGTAGTGAACATCGACCGCTATTCGACCAGTTTTGTCCAACGTGACCCCGGCATCATCAAGACCGAGCCCTTCAACACATGGTTTACGTCCGGCAGCCACAAGAACCTTGTCACAGATGATGGTCTCTTCCACCTTACCTTCAAGCTTAAGCGCGATGCCTTGATCGGTTTGCTCCATGCCGGAAACTTTAGTACCGGCATGGATCTTCATGCCCTGCTTCTGTAAGCTTTTGAGCAGAGCTGCCGTAACTTCCTGATCGGTCGTCGGGATCATCTGCTCAAGCATTTCGACGACAGTCACTTTGGCGCCAAGGCGTAGCCAGACAGAGCCGAGTTCCAAACCGATATAACCACCACCAATGACGACCAGATGCTCTGGGACAGCAGTGTACTCCAGTGCATCGCGAGCCTGGCCGACGTGCTCACCATCCTGTGGCAAACCAGGGATATCAATTGCGACACTGCCGGTAGCCAGCAGTACACGTTTGCCCTGGATCGTCTGTTCACCATCATCCGTTGTTGCTATGACTTGCAAAGGGCCATCTTTTCCTAAAGGGCCAAGACGGCCAGTGCCTGTGATCAGGGTAATCTCATTTTTTTTGAAGAGACTGGCAATGCCACGGGTCAGGCGCGTGATGATATCCTGCTTGCGCTTCATCATCTTGTCGAGGTCAAGTACGGGAGGATCGACCAGGATGCCGTGACCGGCGAACTTATCGCGGGCCTGGGCAAAAAGTTCACTCGAATCGAGCAGGGCCTTGCTTGGGATGCAGCCTTCGTTGAGGCAGGTGCCGCCAAGGGCCTTGCGTTTTTCGATGACGGCAACGGTAGAGCCAAGCTGGGTTGCTCGAATCGCAGCGACATAGCCGCCAGGACCACCACCAATAACGATCAGATCATATGTTTCACTCATTTATAACTCCAAAAATAGTTCCGAAGGATCTTCAATATACTCTTTGATCAGTTTGAGAAAGCTGACAGCTTCGCGGCCATCGATGAGGCGATGATCATAACTTAAAGCCAAATTCATGATAGGGCGGATGACAATCTCGCCATCTCTGACCACCGGACGATCCTGAATCGAGTGCATACCAAGCACCCCGCATTGTGGCGGGTTGACAATCGGTGTACTCAAGAGGGAGCCGTAAACCCCGCCGTTGGTGATGGTAAAGGTACCACCCTCGAGATCGGCCAAAGTCAGCTTGCGGGCGTTGGCTTTTTTGGCGAGGTCGGCAATTTGTTGCTCAATTTCGGCAAAGGTTAACTGGTCGGCATCGCGCAGGACCGGAACCACCAGACCACGTTCGGTGCCGACAGCAATGCCAATATCGTAATAGTGTTGATAGACAACATCTGTACCGTCGATGCGGGCATTGACCGTGGGGTACTGCTTGAGTGCTTCGATGCTGGCTTTGACGAAGAATGACATCATACCCAACTTGATGCCGTGCTTCTTGGTAAACTGCTCCTGATGCCGACTGCGGATCTTTTTGACCCAGGACATGTCTGCTTCGTTGAAGGTGGTCAGCATGGCGGTCTGCTGCCGTGCCTGGAGCAGTCTTGCGGCGATGCGTTGACGAATCGGTGTCATGGCCTGGCGGGTGACCGGTCGGCCATCAACAGCGGTTTCGACTTCCTCAGTAGCAACCCTTGAGTCGTCGGTACTTTTGTCATCTGCCTTAGCTTGCGGTACGGCCACCTGCTTGTGGACCAGCACATCATCCAGGATAACCCTGCCTTCTCGCCCACTTCCAGATATTTCCTCCAGATTAACACCTCGCTCTTCTGCTTGTTGGCGAGCAGCGGGGTTCGCCGGCGGTTGAGAGGTTTGCTTCTTGACCTCTTTATCCACAGCAACGGGAGTAGCTATCTCAACCTTTTCTGCCGTTGTCTGAGGGGGGGCTGCTTGCGCAACCGCGCCCTCTTCAAGGGTGGCTATTAAAGTGCCGATTGGTACCGTCTGTCCTACCGGCACAACAATATGCAGGATGCCGGAAGCTTCCGCAGTTAATTCGACATTGATCTTGTCGGTTTCCAGTTCGCAAATGATCTCATCTTTGGCGACAGCCGCACCGTCTTCCTTAAACCAGGTAGCTACCAGAGCTTCGAGAATCGATTCGCCGACTTCAGGTATTTTGATATCCATTTATGCGTCCTTACTGTTTTGAGCCCAGTGCTGCAGCAATAATCTGTTGTTGTTCTTCTTTGTGGCGACGATGAGAGCCGACGGCGGGTGCCGCAGCAGCCCGGCGGCCGCAATATTCCGGGTTTCTGCCGATGGCTCTACCCAGACGGTATTGAAGGTGTGGCCAAGGGCCCATATTCTTTGGCTCTTCCTGAACCCAGGCGATGCGTTTTGCATTGCCGTAACGGTTGATTGCTTCCTGCAGCACATCCTGGTGGAGGGGATAGAGCTTTTCGATGCGCAGAATGCCGACGTCACGCCTTTTCTCGGCTTCAAGCGCAGCCTGTAGCTCATAATAAATTTTGCCGCTGCAGAGAAGCAGAGTCTTAACCTGCTCTGGTGGCATGGCACAGGGCAAAATCGCCTGGAAAGAGCCTTCGCTCAACTCCTCAAGGGTGCTGCTGCAGGCTGGTAGACGTAAGAGGCTTTTCGGGGTGAAGACGATCAATGGCCGACGATAGGGGAGCTTGCACTGCCGGCGCAGAAGATGAAAAAGCTGCGCCGGAGTGCTTGGGTAGACGACATGCATGTTGTTGTCGGCACAGAGATTCATGAAGCGCTCGATACGGGCGTTCGAATGCTCCGGCCCCTGACCCTCGTAACCATGGGGCAGAAACATGGCCAGACCGCTGGAGCGGTCCCACTTGGTGCCGCTGGTGCCGATGAACTGATCGATGATCACCTGGGCGCCGTTGGCAAAGTCGCCGAACTGGGCTTCCCAGATGGTTAGGCCATGCGGTGTTTCCAGCGAATAACCGTATTCGAGGCCCAGTACAGCGGCTTCAGAGAGCATGCTGTCGTAAATCTGGATTGCTGCCTGGCCGCGTTCAAGAAAAGCCAACGGTACATAGAGTTGACCGGTTTTCTGATCAACCAGGGTCGAATGCCGTTGATTAAAAGTGCCACGACGAGAGTCCTGACCGGAAAGTCGGACGGGGACATTCTCTATCAATAATGAAGCGAAAGCGAGGGCTTCCGCATTGGCCCAATCGATTCCTTCTCCTTTAAGTACACTTTCTTCACGGCGCTTGAGCAGTCGGGCTATTTTGGGATGTGCATTGAGTGTGTGCGGCAGCTCTGCCAGACGTTTGGCAAGGCTGTTAAGAATCTTTACGTCAACCTTGGTCTCAGGTTCTTCCCGCGTATATTCACGCTGGATACCGGTCCACTTCGCCTGAAAGCCTACGTCTGTCTGAGGCTTGGGTGACCCTTCGAGAGCTTCTTCAAGTCGCTTGGTTATTTTGTCAGAGCGTTCCTTGACAGCCTGAGGTTCAAGGCCACCTTCGACCAACTGTCGCGCGTAAATTTCATGCAGTGGTGGTCTCTGGCGGATTTTCTCGTACATAAGCGGTTGGGTGAAAAGGGGCTCGTCTCCCTCGTTGTGACCGTGGCGACGATAGCAGATAACTTCAACCACTACGTCCTCACCGAACTCCTGACGGTATTCCAACGCCAGATTGGCTGCATAAACAGCGGCTTCTGGATCTTCACCGTTGACATGAAAGATCGGCACCATGAGCATTTTAGCGATATCGGTGGCGTAGAGGGTCGAACGGGCATGCGCCGGTGCGGTGGTGAAGCCGATCTGGTTGTTGATCACCAGGTGAAACGTGCCACCCGACATGTAGCCGTCAAGTTGAGAGAGGTTGAGAACCTCTGGAACAAGCCCTTGGCCGGCAAAGGCTGCATCACCATGGAGCAGTACCGGCAGCACTCTTTTTTTGCCACCGGGGCCGTAACTGACATGGCGGGCGCGGCACCTGCCGATCACTACGGGATCAACAGCTTCAAGATGGCTGGGGTTGGCTGCCAGGCTGAGATGAATATTATGACCGGAAGAGAATGAACGGTCAGTGGAGTAACCCTTGTGATACTTCACATCGCCATCGCCTACAAAGGCCAACTCGAGATTGTCCTGGAACTCGGCAAAGATATTTTCCAGTGGTTTGTTGAAAATATTGGCCAGCACATTGAGACGGCCACGGTGGGACATGCCCATAATTAGATCGCTGATGCCTCTTTCTGCTGCCTGCGTTAATAGCGTGTCCAGCAGAGGGATGATGGCCTCACCACCTTCCAGGGAGAAGCGTTTCTGGCCGAGAAACTTGCGATGCAGAAAGGCTTCAAAAAGAGTCGCCTCCTGAAGCTTCTCAAGAATATGCAACTGTTCATCGCGAGACATCTGGGGCTGGTTGCGTTTTTCTTCCATGCGTTGTTTTAACCAGGACCGTTTCTTCGGGTCCTGGATGTGCATGAACTCAACGCCGATTTTTCCGCAATAAGTTTCTTTGAGCAGGTCAATGATTTCACTGAGAGTGGCGCTCTGTTGTGGAAAGCGTAGCGGGTAGAAGGTTCGATCAAGGTCGGTTTCGTCGAGACCAAAGGCCGCCAGGTTAAGTTCTGCGTGGAAAGCTTGATCGGGTGTGAGTGGATCCGTTTTGGCCTGCAAGTGCCCAAGGTCGCGATATCGGTAAATTAAAGAATCGACAGCAGAAGTTTTTGTAGCCAGATCACAATCAGTTGCTGGCGTTTGACGGGCAAGATCGAAACCCTCAAAAAAAGCCTGCCAGTCTGGAGAAACCTGGTTTGGGTCGGATGCCCAGAGTTGATACTGTTCTTCAAGCCACTGTGGGCTGACATTTCCGAATATACTCATTGATGCCCCTGTCGGTCGGTATTAAATAAAAACTCGGTACACTATATCAAGGGGTTGCAGTGTGTGCAATGAATGGTCAGAGGAAATTCACACCAAAACCAAGTACAATCCATTGTACACAACAAATCAGGGTGAGGCCCTAACGCATCTCATTTTTCATTGTTCTGCCTAACCCCGATTTTACGCCTCTTCCCCTGCGCTGGCTCCACCATCTGCTGAATGGCGTCGAAAACGGCAACAAAATGCTGATCGTGTTGAACGTGTTTCTTCTCCAGATCGTCAATCTTGCGCGCCAGCTAGCGATTGGAGGCAGCCAACTCGCGCATCTGCACGAAAGCACGCATAATGGCAATGTTCACCTGCACCGCGCGTTCGCTTTTGAGTACGCTTGAGAGCATGGCTATCCCTTGTTCGGTAAAGACGAAAGGTGTGTACTTCCGGTGTGTACCATGGCCACCACTTAAAGTCGCAATTTGCGACCTTAAGCCAGCAACCTCCTGATCTTTCAGCTGAAACATGAAATCAGCCGGGAATCGATCTATGTTGCGGCGCACCTGTTCATTCAGACGCTTTGTCTCTACTCCGTAAAGCACCGCAAGGTCACTATCCAGCAAGACCTTCTGCCCACGAATCAGTTAAATCTTCCCCTTAACCACTTCCATCGGAATAGTGGCATCCATAACCACTCCTTCATATCAGCATTAAAATAGTGGACCACGTCAAAATTCACATCTTGTATCGTTTTGATCCTTGTCGATTAAACACCCAAAGGCCAAAAAGATAATAAAGGTTCAGCCTTCTTATTGATTTTTCACAGTTTTTAGTTTTTTTTGAGTTTATTATCCAACGTGATAAATAACAAACTCTGCGGGGACACACGGCTTTTGCTTCAAGTTCAACTGAAATCAGACATCTCCTCCGCAGCTTCAGAGTACATTTTTTCCGCCAGAGGTTCTTCAGCTTTAAATCGGATATTCTGCAAACGTTTTACCAGATCGATGACCTGAGTATCTGAGAAAACCCCTCCGGCACCATCAACATGAAGATCGCTGAAGGGTGCAGCAAAGAGAGTTTTTGGCTCCATGACGCCATTTTGCGCCAGATAATCGATAATGGTAGTGACGAACTGAATCTGTTGGCTGTTGAAGCTCGACTCATCCAGGAAACCGGCGAAAGCCAGCTTGGCGGCAGCGCGATCAAGGCCGACCAGTTCTCGGATGAAAAGACCCAGCGCCATGTCGGGGTGAATCGTAGCGTCATATTTGCTACGTGTCGGCACGCCGCTGGCCTTAAAAAGCAAATCTTCCAGAACCTCAAGATCTTTAATGGTTACTTGATGGTTGCGCTTCAAACGCTGAATCGCCAGCTGGTCTTCATGGCTTTTGATAAAAGCTTCCAGCTTGCGGCCGATTTCGATGATGGAATATTGATTTTTAAGTGATTACGAAGCTGTTAACCACATATCCTCACTAGTTCAGAAACGTAACCGACAACGTCAGCCTTTGTTGCTGAGGCTTCCTCCCCGATGTGGCCGAGAAATTCCGCGACCCGCACCGGCCCGGTTCCATTTTCTTTAAGAAACTCTTCTTTCAGGTGACCGAAAGCTTCTTTGCCAATATCTGTAGCAAGGAGCGGTTGCAAGTATTTAGTTACATCTTTGGGGCCTTGACCGAAATTTCGAACCAGATAGTAGAGATCGTAAGCATCTTTCGGTTTGCGTCGTCTCTGGTTTGCCCGAACTTTCAGAATAATGAAAATTCCTGGATTGCAAACGTAGATCTCGCGGGTCGTTTCTTCACCCCAGATCGTTGTGCCGGTTATCGGCACCATGATTCGGTTCTGGAAAGCTAGCTCCAGCCCCGGTGTGACGATAGCCGCAAAATCCGGTTCAAGGTTCTGTAGTTTTCCAGGATCTGCACCACCCTCAACCGGTGGCATCAAAAAATCAACCGTAACGGTTTGGTTCTTCTCACACCTCCAACGCTGTCGTACAGGGTTGCCTTTGTCATTGTTATCTTGACTGAAACCGGATTGGCGCAGCAGTGTGGAAACTTCCGCATAACGTTGTTGGTTGAGAATGCCGAGATCCAGTCCCAGATCCAAATCCATCGTGCCGACGTGTGCGGTGATCTCTTCTGGCAGAGTGTCTTGCGGGACCAAGAGTGTCGGTACCAATCCACCAACCACAACCAAATCTTCCAGATAATCGCCAAGTACTGTTGCCACCGAAAGGGTGACCGTGCGGACCAGGTCAGTTTGATCCGTCGTGTAATCTTCAAGTGCATTTGTTTCTGTCATGTTAGCTCCAGTTGACGACGTAGTTCCTCTGCAGCTTCTTCGGCTCGCTCGGGGTGAGATTTCAAATCGAGATAAACCTGGATTGGATGAACCACCGGAACATCTTTAACCGTTTTGACGCCATGGAAAACATCTTCGTCCTTGGGCACGATCAACCAGACATTCGCCCCGGATGAACTCTCTCGGAAACCGATCTGCTCCAGTACTTCTGGCGACGGCAGCTCGTTTATATAGAAGCTGACGGTGCGGAAAGCAGCAAATTCGGAATAGAGCCAGGCTGCCCCGAGACCAGTCGCGGCAAATTTCAGGTTGTTCGCTTTGAAGGCCTCGCTCAATTTGGTTTGCACTTCGCTTCCGGAACGCCCGGCCACATGTCCTCGAATAATGTCATGTTTGGAAAAATCGTAGCCCTGCATCCAGGCTTCGAGCATCAGCTTAGGTTCTTTAACCGAGAGGCGTTTGTCCGGGGCACGCTCAATTAAATTCTGAGCTTCGAAAGTTTTCACTATTCGGCTGACGTATCCTTCGCCAAGTCCGGTGTCTGCGGAGAGTTCGCGTTGTGAAAAGGGATGGTGTGGATGATAGAGCAGATGCCTGGCAATTCGTGAACTTTTCGGAGAAAAGGGGTTCTCGCGCCGACCGGGTTGTTTGAATTTATTCTCTTCACCACGCACGAGAAACATCAGGCCGGGACCGTAAATGTGGACGTTCCCCGAAAGATCGAGCCAGCAGACCCCTGCTTCGGCACATTTCCGCATGCCGGACTCACCCATATATGGCACAACCAACAACGGTATCGTTGATTTAACTTCCGCTTGATTGTGCAACAACTGTTCGATCCCCTTGGCGACTGACCCTAGCAGGCTAGAGCTTTTGTACTCCACGGCAAACCGAAAATCGCGGGTGTTTACCAACATATCGAACTTGAAACGTTTCTTCTCTGGCCGTTGTTCAGACTCGATAACCGCGCCATCGGCATCGACTTTAAGCAATTCCATCAGGCGGGTGACAATCAATTGTAGCACTTGTTTATCTGATGGAAGTTTCATGACTTTACTTTTTACATGGACTTTACTTTCTTGTCAAGTTCGCCAATTAAGTGAAGTTTGTGCTGTACCTAAGTGCCTATGCCAGGTCTTCTGCCTTTAACTCCAGTTCGCCCTTGAAAGCTTTTTGCATGAGGGCGTTGAAAAGGCTCTCTTTGGCCTGTAGCATTAAGGCAAAATCAAGCCGCTGTTTATTTATCACTATGGGCCGGGGTCAGGCTACCAAGATGTTATCTTTCATGTCCAGCTCACCTCTTACCAACCATACTGTGCTGCCAGCTCGGTGTCATTTTGTGAGCGCTCGGAACACCGGCGGGCCAAAGAGCTGCTACTTTCAGCATCCCATTTGATCATCATACCTATCTCAGCAAAGGGTCCACAACCCAATTCGCAAGGGATCCAGGCAGCCAACACTCTGCTTAAAAATCCGATTATCATCTCTTCAAGTGCCGATAAACATCTTTTCGATGGCCAACATGAACAACAAGAATAACGAGTTTGTCACCATCAACCTGATAGATAATTCGATAATCCCCAACACGTAGTCGATATAGATTAGCAAAGTCACCGGCAATGTGTTTACTGTTTGGTGGGGTCGGGTTGTTGGAAAGAGAAAGAAGAGCTCGATCAAGCCTGACCATTAATGCACGATCTTTCTTGGCCAGCTTCAACAGTGTTTTCTCTGCAGCCGGGGTTAACTCGATATTATATGACACGAATTATAACCCCAGTTTTTCTCGCAAACTTTGATAAGAAACTCGTTCTTCTCCAGCTTCAGCTATAGCCTGGCGAGCCATATCAATATCAAGCTGGTCTTCCAATGCTTCCAGCAACTTTAAGTCTTCAATTGAGACAATAGCACCGACTTCTTTGCCTCTTTTAGTAAGGACAACACGTTCATGGGTATAGCGGGCTCGATCAACCATCTCACTCAAATTATCACGTGCATCTGAAACACCAATTTTAATCATAACTTTTACCTCCGTACGATTTGTACTGATTGTACGTTTCGTACGTGTGAATGTCAATGGGAACCAGGAGCCAGGGCGGGGGCAGGCTTCCAAGATGTCATCTTTTATGTCCAGCTCACCTTCCGCAAAAATGTTTTTGAGGTGCATACTGACATTCGGAATCGTGGTACCGAACAGCTTGGCGATCAGCGGTTGCGTCATCCAGGGGGCGCGATTTAAGTTAAACCTTACCGAATTCAGTTAGCGTTTACGTCGACAGTAATAACCGCTAACTCTCTCTCATGTGAGTTCAAAAGCACTAGCAGTCTGTTGGTCAATCAGGGCTGAAGCGAAAATTTGGTTGTTTGAGATCAGATTTTGGCTCATTTGAGAGTAATAGCCGTAGCTATTGGTCGAAAAAGAGCGGGAATATGGGCCAAACAAACGAATTTGCAGCCAGTTTATTGATTGTCCGACAGACTGCTAGCCTTTCACTTTGCAGATGCCCTTTTTGCAGGAGAGAGTCGGATCGTAAGGAAGATCGTCAAGAAAGCGCTCTGCCTGAATTGCCGCCATACAACCGGTTCCAGCAGCGGTCACAGCTTGACGAAATTGCAGATCCTGAACATCACCGGCGGCAAAGACTCCAGAAATGTTGGTCTCGGTACCATTTTTGGTCAAGAGATGTCCTTCATCGTCCATCTCCAGTTGATCGACAAAAAGGGCGGTGTTCGGTAGATGACCGATAGCAATAAAGACCCCATCGCAAGTCAGTTCCGAGGTCTTTCCTGTTTTGAGGTTTTTGATGCGGATACCGGTGACACCCTGTTCGTCGTTAATGATTTCTGTGATTGCTGAATCCCATTTAAAGCTGATTGCTTTGTTGCCAAGTGCGCGGTCGGCCAGAACGGGTGTTGCCCGCAAAGAGTCGCGACGATGAATGATGGTTACCTTCTTGGCAAAACGGGTTAGAAACACAGCTTCCTCTACGGCAGTGTCACCACCACCAACCACGACGACTTCCCGATCGCGAAAGAAGAAGCCATCACAGGTTGCGCACACCGAAACCCCTCGCCCATAGAGCGACTCCTCATTGCCCAGGCCAAGCAATTTTGGCGAAGCTCCGGTCGAGATAATCAGAGACAGACAACGATAAAGATCTTCGCCAAGCCAGATCCGAAAGGGACGCTCTTGAAGGTCAACCTTGGTGACTTCCCCTTCGACAAACTTTGTGCCGAAGCGCTCTGCCTGCAGGCGCATGTTCTCCATCAGGTCCGGGCCGTCTATTCCTTCCGGAAAGCCAGGATAGTTATCGACTGCTGTCGTTGTCGTTAGTTGTCCGCCCGGCTGGAGGCCATGAATCATTAAGGGGCAACAGCGACTGCGTGCGGCATAGATTGCTGCTGTCAGGCCTGCCGGGCCAGATCCGAGAATGATGGTTTAGTAAATCACATCAGGATTAGTCATTGTCATCTCCCTCAAATTGTTCTGCGGCATGATACGAAGAACGCACCAACGGGCCTGCCTCGACATGGGCAAAGCCGAGTTGCAGACCTTTATGGCGCAGTTCGTTGAATTCCTCCGGGTCGACATAGCGGCCGACCTGGAGGTGGTTTCGTGTCGGTTGCAGATATTGTCCCAGAGTCAGCATGCTGCAACCCGTTTGGTGGAGATCCCTCATCACATCAAGAATCTCTTCAATGGTTTCGCCCATGCCGAGCATCAGGCCTGATTTGGTGGGAATTTCAGGAGCTATCCTTTTGGCGGCCAGAAGAAGGTCCAGAGAGCCTTGGTAGTCTGCCCCTGATCTGGCTATTTGATAGAGCCGGGGAACAGTCTCCAAGTTGTGGCCCAGGACTTCCGGTGCCGCAGCGAGGATGATGCCCAGTGCTTCGTGGTTGCCCTGCAGGTCTGGAATCAATAGCTCAACCCGGCACTCCGGGGCGTGCTCATGGATTGCGCGGGTCACAGCGGCAAAATGATGAGCACCACCATCAGCAAGATCATCGCGCGTCACTGAAGTGATCACTGCATGGCGCAACCCCAGTTCCGCAATACCTTTGCCGACCTTGTCTGCTTCTTGTGGGTCAACTGCCAATGGCGTTTCGTGGGCGACGTTGCAGAAACGGCAATCACGGGTACAGTGATCGCCAAGAATCATGAAGGTGGCCGTTCCCTGCTCCCAGCATTCGCCCTGGTTAGGACAGGCCGCACTGCGGCAGACAGAGTGCAGACCCTGTTCGCGATGCAGGCGATCAATTCGCGCATAGTTCGGTCCAGCTGGGAATCGGACTTTGAGCCAGTCTGGTTTACGTGGTGGGCGGGTTGGTTTACACCGCTTCAAAGTTGCTCTTGTCGGCACCGCACAGGGGGCAGCACCAGTCATCAGGTATGTCTTCAAATGATGTGCCAGGATCGATGCCGTTGCCGGGGTCACCTTCGGCCGGATCGTAGATATAATCACAGATTACACAGCGGTACTTCGTCATAATTTACTCCTTGGAATGATAAGGTCCGTATACCTGACAAATAGTCAGACCATTCTAGATTAATAATCTATCCTGGCAAGTCGGAAATTAAAAAATAATCGAACTATTCAGTACAATATTGAACTGCTAACAAAACGTCAGACGTCCCCGAATGATTCCATCGGGGATCCATGGTTCTAAAGTCTGGAGTCCAGATTATACCCTCGGGAATGACAGTTTATTAATCATGTTGAATGGTTACAAGTAATCTAAGGTCGAAGTTAGAATTTGCTGGCTGTCTTATTCGATCAGACCAATCAGTGCCTTGACCGTTTTCTCAATGCCTTCAGCCGCTTCGGAGATACGGCCAGCCAGCATATAGGCCGGGCTTGTGACTAATCTGTTCTCACGGTCAATGACAAACTCCTCAACGGGACACGAGATGTGCTCGGAGCCCATTTTGCCCAGAGCCTCTGCAGTGTCCTGGTCGGTACCGATCGTCAGTTGGTGTGAGATCTTATCGCTGCCAAGCACTTTGGATAATACCGCCGGCGCGATACAGACTGCAGCAATCGGTTTCTTGGCGGCATACATCTCTTTGATTAGACGGGCAACCTCATTATTCACTGAGCAGTCAGAACCGGCAACGGCGAAATCACAAAGATTTTTTGCTGCCCCAAAACCGCCAGGCAGAATGAGTGCATCAATATCCGCCACTTGAACGGTGGCCAGATCTTTGATATTGCCACGGGCAATGCGCGCAGACTCGACCAGTACGTTGCGGGATTCACCGTCGGCAGGCTCGCCAACCAGGTGGTTGATGACGTGCATTTGTGGAATATCAGGAGCCATGCATACAGCTTCTGCACCGGCACGGTCAATGGCAAGCAGAGTGATGACGGCCTCATGAATCTCACTGCCGTCATAAACGCCGCAGCCAGAAAGTATGACTCCAATTCGTTTTGCCATGTGTCTCCTCCTATAAGGTTTCGCTTACAGAATGTTCAACACTTGTAACCTGAGTTCCCCTCAAGATTAAAGAAAAAATCAGGCATGTCAAGGTTGTTGAAAATGCAGACTGGCCGTTGCCTGACCGGTCATGATATCGTGACTCTAATGTTATCGTCATTTTTCCGTAAATCTACGCCAAAGACAATTGATCTGAGCAACATTCAGGCGATTCTTTTCGATCTTGATGGAACTCTGGTTGATGTTGATATGAACCGGTTTGTGCCGATCTATCTGCGTCGACTGACGGAGTACATGAGTAGTCAGGTGAGCCCTGTACGTGCGACTCAATCGTTACATCATGCTGTTGCGGCCATGTTTGCCAACACTGATGCCAGCAGAACCCTGGAGAGTATTTTGTTTGAGGTGATGGAGACGGAACTCTCTGTCTCTCCAGAGCTGTATACCGCATGCCTTGAGCAATTTTGTCAAAATGATCTTGAAGCGCTACGCTCTCTGGTGACAGGACACCCCTTGTCGTCTCAACTGATTGAATCCTCTTTGGCCAGAGGCTGGAAGGTTGTGCTGGCAACCAACCCGATTTTCCCAAGGGTGGTTGTTGATGCGCGACTGAATTGGGGAGAGCTGAACGGTGATGCCTTTCATCATGTGACTGCCTATGAAACTGCGCATTTCTGTAAGCCGAACCCGCAGTTTTTTGAGGAGATTCTGGACCTTTTGCAAACCCCTGCTGAAGCCTGTCTGATGGTTGGTAACGACACCCTGCACGATCTTTCCGCCAGTCAAGTTGGTATGCAGACCTGCTTGTTAACCCCATGGCGCATCAAGCGGGCCGGTACGCCCTTCAAGGCTGATTGGCAAGGACGTCATGAGGAGTTGCTTGCGCTGATAGCAGAAAATGTGTCTGCACCTCTGTAGAAGGGGTCGGTCCAGATTGACATAAGCGCTTGCTTTAGCTAGTCTGCTGAGTTGTGATAGTGGGGTTCCCGGTGCATGGGTTTAATGGAATAAGGAACCGGGGTTTGACGGAATAAGGAAACGGGTGCGATTCACCCGAGAAAATATATATTTACTCCACATATGGAGGTCTCATGGCCAGGCTGGTAGATAACCCTAAGTTGGCATTTCGTTTAGCCCGTGCGATTGTTTCGGATATTGCCCTCTACAATCAGGAGAAGGTAAAGGAAGGAATCAAAAATGACTCGGTTTTTGAAGTCCTCACCGAAGAATTGCAAGAAGGGCGCGACCATTTCTATGGTCGGGTTTCTCCTGAGTTACCTGATCGCGCGCATCTTTACGATCGGGCCATCGTCGATGTCATGATCAAACAGGCCGGTAAGATTGAGAGCTCAATCTGGTAAATTGCATGCCTGAATCCTGCTGTCTACAGGTCAGTTCCGACCACATTGCGGTTCGCCTGGATCGTTTTCTGGATGACAGCCTGCCAGAAATGACTCGTTCGCAGATCAAGCGCCTGATTGATGAGGGTGCGGTCACTCTTGATGGCGTCACGAGCAAAGCTGGTGTGAAGTTGCGTGGTGGGGAAACAATTTGCGTGGTCTTGCCGGAACCAGTTGCTGCTTCGGCTCAGGCAGAAGATATCCCGCTGACGGTTCTTTATGAAGATTCTGCCCTGATCGTTGTTGATAAACCTACTGATTTTGTAGTGCATCCGGCGCCGGGCCATCAAAGCGGGACATTGGTAAATGCTTTACTACATCATTGTCAAGATCTCTCTGGGGTGGGCGGGGAGTTACGTCCCGGTATCGTCCATCGACTCGACAAGGACACTTCCGGAGTGATGGTCGCTACCAAAGATGACTGTACGCACCAGCATCTGGCCAAGCAGTTTAAGGCGCATACGATACAGAGACGCTACCGTGCTCTTGTTCATGGTTTAATGCCGGGCGCGAAGGGAAGTATCGATCAGCCGATTGGCAGGCACCCTGTGCATCGTAAGAAAATGTCGACTACTGCACGCGTCAATCGTCATGCTGTCACGCACTGGCGGGTTTTACGACATTATGAAGAGGATCGTCTGACTCTTGTTGATCTGCTGCTGGAAACCGGCAGGACTCACCAGATCCGGGTGCATCTGGCTGACATGAACTATCCCGTTGTCGGTGACCCCCTCTATGGTGGTACCAATCGGGCCAAAGCAATTAATGATGTGACGTTACGGCAGATGGTGAGCCGGTTAGATCGACAGTTCCTGCATGCCTGGCAACTCGGTTTTGATCATCCCAATGGCGAAGCAATGCTCTTTCAAGCTGCGCTTCCGTTGGAGTTGCAGGGCATACTTGATTACCTGGAAGAGAAGTATAATTTCACAGCTACTGACCTCGACGTGCCATCGTATGCAGGTCCGGTTGAAACGACATTAAATGAAAACAGTTAAGCAGGGTAAAATCCACTATTTGCAACCGGACTGGGCAGGCCAGGGTAACCTGGAGACCGGCTTTACCAAACGTAATGGTGGAAACAGTCGAGCGCCTTTCAATTCACTTAATCTCGGCCTTGGTTCCGGAGACCAGTTGTCACAGGTGGAGGCCAACCGTGTCGCAGTCGCCAGAGCTTTTGATTTGGAGCCGCATCTGTTTCTGACCGTCAATCAGGTTCACGGCAGTGAAATTCTGGTGATTGATCAACCCAATCCTGATGTCTCTCATTTCCAGCGCGTTGCCAGTGATGCGATTATCACTAACCAGCGAAATATCCTGATTGGTATCCTTGTCGCGGATTGCTTCCCGGTTATACTTTACGACCAGAGAAAACATGTTGCTGGTGTTATTCATCTTGGCTGGCGTGGTACTGCGGTCGGTCTGCTGGGGCACACCGTGAAAGCAATGCGCGAGATTTTTGGTTGCCAGCCTGAGGATCTTTGCGCTGCAATTGGTCCCGGTATTGCCGCACACAGTTACGAAGTTGATCGTCCTGTACGAGACGCTTTTCGCCAGGGGACTGACCAGTGGGGGCGTATCACCACGGAAGTAAGCCTCAGTCACTGGCAACTGGATCTACAGAAAAGTGCTTTATTGCAACTTGATGAAGCCGGCATTGATCGGACTACGGTCGATATTGTCGAAGAGTGTACCTGCTGCCACAAGGAGACTTTTTTCTCCTACCGGCGTGATCAGGGCAGGACCGGTCGCCAAATGGGGTTCGCTCTATTACGTTAACGTTATTTGTTGTGTTCAATGAGGAGGCGTTTGTTAATGGACAAGCCGCATGTCCTGATCATCGAAGATGATGCCAGTGTCTGTGAACTCCTTTTCGCCTGCTTGACCAAGGCCGGGTATCGTGTCTCTGCCTCCCAGAGTGGCGAAGCAGCTCTGCCTCAAATCGAAGAAGACCCACCGGAAGTTGTCGTTCTAGATCTCACCTTACCCGGCATGAATGGCCTGGATGTTTGCCGTGCCATACGCCGGGACCCCTGGATGGCTAAGATTCCTGTCTTGATGTTGACAGGAAAAACAGAAGAAGATGATATCGTTGCCGGCCTCGAAGTCGGTGCCGATGATTACATGACCAAACCCTTCTCTCCAAAGCTGCTCACCGCTCGAGTCAAGGCGTTGTTACGTCGTGGCAGCCCCCATCAAAACCCGACACATTCCACAGAAACAAGCGTTGACCCAGATTCACCAATGGAAACGCTCATGGTGAAAACTCTGGGCAAATGTGAACTTCGCATTGCTGATCGTAGTTTATCATGGACGGAAGAGTTCAGTCCGGCGCAGCGCCAGTTAATGTCAATGTTGGTGGGAACCCTCACCGGAAAGATTTCTCAGGAAGAAGTTCAAGTGGCATTTTGGCCGGAGAGCTCAACAGCGAGAGCACGCTCGAGTTTTGATTCTCTTCTGTCACGGGTACGTCGTACCCTTGATCAGGTTCTTGATCCTTTCGACAGCAAAAAGTACCTGGTGGTCAAGCGTGGCTATCTCTGCCTGGAGAATGTCCGGATTGATGCCCATGAGTTTCATCGTCTGATTCGCAAAGGAACCCAGCAGCTCGCTGCGCGTGAATTATGGCCGGCTGAAATAACGTTCTCTTCCGCTTACAGCCTCTGGCAAGGCACCTTTTTGCCAGGCGATTTCGGTAGTGACGCTGCGATCTTCTTCCAGGATGAACTGGAACATATTTTCATGGAAAGCAGTCTGCCTTTTGCCAGACTCATGGCTGAAGGCAAGCGTTACCAGCAAGCATCAAAACTTTTACGCGATGCTTTGCGTTACAATCCGACCAACGATGCTCTTGTCCGGCTTCTCTATCAGATGTGTCTTGCTCAGGACAGTCTGGGACAGGCCAGCCAGATTCTCAAACAGTACCGCGAAGCTCTGGCGAAAGAACATTTCAACGAGCAGGAAATTCAAGAGGCTTTACGGGACTTTCCGAAGGAGAAACCGGTGCAAGGATGGTTGGCTGACAGCTGAAAAGTCAGAAATCTTCTCAAAGAGGTCATTTTTTCTTTAAAAAGCAGCTGTTGTGAGAGGATTGTGAGAAGTGATGTGTATAATGCTCTCAAAATTTCGCTTGAGCTTGCAGGCTTTACCATTTGAAACGAAGAGATAGTTTGTAATTGTATGGAGCCCTTGTTCTTAATGAATGAGGGCTGTTTTTTTTTGGGTTCGTCCCAAATTGTATTACATCAGGAGGCACATCGATGAAGAAGGTCCTTTGGGGGCTTTGCCTTGCTCTGCTCTGTTGTTTTGCCCATGCGGCAACGATGCCGACCAGGCCAGTCTGCTGATTGCTTTGCTTTGCAATACACCCAAATTGCCATCACCGGTGAGTACACAGAACTTCCGGGCGATCTTAAACATACCGTCTCTTTCACAGCCACCAAGCCGGATGGCAGTCTGCTCTTTACCACAACTCAAGATGTCTCCCAGGTAACCAGCCGCAAGGTATCGCTCTTCTATGAACCGGAAACGGTGGAAGATCAGGAGCTGATCAACTCCTATGGCGGATTGAGCAATACTCCCTCCTATCTGGTTCATCTGCGTCCGCTGCTCAAGATTGATGGTGAACGAATCATAGTCGCCCAGGATGGGCTGCTGATGGGAGCGGACTAAATACTGGACATTGAGCTGACTTCACCCAACGGCACAGAGCGTTTCAGCAACACTCACATTGCAGGAAACCTTGCAGTGATTGGTATTGTGGCGCAACAGGCTGTTCTGCCGGAAGAAATAGAGCTTGAACAGAAAGATGCCGAGCACTTGTTCTTCGAAGAGACGCTTCGTTATATCGATCGCTGGAATGCTGTAGAAGAGGAACTCTCTGCACTGCTGAAGGTTGCCACGGTTCGCCCGGTGCCGACCGTTGTTACGGTCGGCGGAGTGATTGATGTCACCTATCTGCTCGATACGCCTCACGCTTTCGGGTGGAAGGGTGTTTTCATGGATGCCGGGTTGCGTCGTATTGAAGTGGTGACCGAGGCTGGACAGGAATCTCGTGCGCAGGATTTTATGAGTTTTTCCGCTCTGCAAGGTTCTATTCTCGAACATCGGGTTTTCGAGGATGATTTCCAGGTGCCGTCCATCTCCACAGCCAAACTGCTGGGGCTGGCTTCACAGAACCTGACGACCCTGCTCACTGTCGATTGGAACACGATCGATCTGCTTGAAACGCTCACTCTGGCCGACAACATCAAGGAAGATATCACCAACGCCGTTAACCAGGGCTTTGTTGTTACCCTGCCTGAAACAGAAATGACCTTTGAAGACTGGACCGATATCGGTTATCTCAAAGAGAATCCGAACACCGGTGAAGCTGGTTACATGCTCTCGGGGATGATCGCAGGATCTTCCAGCGCAGCCAAAAAATGGGCCAACAAATATGTCCAAGAGGTGCTTGAAACACCTTATGCCACCCA
>JAJRRB010000069.1 GCA_024279915.1 Deltaproteobacteria bacterium
ATGCAGATCGATACCGCAATAATAATCGTGCTGTTTGTTGTAGAATCTCATGGTGTAGGCTCCTTTTCTTTGAGGTTTGTTGTCTACTCAAAGGATACCGGATGGTCCGGTATCTGGGAGGGGGCCTGCACTAGTATCAAAGCGCTGCAATGGACGCCAACCAGGTTGAAGGATAGACACGAATGACGTTAATTTCAATATTTGCTCTGACAGGAGCAATGCTGCTATTAGCTATAACACCTGGCCCAGGAGTTTTTGCAACAGTGGCAAGGGCATTAGCATCAGGACTAAAACATTCTGCCTTTGTTGTCTTGGGTATTGTTACTGGTGATCTGATTTTTCTTCTGTTTGCAATTTACGGTCTGGCAACAGTTGCCACAAACCTGCACGGTCTGTTTGTCGTTATCAAATACATCGGTGCGGTCTATTTAATTTACCTGGGGGTCAGGCTATGGCACGCAAAACCGGAAAACATTCAGATTCAAGCAGGGACAGAAGACCTTTCATGGAAATCGAATTTTTTGACGGGTCTATTCATTACCCTTGGGAACCCTAAGGTCATATTGTTCTATTTAGGTTTTTTGCCAACGTTTGTTGACCTTACATCCTTGTCGAGCCTTGATGTTGGGGTCATTGCAACGATTGTCTCTCTCGTGTTGGGCTTAACAATGCTTGCCTATGCCTATGCTGCATCAAGAGCAAGAACCCTATTCCAAGACACCAGCTCCCAACGTTGGATGAATCGCTCTGCCGGTAGCGCCATGATTGCAACAGGCTCAGTCCTTGCCGCCAAAGCTTAATGTCTTAGAAATCACGCCCTTGAGACGTGATTTTGAGTGTCTTATCCACCATGGTTCTGACACACTGACCGTTCGATAAATGCGATACTTCAGATAACGTCCTATCATAGGGATTGACATGCCTGAGAAATATCCTTGGGAAGGAAAAGTAACCAGTGTGCAGCCTCGGATTCGGTTGCACCGGTCTTTCGATGAGGCGAGTCACAGTTACCTTGGCTACGTGCTGCAAATTGAGGGCACGATAAATAACGAAGAGCGCGATTTCTCTGTAGGTATAGGTAAGGGTGCTCAAGCTAAGCATGCATTTCAAGTGGGGGATATCGTGCGGGGGGCCTGTGCACCTGTAGAAGACCCGAACAAAGAGACGGCTGAGTTTTACAAGGTTAGTGGCCTAAAAGTAATGGTAAGATCCCAAATCTCATGTGAACCACCGCCGTGGCTAGGGTGCCCGCCTGATTTGGAAACCTACCGCTCACGCGGGCATAGGCGATTGAATACAAAAACGTACAGCGCTCGATGTGGTCCATGCATATGGGGTTGCCGCATGCCTGTGGAGATGACCATCGACCACTGGAATCCCGAGAAGGTTCAGTACCGCACGGAGACATTCTGCTATGGTCCAAAATCATGCCCCTCCTATCGTCCTGGGCCGACACGAAAGGTTCCAGGGCGAAATGGTATGGTCTACGAGGAGGAGGACTGGGTAGATGAAGATAATACGGCTCACAGGGGGGCAGATGAATAACCCGAGTTTAATCATGTGAACGGATTGTACGGTGTGTGACGACCTTGACATGAAGTGCCTTGTCCACCAGGGGAGGCTAAGCCAATGTTAAAACAGCAGGCCCCTATGCCGCCCGAACGTGTCTGCTTTTCATAGGGGAAAAACAATGTTTAAATACTTAGACATCGAAGATGCCTTCATATTTGTAAGCATGTCCCCTCCTGACGAGCATGATGCCTTCTTAAATCTAGAAACAGGTGAGACATATTTTGTCTCGATGATTGGTGACTCAGATGAATTGCCCGACGATATAGAAGAAAGTGAAAAGTACATTAGCATCCCACACAAAAATGAATTGAGCCTTGGCAAGAATCTGGTTTTTGACTATGCCTCTGTTTATCTCCCCGATGAATTTGAAAGAGTGAGAGGCTTCTTTAGCAATAGAGGGGCATATGCTCGATACAAAGATCTGCTCCAAGCAAAAGGGCAACTTGAAGATTGGTATGAATTTGAAAGCAAGGCTATCGAAGTGGCCCTGCGTGAGTGGTGTCATGAAAAGGGTATTGAGCTGAAATAATCGAATTCGTTGTTGTCTTTTTCAATAGGTTAGATTATTGGTAGATAAAGGCTAGTGTGTCAGTTGCAGGGTCTTCAGGAATTGTCCAGATCAGCAGATTTTGTCACTCATGAGCTGCTGACACAACTTCTGAGACATCCCAATCTTTGACCTTTAGCTCTGATTAATGTAAGTTGCGAGTGTGTCAGTTGCTTGGTGAATGAGATTCTTAGGGGGAACGACGAGATATGACCATAGGCCATCTGCACGACTGCGGGTGGCTTGTTTTGTTTTTGGAGATGCGCAGATGAGAAAATGTGAAAGAATGCTCGATTGTCCATTTTTTCAAAAATTTCCTAAGAATGTAGCGAGCTACAGATATGTTTACTGCGAGGGGCCAAAGTTGGACAGTTGTGTTCGCTTAACCTACAAAGAGAAACATGGGGTAAAACCGCCAGATGAATTAACACCAACGGGATTGTTGATAGATCACATCCCTGAATCATAAAGGCGAGTGTGTCAGCGGCAGGGTTTCTAAGAATTGTCCACGTATGGGTGATTTCGACCCTGAAAAAAGTTGCTGGAACAACTTGTAGGACACCTTGAACTTTGACGTTCAGAATTAATTGATGTAAATTGCGAGCGCTTTATATTGCTAGGTTTATGAGAATTAGGGGGGGGGGACGTGGCTAACACAAAGAAACTTAGGATAATTATCATAGATGACGATCCTTCAATAAACTTGCTTCTCAAAACAGCTCTATCAAAGCAAGGACATCATGTTTTAACCTTTCCTGACCCCACAGCATGCCCATGCCCTGTACTCAAACAACCCTTCTGCTATTGCCCTCAAGAGTTTCCATGTGCTGATATTGTTGTTTCTGACATTGTGATGCCGAATATGTCTGGAATTGATTTTTTCAAAACACAAAGAGCGGGTGGCTGTAAAGCGCCAAATGAAAACAAAGCCCTTGTCAGCGCAACAACAACTCAAGAACATTTTGATGCAGCCGATGAACTGGGCTGCCAATTTTTTACAAAACCATTTAAGCTCGTAGATATAGTTAAGTGGGTAGAGGAATGTGCCAAGAGGATTCCTGAAGACCGTGTTCTTGCCGACCTAGGATAAACCCAGGTGTGTAAGTAGCACCCCTCTGGAACATGAAGGCGAGTGTGTCAGTCGCAGTGTATTCAGGAATTGTCCACATCAGCAGTTTCTGACCCTTATTAGCCGCTGACACAACTTCTAGGACAGATCGAATTTTGACGTTTCCGAATAATTGCTGTAAGTTGACGAGTGTGTCAGCACCTAGGTTTCTAGGAATTAATACTTCTGCAAGGGCAACATCAGGGTAACTTGATGACGCAAAGCCACGGGTCTATAGATGGATGGCCGGGTTACCAGGGGGAAAGATGAGAAACGATGATAAGCCATTCACCGAACTAGGGGATGGCTTTTTTGTCAGTTACTGTGGGACCACAGAATCTAAGGGTAATTCAGACTGCTGACGGAGAATGCACAGAATGGATGGGGTAAATGGTTATGTTAAAAGATATCTCCATTTGGTTGCAATTGGATGGGTAGTTCCTGGTGTATTTACTGGCATCGCTGTTGTCTTTCTTGCACATAGCCTATTGGGCTTTTTATTAGGCTTTTTTGCGGTTCTGTTAGGAAGTTTTATTGGTGTTTCTATTGTTTATGTTTTTGATTTCTTGAAAAGATTGTATCTGAGGGGAAAGTATAATTTTGCAAATTTTTTTATAAAGCAAAATGTTTTGGTTGAAGTTGGCGATGACTTTGATTTTGATCAAATTGATTTGAGTATGATTTTTGGTCTGAAAAGGTTTAAAGGGAACAGCCTTTCTCGAAACGAAAATATCATAAGGTTTAGCTCGGGTGGAGGAGGGAATTCCGAAAAGATAACTATTGAATTTGTTGACAATATCGATGGCTATTTTTTAAGAATTACCAGTACACCAAATAAACCCAGGTTACTTTATGATGGTGCTAGGAACCTAGAGAATGTCTGTTTAATAAAATCGTTGATAGGTTGATCGTCCCAGGAACCACAATGGTTATTTGCACTAAATGTAAAAAAGAAATCAGCGGTCTCAAGGGCGAACACACAGCAATATTTAGCTTTGTGTCTTGTGCGATTATGACGCCACTATTTGGCTTGGGATCTCTTTTCTTGATACCGTTTGGCCTCTATTTTTATTTCTTCCATCATTCAAGAAACCATGTTTGCGGAGATTGTAGGAGTGAGGTTTGTCCCGATTGCAGCAATCAACTGTCCAGACGGAGTTACTGCAAATCTTGTCAGGTCGCTCACTGCCCATACTGCACACATACCCAGACTATTACCAAGGGTGTCTCTTGGGCTACGGCGATAATTGTATTCATTGCATCGCCATTGATAGTAGCGTTGTTTTTTCTGGTAAGTGCAATGAGCCTCTGGTTAATACCAACGGTGTATCTAATCTATGAGGGAGTTTCTTCGCCAGTATGCCAGCAATGCAATAAGAGGATTCTTCTTTCGAACGTATAGGCCGGAAAGTGTCTCGTAAACCACGCCCCTGGATCACGGTGGCGAGTGTGTCAGTCGCAGGGTTTCTAGGAATTGTCCACATCGGGTGATTTTGACCCTGAAAAGTTGCTGACACAACTTCTAGGACACCCTGATTTTTGACGTTCCAGTACAATTGCTGTAGATTGACCACTGTGTCAGTTGCTTGGTGTATGAGAATCTCAGGGGAAATATGACTTTAGACTACAGGCCATCCGTACGACTGCGGGTGGCTTTTTCAGTGTGGGGTTTTGTTGTGATCCGACCACTTACAAAAACCATTTTTTTATTTGTAATGTTATTCGCTGTTTTCTCCCCACAGGCACTGGCTATGTCAGGGGAGGCTAAGGTCACGATCAAAGTTGTTGATGAATTTGGCACTCCACTGGAGGGAGTAAAGACCACAGTGTCTTTTGAAAAAAATGCGTCATGGGCCACTTCGGTAGAAAATATGGGAAGCTTGTCAAATAGTGACGGCTTCTTTGTAGCTTCTGGAAACTGCAATGGCCATATAAGTTTTGGCGCAGAAAAAGATGGATACTACAAAAGCCATTCATCATACGATTTTACAGAGAAGAAACTCATGCAATGGTTACCGTGGGGGCCTGAACTTGAGTTGGTCATGAGAAAGATTGAGAAGCCAGTAGCCATGTACGCAAGAAACATCGGGATGGCTGGATTAGTCATCCCCGAGAAGGATGTTGATGTGGGACTGGACCTCGTTGAATTGGATTGGTTGCCTCCGCATGGTCATGGCAAACAGGCGGATATGGCGTTTAACTTGAGTAGCACCATCGTGAGCAAGGATGAATATCAAGCAGTTTTGAAAATATCATTCCCAGGGCAGTATAACGGGGTGCAGATTCACAGTGGTGACACTTTCCACGGGAGCATATTTAGGTTGCCAAGATATGCCCCGGAAAAGGGTTATGTTGAAAGTATTTCATACCACATGTCCTCTTCACAGACTGATGGGCGTGTCGATGACACTGACAGAGGTAATAACTATATTTTCAGAGTTCGTTCCGAGACGAAGGACGGAAAGTTTTCAAAAGGTATGTACGGAAAAATTCTAGGGCAGATCAAATTTAGTCCCTCTGGGATGATTGATTTTCAATACTATTTAAACCCTGACTACTCGACCAACTTGGAATTTGACGTGCGGAAGAATCTTTTCAGAGATCTGAGGTCATACGAAAAGGTTGGAGTTAGATAGCTTGTCTTATAAACCACGCCCCTGGAACATGAAGTCGGTTGTGTCAGTCGGAGGGTATGTAGGAATTGCACGTTTAAGCCGATTTTGAGTGGACAAAGTCTCTGACACAACTTCTGAGACACGCTAAACTTTGACCTTTAGCTCTGATTAATGTAAATTGCGATTGTCTCAGTTGCTTGGTGCATGAGACAAACAGCTTCTGTAACGGCAAAATCAGGGTAACTTGATGGCGCAAAGCCACATAACAATGAACATGCTTGTTTCCTAAGAGTCCTAAATACCTCGGTCCTGACACACCCAAAATCACGTCTCAAGGACATGGTGAACGGGACATTACCCAACGGTTAACCCTTACACTGCATTTAAGGAGTTCTTCAAAATCTGGCTGGGTTTAAACGTGAGGATTCTTCTTGCTGCTATCTCAATGGACTCTCCCGTCTGAGGATTGCGTCCACGTCTTGCAGCTTTTTCTTTCACCTCAAAATTGCCGAAACCAGCGATCTTGATATTCTCCCCTGTCTCTAGCGTTGACTTAATCAAGTCAAAGACGCTCTCTACAATATCAGCAGATTCCTTCTTGTTGAGGTAAGATGTCAGACTGATTTTCTCTACAATTTCTGCTTTAGTCATCTTTCTTCCTAAGTGTCAAATACCCTGATAAGTCGTTACAGCAAATCATTCAGACTTAGAGCCATGGGGACCTCTTTCTCCTTACCCATAATCGCCTTTTGCAACAGGAGTGCTAGTTTCTCTTGTGCCTTCAGTTCCTCATACAGTTTCTCTGCTATCAACTCCTCGTTCTGTTCCAAGTGCGACAGATCCTTATTAATTAAGCTCTCCGCTAGTTTCAGTGTCCCAGCCGGACCCAAGTTCTGGATGTCGTTCGTCACCATCCTGTTCAGTAGTCGCTTCGCCTGCACGGACATTACAGTAAACCTCCCCATATCAGCATCAATAAAAAGGTGACCATCAAAACAAAAAGGCCGCCCACAATACATTTGGATGGCCTATGGTCATATTTATCATTCCCCCCTAGATTCTCATACACCAAGGAACTGACACACTCGGCAATATACGCCGATCGGTGGCAAACGTCAAAAGTCGGGTTGTCTCGGAAGTTGTGTCAGCGACTTTTGCGGTTCAATATCAGCCCCTGTGGATGATTCTCAGAAACCCTGCCACTGACACAATCGACTTCATGTCCCTGGGCCGTGGTTTCTAGGACACCCCTGCTTTAATTACATAGCTGCCAAGGGAATTGTTTTGTCTATAGCCCAGCATTGTATCTGTCTCCGCCTCTTGGTGAGATTCATGATATTCAGTCCAGTTTATCCAGTTAAATCGGATTTTCGAAGACAAAAACGTCTTTGTCTTTTAAGGAAGAAAAGAATGAATCCCATTCTCTTTCTTTTGATCGGTCAATAAATTCACACCTTGCTTTGAACCTCTTGTCACACTCCCAATACTTGGCAACGGTTTCATCTATTTCAGCGTTAACCTTTTCGTCCTCATAACTGATCAGCACGAAAGCATCTGAAAGATTTATGTAATGGGATGGTGAATTACTGAAGATTTTCTTAAAAAGAGACCCCTTTAAGGAGAACATCCATGCATATCCCGAAAAGAAATTTTCTTTGTGTTTGATTTCTGTGATTTCGGAACTCTTAACTATGATGGTTTTCGATTCGTCAAAATAGAGGTTGGTGTTATACAATTTTTTAAAGAACTCATTGGTGTCAAATCTGTGGAATTTATTGTATATCAACAACGTCTTGTGACTTGGAATACTGTTTAAGATATCAATCCAATCAGAATCTTTATTTACCCTCGTATTGCTACCAACAACGTAGCCATCAATAGTCTCCCCGGATTTCAGGACAACCTCTGCTCCAAAGATCGTTACACAGCTATCGCAGTCAGCGAATGAGATTGAAGGACTTGAAAGAATGAAAATGACGGGGAGTAAAACGGATAACGTAGTTAATTTTATAGACATGCAACCTCGGTCAAATGTGGTCTTACCTGCGAAAAGTGGCCACGGTTAATGGTTAACAAGTGTCTCAGGCACCTTGGTCCTAACACACCCGGTTTTGCGTTTCAGGGGCGTGGTGTTGACACACTTTGTACGGTCATTCCTCATCTGAGAAGTAAAGCCAAGCGGCAGCCCATATAGTAAACAAGAAACCATTCTTGGCCCACCGTCCAGAGTCTTTACCTCTTTTTTTTGCCATTTTGGAGCATATCCAAGCGAAAGCTGAATTAAACAGAATCAAGGCGGCCATAAAGTAATATCGATACGAGTCATACGAATCAATGAACTCCTGCTTGTTTTCGATTCCATTCATAAACCGAAATATCGGTTTAGAGAGCAGAAACATCACCACAAATATTGTGGCCGCAAACAATGCGAGTTTTTGATTCCTGGACAGTTGCATCTGACCCTGATTTACCCTCTTAAAGTGGATGCGGTTGATTGATCAAAACCGTCCCAGA
This sequence comes from Deltaproteobacteria bacterium, assembly GCA_024279915.1. Lineage (GTDB taxonomy): Bacteria > Desulfobacterota > Desulfuromonadia > Desulfuromonadales > BM103 > M0040. The sequence goes on from JAJRRB010000069.1 coordinate 8,357, forward strand.
CACCTCGATCCTGACACACCTAATTTATCGTCTCAGAGGCGTGACTTCTGAGACAGCTATTTTATTCCAACCTTTTCCAATGAGGATAGACCACCAAACAGGTTTTGGTTTGGATCATATTCAAGGTTGCGATTGTATTCTGGGTTTAGATAGTATTTGAAATATATCTTTGCTGTTTCTGTAAAAATTGGGTCATAGCTCAAGTGTCCCAATATCTTCCCATACAGGGCTTTTTCAAGAGCACCATCCCCTTCGGATCTAATACGGAAAAAATAATTAATATCCTTAGCTATAAAATCATAATTTCTTTCTATCTGTCCTTCGGGTTCCCTCCACTCTTCAAGCTCAAGTACAGGCCTGTATCCAGTCTCGACAGCAACCCTTGGCAAATGAAAGTCACTCCCCTTTCTCAAACTTTCCCTAACTTCTATTATACCGTCATGCTTATTAGTAAATGATAGGGTGAGTTTTGCTTTGAAATCCTTCCGGCTTTGAAACGTTTTATCTAACTTAAAAACAAAATCCGCGTGAACACCTCTGCCGTATGGGGAGACCCAATCAAATCTTATTAAATCAAAACCAACTTCTGTTCCAATAACAGGTATCACTAAATTAGATCTGATCGTGTTTCTTGCGTACATAGGAACAGGGTTTTCTATTTTACGAAGAACAACCTCCAGCTCAGGATTCCACGGCTTCCAATGCTTAAGGCCTGCTTTGTTGTAGTCGAATTGAAAATTATGATGGGTATTGTAATACCCCTCTTTTTTGGCTCCATAAGTAATGTAACCATTGTGACTAATCATTGTGTCTGAATAACGACCGGAAGAATTGGTTTCCCCTCGGCTATAGCTTGGTACCGTCCCATCCCAACGAGGACCATCTCGCGTGATGAAAACCTTCGCATCTTCAATCGGAGAACCTTCCTCGTCAACAACTACGACTGTTGCTTTGGCAAGGCTGGCTGCGCTTGCAGCAGACGGGATTGTCAGGAATAAACAGATTATGACCGTGCAAATGAATAAGAAAAAGCCACCCGCTATTTGTATGGATGGCTTGTGGTCAAAGTTCATCAATCCCCCTGAGATTCCTATTCACCAAGCAACTGACACACTCGGCAATATACGCTCATTATCGTCAACCGTCAAAATTCAAGGTGTCCTAGAAGTTGTGTCAGCAGGTTTGAGGTAGTCGAAATTGTCTATTGTGGACAATTCCTGAATACCCTGCGACTGACACAACGCCCTTCATGTGTCTGGGCCGTAATTTATAGGAAAGTGTCTGGGTAGATTGATGAATCCATTCAATCAGATATCGCCTTCAAGCGATAGAGGTTTACGTATTTTATGACTAATGTGTTGATTTGAAGTATCACGTTTTCGAAGGTCAGTGTCATCGACTGGTCCAATATCCCAAAAAGGGCGACTGGCTTCACGTTCTGCATCAACACGGCTGATGCCAATATCTTTCAGGAAATGCTCGCTCATTTTTTTTAAGTTGCTACGTTGCTTAGAGACCTCTCTCCAGAGCTTTATCTTAGTCCAGACCTTGCTCATTCAGATAACCTCCATTGCTGCACAACAAACCGAACAGCATGGTATGCATGCGTTCTCACGACCTCTTGATTACCAGGTAGACCCCAATAACCGTCACGGCGATAGCGATGATAGCCAAAAAGGTTAAAGATTCGTCAAACAATAGCCAAGCCTCGATACTGGCTACAGGTGGAACCAGGTAAAAATAGCTTGCCACTTTGGCCGTTTCTCCCTCTCGGATCATATACATGAGCAAGAGAATAGCCGTGACCGACAATCCAAAGACAAGCCAACCAAGTGCGAGTATCAGTTGTTTGTCCCACACAACTTCATAGGATTCGAACCACCAGGCCAGGATAGCCATCAGCAGCGCCGCACTGACATACCGACATAATGAACCGGCCAGCAAATTCACTCCCGCGCCAAAGCGTTTCTGATACAAAGTACCTAGTGAGATGCCGACCAACGCAGAAAAAGCAGCCAGGATCGCCGGCCAGGTCAGAGCAACACTCTCTTGCTGCCCGGTGTTTAACAATACGGTGATCACTCCCGCCAGGCCTAATCCGAGGCCCAGCCATTGTTTAGGGCGTAGGTTCTCGCCAAAGCAACTCCAGCCCAGACAAGCGGTAAGCACTGGTTGAACTCCTACAACGATTGCTGCTATCCCCGCAGGCATGCCCCACTTTATGGCTGCAAAAACTCCACCGAGATAAGTGCCATGCACCAAAAAACCTGTGACCATCTGGTGCCCCACCTGACGTACCGACAGCCATTTGACCCGAAAAAAAATACACAGGAGTGAAAAAACGGCGACGGTCAGAGTCATACGAATGAAGAGTAAATAAAAAGGTTCGATGAAGGGCAAGGCATACTTGGCCGCAATAAAACCAGTACTCCATAAAAATACAAAGATGAATGGGATTGAACTGACCAGGGTACTGTGCATACGGGTCATGGCTGATCCTTTTGTTTCTTTGCTTATTATATTGACCAAACCCGGTTAGAAATGAAAGAGACAGAAAATCACTTTTAAAAAGGGTACAGATGTTCAGTATAGACAGGCTTTAAGGTTTAACTATAGTGTGTACCTATGAATAAACATCAACAGTTGAGCCAATTACTGCGTAGGCAAATTATTCAGAGTCAGTTTCGACCGGGCGAGAAACTTCCATCCATTCGCAGCCTCAGCCAGCAAACAAAGGTAAGCAAAAACACTGTAATTAGTGCATATATGACGCTGGAGGATGAAGGGCTGATCGAACCACATAATCGCTCCGGTTTCATTGTGCGCAACACACAGCCTGTCGTGACATCCAATGAGGTTCCTGTGCCACGTGAAGTTAGACTGGGCGCTACGGCATTGAGTGTGATACGAGCAGCCAGCGATCTGGACGGGGTAGCCTTGGGCAGTGCTCATCCTGCTGTACAGTTTCCAGCCTGCCGGAAGTTTTATCGTATTCTCGCCCAGGAAGCACATTCCTTTGCTAACGACAGCAAGGTGGGTGGTCACTATACCGATCCTTCTGGACACCTTCCCCTTCGACAACTGCTTGCCAGACGGATGTGTCTACAAGGCGATACTCTGAGTGCCGATGAGGTTATCGTTACCAATGGGACGATGGAGGCGATTTCCCTGGCACTTCAGTCTGTATCATCGGCTGGAGATATTATTGTGGTGGAAAAGCCTGCTTATTATGGCAGTCTCAATTGCATTGAAGCTCTGGGTATGAAGGTATTGGAGATACCCTGTCATCAGGGTACAGGCATGGACCTGGAGTTGTTACGTAAGGCGTTACTGCAATGGCCGGTTAAAGCAATATTGGTCAACCCAACATTTAACAACCCAATGGGGTTTTCCATGCCAGCCAGCAACCGATTACAGCTATTGCAGATCGCAGCCACTTATGACTTGCCAATAATAGAAGACGATACCTTTGGTGAACTCTATTTTGGTAAAAGTAGAGAGCCGACACTCAAACAATTTGATCAAGATGGGCGAGTTATTTACTGCAACTCCCTATCAAAAACACTGCATTCAGATATTCGTCTGGGGTGGGCAGCTTCCGGCCGTTATTTCGACCAGATGACTTACATGAAATATGTCAGCTCATTGGCGTCGCCCGGTATTCTTCAGTTTGCTGTGGCTCGTTTTCTGGCTGGCAATCAGTACGAACGTCATCTACGCAGAGTTCGTCGTCACTATAACGTGGCAAGGGATGACATTATCAAAGCTATCTATCGTTATTGGCCCAAGCAGATTTCTATTAGCCAACCTGCGGGGGGCTTTTTGCTTTGGTGCACTTTGCCCGCCCACGTAGATGGCGACAAGCTTTATCAGCAAGCAAAGGTGATGGGGATTAATATCACCCCGGGAAGTCTTCTTTCTTGCAATAAGTCTTTCAAGCACTGTATTCGGCTTAATTTTGCGACTTGGCAAAACAATCTTATGTTTGTTGATGCGATGAAAGAATTGGGTCGGTTGATTGCATACGCAATTGAATCGCCAAGCTATTCTGGGCATTCTTGACCTCTGGATCTTTTTTGACAGACCTGATCCCGAGAGACGATGAATATTCCCACTTCAGCATCAATCAAAACTAGACATGAAAAAGCCACCCACTAATACATGCGGGTGGCTTATAGTTATCGTTCAATATCTCCCCCTGAGTCTCATTCACCAAGCAATTGACACACTCGGCAATTTACAGTGATTAGCTCAAAACGTCAAAAGTCGAGCTGTCCTAGAAGTTGTGTCAGCGACTTTTCGGGGTCGAAATCACCCATTGTGGACAATTCTTAGAAACCCTGCGACTGACACACCCCTTTTCACTTACCGCTGAAAATAAGATAGCATGCACTTCTCATATTCTTCTGATAAAAGGGCATAAAAATGCCCCTGCCAAGGAGGGGGGATGGCAGAGGCGAAACCCCTTAACCTACCTCCGGTCGGGGTCGAGTTTGTAAAGTACAGAAGCTGCTCAAATGTGTAAACAAGAAACTCTACTTAGCTGAGCACCTTGATATTTAGGCCTCTTCCTCATTCTCTTCTTCACCCTCATCCTCTTCATCGGCTGCGCCACCCATCAATGCTAAAAGGATATCCAGTTCAAGCTCCATTTTACTTACCTCCAATTAGAAAAGTTATTGAATGCCATTATAATCACTTTTGGGGAATTAAATATATACAGAATACCAAGGATATCGGGGGCTTCCCAGACTTCGACCGGGCAAGCGCCTTTAGATAGGCACTCCAACGGGATCGCATAGAGACACCCGAAAGACAACGGGGGGACAAAATTAAAAAAGGGATTACAGCTTAACTAGCTGTAATCCCTTGATTTATATGGCGCGCCGCGGACGATTCGAACGCCCGCCCTTCTGATCCGTAGAAAAATGGTCAGAGGCACCATTATTCGTATTTATGTCATAAATTCGGCTACTTACATGAAAATACCGCTTGTGCTTCATACCCAAGACACTTTAGGCTTTAAACCACCTAGAACCTTGGAAGGCCCGAAAGACTGCCACTCCGACGGGATCGCATAGGGACACTTTAGACAACCTGGAGACAAATCTTCCCCCAACTATATTTCCGGTCACGATTCGATATCTACTGCCCAAAAACCAACATTCAGGGTATCCATTTTTGCCAACCCTCCTCAACAGAACAACAAATGGACGGAGCCACCCCCTAGGGCGGCTCCGTCTTAAATATTGATACTTATTGAAAGGACTACAAAAAGACAAGCCCCCCCCAGTTGTAAACCCTACCCTAATCCGTGCAGGTTTAGTTTGACCATTCTTGGAAGCGTTTACGAAACACCAGAAGCTTCTCTTTGTATTGCCTTTGATGTCGCTCAATAATTGAAGCGAGAATTATAATTGCAACACCAGTAATAGCCAAGCTCCCCCAATTGACCAAAGAGTAGAATGACAAGGCAAATTTCAAATGGTAGCCGAGCCCAACAATAACGCCAACAACCCCGGAGAAGAAGATGACTTTCTGTTCAACGACATATCCGTAAACCAGGATCAAAACTGCCGTCAGCAAGCAGAGGAATGAAGCGAACAACCCAGGGAACAGAAACAAGTTAACAGTCACTCCACCCAGAGCAATCAATGCGGAACACCTTCGATAACCAGCCCCTCCCCCGATAGTATAAAATGAAACAGTAAGTAGTAGGGCGGCGGTTGGCAAAGAGCAAAGAGGGAGCGTCCAATGATTGCCAAGCGACAAAGCTCTAAAGATCACATCTGCGAAACACAGCCAAGATGCAATGGCTGACATCACACTCATTCCTTGCAGCACTTTTTGAATGCGAATTTGACTTGTAACCGATGGCAAGAACAGAAAACCAAGCAGTGCAACCGCGGCAAGGATACAACCGGTAAACAGTTCACTAGGATAGTAGAAGTATCCGGTTCGACCGATCAGCAGAAGAGGCGGAGTCCACATCAACATGCGAGCAAATCGTCCCTCCAAAGTCTTCAATGTCGTTTCGTGTTTAAAGTAGCGGAACTCAAACCAGGTCAATACAATGACGGTTAATATCATCAAGATACCGATCGGATCTGGCTGTCGAGTCGGGGCCAGGAGAGCAAGATTACTCAGAAGAAAGCATACAGAAAGGCTTTTCGCTCGATTCCGCCCCATAGCCAAGAAGGAGATGTAGCACAGCGGTGCAAGTGCAATCAAGCCGACCACGGCTATCATGATGGCCGCCCCAGGTGTAGGAGCGACCCAGGTTGCAAATGTGGGAATAGTCGAGCTACCCCCTCCCATTGCAAACTGTGAATAGAGAAGTCCTCCAAGAACAGCAAAGTTTACTGGTGTAACCGCGAGAGTAAGCCCAAGAAGCGTTCTTGCCCCCTTGCTCTCCTTCAGTTTCAGCCCGCAGAAAAACCCTCCGGCAGGCAAGACTGAGGTAAAGGCGAGGAGGAACAGATAACGCTGGATATCATTACCTACACCCCATCGCTGAAAAAGAAAAATTGAAGCACAGGAGGCAATAATCCCGGCTCCTAATACCCTAAGAATCCTAGGGAGCAGGTTTGCATTGTCAGGCCTCACACCATTTTCCTGATCCTCATTGGACACGGTTTCACTAATAGGTTCGCCATCTATTAAAAAGTCCTGCGAGCATTGATCTCTCATAGTACACCTCCTTTACCGTCCAATAATTCTAGTCTTCTTTATTCCCAGTTATCTTTTGCAACTCTTCACGGAGTGCGCTCTCTTCCTCTTGAGAAACAAAGTCATCCTCCAATGGATCAATCTGAAGGCTGCAAGAACCAACGAGCTCTTGTTCCGTCACACGTGTTTCCCATCGCTCGAATATGTCGTCCAGATCTGTAGACAAGGCATCAGCACCGCCCTGAATCGTTTTTACAGCCTCAGCTCGAGACTGACGAGTACGCATTAGATTTCGCTTTTCAGCCAAAGCGTTGAGCTGTTCTTCCATGGCACGTACATCCTTGCCAAGTTGTTGCTCAACCTGTTCATGCTCAATTAATCTTTGCCTTAGCTGCTCAGCAAGCTGCTCAGACCGCTTGCTGCGGCGCAGGCATTCAATAGCCTTCTTTTCATCGTCCTTACCTGTTTGGATTGCCCTCTCACGCCAAGATGTCGTAGCAAGTTCTTCTTTCTGTAGGCGTTGACGAAGTCGCTGGCCATCCTGTTGTACTCGTCCAAGCTGTACCTTAGCGCGCGCAGCTGACTGACGTGCGTCACGCAATGCGCTGTTTACAAGGGCCTCTTGATTCTCTACCTGACTAACCATCCAATCGACTCGTGATGTAACCCCAGCGGTCCAACGTTTAATGATGTTCATAGTGATCTCCCTTTTTGTTTGAAGTTGTTATCACTATGAGCAATGCACGTGCCACTATCGTAGTAACGCACATAAACCACTGTAGTTAAACAGTATTCGCCAATACTGCCACCTTTCATCTACAACCAAAACCTTCAAACAAAGACACCCCATGCTCACTGAGTGAGCATGGGGTGTACATTAATCAAGAGGATACAGAAACGCCACAAATGACACGCAACAAAACAAAACTACACTGTCATTGGGTAACTCCCATCAAACCCGCCAACATTGATGCAGGTGAGTCCTGAATTTTCCGCCCATCATGATAGAAAGAAATCAGTTGCAAAGTATCTTGAGTGAAAACATTGATCGCCACATCATCGGGAGTTATTGTCGTGCGACCAAAAGACTCTTTCACAGGCCAGTCAACCCCATTGTAAACTAGATATATCAACTTGGAACAATAGACTTTCTCCAAAGACTCCACGTCAAAGTTGAAATCGTATGACTTTCCCACCTGACGCAGGGCTTGGAGAACAATTTTCTTTCGGTCTTGAGCAGACACTCCTTCACGGCGCAAGACACCAAAGCTGTCTATGTTAAGGAACCTTTTGAGAGGGTTCATCTCCACTCCTGATCGTAGTGCCTCTACGACCAAATTCCCCTTTTTTATATCGTTGTGGTGTTTCTGAACCAACGGATGCTCCCATAAACCCAATTCTCTTACCTCCTGCTCAGTCCCGATCCATACAGCCGCATGCCCCCAATAACCAGGGATCAATTTGTCCGTTAATCGAAAAGGTGTTTTCTCCAATAAGATATCACCACACTTCAAGGTGCCTTCTATTTCAGTATAGACATCTTGCCTCTCATAGAGCTTCCCCTTGCGAGTCTCAACCAAACCCACTGTATTACCAAAAAGCATACTGAACAGACTAACGCCATCGTTTTGCAGCTCGCTAATGAAATCCCTGGTGATGTTCTCATACACCCCCATTTTGCTATTGAGGACATGCAGGGGAGACCATTCGCGTACCATGTTGTAAGAGGGACTCTGATCGATCAAAGCGACCAGGTATGGATTTGCTTTAAGATGCTTCCCTTCTTTTTGTACTTTTTCATAATAACGCATACCTCGACGAACCCTGGCTCTCTTTATCGCCGAGTTATAGCTTATCGCCACTTTGACTAGTTCGGCCTTGTTTACCTGATAGCCCTGATCACCATCATTGAGCAATTGTCTTAATTTAGGATCTCCATTAAAGAGCGTAGCAGTAAGCATATAGTTGTCATACATCACAAGTGCTGCAGCTAGGGAAAGTATGGTGCCATCAAGTTGTTCATCAGGCATTAGCTTCGCACCACGAAGTTCCCTTTCGCTCATATAGAGCCAACACTCATGAGCTTCAGCAACTGCCTTGAGTTTTTTCCGGAGATCCAAGTGTGTGGCTAGCCCCATACTTAATAAATCCATATCCTTCCCAGACAGAGGAAGACCTATCTGAGCTTTCTCGTGTAAGCTTTGTCCCACTTTAATTGTAACCGCGCGAAGCGATAAAGCCTCTTCAGCTAAGTGCTGAAAAGCCTTAATTTCCTCTGCGATAAAATCTTGTGTGTGTTGTTGATCAAGATGTTGCTGACAGGATGATCTTGTAACTGGCTCAAGGGAAAAGGTATCAATAACGTCGTCAGCCATTGCTTTTGAAAAGGCGCCCGAAAAGAAGCTAACCAAAAGAAAAACAGCGACAAAAACAATCCTGTCCATACGAGCTCTAGACACGTGCCTTAAGAAAGTCTCTCTAGATATTCCCATATAACTACCCCCCGAAACTTATTGTGGTACTGAATCTACTAGTAACAGTCTTTCTTCAGCAATAGCCTTTATCGCACGCAAATCCAACTTCCCGCTACCAAGAAGAGGAATGTTTTCAACTTGCAAGTAACTATCTTTAGTAGGCTTCCACAGATTTGGCAAGCTACAATTGTCCATTATTGACCTAAGAACTTCAAGGCTTCCGGCTGCCCTGAGGTAAAGGACGATAAGCCTTTCGCCCTTTCTTTCATCAGGGATGGCTGTAATGGCAACCTCTGGCTCC
>JAJRRB010000070.1 GCA_024279915.1 Deltaproteobacteria bacterium
CCCATTCAGGCCTGGTCTGGGTGGAAAGTGCCGGCCCCTCCCAAGGCAGCCGCTTTTCAGCATTACTGCCCCTGGCCAGCCATAATGAGGGGAGATATGTGCTCGGTTAGCCCGACACATTGCAGGGCCTTTCTGGCCATACCTTTACCACAGCAATTACGGGATTCTGTCAGTGCCTTCCAGAGACAACTCCAAACGCAGATACCGGATGCTCGCTGGGTCCGCCCGAAAAACCTGCACCTGACCTTGCACTTCTTCGGCGAAATCGGAGAGGAAAGCCTTGAAAAGATCAAGGTTTCTGTGCTATCCGTTAAAGGCTGTAGACGGCCTTTCCTGGTCGAGGTCAAAGGACTTGGGGCCTTTCCCCATCTGCACCGGCCCCGCATTCTCTGGCTCGGCCTGGAGCCCAAAGCTCAGCTCAGACAAATTCACCATGATTGCAGTAAAGCTCTGCATCAAGCTGGAGCTGCCACTGAGACACGGCCTTATTCACCGCACTTGACCATCGGTCGACTGCGACAACCGCAGCTTGGCCTAACAGATCTTTTTAGCTCAGCTGGTCAGACACACATTGGCCGGTTACCCGTTGACAAACTGGTTCTTTTTGAAAGTCGCTTGCAACCTGGCGGCGCAGAGCATTTTCCATTACTGACGGTGGACCTATGATGAGATCGAGAATTTATAGCAGACAATTAAATGTTTATATTGTGTGCATTCGCCCTACAAGGAGGGACAACTGATGGCAGAGAGTGATCGCAACAGAGCTATTGAACTGGCCATGGGCCAGATCGAGAAACAGTTTGGCAAAGGCAGCATCATGCGTCTTGGTGAAGACGCGGTCCTGCCGGACATTAAATCAATTTCAACCGGATCGTTAAGCCTGAACATTGCACTCGGTATCGGAGGTGTCCCCTGCGGACGGATCGTTGAAATCTACGGCCCCGAATCTTCAGGAAAAACCACACTGGCCCTGCACATTGCTGCCGAGGCTCAGAAGGCAGGCGGCGTTGCTGCTTTTGTTGATGCAGAGCATGCCCTGGATGTTCGTTACGCTAAACAACTCGGTGTGAACATCGATGAACTGCTGATATCACAACCGGATACCGGCGAACAAGCTCTTGAGATCGTCGAAGTTCTCGTCCGCAGCGGTGCCATCGATGTTCTGGTTATTGATTCGGTTGCTGCCCTTGTGCCACGTGCAGAGATCGAAGGCGATATGGGCGATTCGCACATGGGTCTGCAGGCCAGGCTCATGTCTCAGGCCTTGCGCAAGCTGACAGGAACCATCAGTAAATCGAACTGCTGTGTGGTCTTCATCAACCAGATCCGTATGAAGATCGGTGTTATGTTCGGCAGTCCGGAGACCACGACCGGCGGCAACGCCTTGAAATTTTACTCTACCATACGCATGGACATCCGCCGGATCGCCGCTCTCAAGCAGGGACAGGACGTCATCGGTAACCGCACTCGGGTAAAAGTCGTCAAAAATAAAGTGGCTCCACCCTTTAAAGAAGCAGAATTTGACATTATGTATGGCATCGGCATCTCACACGTGGGCGACTTGGTCGACCTGGGTGTAGAATGCAACATTGTCGAAAAGAGTGGCTCCTGGTTTTCCTACGGTGAAGAGCGCATCGGTCAGGGACGTGAGAATGCCAAGCAATACTTGACCGAACACCCTGAAACAGCATCTGAAATCGAAGCAAAGGTCCTTGATCATTACGGCCTTAACCCTGCAGGCGCACCGTCTGAAGGAGAGTAACCCATGGAACTCAATGAAATCTTGTCCATTGGCCTGAAATCCGGAGCCTCCGACATCCACCTCAAAGCGGGCCTGCCTCCGATTTACCGCATCGACGGCACGCTGCGCCCACTGCCGAAAGCACCTCGGATCAGTCCAGAGCAAACCGAGCCGATTGTTGATGAAATCATGAACGAGATGCAGAGAGAACGCTTTGAGACAGCCTACGAGGTGGATCTGGCCTACGGGGTTCCCGGCCTGGGCCGCTTTCGCGTCAACGCCTTTACCCAGCGCGGCTCGATTTCACTGGTATTCCGTGCCATTCCATTTGACATTAAAAGTCTGGACGACCTGATGCTGCCGCCGGTTATCAAAAAAATGTCCATGGCCCAACGCGGCCTGATTCTGGTGACTGGTGCCACAGGTTCAGGCAAATCGACCAGTCTTGCCGCTTTGATCGACTACATCAATACCAACCGTAAATCTCACATCGTTACGATTGAGGACCCGATCGAATTTCTCCATCGCGACAAGAAGAGTATTATCAACCAGCGTGAGGTTGGTACCGACACCAAGGGATTCCAACCCGCCTTGAAATCGGCACTGCGCCAGGACCCCGACGTCATCCTGGTCGGTGAGATGCGTGATCATGAGACAATTGAACCAGCCCTGACGGCAGCTGAAACCGGCCATCTGGTCCTTTCTACATTGCATACCATCGATGCCACTGAGACGGTCAACCGGATTATTTCGGTCTTTCCACCCTTCCAGCAACGCCAGATGCGTATCCAACTGGCAGCGGTTTTGCGCGGCGTTATTTCCATGCGCCTGGTACCAAGGCTCGACGGTAAAGGCCGTGTCCCAGCGGTCGAAGTCATGGTGGCCTCAGCCAGGGTTCGCCAGATGATCGACGATAAGGAACTGACCAAATCGTTGCCGGAAGCAATCCAGCAGGGCTTTGAGTCCTACGGCATGCAGACCTTCGACCAGTCGTTGATGGGCCTGCTCAAGAAAAAAATGATCAGCTACGAGGAAGCTTTGCGGCAGTGCTCCAATCCGGACGACTTCAAACTCAAGATGTCCGGTGTCTCGTCGACTTCGGACCTTTCCTGGGATGCCTTCGATGGCACCGACGATAAAGGTGACAAATAACACTAGGCAGAAAGCAGACCGGACCGACCCCTGGCCAAAAGCGTTGCGGCTATTAACTGGCCGCGACTACAGCCAGGTGGAATTGCGACGGCGTCTGCTGGATAAAGGCTTTGCTGCAACGCGCGTAGATGATGCTTTGCAGCGCTGTCTTGAGCTTGGCTATCTCGATGATGCTCGCTATGCTCTGAACCGGGCAACCAGCCTGATGACTCGTGGTCGTGCCGTTGGCCCCCGTATTCTGCTGGATTTGAGACAACGCGGGGTCAGCAATGAGTTGGCCTGTCAGGCTTTGGAGCAAGCTCGCGAGCTTTGCGATGAAGAAGAGTTACTGAGATCGCTTTTACAGCGACGATTTCCTGATTTCAGCTACAACTCGGCGCCAGCCAAAGAACGGCGGCGGGTTGTACATTTTCTCCAGCGACGCGGCTTTTCTATCAGCTGCATCATGGATCAATTGACACGGAAAGGTTTAGAAACAGACGATGAGAACCACCACTAGAAAAACCGCCCCGATAAAAACCGGTAGTGAAATACGCCAACTTTTTCTGCAGTTTTTTGCAGATCGCGGCCATACGATTGTAGCCTCCTCCTCTCTGGTACCGCACAACGACCCGACTCTGCTCTTTACTAATGCTGGCATGAACCAGTTCAAGGACTGTTTCCTCGGTCAGGAGAAAAGATCCTACGTTCGCGCCACCACCTCGCAGAAATGTGTCCGTGCCGGAGGCAAGCACAACGACCTGGAGAACGTCGGTCGCACTGCCCGTCATCACACCTTTTTCGAGATGCTTGGCAATTTCTCTTTTGGTGATTATTTCAAGAAAGAGGCGATTGCTTATGCTTGGGAATTCCTCACTGTCGACCTGGGCATCGACAAGAGTCGTCTCTACGTCTCCGTCTATAACACTGACGACGAAGCAGCCGACATCTGGCATGAACAGGAAGGGGTTCCCCGCGAGCGTATTTTCCGTTTTGAGGAGGACAACTTCTGGTCCATGGGCGATACCGGCCCCTGCGGTCCCTGCTCAGAAATTTTTTACGACAACGGAGCTGAAATAGGTTGTGACTCTCCAGACTGTACCGTCGGTTGCGACTGCGACCGCTACATGGAGATCTGGAACAACGTCTTCATGCAGTTTAACCGCCAACCAGACGGTGAATTGGTGCCGTTGCCGAAACCGGCCGTCGATACCGGCATGGGGTTGGAGCGACTCACCACTGTCATGCAAGGTGTTCAGTCAAACTACGATACCAACCTGATGCGCGACATCATCGGATATATCGAAAAGCTTTCCGGAAAAACCTACGGTGACAATCTTGAGGATGATGTCTCGATGCGGGTCATGACTGACCATAGCAGAGCCACCGCTTACCTGATCGCTGATGGCGTCATGCCGAGCAACGAAGGTCGTGGCTATGTGCTGCGTCGCATCATGCGTCGGGCCATGCGGCATGCCAAGATGCTCGGCTTTGCCGATCCGGTTCTCTACAAAACGGCAGTTTTCGTCCTTGAATTTATGGCCGAAGCCTTTCCACAGGAAGCTGAACGCAAGAGCTTTGTCGCTAAAATTGTCGAGAAGGAAGAAGAACGTTTTATCCAGACCCTCGACAACGGCCTGCGCATTCTTAACGAGGAAATCGAGCGCCTGCGCCAACAGCAAGCAATGGTCATCCCCGGCAAGACACTATTCAAACTTTATGACACCTACGGATTCCCGACCGACCTGACGGCCGACATCGTTGAAGCGCAAGGTTTTACTATCGACGAGGCCGGGTTTGAAACCTGCATGGAGGAACAGCGGCAGAAGGCTCGCAAGCATTGGAAAGGATCAGGCGAAGAAGCGATAGGTCCCGTCTATCGCGAGCTGATCGAGCAGGGCAATACAGTGAACTTCTGCGGTTATGATGAGTTACAGGCAACTAGCTGCATTGCAGCAATCCTGCACGATGGTGAGCAGGTCAGTCAGGCCGGAGCCGGTGAGCAGATAGAAGTTATTACTGAATCGACACCCTTCTACGGCGAATCGGGTGGCCAAACTGGCGATCTCGGCACGATCAGCGCACCGGGTCTCATAATCGAGATCACCGACACGAGAAAGCCACTCCCGGAACTGATCGTTCACGTCGGCAAGATTGTTGAAGGAACCCTGGCAATTGGCCAGGAGGTGGAACTATCGGTGGATACAGCGGCACGCCAGGCAACAGCTCTGAACCACACCTCAACTCATATCCTGCAGGCTGTGCTGGTCGAAGTCCTCGGTGACCATGTCAAGCAGGCAGGTTCTCTGGTTGCTCCGGAGCGCCTGCGCTTCGACTTCAATCATTTTTCGGCCATCACACCTGAGGAGTTGCGCAGAATCGAAACCGAAGTCAATCGCCGTATCCGCGAAAACCGTTGCGTGGAAACCCGGGAAATGGCAGCTGATGAAGCGGTTGCCGCCGGTGCAACAGCACTCTTCGGCGAGAAATACGGGGAACGTGTCAGGGTCGTCAACCTTGGTGATTTCAGTATGGAACTCTGTGGCGGCACCCACACAGCCGCAGCTGGTGATATCGGCCTCTTTAAGATCATCCAGGAAGCAGGAATTGCCGCTGGCGTTCGCCGCATTGAAGCCGCGACCGGAACCCGAGCCCTGACTCTGGTACAGCAACAGGAAGATGCCATCGGCCGCATGGCTGGCCTGGTGAAAAGCGACCGCCCCCAACTCGAAACCCGCCTGGTAAAGATGGTAGAACGCCAGAAAGAATTGGAGCGTGAACTGGCGACTTTGGAGAGCCGACTGAAAGCTGGCCAGGCAGATGATATAATGAGTCAGACTCAGGAAATCGACGGCATCAAGTTACTCGCCGCCGTAGTAGACTCTACAGACGGTAAGGGCTTGCGAGAGATGGCCGACAAACTACGCGACAAGATCGGTTCAGGAGTTGTCGCCATAGGCTGTCCCCATGAAGGCAAGGTCAATCTTCTGGTTGCAGTCACTGCCGACCTGGTCGGACAGCTACACGCTGGCAAACTGGTAGCTGCCTTGGCTGCTGATGTTGGCGGACGTGGTGGCGGCCGACCAGACCTGGCCCAGGCAGGCGGCAGTGAACCGGAAAAACTGGACGAAGCCTTAAGTAAGGTTGCCAATCTGGTCAAAAACGCTCTGAGCAGTTAGCCTTAAGCAGTATTATGTTAGCGGAGTAAGAATGCGACTAGAAATACGGGAAGAACCCCAACTCTTGCAGCAGACGGAAACGCCGACGATTCTCATTGTTGATGATGAGGCGATTATCCGTGATCTCTGCGCCCGGATATTAAAGGACTATCGTATTCTCCAGGCTGAGAATGGTCAGGAGGCGTTGCGGGTTCTGGGCCACGAGGCGGTTGATCTGATTCTGGTCGACATCATGATGCCGATCATGAATGGACTCGACCTGCTGCAAAAGGTCAAGGAACAAAATCCTGAGCAACTGGTCATTGTCATGACCGGATACGCGGACAAAGACATTATCCTGCGAGCTCTCAAGGCCCATGCTGATGATTTTATTCATAAACCGATCAACCTGCATCAGCTCAAAACGGCTATCAAGAAGACTCTGGAAACAAAAGCCCTGCGCAAGGAGTTGATGCAACTCAAGCAACTTGATCGTATCAAATCAGATTTTCTCGGTCTTATTTCCCACAAGCTGCGCACTCCCACAACGTCGATCTCTCTCTTCATCCAGAACCTTGCCAACGGCACTTTTGACCCTGAAGATCCGGATTTTGCTTCCGCAGTCGATGCTATCCGCGAAGAGTCTGAATATCTCGCTTATCTGATCAAGGACTTGCTCTACTACAGCGACATTATTCTGCAGAGTAACAATGGCAAGGTTTCCCTGGAAGATCTGAAAGAAATAGCCATGGCCGTTCTAACTGAAAAACGCGCATCAGTTAAGAAGAAGGGGCTGACGCTACAAAACAATCTGACCGGCGATTGGCCGGTGGTCATCGTCGATCGCCGCCGCATCGCTTTTGCCTTGAATGCTCTTATAGAAAATGCCATCAAATTTACCCCTCCAGGTGGTGAAATCACCATCTCTGGAGAGATCGGTGAAAAAGAATTTACCCTGGTCATTGCCGATAACGGACCGGGGATTCCCCCAGAAGAAGTTGTCAAAATTTTCGAGAAATTCTACCAGATCGACCCACATAATACCGGCCAGGTTCGCGGCTTCGGCCTGGGCCTTTTTTATGCCCGTCAGTTTATTCGCGATCATGGCGGCACCATCACTCTCAACAGCACGCCAGGCCATGGCACTGAAGTCACCATCAGCCTCCCCCGTTTGCCGATTACAGCCACCGACTGACAGATGCCAAGAGACACTTACAGGTCTCATTGCACCTCAAAACTCGCCGGATAGAAACCCCACAGACAACGCCCATTTCTTTTAGGAACAAAAGCCCCTGTTTCACAGTGAGTTTCTGGCCTTGACATCCAGACCGGCAACGGGCATTTTGCTTTGTCTGCCCACAAGCTTATGTTATATTTGCAATATTTTTCGCTGGGTTAAACCAAGCTCTGATGAGAGGCTCAAAATGTTCAAAGGAACAACCATTCTTTGTGTGCGACGCGGCACCGAAGTCGCCATGGCTGGCGACGGTCAGGTCAGTCTCGGCAACACCGTCATGAAGCATACAGCCAGGAAACTTCGGCGCATGTATGACGACCAGGTGATCGCCGGTTTGGCTGGTAGTACAGCTGACGCTTTCATCCTCTTTGAAAAATTTGAAATCAAATTGCAGGAATATCGCGGCAATCTGCAACGCGCGGCCGTCGAACTGGCCAAGGATTGGCGTAAGGACAAGATCCTGCGCCACCTCGAAGCACTGCTGATCGTTGCTGATCGCGAAGTAACGCTGATCCTCTCAGGAGTCGGTGATGTGATCGAACCAGAGCACGGCATCGCCGCAATTGGCTCTGGCGGTACATTTGCACAGGCGGCCGCACGGGCTCTGACCAGCCATACCGAACTACCCATGGCTCAAGTGGCCGAAGAGTCTTTGAAAATTGCTGCTGAGATCTGCGTTTACACCAACGACCGGATCATTGTGGAGACCTTGTCGTGAATAATTTTACCCCTCGGGAAATCGTCTCCGAACTCGATCGTTATATCGTTGGCCAGAACAACGCCAAGCGAGCGGTGGCGGTCGCCTTGCGTAACCGCTGGCGTCGCCAGCAGGTTGACCCGGATCTCCGCGAAGAGATTGCCCCGAAGAACATCATCATGATCGGTCCGACCGGGGTTGGCAAAACCGAAATCGCCCGGCGTCTGGCGCGCTTGGCCCAAGCCCCGTTTATCAAGGTCGAGGCCAGCAAATTCACCGAAATCGGTTACGTCGGCCGGGATGTTGAAAGTATGGTACGCGATCTGGTCGAACTGGCCATTCTCATGGTCAAAACCGAGGAAGCGAAGAGTCAGCGGATCAAAGCGGAGGATATCGCCGAGGAACGCCTGCTCGACATCCTTCTGCCGGGAGAAAAGAATCTGGCGGAGGCCAAAGACGGCAGTAGCACAACCCGCGACAAACTACGCCAATTACTGCGCATGGGCGAGCTCAACGAACGTATGGTCGAAGTCGAGACTCAGGATACCCAGATGCCGGACATGCAGGTTTTTGGCCCGCAAGGGCCCGAGGAGATGGGCTTCAATATCAAGGAGATGTTTGGCAACATTTTTCCGAAAAAAACCAAGAACCGCCGCATGAAGGTCTCCGAAGCCCAGGAACTGCTGATTGAAATCGAGGCGGAAAAATTGGTGGATATGGACAAGGTCCAGACTTTGGCCAAAGAGCTCACCGAACAAAACGGCATCATCTTTATCGATGAGATCGACAAGATTGCCAGCCGCGAAGGCGGTCACGGCCCGGAAGTCTCGCGCGAAGGTGTTCAACGCGACATACTGCCGATTGTCGAAGGAAGCTCAGTGACCACCAAGTATGGCCCGGTCAAGACTGATCATATTCTCTTCATTGCAGCTGGCGCATTTCATGTTGCCAAGCCCTCAGACCTGATCCCGGAATTGCAAGGGCGCTTTCCCATCCGGGTTGAACTCGACAGCCTTGAAGAAGCTGATTTTATCAGGATTCTGACTGAGCCGCACAACGCTCTGATTCGTCAATATCAGGCGCTCATGGCGACAGAGGGGATCAATCTGGAGTTCACTGAAGCTGCGATCAAGGCAATTGCCGAAACAGCAGCCAGTGTCAACGAGCGTACGGAGAATATCGGTGCCCGGCGATTGCATACGATCATGGAGACTCTGCTTGAGGAGCTCTCTTTCCCCGCTCCGGAACGGCCGGAAAAACGTTTTCCTATCGATGAAGACTTTGTTCGTGAGCGTCTCACCGAAATTGCTGACAACGAGGATCTGTCGCGCTACATCCTGTAAATCGGAGTCTCTAAAAGATGCAAGAACTGATTGACAAAGCAAATGTACTGGTCGAGGCCCTGCCCTGGATCCGCCAATTCTACGGCAAGACCATCGTTATCAAATACGGCGGCAACGCCATGGTTGAAGAGCACCTTAAGGAAGGCTTTGCCCGCGACGTTATCTTGATGAAATACATCGGCCTGAACCCTGTGGTCGTCCACGGTGGCGGACCGCAGATCGGCAAAGTCCTGGAAGCAATGGGAATTTCAACCCGCTTCGAGCAGGGCATGCGGGTCACCGATGCCCAGACCATGGATGTTGTCGAGATGGTTCTGGGTGGCAAGGTCAACAAAGAGATCGTCGCTAACATCAATAAGCACGGCGGCAAGGCAGTCGGCCTGACTGGTAAAGACGGCAACCTGCTCACCGCCCGCAAGTTGGAGATGAAAGCGGTCAACCCAGCCACTCTGACACCCGAGATTATCGACATCGGCATGGTCGGAGAAGTGGCCAAGGTCAACCCGGAAATCATCTCTTCCCTGGAGGAGGCAAACTTCATTCCGGTGATCGCCCCGGTTGGGGTTGATGATGAAGGTCGAACCTACAATATCAACGCTGATCTGGTCGCGGGTAAGATAGCCGGTTCCCTGCAGGCCGAAAAACTGATCTTGCTGACTGATGTCGAGGGAGTCAAAGACAAAAACGGTGAGCTACTGAACACGATCGACGTCAGCGACGTGCAAAAATTAATCGCCGATGGCACCATTGTCGGCGGCATGATTCCGAAAGTCACTTGCTGCCTCGACGCTATCGCTGACGGGGTCAAAAAAACGCATATCATTGACGGACGTATGGAACATGCCTGTCTTCTCGAAATCTTTACTGATCAGGGCGTCGGCACGGCGGTTGCGAGATTCGAATAGAAAAGGCTGTAAAAGAAGAGCAGATTAAATCATTTATGGATAGTGACAATGAGTACTTCATCAGAGTGGATTAATAGAGCAGATACACACGTCATGAAAACCTATGGTCGCTACCCGATCGTTGCCGAACGCGGCGAGGGCTGCAGACTGTGGGATGTCGACGGCAAGGTTTATCTCGATTTCCTCGCCGGAGTGGCGGTCAACAACCTCGGTCACTGTCATCCAAAAGTGGTTGCTGCTCTGCGTGAGCAAGCCGGACGTCTGCTGCACTGTTCCAACTTCTACCACATTCCCCAGCAGATTGAGCTGGCGGAGTGGCTCTGTGATCACTCTTTTGCCGAGCGGGTCTTCTTCTGTAACTCTGGAGCCGAAGCCAATGAAGCGGCCATGAAACTGGCGCGCAAACAGAGCAAGGAGAAGCATGGCGAACATCGCTTCGAAGTGATCACCGCTCTGGCCTCTTTCCATGGTCGAACCATCGCCACCATCAGCGCCACCGGCCAGGAGAAAATCAAAGCTGGGTTTGCACCGCTGCTTGATGGTTTCAAACATGTTCCCTTCGGCGATTTGCAAGCAATGCGCCAGGCGATCACGCCAAACTCCTGCGCCATCATGCTCGAACCGATCCAGGGTGAAGGTGGCGTCAATGTACCGCCGCCCGGCTACCTGCAAGCGGTCCGCGAATTATGTGATGAGTTTAAGCTGTTGTTGATCTTTGATGAGGTGCAAGTCGGCTGTGGCAGAACTGGTAGTCTCTGGGCTTATGAGCAGGATGGGGTTATTCCCGACATCATGACCCTGGCCAAAGCGTTGGCCGGAGGTCCGCCGATCGGCGCACTGCTGACCACTGAAGAGCTGGCTGCCAGCCTCGGACCGGGAACCCACGGCTCCACTTTTGGTGGCAATCCGCTGGTCTGCTCGGCTGCATTGGCAGCGATGCAGACGATCAGCGATGACGGGGTTCTTGATAACTGCCGTGCCATGGGCAAATACCTGACCGGAAAACTTAAAGAATTGCAGGACAAATATGCTTTTATCAAGGACGTCCGTGGACAGGGTCTGATCATCGGCATGGAACTCGATATCGAGGGTGGTTCCCTGGTCGTCAAGGCCATGGAACGAGGTTTATTGATTAACTGCACCGTTGGCAACGTCTTGCGTTTCGTGCCACCGTTGATCGTCAGCCGGGCAGAGATTGATGAAGCCATGACGATACTTGACGAAGTGCTGGCTGCTGCCAGTTGAACAGCAAACAGAACATTGAAGGAGTTATTGCCGTGAATAAAGACTTTCTCTGCCTCAGCGACTGGAGCCTCGAAGCGCTGGAAAAGATTTTTGCGCTGACCAGCGACTTAAAATCGAAGCAAAAGGCTGGCTTACAACATCACCTTTTGACGGGCAAAACCCTCGGCATGCTCTTTGAAAAGAGCTCAACACGAACCCGCGTCTCCTTTGAGGCCGGCATGTTCCAGCTTGGTGGACACGCGCTTTTCCTGGCCTCGGGAAATACACAGATGGGTCGCGGTGAGCCAGTCAAGGATACCGCCCGCTGTATGGCCCGTTATGTCGACGGCGTTATGATCCGCACTTACTCGCAGCAGGTCATCGAAGAATTTGCCCGCTACAGTTCCGTACCAGTCATCAACGGCTTGACTGACAGCTATCATCCCTGTCAAATCATGGCCGATCTCTTCACCGTCAGTGAGCACAAGAAAAATTACCGCGAGCTCTCCTACTGCTGGATCGGCGACGGCAACAATATGGCCAACAGCTGGATCAACGCTGCCGGTATCTTCGGTTTCGAACTACGGGTAGCCACTCCGGTCGGTTACGAGCCGGATGCCGATGTCTGCAAACGGGCAGCCGATGCTGGAGCCAGGATTCTCTATACCAACGATCCGCGCGAAGCCGCACGTGGCGCACAAGTCTTGAACACCGATGTCTGGGCCAGCATGGGCCAGGAAGAGGAACAACAGGAACGCGAAAAAGCATTTGCTGGCTACCAGATCAACATGGATCTGGTCAATCTCGCCGATCCTGATTGCGTGGTCATGCACTGTCTCCCCGCCCATCGTGATGAAGAGATCACCGACGAGGTTATGGAGAGTCGCCACGCGATCATCTACGACGAAGCCGAGAATCGCCTGCATGTGCAAAAAGCCATCATGGCGACTTTGATGGATTAACGCTGCTAGAACCCTTTGCAAATAATAGAGAAACAATGAACATTGTCTGTCCCAAATGTAATTTTTCCAAAACGGTCGATCCAGCCAAGATTCCGGAGCGTCCGGTCAAGATGAACTGCCCTAAGTGCAACGAAGGCTTCAGCTTTGACAAATCAGTACAGGCTGAAGAACAAGCACATGATGTATCAATGCAAGGACAGGGGGTTCCACTTGAACAGTTCAGTTGCCCTGCCTGTGGTCTCGTCCAGGACAAAAGCGACAGATGCAAAAGTTGTGGCGTCAATTACACAAAGCTACAGGCCCAAAGGCAGGAAACCGGTCTAACAGATCAAGACACTGACACACAGAACGGCAACCTCGCCGAGCTACGTCGCAAAGCTGAAAGCCAGTCCCCCCAGTCTCAACCTAAAGCAGGATTCTGGATTCGCGTTGTTGCCTCTCTGCTCGATTTTTTCCTGTTGAGCGCGGTGCAATTTGTGCTGACTCTGCTGATCGGCCTGATTATCGGCATGCTGGGAATTGCCGTGGAGGGAGATCCCGCCGTTAATACAGTTATCTGGCTCTTTGGAGCCTCACTCAGTATCGGTTATGCGGTCTTCTTTACTGGCTATTGCGGGCAAACCCCGGGCAAGATGGCTCTACGCATCAAGGTCATTCGTACCGACGGCAGCCAGATCAGCTATGGCCGCTCGGCATTGCGTGAGGTACTGGGGAAATTCATTTCCGGCATCCTGTTCGGCATCGGTTATCTGATGGTCATTTTCGACAGTCAGAAACAGGGACTGCACGATAAAATTGCTGATACGTATGTTATTAAACTTTAGATAAAAGTAAAATGTGAAAAGAAAGAGTCTTGTACCTTTTCACATTTCACCTTTTTCTTTTTACAGAACTAAACCAAGGAGCATTTTCCAATGTCAAAACCACAAATCAAAAAAGCTGTCCTCGCCTATTCCGGGGGACTTGATACTTCGATCATTCTCAAATGGCTGATCGAGGAATACGATTGTGAAGTCATCGCTTTCTCGGCCGATCTCGGTCAGGGTGAAGAGCTCGACGGCATCCCGCAGAAAGCTAAAAACACCGGCGCAAGCGCCTGTCATATCCTCGATTTGCGTGAAGAATTCGTACGTGATTTCGTCTTCCCGATGTTTCGTGCCAACGCCATTTACGAAGGCCGTTACTTTCTTGGCACTTCGATCGCCCGACCACTGATCTCCAAAGCACAGATGGAAATCGCTGCCAACGAAGGGGCTGATGCGGTCTCTCACGGAGCAACCGGCAAGGGTAACGATCAAGTGCGATTTGAGTTGGCCTACTATCACTTTGATCCCTCTGTAACCGTGATAGCCCCTTGGCGCGAGTGGGATTTGAACAGTCGCACCGCTTTGGAAGATTACGCCAAGAAACATGGCATCCCGGTACCGACCAGTAAAAAGAGCCCCTGGAGTAGCGACCGCAACCTGTTGCACATTGCTTTCGAGGGCGACATACTCGAAGACCCATGGGCCGAAGCACCTGAGCACATGTACGTGCTCAGCGTTGCACCGGAAGAGGCTCCTGACCAACCTGAATATGTTGAAATTGATTTCGAAAAAGGTGACGCGGTTGCCGTCAATGGCGAGCGCCTCTCTCCAGCCAACCTGCTGGCCAAACTGAATGAACTCGGCGGCAAACATGGTATTGGTCGTATCGACCTGATGGAGAACCGCTTTGTCGGTATGAAGAGTCGTGGTGTCTATGAGACTCCCGGCGGCACCATTCTCGAAGAAGCTCACCGTGCTGTCGAATCGATCACCATGGACCGCGAGGTCATGCACCTGCGCGATTCTCTGATCTCCCGTTACGCCACCATGGTCTACAACGGCTTCTGGTTCGCTCCCGAGCGTATCGCTTTGCAGGCATTGATCGACCAGACTCAACAGACTGTCAATGGCAAAGCCCGCGTCAAACTCTACAAGGGCCATTGCCGCGTCGTCGGCCGTGACTCAGAGACCGACAGCCTCTTTAACGTCGACTTCGCCACTTTCGAAGCGGACGAAGTTTACAACCAGGCCGATGCCGAAGGCTTCATCAAGCTCAACGCCCTGCGCCTGCGCATTGCTGCGATGCAGAGAGAAGCAAGCAAGTAGCGTGTGACGCGCCACATTAAGATTTATGGACTTCAAAAAACAATCGATCAAGACCTCCGTTGTCGCCTGCATTATCGACAAACAGGAGCGTGTCCTGCTGACCCGGCGCTGCATTGAACCGTTCTGCGGTCAATGGGTCATGCCGGGGGGCAAGGTCGATCACGGCGAGCCGCTGCTGGAGGCGTTGCACCGTGAAGTTCAGGAAGAGGTCAATCTCAAGGTTCACATTGACGGGTTGCTTGATGTTTATGAACACGTTGCCCTGGGCGACAACAATGCTCACTACGTGATCCTCTATTATCGTGCACACCCTTTAACTCTTGATCTGCAACCTAATGACCAGGAAGTAACAGAAGCCGATTGGGTTCCGGCAGACCAGTTGGCGACATACAACATGACACCCGGCACCCGCCATATCCTTGCTCAGATCTATCCTGATGCGTTGCAGGACCCGGGTGAACCTGTCGACGAACTGACCAACCGCAACGAAGCTGGAATTATTGGCTAATAATCCTGAAGGGAAAAGAAGAACATGAGTGATAAACTCTGGGCCGGACGTTTTACGCAACCAACCGATGCCTTTGTCGAAGAATTCACCGCCTCAATCAACTTCGACCAACGTCTGTACCATTACGACATTCTCGGGTCCGTCACCCATGCCAGTATGCTGGCCAGGCAGGGGATCATCGCTGACAGCGAAGCAGCGACCATCATTCAAGGTCTTAACGAGATTCTTGCAGAAATCGAAGCTGGTGAATTTACTTTTTCGGTCGCTCGCGAAGATATTCATATGAATATCGAGGCACGCCTGATTGAAAAGATCGGTTCGGTCGGCGGCAAGCTACATACTGCACGCTCGCGCAATGATCAGGTCGCCCTCGATGTGCGCCTCTACCTGCGTGACGAAGTCGATGCCATCAGCAAAGCTCTCAAGCGGTTGCAGGCAGCCCTGCTCGATCAGGCCGAGGCCAATCTCGATGTCATCATGCCGGGCTACACCCATCTGCAGACCGCCCAACCAGTACTTTTTTCACATCACATGTTGGCTTATGTGGAGATGCTGGCACGGGACACTGGTCGTCTGCACGATCTACGTAGCCGACTCAACCTGATGCCACTCGGTGCAGGAGCTCTAGCGGGCACAACCTTCCCCATCGACCGTGAGTGGGTTGCTGAACAACTCGGCTTTGCCGGTGTTACACGCAACAGTCTCGACTCCGTCTCCGATCGCGACTTCGCCCTCGAATTCTGCAGTTTTGCCTCAATCATGATGATGCACTTGTCACGCCTCTCCGAAGAATTGATCCTCTGGTCGAGTGCCGACTTTGCCTTTATTGACCTCTCCGATGGCTTCTGTACCGGTAGTTCGATCATGCCGCAAAAGAAGAATCCCGATGTGCCGGAACTGGTCCGTGGTAAAACCGGTCGGGTCTATGGCAATCTGGTCAGCCTGTTGACACTGATGAAATCCTTGCCTCTGGCCTACAACAAGGATATGCAGGAAGACAAGGAACCGCTCTTCGACACCATCGATACGGTGCGCGGTTCGCTCAAGGTCTTTGCCGAAATGATAGCCGAGATGACCATCAAGTCGGAGCAGATGCGCATAGCTGCCGGACGTGGCTTTTCCACTGCCACCGATATCGCCGACTACCTGGTACGCAAGGGTCTTCCATTCCGCAACGCTCACGAAGTGGTCGGTAAAACCGTCCGCTACTGCATCGAGAACAGCAAGGACATTCCGGATTTGTCCCTGGTAGAATTCCAGCAATTCTCTACCGATATCGATGCCGACATCTTTGATTACATCACCCTCGAAGCCTCGGTCAATGCCCGTAAGGCGACCGGCGGCACAGCACGTTCTGCCGTTGAAAAAGAGCTCTCTTTAGCCCGTCAGGCCTTACAGGAAAGCTAAGTATGAAGTCCTTAAGATTTTCAGTGTCCCGCGCTCCGCATCCTGCGGTCCTCATTACAATCAGTCTCATTCTGATTGTGATGCTCACCGCCTGCGGCAAAAAAGGTCCGGTACGGCCCAAGCTTGATACACTTCCAGAAGCGCCGGGGAAAGTGACATTGCGACAGCAAGGCATGTTTTTCGTCCTCGGCTGGAAGATGCCATCCAAAAACCAGGACAGCAGTAAGGTTGAAGACCTAGTCGGATTCCGTATCAAACGTCTGACTTACGATGCTGCCGATGGTTGTCCAACCTGTCGTGACCCTCAGAATGAAGTTGCGGAACTTGATCTCAAATACCTTGCACCAGCGCAACGTATCGGCAATCAGTTTTATTGGCGCGATTTGGATATTCGTGTTGGCAGCGGTTACCGCTACGCCATCACGCCGATAATCGTTGGCGGACAAGAGGGCCCAGCCGCCACGATTCATCTGGCAGCACAACAGCCGCCGCCTTCACCAACAGCCTTGCAGGTTGAATCAGGTGACGCTCAGGTTTCTGTGCAATGGGCAGCTCCAGTTTTGCATGAAGAGATGGAACTAGTCGGCTACAATCTTTATCGACGCCAAGCAAAACGTCCGTTTCCGATTGTTCCGGTGAACGACGAGCCTCTGCAAGAGACTAAATTACTTGACCGCGGCCTGGATAACGGACGAGCTTACGAATATCGTGTCAGTGCTCTGATTCGCATAGGCGATCAACTGCTGGAAAGCATGGCGAGTCCTGGTGCTTTGGTTACCCCGCAGTAAAGGCGCTGATACATCCTTTACATGAGCCTACTGCTATGTTAGGTAGGTTAGTTATTAAATAATAAAAATTATGCCGTTATATTAGGAAGCATCTGGCTCGCAAATTACAGACTGCCTCCTGAATCTAAGGAGTAAATTATGTTCAGTGGATCCATGGTAGCGATCGTTACCCCTTTCGACAGTCAGGGAAAGTTCGCCGAGGAGACCTATCGTCAGCTGATCGATTTCCAAATCGAAAACGGCACTGATGTCATTGTCCCCTGCGGCACAACCGGAGAATCTGCAACTCTCGATGTTGACGAGCACGAGTACGTCATCAAGGTCTGCCTTGATCAGGTTAACAAACGTATTCCGATTATCGCTGGTACCGGTGCCAACAATACTGCCGAAGCAATTCACCTGTCTAACAAAGCCAAAAATATGGGTGCCGATGGCCTGCTGCTGGTCTGCCCTTACTACAATAAACCGTCTCAGGAAGGCATTTTTCAACACTACAAACGTCTCTCTGAAGAGGTTGCCCTGCCCCAGGTTCTCTATAACGTTCCGGGTCGTACCGGTGTCAACATGCTCGCCGACACCACCGTCCGCCTGGCAGAATTTGCCAACATCGTGGCGATCAAGGAAGCTTCCGGTAGCTTGGCCCAGGTCTCGGAAATTCTCGCCAAGGCCGGTGATAAGATTGATGTTATTTCC
This sequence comes from Deltaproteobacteria bacterium, assembly GCA_024279915.1. Taxonomy (GTDB): domain Bacteria; phylum Desulfobacterota; class Desulfuromonadia; order Desulfuromonadales; family BM103; genus M0040. The sequence continues at coordinate 17,927 of JAJRRB010000070.1, forward strand.
GGTGATGACTTTTTAACCTTCCCGATGATGTGCTGTGGCGCCAAAGGAGTCATTTCGGTCTCCGCCAACGCCGTGCCCAAACAGGTCAAGGATATGGTCGAGGCTGTGCAGAACGGCGACTACATGATGGGTCGCAAGCTGCACCTCGATCTGCTCGAGTTCCACACTGCTATGTTTATCGAGTCCAACCCGGTTCCGGTCAAGAAAACCCTGGAACTGATGGGTATGCTCCAGGCCAACGTCCGCTTGCCGCTGGTTGACATGAGCGACGACACGCTTGAGAAACTAAAGACGGTTTTAAAGAAATACAACGTAATTTAATCAAACCAGAAACGAGAAAGGCCATCCCACGCAGAGACGCAAAGATCGCAGAGAAATCTGATGTTTTATGTGCTCTACAATGCAATGACTAGGCGTGAGAAAGGATTTTAGGATGATAAAAGTTGCTGTTACAGGGGCCGCCGGGCGTATGGGCGGCCGTATCATTACCCTGCTCACTGAAGCTGAAGGGTTGGAAGTCGCCGGAGCTATTGAGATGGCTGGTCACACCAGACTTGGCGACGATGCTGGCTACGTTTCTGGCTGCGGTGATCTGGGCGTTGCCATCACCGATTCTCTCGAAGAGGCACTGACCAACGCTGATGTCCTGATCGACTTCACTTGGCCGGAAGTTACCCTGGTTAACGCTGAAGTCTGTGCCAGGCTTGGTAAGGCGATGGTGGTTGGTACCACTGGCCTTAACCCGGAGCAGCGTGACACCATCAGCCTCGTTGCGGAAAAAACTCCGGTGGTCTTTGCGCCGAATATGAGTGTCGGTGTTAACGTCTGCTTCAAACTGCTTAAGGATATGGCTAAAACTCTCGGCGACGACTTCGATGTCGAGATTGTTGAACTGCACCATAACAAGAAGAAAGATTCTCCTTCCGGCACTGCCGTACGTATGGGTGAAATCGTTGCCGATGCTCTTGATCGTGATTACAACGAAGTTGCCAACTATCACCGCGAAGGCATGTGCGGCGAACGCAGCCAGCAGGAGATCGGCATGCAGACCGTCCGCGGTGGCGATATCGTCGGTGAGCACACAGTCTACTTTATCGGCATGGGTGAACGCATCGAACTGACTCACCGTGCCATGAGCCGCGATATGTTTGCCCGCGGAGCAGTACGTGCGGCCGGATGGCTGGGAGGTAAGAGTGCCGGGCTTTATGATATGCAGGATGTTCTGGGACTTAAATAATAACCAGTGACGCGGGACGCGTACCGATCATTTCAAATTCCACGGAGGTTTCAACCTGATATGGCAAGAATCAACGACAGTTACCTTAAGCTTCAAGCAGGATATTTGTTTCCCGAAATAGGGCGCCGAGTGAAGGAATTCACCGACGCCAACCCCGAGGCCAAAGCAATTCGTCTCGGTATCGGCGATGTCATCTTGCCGTTGGCTCCAGCGATTCTCAAAGCCTTCCATGATGGTGTTGATGACATGGCTAAGGGCGAGAGCTTTCACGGTTACGGTCCTGAGCAAGGTTACTCCTGGCTCTCCCAGGTGATCATCGACAAAGCCTACAAACCGCTTGGTGTCGACCTGAAGACTTCTGAAGTCTTTATTTCAGACGGCTCAAAGTGCGATTGCGCCAACATCCTCGACATCTTTGATCTAGGCAACAAGGTTGCCATCTGTGACCCGGTCTATCCTGTCTACAATGATACCAACGTTATGGTCGGCCGTACCGGTGAAGCTGATGACCAAGGTTACTACAAGGGTATCCACTACATGCCCTGCACTGGCGACAACAACTTCACCCCGGCGATTCCGAGTGAAAAGGTCGATGTCATCTACCTCTGCTACCCGAACAACCCGACCGGGGCCGTGGCCACCAAGGCTGACCTGAAGAAATGGGTCGATTACGCCCTGGCTAATGATGCCGTGATCCTCTTTGATGCCGCCTACGAGGCATTCATTACTGAAGCCAACATCCCGCATTCAATTTACGAGATTGAAGGAGCCCGTCAATGCGCTATCGAGTTTCGTTCTTTCTCTAAAACTGCTGGTTTCACCGGTGTACGCTGTGGTCTGGTGGTTGTCCCTGAAGATTTGATGGGTACGACAGACTCAGGCGAGAAGTACAGCTTCAACAAACTCTGGAACCGCCGTCAAACCACCAAGTTCAACGGCGTTTCCTATCCGGTACAAAAGGCTGCCGCCGCCGTCTACTCTGATGAGGGATGGGCTCAGATCAAGGAATCAATAGACTATTATATGGAGAATGCCCGCATCATCCGTGAAGGATTGACCTCTGCCGGTATTAACTGTTTTGGTGGCGTCAATGCACCCTATATCTGGCTGGAGACTCCCGAAGGCATGACCAGCTGGGATTTCTTCGACAAACTCTTGAATGAATGTCACGTAGTCGGCACCCCCGGCAGTGGCTTCGGCCCCTCCGGTGAAGGTTATTTCAGGCTCTCTGCCTTTGGCGATCGTGACAATGTCATCACAGCGGTACAGAGGATCAAAGAGAAGTGGGGCAAGTAAAAATGAAATGAATACGGCCAGATTGGCCGCCCTTTGTTATTACGTTGTAACACGACAAAGATCAATGCCCCGGCTCACAAAGTGTGCCGGGGCATCTTTCTAATGGGTCTCATCTTCCCTGCAAGCTTCTGCAAAGTGATTGGGACAGAGATAAGCAAGACGTCCATTTTTTCTACAGCGGGTATTACCACAACCTGGCATCTGGCAAAGTATAGTTTTGAGCTGTTCGACAACATTATCCAAACTCGTGCTATGAAATCCATAATCTTCATAGTGTACATAATAGGTTTTCGTTTCCTGATTGTGTTGGACCAAGTCCATTATCTCTCTCTTAGTCATGGTGATAGCTCCTTTCCTTTTTTATCAAGCAGAGCGTCTATAGCTTCTGCAATATCTTCACGGGTCCTGGCTCTGAGAACTTGACTGCAATTCGTTTTTGCCGCAAAACCACGCTCTTCTACCTTTTTGAAATGTAATATTTCGACTCCCCTGTAATCATATTTGGTATAGAGTCGGAACCAATGTGGGGTCAGTTGAGTAAACTCTCCTCGCGGCTTGTACATATAGTCACCTCCTATCCGAGCAATGCCCTGCATCGGCTTTGCATTATTTCAATACGTTGTTTCAGCTCCTGTTGTTTCTTGGCAACGGCAGTCATGCGTTTCTCAAAATGATTAGTTTTTTCATGTTGTCTGTTCATTGAGTTGCCTCCTTTCCTGTTGAGCCTTGCCACACAGAGTATGTGTGTACTTACTTACCTGCTTGTGTAAAAAAATATAAATCCGACCTTTTCTGGGCTTATTCTTAATGTAATAAAAGAAACTAAGCGGCCAATGGCTTCCGACAAGGGCCGGACTTGGCCCAAGAGTATGGTCAACCGTTGCTTTGTTTGTTTTGTCATAATTGAAACTCTCATTTCAGGCCCACCTTAATGTCTGTCAGTACTTACTGTCTTGTATAGGCAAAAAAATAAACTGTCAGGCCTCTACTCCATCCCAACACGCCAGGACAACATCATTGATACTCTGTTCGTCAAACTCCAGGCCTTTAAGATGACATTCTCTGGCAAAAGCTCCCAATGGGCCGATAACCATTCCTATTAATGCCGGCATCGATAAATTCTTAATCGCCTTTTGTTTGACCCCTTCACTTACTAAATTGATCAACGGGTAGTCTGCGAAATTTTCGCCATCCCTATAAAGCATGTCTGGTCGTCTTGCCCAACCGATTGGAGTATGAATATATTGTTCCAAAAAGCTCAATTCCAGGGCTTTGTCCAAAAAGTACCGCAAGATCTTGGTGGTGAAATCGATGAAACGGTCCTTGATCGGCAAAGTTTCATCGTGATCTATTAATAGGAATTTCTGCATATTTTCAATTTGCTCATCAAAAATCGTATGTAGTAGCGCTTCTTTGGTTTTGAACTGACGAAAGATCGTGACTTCGGCTGTTTGTGCTCTTTCGGCGATCAATACGGTGGTTGCGCCATTAATCCCTTTTTCCGCCGAAAGTTCTATGGTTGCACGAATAATTGCGTCACGTTTTTTCGAGATAGCTTTCACAAATGCTCCTGTTTAGTTAGTGCTTACTTTCTTTTTTAAACGTTTCCAGATTGTTTGTCAAGCCTATTGCAACTTATTTCGTGATAATTAACGATAAACGTTTATTTACCATCAAGAGACAGCAACAATGGTGAAGGTTTTTCGGGTCTCCCGACGGCCTGTTTCTATCTCATCCCCACAGACTTTGCCAAGCAGGGCACGTCCCAAAGGCGACTCCGGCGTGATAACAATGCACTCATCATCACCATCGATCAGCTTCAATCCTCCTGCGTCAGGGCCAAGAAAAATCTGCCTGCAGCTGCCGTCATCGGCCTCGATAGTGACCAAAACCGTTAAACGGATTGGTGTTTCCTCGTCAAAGTTACGGAGTCTCAGATTCCGGTAACTCTCCAACGACTGGCGGATATCCTGAGCGCGATTGGCCTGCCCTTGCGCAATGTAAGAGGCCTCCAATCCGGTAGTGTCATATTTATTGTCGGGCAGACATTCTGCATGCGTCGCTGCGGCATGAGCTGTCTTGGCCGCGTCTGTAAAGGTTTTGAGATCGGCAGTTAATATTGCGATAATTCTTGGTAAAATATCTTCCTTATACATGAGGAAAGTCTCTCATAGAGAGAGGGTTGGTACAAGTTATGAGAATTATTTTTGGCAGCATACTCATCCCTTATCACGCGAAAAAAGCAAGGCTGATGTCGCTAGTTTCCATCCTGACAACCATCTCTTTGTGATAATATCCCTTCCCTGAAAACCATCACTCAAAAACCACCAACAAGGATAAGTAGAAATGCCTGACGCAGATCAAAACACAACTATTCAAATCCTGGTCGAAGAAACCAGCCTGAGAATAGCCCAAGTTAAACAAACTGTAGTCCTCCTTGAAGAAGGCGCTACAGTACCCTTTATCGCCCGCTACCGCAAAGAAGCAACCGGCGAACTCGACGAAGTACAGATCCGCCTGATTCAGGAACGTCTTGAATATCACAAAGCTCTCAACGAACGCCGAGAGACAATCCTTAAATCGATTGAGGATCAGGAGAAACTGACTCCGGAGCTGCGGCAAAAAATTGAGGCGACCCGGCAGAAAACCGAGCTGGAAGACCTCTACCTGCCCTTTAAACCGAAACGACGTACCAAGGCATCAATTGCCAAAGAGCACGGCCTTGAAGCACTGGCCGAACAATTACTGGCGACACGTGGCAACGCTGAGTCTGCCCTGCAACTAGCGAAAGCTTTTGTTAACCCGGGATTGGAGGTTAACACCGCAGAAGACGCTTTGAGTGGAGCTGGCCATATCCTCGCTGAACAATTTGCCGATGTCGCCGAGGCGCGAGCGTTTGTCCGTGAGTTGACCTGGCAAAAGGCCGTGTTCAGCTCACAACCGGCGCGGGGTAAGGAAGATACTGTCAGCAAGTTTGAGATGTACTACGACTTTAGCGAACCGCTGCGGCAGATTCCTTCGCACCGCATGCTGGCAATGCGAAGGGGTGAAAAAGAAGAGGTTTTGCGGTTGCGGATCGAAGCTCCTGAGGAGGAGATCCTCGGACGACTTTTTACACTATTTGTTCCTGCTGAGAGTCGCTTTTCTGAGTTACTCCGGGAATTCGTCACTGATACATACAAACGCCTGTTGACCACTTCGATCGATCTGGATTTGCGTCTTCAGGCTAAAAAAGCTGCCGACGATGAGGCAATCCGGGTTTTTGCAGAGAACTTGCGTAACCTGTTACTCGCCGCTCCTGCTGGTAGCCATAAAGTCCTCGGCGTCGATCCTGGTTTGCGATCCGGCTCCAAGCTGGCTGCTGTGGACGCGACCGGCCGTTTTCTTGAGCATGTCACCATCTACCCACATATTGGAGGATCTCATAGTGGCAGTGACAGCAAAGTCGAGTTTGCCAAACGTGAGCTGTTACGTCTAATTGATGCACACAACATAGAGATGGTTGCGATCGGCAACGGCACAGCCGGACGTGAAATGGATCAGTTTGTCAGGCTCATCCTGAAAGAAGCTGGCCTGAAATTACAAGTGGTCATGGTCAGTGAAGCCGGGGCCAGTATCTATTCGGCATCGGATATCGCCCGTGCGGAATTTCCGGATCTCGACCTGACTGTGCGTGGAGCTATCTCCATCGCCAGGCGCTTGCAAGATCCCCTGGCTGAGCTGGTCAAGGTTGATCCAAAGAGTATCGGCGTCGGCCAGTATCAGCACGATGTCAATCAGACTGCCTTGAAAAAGTCTCTCGACGAGGTGGTCGAATCATGCGTCAACTATGTTGGCGTTGATTTGAATACCGCCAGCTGGGCACTGATCAGCTTTGTCTCTGGAATCAGTGAGTCACTGGCAAAAGCGATCGTGAACCATCGTGATGTTGAGGGCGTATTTGTTCGCCGCAATCAACTGCTTGAAGTACCACGTTTCGGCAAGAAAGCATACGAGCAGGCCGCTGGCTTTATGCGCATCAGAAATGCTGAGCAACCTCTTGATAACACTGCAGTACATCCGGAGCGCTATAAGCTGGTCAAACAGATGGCTACGGATCTAGGTGTTTCCATACCGGCCTTGATTACCGAACCGTCTTTGCTCGACAGGATCAGATTGGAGCAATATATCGGCACTGACATTGGCTTACCGACGCTGCGTGATATTGTTGTCGAACTTAAAAAACCTGGCCGCGACCCGCGTGAGAGCTTCGTTACGACCTGCTTTCGTGAAGATGTCATGGAGGTTAAGGACTTAAAAGAAGGTATGACTCTCAATGGTATCGTCACCAATGTCGCTGCATTTGGTGCCTTTGTCGATATCGGCGTGCATCAGGACGGATTAGTGCATATCAGCCAACTGGCAGACCGTTACGTTAAAGACCCGAACCAGATTGTCAAAGTCGGTCAGCAAGTGCAGGTGAGGGTCCTGTCGATTGATTTACAGCGGAAGCGGATCGGCTTGACCATGCGCAGAGGGAAGTTGGATAAACCTCCAGAGCAGAATGAGCAGGCCAGAAGACAACAGCCTCAGAAAAAAGTGACCAAACCATCATCATCGCTGGCCGCTGCGTTTGCAAAATCAGGATTTCGAGTCAAAAAGTAGAGGGAGGAGAATACTTTTTCAGCAACAAGGGGACAGAATTAAATTCTGTCCCTTTTGTTTTGTGCGCCAGGCATGGCGCGTGGTGCGTAAGCGCCATCTGATCGGCTGTGGTGGCTGATTGGTGACTTGGAGGTGAAAGTCCTCTGCGGACCCTGATGACGGGAACCGCTAGCTGAACGGCAAGGGTGTCC
>JAJRRB010000071.1 GCA_024279915.1 Deltaproteobacteria bacterium
ACAATCTTACCAGCTCATGTCTCAAAACTTAGCAGTTATGGCAGGCGACCGACATAATCGACAAGCCCTTCTTTCGTCTCTCAAATATCCTGTCAAAATGAGTCGTCATATATCCATAGGACTTTTGAAGGGTATAGACGCGTCCAGTAATTCACCATCTATAAGACGCAAAATGGCCTTCCCAACCTGGGGGGGGGGGAGGGCCATTTCTTACATTGCAGGGTTACTGAGAATCCTTCTTTTTGGCTAATCTGTAAGATACCTGACAATGTGAGAGGATAAATAGTAAATAGGATGAATGGTTTTGAACCTGCGCCCCCCCCCTGCTCTTGAGTCCGTGGAGGAAATGGTTCTTACTCAGTTTTTGCCTGCCCATGCTATCGTGTACAATCAAGTGTAGATATATGCAATCAAGTTATATTCATCTGGGCTAGGTATCTATCATGCCAAATGAGCAAGAGCGTTTCAGGAGAATGGTTGAAATCTCTCAGGATTGGTTCTGGGATTTTGATGAGCATGCAAACTTTACATATGTAAGCCCGAGTGTCAGAGGTTTGCTGGGTTTTGATCCTGAAGAGCTAGTTGGTTTAAATGCCTTTGACTTGATGGATTCTGATGAAGCGGAACGTGTTCATAGTTACTTTGACCCAATCGCAAAAAGATACCTACCATTTAACAATTTAGTAAATATAAACCGTCACAAAGATGGACATGAGGTTGTGCTTGAATCGAGTGGCACTCCTATCTTTGATGAGGAAGGTCAATTCCGAGGCTACCGGGGTGTCGACCGCGACATCACCAAGCGCAAGGAGTTGGAAGAGAACTATCGCCGGTTGGCCAACCTCACCTCGGATTATGTTCATTGCTGTACCCGGTCAGGAAAGGGTCCGTTCCGGGTTCAATGGGTAGACGGCGCGGTCAGCTCCATTTCTGGCTACCGCATCGATGAAGTTCTCACGTTGGGTTGCTTCCTCCCTCTGGTTCATCCGGACGACCAACAAACCGTGTCCGACTATCTGCTCAGCTTGGTGCCGGGTGATCGTAAGTCGATCGAATTTCGGATTTTGACTCAACAGCAGGGTATACGTTGGGTGTACGAGCAAAGCCAGTGTGAGGCAGGAAAATCCGAAGGAGAGTTGGTCTTGCTGGGCGCTGTCACCGACATCACCGATCGCAAAAAGGCAGAAGCTGACAGCCAGAAAAGGGAAAAACTGTTTCGCGATTTTTTTGAATCGAACCCTGTCCCCACTATAATTACTTCCTCTTCTGGAAATATCCATATGATCAATCCTGCTTTTTCGCAGGCTTCGGGGTTTTCTGTTGAAGACGTCATTGGGAAAACTTCACAGGAGCTCGGGTTCTGGCGTGACCTTACTGACCGCGAGCGCATGGTGACTGCCATCAGGGAAGTCGGGTTAATCAATAATCTGGAGGCCAGCTTTTACACGAAGAACAATCAGCAATTAACCTGCCTTGTTTCCAGTCGTGTTATTGAATACGAAGGAGAGCCGAGGATCCTGAGCACTGTCCTTGATGTTACCGAACAGAGAAATGCAGAGGGTGCTCTGCGCAAAATTGATCAGGCAAAAAACGATTTCATCAGGATTGCTGCTCACGAACTACAGACTCCTCTAGTTGCCGTTTTGGGGTATGCCGAGCTTCTGGAAAATTCGAGTCAACTTCATGCCAATGAGCAGCAAAAACACTATGCATCAATCATAAGCACCAACGCTGAGATACTTTCTCGTCTTGTTAATGACCTGCTCGACGTTGAACGTATTCAACTTGGACGTTTTTTGAGTATCGTACGAGATAATGTTTCTTTTGCAGAACTTATCAAAAAGGTGACTACCTCTATAACACCGAAATGTCCTGAACACCGATTCATTCTGACCCATGCCAACAGCCTTCCGGAAAGTATTTGTATAGATGAGGGCCGAATAGCTCAAGTTTTGAATAATCTTTTGACCAACGCCGTGAAGTTCTCACCAGAAGGTGGAATTATAGAGATCTCTACGACAACCGATGAGAGCACTGTAACGACCTCCGTCAGGGACTACGGCTTGGGTATGACACCTGAGCATGTCGAGTTGGTTTTTGATAAGTTCTACCGCGCGAACCCCGAGAACCCTCAGATAAGTGGCCTGGGCCTCGGAATGAACATTGTCAAACAGATTGTAGAGGAGCACGGTGGAGAGATTTCAATCTCCAGCAACCTAGGGGAAGGGACAACCGTTACGTTTACTCTCACCTTAGAGGATATTGCCAGTTTTTAACCCCAGCTTTTGCACAGTTCGGTTTCGTTATGTGTCGATTCGAAGTTTACGCAACACCACGTATGTTTTTGTTGAAAGATTCGATAAATTAACAACCATCGAAGACTTGCTGTGGCAGGCGGGTCTGAGACAATCTTCTTCACAACCTCCACGAAATAGAAGAAATGTGCCCCACAGTCTCTACCTCCTGACTGTGGGTTTTTTTCTCATAAGTCACGACTTACGAGAAGAAAAACGGCTTCTTATTGATAGCGACATATAGGAAGCTGTTTAATCCACAAAATGATGGCCACCTGGATCAACTCTGGGTGGCCTTTTAATTTCTCTATTGACATATCTGACCAAACAGGTAAGATATCAATCACTGAACATCAGTTCTTCATTTTTACCTCCTAAGAGAAAACCAAAACCCGTTGCCCCACAGCCCCACTCCTGGCCTGTGGGGCTTTTTTTCTTATAAGTCAGGGGCAGTGAGAATCCAGATTTCCAACAATCTGAGTCCTTAATAGAAAGCTAGAGGATAAATAGTAAATATCCTCCCGCAATAAACAAACTATCTACCCGTTTGAAAATTGTTCTTAAAACTCAAGGCTAACAATAATACTGGCCGGGATGATTGGACTTCCATGAATGAGCCTCACCACGGGGTTTCTTCTCTAGACCTTTATTGTTCAAGCAGATGCTTGTTGGAATGCATCGACTTGTTTTTCAAGATCATCAAGTGATTCTTTTAACGGTACGGTGTTCCCCGAGTTGGCTTGTTTTATCGCCTCCCCAAGGGTAAACATGAATTGTTCAAGGTCGTCATTATTAATACCACGCAACTTGAAGAGGGAGGCATTCTTGAGAAAAAAATTGGCCACTTCCTTTAATTCAGACTTTACGTTGTCTAGATCATTGTCAGCCAACGCCTGTTGGGCTTCTTCACCAATATACTTCTGCAAGACTTTGATGACGGGATGAACCTTGTAATCGAAGCAATCCATGATACTAAACAGCACCACCTGTAATTCTATAAATTCGTCTTCAGTATTCTCTTCATTCTTGGCTTCCAGGAACTGACCCAGCGAACTGGCTGAGGAATTGAACTTTATGTTCAGAGTGGCCGGCACCTGGTTCTTGTATTCGGCGTAGACTTCGGAATACATCTCCTCGATTTCTTCCAATGTTTCACACGCGCCAGCCCAGTTACCCTTCTCAAATTTCTCCTCTAACTCGGACGTTTCTCCGAGAATGTCGGTGAGTGTTTGCGGTGGTTCTGGCTTGGCGAACGAGACGGTAGCCAGCAAAAGAAGTCCAACCGTAATAACCGACCTAATTAAAACCTTTTTTATTGTCATGCCCACCTCCCTTTTGTCTGCAAGATTGCAGTATGCTTATTAAAAATAACTATAAAAGCAATTTCTGTAAAGTAAATAAAGCATGAGATGTCTGAGTAAACGGCCCAGGCAGAAGACGGGGCATTGACTTGAAAGTAAAGGTAGGAGAGTCAGAAGTCTTTCCTACAAACCACGATTAACAGTAATGCCTGGAAAGACACCTGACAGTATTCTTATATATATTCTCGCAACTCTTTCTTACATGTCCTTAGGATTTATAGGGCGTGTTTCAAAAAAAGATTGAACGCGGTTTAGTTGTGCTTCTCGTGAGAACCTAGCAAGCCTACCTGTCCCCTAAACTGTACCCTTTTCGCTTGACTACATGGATTTATTGGGCTATATAGTAGGCCCTCTCGCGAGAGAGAACCCTTTGTAATTGCGGCAAGTTTATGATTTTAAAGGGAAAAGGGAATTCGGGTGTTTTCCGCTCATAACCCGAAGGTCGGAAGTTCAAATCTTCCCCCCGCTACCAATAAATAAAGGGACTTGCATCTTTGCAAGTCCCTTTCTGTTTTAGTCTACTCACTAACGATTACATCACGTCGTGCAGAGCCTCTCCCGAGTGAGTATTCCCTCCCAGCAGGTTGTTGATAAGGCCCGATTCTTGCCGATCAAGCACTCTACCAATATCCGTCTGCGTCAGGATACCGGTCAATTCACCGAGTTCGTCAACCACCAGCAAACGCCTTATCGATTTTTTCAACATTAAACCAATGCTGTCGTGAGGGGCTGTCGTCAACGGGGTTGAAACAACAGAAGGACTCATCACTGCGTTTACAGGGACTGCTGAGAGATCGACGCCTTCAGCGATACAACGAACAACATCCCGCTCTGTGAACATGCCGACGGGACGACCGTTCTCCATCACCACGACACAGCTCACCGACCGGCGTGCCATCAGAGACAAAGCATAGCGAGCTGGCACATCAGAAGCGACATGCAGAACTTTTGAAGACATCAACAAAGAGACATCAGCGATGCCGTCAAACGCCTTTTCCTTGAGTGAACGCACCAGATCCGTCTGGGTAAAGATCCCAACCATATCCAGTTGCGCATCAAGCACAACGAGATGGCGAATGTTATGCTGACAGAAAACCTGGTAAGCTTGGGCTACATCCATATCTTCAGAAGCGGTCATAACCGGTTTGTTCATGACCTCCTTGAGCAACAGGTCGGGTTGCCCAAGCAACCAGTTGGCCGCAAAAACGACATCACGTTCGGTAAGAATGCCTATCGGCTCATCGTGAGACAGAACGATAATGCAACTGATACACCTGTCGCTCATGATCTGCAAGGCTTCCTGTACAGTAGCCTCAACCTCAATAGCACAGACAGAATGTGTTGCAAATTTGCCAATTGTTTGTTTCATGTGCCCCCCTAAACCTCGTGTCGGAACGAAACTCAGCCATTCACCGGTTACAAACAGGTGATTTGCCCACTTTCTTGGCAAAAGTAATGGACATTACGACTTTTTCATTATTCTGCAAATTTAGTTCCATTCGTAACAATCAAAACCACATTTACCTTTACAGTGACAAAACGACGACTCACAGCACGGAAAATCCTGCATCACAATTTCTGTTGCAGATCTGTGATTGCGCAAAATGTAAAAGCGTTTAAAATGATAACCAGAATTGCACAACAACCATCAGGGGGGTCTTTTCTGAAGACAAAACGGTGGCGGTTATCTCTGTTATCTGAGCTGACATCTTGAAGATGCAGGCTCATCTAATTTATGGGTTTTTACTATGACAAAAACATGGAAGTGTGAACTTTGTGGTTATGTCCACAATGGTGATGAAGCACCGCAATCTTGCCCTGTCTGCGGTGCCGAACAGTGTCATTTTACAATCTTAATCATCCAGACCTCAGGATCACAAAAACCTGCAGCCGAAGCGTGGCAATGTAGTATTTGCGACCATGTCGCCCAAGGTTCTGCGCCACCCGAGTTCTGCCCGATCTGCGGTGCTGCAGCCGCACTCTTTCACTCTTACGAAGTGACAGAAGCTTCTACAACTTCTGCTGACATTCGTAAAGTCGTCATCCTTGGTGCAGGTATCGCCGGACTAACAGCAGCGGAAGAAGCGCGTCGCCAAGCCCCAGAAGTCAAGATCACTCTCGTCTCACGGGAGCAGCTCTTGCCATATTATCGACTTAACCTGACTCGTTTTCTGGCTGGTGAGGTTGCTGAAGAGGATTTATTTATTCAGCATCAGGATTGGTTTGATGCGCAAAGAATCGAATACATTACCGGTGAAGCTCAGGAGATCGATTGCGCCGCTCGCAGAGTCACCTTACGTGACAACCGTCAGCTTGATTATGACAGGTTGATCCTCACCAATGGTGCACACCCTTTCATCCCACCAATCCCAGGCGCAAATCGCGAAGGAGTCATGGTTTTACGTACCCTTGAACACGCCCGTAAAATGATCGAGAATCTGCGTCCTGGATCTCGGGCAGTCTGTATCGGTGGTGGCCTGCTTGGCCTGGAAAGCGCTTGGGCGATGCAACGTCGCGGAGCTGATGTTACGGTGCTGGAAGGCTTTGGCTGGCTGTTGCCGCGTCAGTTACCACCCACCGCAGCGGCACTGCTCCTTTCGCACCTGGAAGACCAGCAAATGACAATTGAATGCAATGTCCAGATCAAGGAGTTCACAGGTGATGAAGCGGTACGCGGTGTTCTGCTCGAAGATGGTCGCGAATTCCCGGCTGACCTGGTGGTTCTCGCCACTGGTGTACGACCCAACAGCCACCTGGCACGACAGTGCGGTATCAAGGTTCAACAGGGAGTCGTCGTTAATGATCGGCTCTTAACCTCAGACGAATATATCCTTGCCGCCGGAGATGTCACTGAGCACCAGGGCCGTGTCTATGGTATCTGGCCAGCAAGCTATACACAGGGGATGGTCGCTGGAGCCAACGCTGTCGGCGGCTCAGCCGAATTTCCAGGATTGCCAATGACCAACCGCATCAAAGTGCTTGATGTTGAGCTCTTCAGTATTGGCCAGGTTCAGGCCATCGACGCCAGCACCCGACTCTTTGAAGTTCAAGACAACGGCAACTATCGTGGTCTTGCCTGCCATGACGGCCAGGTCGTCGGTGCGGTCCTTTACGGCGATATGCAGTTGATGGGGCCGTTGCAAGAGGCTGTCGAACAGAAGAAACGTATCCAGGAAATCGCCGGGCTGTGTGAATATTTTCCGGATTTACAACAGCTCGTATAGTCCGACACCCTCCTGGCACTGCTTAGCGGTTGATAAAGGGGCTGGGGTTACAAAGATCGTCAGCTTGATTGGCAGAAGCGTTACAATTGTGGCAGAGATAGCCCGGATTGCTTGTACGTGTCGCAATCTCTTCCAACAGGCCTTTTTCCTTCAATTGACAAAGATGCAATTGATGTTCTGTTGGGTTCTTGCAATCATGCTTCACTGTTCCAGACATATGACCTCCTGAGAAATACGTGCTTATGTTGCGGCAAGTATAACACTTCTCTGGCAACGTGAAGAAGTGATGCATGATTACAACGTCTGCTGCCTGCTTGCATTTGCGTGGAGGTTTGTCAAACTGTAGGTCGAATGAAAACGAGACACCAAGGAGAGGCTCTTATTATGTATTCAATGAACAATGTAGGTAAAAATACTATCGCAATGGTTCTGGCCGGCGGCAAGGGGGAACGACTCAGTCCCCTGACTCTGCGCCGGGCCAAACCGAGCGTTGCCTTTGGCGGGAAATACAAGATCATCGACTTTGTCCTCTCCAACCTGTTCAACTCGGGCATCAGGAAGATCTACATTCTCACCCAATACCGGGCCTACTCTTTAAACAAACATCTTCGCGAATCCTGGGGCAAATGGACCGGTCTTGGCGAGTTCTGCGTGGGGATTTCCCCTGAAACCAGCAGCGAAAGCGAAGAGTGGTTCAAAGGGACAGCAGATGCAATTCTGCAATACTTGCGTTTTGTCGAATCCTCAGACGCGGATTACGTAGCCATCTTCGGCGGCGACCATATTTACAAAATGGACGTGACCCAGATGATCAATTTCCACCAGATGAACCGAGCTGACATCACTATTGCCGCTCTGGAGGTGCCAGTTGAGGAAGCCATTCGCTATGGAGTTTTTTCCGTGGATGAAGATGCACGAATCACCGGGTTTACGGAAAAGCCAGAGGATCCAGAGCGAATCCCGGGGCGTGAAACATGTTTCGCCTCCATGGGCAACTATATCTTTCCTACCAAAAAATTGATCGAAGTACTGCAAGAAGGAAAAAAAATCCACGCCGATCTCGATTTTGGCAAACACGTAATTCCAATGATGCTGGCTAATAACGACCGGATCTTTGCCTACAATTTCAACGACAATGTGATCCCCGGTATGAAAGCTGAGGAACGAGGCTACTGGCGGGATGTAGGGACCCTCGACTCTTACTACGAGGCCAACATGGATCTTGTTAACGTCTCACCACAGCTGAATCTCTACAACTACAAGTGGCCAATCCTTACCAACCAGGGCAACCTGCCGCCCGCCAAGACCGTTTTTGACGATGATGACCGCCGCGGCCAGAACCTCGACTCCTACGTCTGTGCTGGCTGCATCACCAGCGGCGGCACACTCCGGCGTTCGATCCTCGGCCCACGCTGCAAGGTCAACAGCTACAGCCTGGTTGAAGCCTCCATCCTCTTTGAAAATGTCACCGTTGGTCGGCATGTCAAGATTCGCAAGGCGATCATCGACAAAAATACAGTCATTCCAGATGGCTCGGAGATCGGCTACGATCTGGAGGAGGATCGGCGTAAGGGCTACACAGTAACTGAATCAGGGATCGTCGTGGTGCCCCGCCAGGAGAAGTAAACCCACGCGTTTTACTGATCGCAACACTTCAGTCTACAGTTAAGACCATTGATTCCTGCTTTGGTCGCCACATGACCACAGCGACAGCCATTTCTCTGCCTTTAGTTATAACGAATTGCATATTTGGTTCAATTGAGACTGATCACTTTTTGTTTCAGAATGTAATCTCGACTTGCTTTAACGCGCAAAGAGACCTTTCAACTTGATCCGTGATGTCAGGAGTCCGCAGATACTTATACGCGTAATGTACAACAAGGGTTATTATGACTATGTTAAACCTCTGCTTTTGGATCGCTTGATAAAGAATGAGGAAATTATAAGTTTCTACAGGGCAAGCGGGGTGGTGGCTTTAGGCGCTGGTTCAGTTCGTTCTTCTCGAAAGAAGCATTATGTTGGATCTGATCGCAGACTTGCAGCTTGACCGACTTCAGCCTGAAATTGCTTCCATGAATACAAGGGCCCTTCTGTTACAGAGGGGCCCTTCTTTAATTATCAAAAGCCACCTGAACCAACCGCTCACACATAGTTTAGGTTGCTGCACCCTTGCTTTTTTATCTGGCCTTTCATTATATTAAAGCTGAATTCGTGAATTATCATCAGATTCCAGTAAAAAAGCAGTCCGGGCTTCCCGGGCTTTTCTCTCTTGGACAAATAATTTGCATGAACTAAGCCTGACCCTCAACATGATTGAAATTGCCGAGGAACATGCGCGCCGTGAGAATGCCACCATCATCACAAGCGTCACGATGGAAATCGGCGCACTCTCAGGTGTCGTACCAGAGGCAATGGAGTTCGCCTTTGAAGCCTGTTCCAAGGGCACTCTAGCCGATGGCGCAACGCTGGAAATTCGCCGCATACCCGCGCTCGGTCACTGCCAGGAATGCGGCCAGGAATGTGCAATGGAAAGCCTGCTCGTTGGTTGCACGGCGTGTAACAGCTTCGCCCTTAAGATCCTGAAGGGTCAGGAAATGGCCCTCGTAGAACTGGAGATAGACTAAGATGTGTACCGATTGCGGCTGCGCTCCGCCACAACCGGGGCATGATCATACACATGACCACGCCTCCCGAAAAATTCGTGTTGAAGAGAACCTGCTTGCTAAAAACCAGCGCCTGGCAATGAGCAATCGCGTCAACTTCACCGCACACCAGCTATTTGTCTTGAACCTGGTCAGCTCACCGGGCTCTGGTAAAACCTCCATTCTGGAACGAACGCTCACAGACCTTAAGGACAGCCTGCAATTCTCAGTACTCGAAGGCGACCAGCAGACAGCCAACGATGCCGATCGAATTGCAGCGACTGGTGCGCCAGTGAAACAGATCAACACTGGCGCAGGCTGTCATCTTGATGCTCACATGGTTGGTCACGGTGTTGAAGGTTTCGATCTTAAGACAACAGACATCCTGATCATTGAAAATGTCGGCAATCTGGTTTGCCCAGCCTCTTTTGATCTCGGTGAAGATCACAAGGTAGCAGTACTCTCGGTGACCGAAGGCGAAGACAAACCGCTCAAATACCCGCATATGTTCCAGGCCGCTGACCTGATGCTGATCAATAAGATTGACCTGCTCCCTTACCTGCGCTTTGATATTGAACAATGCAAGTCTTTTGCCCACCAGGTTAACCCGCAGATCAAGATCATTGAGCTGTCCTGTCACAGTGGCGAAGGCATGCAGGAGTGGTACGACTGGTTAAGCCAGGGCGTTAAGCAGAAAAGGGAAGCTGAACGCGACTAAGACTTTTCTCGCTACTTATGACGCGAAACGTGCGACGAGAGCGATCAACGAAGGAGAGGTAGAATGTGCCTGGGTGTACCGATGCAGGTTAAAACAATCGAAAACGAAGTGGCTCTCTGTGAAATCGACGGAGTACAGCGTGAAGCCAGTCTGATGATGATTGATGACGTTCAGGTGGGTGATTACGTATTGATTCATGCTGGCTTTGCGATAGAAAAAATTGATGACAATGAAGCAAAACTGACTTTGAAAGCTTTGCGTGAAGCTCTTGATATGGGGTTTACAGCCGAATGAAATACCAGAGCGAATATCGCGATCCTGAGCTCGCCAAGCTGCAACTAGAGGCAATCCGTCAGACAATTTCTGGCTACGATGGCACCATGACATTCATGGAAGTCTGCGGCACTCACACCATGGCAATCTACCAGCACGGTATTCGCACCCTGTTACCAGAGCAGATCCGACTGATCTCAGGACCCGGATGCCCGGTCTGCGTAACTCCAGTCGGCTTTGTTGATCAGGCCGTAGCCCTGTCTCGCAGACCGAATACGACCATCGTCACCTTCGGCGATATGGTACGCGTCCCAGGCTCTTCATCTCACCTGCTCCATGAACAGGCCGAGGGGGCCAGTATCAAAATTATCTATTCACCACTTGATGCCGTAGCGCTTGCGGAAAAAAATCCAGGTATCGACGTGGTCTGTCTCAGCGTTGGTTTCGAAACCACGACGCCGACAGTCGCCGGAGCAATTCTGACCGCAGCTGCAAAAAATCTCGACAACTTTTATGTCCTCTGCTCAAACAAAACTATGCCTGGCCCCATGGCTGCCCTCGCTGGCGACCCGGAGCTGCAAGTTGATGGCTATCTCTGTCCGGCCCATGTCTCAGCCATCATTGGCTCAAACGCCTACCAACCTCTCGTCGACGCATACAAGGTTCCCTGCGTGGTCACCGGCTTTGAACCTCTTGATGTCTTGCAAGGCGTGCTGATGCTGGCGCGGCAAGTGGTTTCCGGAAAAGCCAATGTCGAAACTCAGTACCGCCGTGTGGTCAAACCGGA
>JAJRRB010000072.1 GCA_024279915.1 Deltaproteobacteria bacterium
AACAGGCGATTCTCAACCTCAAGTTTGTACGTAATGACGGCACACACAGCGTGCATAACAATGAGTACACGGAGGCCATTCTCGATGCAGTGGAAGCGGACTTCAAAAAGGCCTTCATTCAGCTTGATTCGGTCTGGTAATCTTTGATTTACAGAAGAGACAGAAAAGGCATCCGCTGAGCGGATGCCTTTTCTTATTGATTCTTCGAATGATGGGAACCCTTTCTACTCTCCTGCACCCTCCTGATCAACAGGAATGAGCTCTTCGGGCTTTTTGTTCCAACGACCAAGAACAAATGACGCCAGCGCGGCGACCAGGCCAAAAGTAAAGACACTGATCATCAGCGACATCCCCTTCAACTGCACCATGTCCATCAGAAACACCTTGCCGGCGCCAATCACGGTAATCACAATCGCAACATTACGCAGCTCCTTGTTCCGCCGCATCAGGCTTAGCCAGAGCAGAACTGCCGCCGTAACGTTAATCAGAACAGACTGGGCTCCACCAAAAGCACTATGAGTTGCCAAATGCAGGAAATCGAGCGTCTGATACAAACCAACCCGCATGGTGAAAAAGCCACTTAACAAGGCTGCGATCAAGAGCACACTCGCGCCACGGTCATTCTTGTTGATCTTGTGCATGGTGGTGGTTCCGGACGCAGGCGGGTGACGACGCGCCCAGAAATAATGGCAGAAGGCAATCAGCGCTAACAGTCCAGAGGAAAGCGCACCAATCACCGAGGGTCTGGTCCCATCAGTTGTCCAGAGTAGAAAGACCAATGCCGAGCAGGCATATAATTGCAGTAGATAGGAACCTAAGCGCAAGCCCAGGTTGCTACGGCGTACGGAGACCCAGGCCAGGCCCACAGCAAGCAAAGCGACAAGAGCCCCGGCAATCACCGCATGACCTATGGCCATTGGTGCCGCAAAAGCCATCAAAAACCCGCCAGCCATAGCAAATGACGTTGTTCCCACGGCACCACCCTCACAGCGATGGGCAAGCCACCAAGCTATCGCCAGGTGGGCAAAAGCCGCAAGCACTGCGAGCCATCCAAAAATTGTCGGTGTCGTCAGCCCCTGCCCGATAGCATATTTTACTGCCAGGTAAATCCAGAAAACATTAAGAACCGGCCAGACGATATCGAACTTCGAGATTTTCTCCTGCACTTTGCCCAGAACTCCAAGCAGCGCAATTCCGGCAAAGACCAACCCTAGAAAACCTATCGATGGCAGCAGACCCTGTACAGAGAACTCCAGATTTTCCGGACTCAACCTGGACAGATAGATTGACAGTTTGAGATCCCAGATCTGAATCATGAACAGAGTCAGCACCAACAGCAGCCAACGTAGCCATGAGGCTCTCAGCAGTCGGGTTACATAGGTGGCGAAAAGATTCGCCAGCCCCATAATGATGACCAGATAGGGGAATACCGGACTGGGGTAGTCAAGAGCAAAACTACCGAAACTCATACCAAGAGTACCGACAAAAACCGGAAGAGCCACATGATGTAAACGGCTGATGACAGTTGCAACCAGACCGGTAACAGCCATGGCGACATAGGCAAGCTCTGTCGGAACGGTGTCAAAGACACGGTGGGCCTCGACCACGACACCGCACATGACGATGACCCCCCAGAGAATAAAAACCGGGGCCTGGATACTTTTCTCTTTATAAGCGAACCAGCCGTAAACAATCAGTCCCAAGGCGTAGAGCATGCCGATGAAGGAACCGAGTTGCAAATCGATAGTGCCACTATCTGCAGCGGTCCGTAACGCCAGGGCAACCGCGACGATGAAACTGGTCGTGGCAATTCTTGACAGAATATAAGATTTGTCGACCCAGGAGAGGATTTCTTCCGAGGCACTGCCAGGAGCGGCGACTTTACGTGCAGCCTTTTTCTTTTTGTTCGACGGCTCTATTGCAGAGACAGCGATTCCCGACTGCAGCTCATTAACCGTCGCGGTTAATGTAACAATTTGGACCTCCAGGTCAGCGACACGCTCTTCAAGGTTGGTAGTTTTTTCTACCATAGACACCCCTCATCACTGCTGCCATGACACCTTAATTCACTGTCATGAGTTGAAAAGACTCCAAAATCATTTACACTTTCCCCAGGAAATTAAGAAAAGTTAAGTAGCAACAGACACCAACTGAGTCACAGTAGAAACCCACCAAAAGGTTTATTGTCATACTTGACTAACTCAACAGGAAAATCGAATAAAACACTATTTTATTTTTTTATACATGTCAAGAATCCTTACCGATAATAAAAATGAAAAAACAATAACTCATGTAGATTAATACTCAGGCAGCCATTTTCGCGAATGGGGTAGTCCTGCATGATAACTGCATATTTCCGAGGAAATCACTGTATGAACAATTGACAACTGCCAAGAGGCCATGCTAATAACAAAACCTTGTTCTATTAATCTAAAAAACCCCGCCATAAGGAGAAGCCCGTGAAAAGCCATGTTTGGCGACCGCTATACGTGGTCATTGCAATCGTTATCGGCATCTTGCTGTTCAGAGCGTTCTACGTACCCTCTGATTTTGGAGCACAGGAGCGTGGCTACACCTTTGGTTACCACCGGTTAAGCAATGAGCAGGAGTGGAAAGACTATCCCGCAAAGTACAAGGGCAATGACTACTGCAACGAATGTCATGATGACAAGATCGAGGAACTTGAGAGTGCGCATCATGCCACCATTCCTTGCGAGAACTGTCACGGTGCAGCATTCGACCATCCTGATAATCCGGAGAAGCTGGCCATCGACAGGAGCCGGGAACTTTGCATTCGCTGTCATTCAGAACTTATCATGCCGTCCAGCGACCGGAATGACATTCCTGGCATAGACCCGGCCGAGCACAACAAAGGCGAGGAGTGCAGTGAGTGTCACAATCCGCACAATCCGAGTCTGGAGGATATGTGATTATGAAAAGACGTAACTTCTTAAAAAGTACAGCAGTTTTTGTTGCTGGCGCGTCAGTGTCGGTGTCCGCTCTCGATTTCATCGATCCCAAAGAAATTTTGGCTGCTAACCCGGAGCTAAGATGGGGCTTCTTGGTCGACACCCACAAATGTGTCGGTTGCGGCTTTTGCGTCAAGGCCTGTAAAATTGAAAATGACATTCCTTTCGAAGCCAATGTGACCCGTACCTGGGTCGAGCGTTATGTCATCAAGAAAGATGGTGATGTTGTCATGGATTGCCCGAAAGGGGCCCGTGACGGCTATACAACCAAGCTGATCGACTAGAACCACTCTGGCATGTTACAGGTCCCTGACGACGAGATTGCCCAGGCTTTTTTTGTCCCTAAGCTCTGCAACCACTGCGCAACCCCAGCCTGTGTTCAGGTCTGTCCTGTCGGTGCAACCTACCAGGCGGCAGATGGCGCAGTCCTGATTGACCGTACCTGGTGTATCGGTTGTGGCTACTGCATCATGGGCTGCCCTTACGGTGTTCGTTTCTTTCACCCGGTGGAGCATGTCGCTGACAAATGTACCTTCTGCTACCACCGTATCAGTAAAGGCGGCAACACTGCTTGCGCCCAGGCGTGTCCCTATGGGGCCCGTCAGATTGGCAACCTGAAAGACCCTAATGACCCGGTTACTGTAGCTCTCATGACTCAGCGTGTTGGCGTATTGCGTGATGAATACGGCACCAAACCGCAAGTTTTCTATCTTGGACTGAACAAGGAGGTACGCTAATCATGGTTGAACAAGTTGCCCAGATGATTGTTCATGGTGAAGCCTGGACAGTCAAAGACCTCTTTGTCCTGCCGAATGAATATGTTTACTGGTCGATTCAGATCGTCATGTACCCCTATATGACTGGTTTGGTTGCCGGAGCTTTCGTCCTCTCCTCACTTTATCATGTGTTTGGCGTCGAAAAGTTGAAAGCTATTGCCCGTTATGCTCTGGTTTTTTCCTTCGCCTTACTGCCGGTGGCAATGATGCCGTTAATGCTGCATCTATCGCAGCCGTTCCGTGGCATTAATGTCCTGATGACACCGCATTTCACCTCGGCGATATCAGCCTTCGGTATTGTCTTTATGACTTATGCCTGCATTGTCGCTGTAGAGATCTGGTTCGTCTACCGAAAGTTTATTGTGGAATCGATTCATCGTCTTGGAAAGATCCAAAGCCGCAACTTCCTGGAGAAGATATTGCTGCCTCTCTACAAGGTTATTTCACTCGGCTCCATGGACATTTCTGACAAGGCCCTCCAAGCCGATCACAAAGCCGTCAAGATCATGGCTGGAATTGGTATCCCGGTTGCTTGCTTTCTGCATGGTTATGCCGGATTCATTTTCGGTTCAGTCAAGGCTAACGCGCTCTGGATGACTCCACTTATGCCGGTTATCTTCATCTGTTCTGCGGTCGTCTCAGGAATTGCACTCTGCATCGTCAGCTATTACATCTTCATGGAGATGCGCAAATGGGCCGCCAAGCGTGGCAAGAGCTGGTTGCTCCCGGATGCTATGGCTCACGGCAATGCGACCATGCGCGTTGAGGAATTGCGCAGCGTTCAGGAGCATGAAGTCAAAATTTCATCGAAATACCTGATCATTTTCATGACTCTTGCGATCACACTTGAAATGCTTGATATGATTTTCCGCGGCTACACTGCGGTCAAATCATGGGATGCCCTGCGCATGGTCATCTATGAGCACGACTTTATGAAGATTTTTGTCTATCAGTATGGGATAGGGAATTTTCTGCCATTTTTAATGCTGTTGTGGCCGGGCCTGACAACCAGACGCGCGGTTATCGCCAGCGTCCTGGTTCTTTTCGGTGTCTTCATGATGCGCTGGAACGTCGTTATTGGCGGACAAGCATTCTCCCTGACTTTTGCAGGCTTCATGGAATATCAACTGCCCATTATTCCGCACAATTTCGAAACCTTTAAAGAAGGACTGGGAGGAATGTTGGCCGTCATTGTGACCCCTTTCATCATCTTCTATTTCCTCAACATGATTTTTCCGGCTTTCATGTCGGATGACGAACTTCACTAAGCTTTATATTTTCCAAAACAAATTTTCATAAAACAAAAAGGCCGTTCCCTAGTGGGGGCGGCCTTTTTTCTTGTTTTTTTTAAAGTTGTTTGATAAATAAACACCAATTAATCCCTTCTACTAATTGGTCAGCTTTTTAATTTATTAATTTGCCAGGCAGAGGCATTAAGACATCCCTGCCACAAATTTGAGAAAAACAGGAGCATTTCATGGGACAATTTGACATGGTCAAGGACTTCTTCCTTGGCATTAGCCGCAGCCGCATATCGCTTATCGGCGGCATGCTCGTCACCATCACCACACCTTTCCTGGTGAGCTACATGCTGGCCGACACGATCTGGCACATCAAAAACCCCTACTTCGGCGCAGCCGTTTACCTGGCATTGGGCCCGGTATTTCTTGGTGGATTGGGAATGATTTTCGTCGGGGCCTTCTTTTTTCGAGGTGATCGAGAGGTTCACCTCTTTACCCTTCAATACATGCGTAGATACTTTACAGAGCCAGACATGTTCGGCCGACTCCGCAGAAATGTCTTTCTCATCGTCCTGCTGACTTCGATCAACTTTGCAGTTTTCAGCATGTTTCTGTACCGGGCCTATCACTACATGGAATCGACCCAGTTCTGCGGCCAGTTTTGTCACACGGTTATGGAGCCTGAGCATACCGCCTTTCAGAACTCGGCACATTCACGGGTCGCCTGTGTCGAATGCCATATCGGCTCCGGCGCTGACTGGTTTGTAAAATCTAAGATTTCCGGGGCACGACAGTTGTTGGCTGTGGCGACAGCAACCTATCCGACTCCGATTATAACTCCGGTACATGGCCTGCGTCCGGCACGGGATACCTGTGAGGAATGCCACCGCCCTGAGCTTTTTCACGGCGACAAACTTAATGTCACCAAGCGTTTTCTCCCAGATGAGGAGAACAGTGCTGTGCACGATATTCTCCTGATGAAGATCGGCAGCGCAGGCGACCGCGCCCAGAGCTCACACGGCATACACTGGCACGTTGCACCAGAGAATAAGATAACCTATCGGTCCACAGATCACAGTCGAATGGTAATTCCTGAAGTTATTCTGACCAAGGCTGACGGCACGCAGACGATATTCCGAACTTCAGATGCCGATGAATTATTACAAGATACAGAGCATGTAGGTGATGCTCGCGAAATGGATTGTATTGATTGCCACACCCGGCCATCACACATCTACCTCCTACCGGATGATGCCCTCGACCTCTTGCTTGCCGAAGGTGACATCCCTCAGGAGCTACCCTACATCAAGAGACAGGCAATGGTAGCGATCACAGAGAGCTACGAAAGCTCAGACCAGGCTCATGAAGCCATCACCAGTAAACTCACCAGCTGGTATAAGGAGAATTATTCTCAGCTGATTACAGCAAGGCCTGAGTTGCTGGAACACGCCATCAAGGGCGTTATTACCGCCTACTCCAACAATGTTTTCCCGGAGATGAAAGTTGAATGGGGCACCTATGTAAACCACATCACCCACGGCCCGGATTTTGATATCGGCTGTTTCCGTTGTCACGATGACATGCATGAAAGTCCGGATGGCAAAACCATCTCTGCTGATTGTAATACCTGCCATACCTTGCTGGCCATTGAAGAAAAGGATCCTGCGATTCTGAAGATCCTGCAAGGGGAAGAGATGTAGAAACTTCTAAACAGTTACAAACCAAAGCGGGGGCAGACTCAAGATAGAGTCTGCCCCCGTTGCTTTTCTGCATTTGACGGGACTGTCCCTTTAGTACTTTACGCCGCACAATCAAATGTGCAGATTGACGCCGATATTGCGGAAATTCCGGGCAGAAACTCAGATCAGACCGTGCAGAGCTCCACCTGTCACACCTAAAGCATCAACCTTGCGCTCAACAGCCGGGTCATCCTCAAGAAGCGGCGCGTGAAAGCTCTTGCCTCTGGCGTCAACAACCAGGCTACCGTGACAACCCCAATGTTTGACGTGGGAGAAGGAGTCAATCCCTTCAATGTCACTGGCAGGAGCGGAACGCGTAAATGTCACCCATAGCAGGTTCTCCAGCGTCCGGGCGGCAAATTCAGCGTCATCGACAAGCACAATCAAAGGGAAAGCATTGATCGCATCGACTTGAGTGTAGGAACGGCAGAAGGCGATAAGGTCTGCAGCTGGAACACCACGTTCACCTTGCCATGCCTCACTCTGAACCACCAATATTCCAGGTGCGGAAATTTTAGGGACAGAGAACCCGGCCGGTAAACGCAGATTCCTGGGGAGTTCCGTCGGCAGGCTACGTCGTGCTGGACCAGATGCCGCCATGACGACTTTAGAACCAGCATTCAAGGCCGAACCGGAATAATCAAGGGTATCTATCGTGGTACAGGTCTGGAAATGCAGATCCCGACGCCAATCGATGCGGGACAACAAAGAGTGTAAAAACGCGCCAATATCGTGAATGTCCAAATCAGGCTGATCAGCCTGATTCACAATCAGCAGGTACTTAGCCAGCGACAATTGCCCCTGACCAAGCAACGCATTAGCCTGAGTGAGCAACTCCTGTGGTCCGGTGTTTTCAAGATAGGGGAGATAACGCTCGCTGCCAATTGCCAGTAGAAGAGGATGTACTCCCGCAACATCTACAGCGTGAATCGCCCTGATTCCCGGCACCAGATCCGGAATCGCGGCACCGGTCATTTCATGAATCAAATGACCAAAGGTGGTATCTTCCTGAGGAGGACGACCAACGGTGGTGAAAGGCCAGATCGCCCCGGGACGATGGAAGAGCTGTGTTACTTTCATCACCGGGAAGTCATGAGCCAGACTATAGTAACCAAGATGATCACCAAAGGGGCCTTCCTTGCGAGTCTGTTCGGGCAGGATGTAACCAGACAAACAAAAATCTGCTTCTGCTGGCGCCAGTAAACCCTTGGGTGTCTTCACCATCGACAGGCGATGCCCGCCAAGCAGGCCAGCGAAGGCCAACTCCGGCATCCCCTCAGGCAACGGCATAACGGCCGCCAGGGCCAAACTGGGCGGGCCACCGACAAAGACATTAACCGGCAGCGGCTGATCCTTTGCCAGGGCCGCGGCATGATGCACGCCTATACCGCGATGAAGCTGGTAATGCAGTCCTGCTTCATCAGACGCATATTCACCGCCAGAAATCTGTACTCGATACATCCCCAGGTTGGATTTTTGCCAACCTGCTTTGTCCGGTGATTCAGTATATACCTGCGGCAGAGTGATAAATGCACCGCCATCCTCGGGCCAGGAAACCAACTGCGGGAGCTGAGCAAGCAACGTAGTCTGTTGCAGCAAAGGACCACGACTCACCTGCTTCGGCAAGAGGTGCCAGGCATGGCGCCCGAGGCCGAGAGACGCACCAAGTTCA
The DNA here is from genome assembly GCA_024279915.1 of Deltaproteobacteria bacterium. Lineage (GTDB taxonomy): Bacteria > Desulfobacterota > Desulfuromonadia > Desulfuromonadales > BM103 > M0040. The sequence continues at coordinate 8,398 of JAJRRB010000072.1, forward strand.
CGGAATGCCGCTCCCGGATCGACCTTGATAGCAATCAACCGTTCTATCGCCGGCAAGGTATCACGAAACAGATAACGGGCCCGTTCAAGGGTACCAAACAGGTTGCCCAACATCGGGAAATCACAACCTTTGACCCTGCTAAAAAGTAGAGCCGGCCCACCATTAGCATAAACCCGACGCTGAATGGCACCCACCTCAAGGCAAGGGTCCACTTCAACGTCTATGCGTTTTAGCTGTGACGTTCTTTCAAGATCTACAACGGTTTCTTGTAAGTTGCGATAACCCATGGCAAATAACTGGTCTCAAAAATGGTTTGAGGAAGAATCGGAAATTCGACCTGATCATTGTACCCAGAGTCTCAGATGAAAACAAAAACTTTCTTAAAAGATCCGGGTGTTGGAGAAAATCAACTGATCACGTATACTGATAAGCAATGGAAAACGAATGGCAGGAACAACTCGCAAAAAAACCCAATGAAGCCAATCTGAAGCAATTGGCGATGATCATTTATGCCCTGCAGGCAGCCAGTCTCTTTACCGGCACCCTGACTCTCTTCGCCGGGATTATCATCAACTATGTGCGCAGGGAAGATGTCCAGGGTAGCTGGATCGAAAGCCACTTCCGCTGGCAGATCAAAACCTTTTGGTATTCGCTGCTCTGGATGGTTATTGGCGGTGTCACTATTATCTTCCTGATTGGCTGGGTAATTCTGCTGGCGGCTTCACTCTGGCTGATCTACCGAATCGTCAAGGGCTGGCTTTACCTCAATGAAAATCGGCCCATGCCTTCCTGAATGAAGCAAATCAACTGCGCAGGGCAAGGTCCTGCTTCTCAAGCAACAGAACCCGATCCCGCAACTCAGCGGCTTTTTCAAATTCAAGATCAGCGGCGGCCTGCAGCATTTCAGCCTTTAAACGTTTGATATCAGCGCTGAGATCCGCTTGAGATTCATATCTGGCAAGCGCCTCGGCAACCAGACTCTCGGTCGATGAGTCAGCCTTGCCAAGCACATCAAGAATTGACCGGAACGATTTACGAACTGTCTCCGGAGTAATGCCATGAGCCTCATTATAGGCCAACTGCGTCGTTTTGCGCCGTCCGGTTTCATCGAGGCAAGCCTGCATGGAACGAGTGGTCTTGTCCGCGTACATAATCACCCGGCCATCAACATTACGGGCCGCACGACCGCAGGTTTGAATTAAAGAGCGGGTACTGCGCAGAAAGCCTTCCTTATCGGCATCAAGAATCGCCACAAGTGAAACCTCGGGTATATCAAGGCCTTCACGCAGGAGGTTAATACCGACCAACACATCAAAAACGCCCTGGCGTAAATCCTGAATAATCCTAATACGCTCGACAGTATCAATATCTGAGTGCAGGTAACGAATCCGGATACCGACCTCACCCAGATAGTCGGTCAGGTCTTCGGCCATACGCTTGGTCAGAGTGGTCACAAGGACCCGGCCTTTCTCTGTTACAACCTGACGGATCTCGTCGATCAGGTCATCAACCTGAGTAATGGCCGGACGAATTTCAATGGGCGGGTCAACCAGACCGGTCGGCCGGACGATCTGCTCGACCACGACTCCAGCAGACTGAGTCAGCTCGTAATCACCAGGGGTCGCTGATGCATAAACGGTCGGTATCTGCTTGGCACTAAACTCATCGAATGTCAGCGGCCGGTTATCAAGTGCTGATGGCAGACGAAAGCCGTATTCAACCAGAGTCCCCTTACGACTGCGATCGCCGCGATACATGCCACCAATCTGAGATACGGTCACATGACTTTCATCGATAAAAAGCAACGCATCATCCGGAAAGTAGTCGAAAAGAGTCGCCGGGGGCGTGCCAGCCTGACGGCAGTCCAGGTAGCGAGAATAGTTTTCGATCCCCTGACAGAAGCCCATCTCTTCCATCATCTCGATATCAAACAGGGTGCGTTGCTCAATCCGCTGGGCTTCTACCAGACGATTCTGCTCACGCAGGAGCTGGATTCTCTCAAGCAGTTCATCCTGAATCTGGCGGATCGCCTGATCCAGGGTCGGTTTGGTAGCAACGTAATGACTGGCGGGGAAAATTGCCGTTGCTGGCAGGCGATCAATGACCTTGCCACGCAAGGGATCAATCTCACTGATCGTTTCAATCTCGTCACCGAAAAATTCGATGCGCAGGGCACGGTCTTCCTCGTAAGCCGGAAAGACCTCCACTGTGTCGCCACGCACCCGGAAGCTGCCGCGATGAAAATCAACATCGTTACGGCTGTATTGGATATCGACCAGACGGCGTAACAGCTGGTTACGCTCAAGCTCCATGCCCTGTTCAAGACGGATTAACAGACCATGATAGGCCTCTGGCGAACCAAGGCCATAAATGCAGGAGACCGAAGCGACGATCAGAACATCACGCCGGGTCAAGAGACTGCGCGTAGCGCTATGCCTTAACTTATCGATTTCTTCGTTAATCGAAGAATCTTTTTCGATATAGGTATCTGTGGTGGGAACGTAAGCTTCGGGTTGATAGTAGTCGTAATAGGAGACAAAATATTCGATGGCATTGTCAGGAAAAAGCTCTTTGAATTCACCGTAGAGCTGAGCAGCCAGGGTTTTGTTTGGGGCAAGAACCAGGGTGGGCCGTTGCACCTCCATCACCACGTTGGCCATGGTGAAGGTTTTACCCGAGCCTGTGACACCGAGTAGCACCTGATGGAGATCGCCGCGACGGATACCTGCAATCAGCTCGGCAATGGCCTGCGGTTGGTCGCCTTGTGGTTTATAATTGGTCTTTAAAACAAATTTAGCCATACACCAGTAGAGTATTCTGTTGTCAGGACCCGAGAACGACCTTGAGAATGGTCTTCAGCTGAACCTCTTTAACCGGCTTACGCAGGAAGGTAGAGATGCCGACCTGTTTAGCTTCGGCAATCTTGGCTTCATCTTCTACTGAAGAGAGCATGACAATCGGCACAAATTTACAGTTTGGCATCTGCTTTGCGGTCTGCACAAAAGCAATGCCGTCCATAATCGGCATGGTCAGGTCAGTAATAATCAGATCATAACGGTTGGTCTCAAGCAACTGACAGGCCTGCTTGCAGTTGGTGGCCGTCGCAGCTTCATAACCAAGTTCATCCAGCATATCCTCAAGGATCGCCAGAACCGATGGGGAATCATCAACTATCAGAATTTTTTTCGCCATACAAACCTCCAATACATAGAAACCACAATTATTTCATTTTCCAGGTTGTTCCTTCCGGACCATCCAATAACATCACACCCTTGGCAGCCAGTTCATCACGAATCTGGTCCCCCTTGGTAAAATCCCTATTTGCTCGTGCTTCTCGACGTTCTACGATCAGGGCTTCAATCTCTGTGGCACTCAACCCGGATTCGGACAGTCCCTCTTGGGCACTGCGCGACAACCAGGCCACCGGATCGGAGCCGAACAGGCCCAGAACATCGCCAAGCTTCAGCAGATCATCACGACCTTTAGCGAGAATTGCCTGTAATTGACCGTTCAAATTACTTTCTTCCGCCAGAATTCGGTTAATCGCTCGCACAGCATCGAACATGTTCGCAATTGCCAGAGCGGTATTAAAATCGTCATCCATGGCACTACGGAAACGCTCTTCAAGCTGGACCAGACGTTCCACTGGTTCAGCCAGGGTTTCTGCCACATCACCTGGTGCCGCGTTCGTCTCTGCCTTGGCAAGAGCTTTGTCGAGCTGCGCCAGCGCCTCGTAAAAGCGGCTTAAACCGATGCGTGCTTCCTCCAGGTTCTGATCAGAAAAATCGATCGGCGAGCGGTAATGGGCGGTCAGGTTAAAGAATCTGACAACTTCTGGATCGTAGCTTTTCAGAATATCGCGAATCGTAAAAAAGTTACCCAGCGACTTGCTCATCTTCTCCTGGTCAACATTGACAAAGCCATTGTGTAACCAGTACTTGACAAAAGGTTTACCTGAAGCCGCCTCTGACTGAGCAATTTCATTTTCGTGGTGCGGAAAAATCAGGTCGCGACCACCACCATGGATATCGAAAGTAGTGCCTAACAGAGCCGAACTCATTGCCGAACATTCGATATGCCAGCCAGGTCGACCGGCACCCCAGGGAGATTCCCAACTTGGCTCACCTGGCTTGGCACTTTTCCAGAGCGCAAAATCCATCGGATTACGTTTTTGCTCACCAGGAGCAACCCGCGCACCGGCCTGCATTTCCTCCATATTGCGTTTAGAAAGTTTCAGGTAGGAAGGAAATTTATCAACACTGTAATAAACATCACCCGCTGACTCATAGGCCATGCCCTTATCAATCAACTGCTCTGCCAGAGTAATGATCTGCTCCATGTACGCGGTTGCTTTTGGCTCATGAGTCGGTTTACGTAAACCCAGCGCGGCCATATCTTCATCAAAAGCCTGGATAAATTCTTCGGCAAGCTCCTGACTGGAGATGCCACGCTCGTTAGCACGAGCAATAATCTTGTCATCTACATCGGTGTAATTGCGAACGTAGGTGACATCATAGTTACTGTATTGCAGATATCGATAGACGATATCAAAGACGATATTGGCCCGGGCATGACCGATATGACAATAATCGTAAACCGTCACTCCACAGACATACATCCCCACCTTGCCGGGTACAAGTGGCTGGAATTCTTCTTTCTTACCTGACTGTGTATTATAAACACGTAACGGCATAAGTTTTTCTCCGGGAGTCTTGCGGTTTGCAGTGAGCGCCTTTCATAGCACAGAACAGCCAACAGGAAAAGCACTCAGCGGACAAACAGACGACAGACAACCTCCGTAATATGCTCCAATGGTAAAACCTGGGTCACAGCACCACGTTCGATAGCCGCTTTGGGCATACCGAATATCGCACTGCTGGCTTCGTCCTGGGCGATGGTATAAGCGCCCTGCTTGCGTAAGGATGCCAGGCCACCCGCACCGTCGCTCCCCATGCCGGTCAAAAGCACCGCCACCGTTTCAGCTGCCAAACCCTGAGTTGCCAGAGAATGGAACAGGGCATCCACAGCTGGACGACAGTTATGCAATGGCGGTTAATCTTCCAGAACGATCCGATTTGACTGAACGGTCAGATGAGCATTGTTGGGAGCAACCAGGATCGTACCAGCCTGCAATTCATTACCAGGTCCAGCTAAACGAACCGGCAACTCCGACTCACGATCCAGCCAATCAGCAAAACCGGGAGCGAAACCATCGGCTATATGCTGGACAATCAAGACTGCCGCAGGCAGATTTTTAGGGAATTGCTGGAGTAAATGAAGAACCGCCTTCGGCCCACCGGTAGAAGCGCCAATCGCCAGGATCCGGCGTGGCCCTGGGGGTAAAGGTGCCTCTGGGGGTAAAGGAAGTGTTGCCTTCTCTATTTTGGGGCGTTGCGCACGATAGTGGTGAATAACCCGGATGCGACTGAGGCTTTTGACCTTGGCAACCAATTGGCCGGCAATCTGCGAAAAAGCTTCTGTCACCACCCCGGAAGGTTTTGCCATCACATCGAGAGCGCCGAGTTTGATTGCGGCAAAGGCACCGCGACTGTCGTGTGGATCAATATTGGCGGAAAGCATCAGAATTGGTGTTGGCGTTGCCGCCATGATTTCTGCAACAGCTTCCAAACCACCCATGACCGGCATCATGACATCCATGATGACAAGGTCCGGTTTGAGCTTTGCGGTCAGCTCGACCGCCGAGCGACCATCGCTTACCTCACCAACAACCTCAACATCTGGATCCTCGGAGAGAAGGTCGCACAGTACCACTCGGGTCAGTTCGGAATCATCAGCTATAAGAATTCGAATCATAGGTTTTTCAGGAGATCAAAGTTTCAACAGTATCCAACAGAACACCCTGCTGGAAATTGCCCTTGACAATATAAGCCTGAGCACCAGCAGCCATACCCTGCCGCCGGTGTTCATCAGAAGACAGAGAAGAGACAATGATCACAGGCAAATCGCGGGTGTCTTCACGCTGACGAACTTTCTTGGTCAGTTCAAAGCCATCCATTCCCGGCATCTCCACATCACTGACCATGAGATCGAAGCGACCGGCATTAAGCTTATCAAGAGCGTCAAATCCGGACACGGCAACGACAACTTCATAGTCATTGGTCTCAAGAATATTCTTTTCCATCGTGCGGGTGGTAAGCGAATCGTCAACCACCAGAACCCGGCCACGTTTAGCTTTGTTCTGTTCTTTTTCATAGCTCTGACGTAACTGTAACGCCTGTCGACCATGGCTGGCCGCAAACATATCTGCAACCGAGACGATCAAGGCCGGAGTACCATCTCCAAGAATGGTTGAACCGGAGAAGAACTCTAGACTTTTCAGCTGACAGCCAAGGTCCTTGACCACAATCTCCTGTAAACCAACGGTTCGATCAACCAGCAAGCCCATCGTCTGCTCGCGAAAGCTTAAGACCAGAACCGTCAGCCGTCGGGTAATCTGTGCCGTCTGTTCCTGCTCCAGAAACTGCGACAAACTGTTCAAAGGAATGGAGGTGTCTCTGAGCCGAACAACTTCCCGTCCCATCTCTTCGAGGATATCGCGGGGTGAAACACGTAGGACTTCGGCAACATAGTGCTGAGGGAAAATATAGGTTTCTCCATTACACTCGACCATCAGACCGGTAAAGATGGCCATACTTAAAGGCAACCTTAACACCAGCTCTGTGCCAACACCAATTTTGGAATGCAGGGAAAGATTTCCTTTCACCTGATCCAGATTGGACTTGACCACATCCAGGCCAACCCCACGGCCGGAGACATCTGTGATGAACTCACGGGTTGAAAAACCTGGCTCGAAAACCAGATAAATCACCGCTTCATCCGACATTGCCGCAGCTGCTTCAGCGTCAAGGACTCCGCGCTTGACTGCCGTCGAGCGAATCTTTGCCGGATCCAGACCCTGGCCATCATCCCGTACAGTCACTTGAATAAAACTCCCTTCGTATTGAGCCTGAAGGGTAATCTGTCCAGCCTTGGGTTTTCCTAAGCGCACCCGCGTGTCAGGATCTTCAATACCATGATCGATGGCGTTATTAAGAACATGCAGCAGGATGGGCTTAATCGCATCAAGCATGTTCCGATCAAGCTCCACGTCCTGACCCTGAACGATAAAATTCACCTCTTTTTTCAGGGTACGGGCCAGATTGCGTAGTGAACGTTCGAAATCATCTGTGGCGGTTGCCAAAGGTAGCAAGCGGAGCTCCATGGTCCGCTGGTAAACATCTTCAGCCTGATAACCAAGCTGCAACCGGTCACGCTCAAAATCATTTATCAAGTTGACCAGATTACTGCGGAGTGCCCGCAAAGAATGATCGTCATCAGCAACCTGAAGTTGTCCCACAGAATTATCCATCTGCTGTAACAAATCTGTCATCTGCTGCTGTCGTGCCTCCATCGCCTTCTGACTGAGCAAAATTTCGCCCATGCGATTGACCAGCTGATCCAGACGCTCCACACTTGCCCGTATAGAGGTCCGGCGCTCCGCCCCCGAATAGTCTGGTACAATCCCAGCGTCTACTTGTTCCTCAGAAATCGTGCCGGTCTCAAGAGCTTTGACCACCGTGTCAACATTGACGCTGATCCCGCCAGATGATTGAGCTTGCGCCATCAGTGCCTCAATCGCATCAGTGGCAACCAGCAGGACGTCTATCAGATCCGAGCTGAGCTCTTGTTCACCATTTTGCAGGTCCTTGAGAAGATCCTCCATTCGATGAGCAACACCGGCAAGTTCGACCAGATCGACCATATTGGCCGAGCCTTTTAGAGTATGCGCACTGCGCAGCAATTCGTTAAGCTGGTCATCGCTCACACCCTCTTTTTCCAGAGCGAGGAATCCCTTGCGTAAAGCCTCAAGGTGTTCCTCCGCCTCGCGGATAAATATTTTAACGTACTTGCTCTTTTTCATCTCACTCGCATAGCTGGTTTTCAATAAAAACTACAGTTTCAACAGCAATACTAATCCATCTGATAACCGATCCGAAAGCCACCCCAGTGCCTGCCCTTGACAAAAACCGGAGCACTGATATCCCACATCTTCTCGCCGGTATCACGCTCGTACACCTGCTGCAGGTAGCCCTTACCATCAGTACCATCATAATGAGCAGCACCCAGGCCGACAGGGTCATCAAAGATCCGCTTGGTGCGATTACCAAGCTTGTCCTTTTCCGCATCCCCGGTCAACGGCTGGGAATAGCGGCTATTGTGGGTCGGCACGTAGCCGTTGCGATCAGTAAGAACCGCATAGACGACATGGTTGTCCTCCAGCAGAGCATCCTCAAAGGCCTGAATGACCTGATCCAGGTAGCTATCATACTTGGTGTGATATTTCTTCGGATCAGTATCAGGAATCAGCTGGTAATTCTCATCAAAAAGATCCGCCGTAGCGAATCGTCCACTTCCCACTGACTCCGTCAGAATCCGCTCCAATTCTTTGGCACTGGACTGGACACGACTCTTGGCCTGGCTCAACAGATCTTCCTCAACCAGATCCTGCAGACGTTCCGCTAGTGAAGTCAGCTCCGAGATCGACTGGGTTGTCTCCTGTGAACTCGCCGCAACCTGAATCGCAACGTCACGAACTTCAACGATCGTCTCCGTCATCTGCTCGCTGGCCGTGGTCTGCTGCTGGGTCATCAGCTTGATCTCACTCGCCGCACTGGTCGTCTCGGTAACGGCACTTGTGATCTTCTCCAGAGCCTCAGAAATGTTCGCCACCAGACTGCTCGCCGCGTCAACACCCTTCGAGCCC
>JAJRRB010000073.1 GCA_024279915.1 Deltaproteobacteria bacterium
AAGATGCGAGCCAAGGTGGCGGCATGGAATACAGATCGAAACAACCGACAAACAAAAGTCGATTGGCAGTTTCGCACGAGTGATGCACGTATCAAGCTGAAACGGCTATATCCGAAACTTTAGAATTTATGATGTACTAGGACCAATTCGGCCACAGTGTATATAGCTTGCTATGCTGGCTCCCGCCCCTAATAAAACGACATGAGGTGAAAGATTAACGTTGCCATCAAGTCTAGGCATTGTGGTCATTTGTATTTTTCTTTCATGAGTTCTAACGGTTAAGATAACCGGCGGCAACGAATCGTTTCCGTTTATCACCGCAATTATAGATTTTGCTTTTTGTAAACCACAGAAGAATCATCCGTCCGGTTCATTATTTGGTTAGGCTTCTCTTAGTAGTCAAAAACTATTTTCCCTGATTCATTCTCTTTTAATTTTAAATTATGGCATTGAAGGCCTTCAGAACGATTTCTGCTGTCACCATCCAAGGTAGATATATGGAGTAAATGGTTGCTGATGCGTGTTTTCCATTGGCTTTCATTTTTGATCTTAAAATTTGGGTTTGATTTTAGCTGTAAAACCATTTCATCAATTGAGCAATTTCCTTCAAGAACCATAATGTCAATTGATCCAGATTCCATATTTGCGAAATGCCCAAGCCAAGTTCTATTTGTAGTAATTGGATTAAAGTTCTTAAGCTGAATTTTAGTATTTATTTCATCGTTTTTGTTGGCTTTGCTCATATTGCTCACTCTCTTTAACAACTGACCAACTGGGGTCGGACCAAGTCAAATATCTGAAATCAATTGATTTTCACCCCTACAGAACGCCTACTTTTAGCTCTATGGCTCGATTTTTTGGGTCAAAAACAGCTCTATAAGCAGTTAATCCTTGAATAAACAATTGCATTAAAAGCGTATGGAGCTGATTTCGACCCCGAAAACAGGCCCATAACACGAAATCAGGGCATATTTTGGCATTAAATAGCTATAACTTCAATAGGTTGACTTGGTCCGACCCCTGCCATTTCCATTTCTTTTAAACGGATTTCTCAACAATGGAATTTTCATGGAAGTCTCCCTCTCCTGATGGAAAGATGCAAAGGCATTCGCCAATGTCATCAATTATCCAAATTCACTAGGTTCTCCTCACCAAACCATTCTTGTGCTTTAACGAGAACTGTCTCAGTCGGATTATGATAGAAGACTACTAGTTCTTCCATTGCGCGAGTACAGCAAACATAGAATATCTTCGACGTCCGTTCGCGTACAGAATCGCTCCCGCCACCTTCGAAAAGATACTTGAAATTGTAGTTGTTCCAACCACCATTATCGAGAATAACGAGAACCCGTGGGAACTCGCGACCCTTGGTCTTGTGTTGGGTAGAGAAAGGCGTGTGCCCTTCACGATAGTCATACAGGTGTTGAACTCCAAAAATGGAATGCTGGTGACGCGATTGTAAATGTACTCTTTCTGCTCTTGGAAGCGAATTAGCCGATCGTCTTTCTGTACCAAACCGGCCTTCGCAGCCTGCTCGATCGCACCGCCGATCGACATAGTAGTATCACTGGCTAGCACTGCAATCGCATCTCTGAGGGACACCTTGTCGCCAACTGATCGCAGGCGGAAATCAGTCAATCTGATGAACGCACTATACTGTTCGGTCTGGTACGCATGAATGCAGTTCTGGATACGACAGAGGTGTCGGATGAGCTCGTCGAGTTGTGACCTCGGTCGCGATGTGCCATCAGTTGCATCGTTCATATCATCTAACAGCTGATCCTTGCTGACGTAGAGACGGCTAATCAGCTCATACGGTGCCTCGCGGGCCGCCTGCAGGTCGGAAGGGTGCTCATCAATATATGCCTGCATCGCCGTTGTCGGGCTGACACGATTTAGATCACCACCTGACTTGCCAGCCTGCAGGGCATCCACTACCACCCCGAAAGTCATCCCCTCAGGATCTATTTCCTCAGTATTGTTTTTTAGATAGTCCTTGATACGTTTGACGAAAGCTAAAATTCTATCTCCGTCGTAAACCTCCATCAGCGCCCCAAAACCCGCCTGCGAAGCAATGAGGTTGTGAGTCAGATTGAGCTCCTTGCTGCCCTCAACATCCCAACCCAGTTGCTCGCGGACGGATTCTAGCGATGCTGAGGACGAATACATGAAGCGGATCACGCCCTCGCTGACATCACCGTCAATAATGTTGGGCGCCCCTGGATCGTCGGATGGATGCTGTACAAGCCCATCATTCCGAAGCTGATTGGCTAACTCGATAACTAGTCTAGGGTTTCGGCGGTTCTGTACCTTCTTGACCTCAGTTAGCTCTCCAGTCTCAACACGGTCGTGCAGACTTCCGACTGTCCCGGGGTAAATAGCCTGCATAGCATCACCGAAGAACCCCACTACACGATGGTTCGCAACGGCTCTAATGGAATCCAGTAGAATTGTGACCACAAGTGGGGATGTGTCCTGATATTCGTCAACAAAGATGTGGGTGTGAAGATCGCCCAAAATACGACAGAGCTTTGGATAACACTCGAACATTCGAGAAGCGAGTACCAACACTTCGTCATGGGAAATAATGCCGTCACCCATTCGAACATATTCGCGATATTGGATACCCTCTTCTAAGTTATTGAATAGGTCGTCTTCGACTGGATCTCCGCTTGGAAGAACAAAGCGACTGTAGGCTGGGTCATCACTTCGGATCAGTTCACGCAACACATTTTTCAGTTCATTCTGGTGCCTTTTAATATGCTCCCACATAAAGTCGTGGATAGTTGATACCCAGAGTCTACTACTGTCAGCGCGCTCTCTGATATCGTTTGCAGCCACATTCGTATAGGTTATGCACGCAATTCTGCTTGAAGGCTCAAGTTGTGTCAGAGCTCGAATGGTTTCCACCAGTGTATAGGTTTTCCCGCTCCCAGCACCTCCGCTAAGCAAAAAGCAGCGTTTCCCATTGGCCAGGTCGAGGATACGTTGAGCTTCATCGGTCAACTTAATCATCGGAATCCCCTCGTAACCACTTCAGCCCTTCCTCGATGTAGGCAGGTGTCTTCCAATTGCTAAAAGCATGCCCCTCGCCATCGTCCTCGCTGTTTAGAAGGATTTCAATCGCAAGCGACGGTTTGCTATTGACAGCTTTCTCTGCGAACTTAAGTGGCTCAACCTCATCCGCTACATACTTGTCGTACCACTTTTTTGTCAGGGACGGGAAACGTTCCTGTCCAAGGCTGAGGAGATCTTTATTTAGCGCGAAAAAGGCATCCTCAAAGCTTCGGCCATGATAACCGTTATCTTCAGTTTGGTAGGCCGTGAAGACATGCCCGTCGGCTACTGATACCCATTCATCACCTTCACGTCTAGCACGTATCTTGTCTTTTTGCTCAAGCTGAACCAAGTAGTTGAGATCAGCTCTGGTCTTTCCATGGTAGAAGCACAGTGCTGAATTGGAAGTAAACTCGGCTCTGCCATCATCAGGGCAACAAGAACGTGACTTCGTATCCTCCCCGACGATTTCCTTGTAACCGCTATCAATATCGGTGATGATCAAGGTTCTTAGCTTGAGGAAATCAATAAACTGCTCGTAAATCTGTGAGTGTGCGCCCACTTCTACAACAGAAACATTTTGGGAAAGGAGAGGTGCGACATTGTCAGGAACACCAGCTTGGTCAAGCTTCCGCATCATAGCCGGCAGGAGGATGCGCTCAGTGTCCCCTTCAATCAGTACTATCCGATCCGCGAAGAACAGTTCCGCACGATGGAGTGTAAGATACTGTTTAAGGAAGCGAAACCGACGTTTCTCCTCATCATCTCCAGAGAAACGAGTTTCCAACTCCCGTAGATTCCTCGCATGAACCTGTTGGTCGAACCGTTGCAGATATTTAATGCTATCGAATTCGGCCTCAGCCACGATATGCGCTGAGTGCGTACTGATCACTGTCTGAAAATTAGACAGATTTTCTCCAGAAGTTGCGAGCAACTGCCGGATGTTTTTGATGAAAACATACTGCATCTGGGGATGGGTGTGAGCTTCCGGCTCTTCTATGAAGAGAAGGTTCAAGGCGGCACCAGACCCTTCCCGTACTTTCTGAAACTCCTTCATGAGCAGATCAATTTCAAAGATCATACTGATCAAGTTCATGTACCCGAGGCCGTTGTGATGCTCCGGCAATTCGTGAGCAGCTTGCTCGTACATTACAGTCGTATTGCCTGCCAGAATGTCACGGTGCTGGAGGGTTGAGGCAATCTTGATATTAGATTCACCAACCTGTACGCCGCCAAATCTACGAACCTTTTCAATCAGTTCTCCGAAAATGCTCTTGTAGTTACCGCTGAAAGCGTCGTCTGCCTGTCGCAGGGTGGACTTAAATTCCTCAACGGAGGCATCATTTTCCGGATCCCCCGATAAAGACTTGTAGAGCCTCGCCGTTTGGGCAGACAGTGTCTGGTCATTGTCCTTGTTTGTGACATCTCGGCGCGCACTTACACACTGGAAAGAGATGGTATCTTCCAACGAGATTTTCTCACTGTCCAAGTCAATGTCTTTGCAGCCATCTACAGTACCCTTGCTGCGTCTCCTCACCTTACCTAGCGCTTCGACCAAGTTCTGTCTCAGAAAATCATTCGAAGCGCCATCACCCGCCTCGCCATTTGCACGCCACTTACTGCGCAACTCATTCAACTGCTTTCCATCTAACTCATAGCAGAACTCTAGAATTATATGCTTATCATCTGGGTCTAAGTTCGTGATCAACTTCGCAACGCTCGATAGGTCATCTTCGTTGCCGTACGTGATTGTTAGGTCAAGGCCTACAGAAAATACGATATCATTGTCCTCGACATCGTCAGCCCCCATGAGAAAAGTACGAATACAATCTCGACAATCCGTACTGATATCGTCAAAAGAGAGGCGCCTGTTCTCCCTCGAACTGAGAAACTTACTTAAGGCAGTGAGTAGAGTGGTCTTCCCTGTATTGTTCTTTCCAATCACGACCGAGAGGTCATCCTCAAGAAGAATCTTAAAGTCCTTCAGGAGTCTGAAATTCCGAATACCAATACTTGTTATCTTCAATTACATTGCCCTCCAAAAAACCTGTTGAGTACTACACGCCGTACTACATCCAGTGACACCCCTAGATACAGAGGCACTTATCATTGATCAAAGGCGACCCTCTTGGAAGTTGCCATCAATTTACCACCAACCATTTCAGCATAACCCCAACGTATAGCAACAAAGGCAGGATACGCCCCTTCATGTCGATTCGCGGCTTTAATCTCTCTGATAGACTGGCCAAGTATCTTTTCAAGCTGACTGCCTCGGTGTGAGGAAAATCCATACCCTTGTTCAACCCATGAATTTATTGCAACAGGGTTCCTCACGAGATCAATTATTCCGACGTTAAGTGCCATACTTCATTCCCACGCTGTGATGCACACAAAGCGGTAAGGCTATCTATCAAGATATCGCGCTGCACCTTTAGCCCAACCCAAACACAATTCAACCCCATTACGATCACCCACACCACCCAACGCCCCAATTTGCGCCACAACACCAAACAACTTCCAAAAGCTCGCGTAATCCTCAAACCACTCGTTCGTCTGGCGGAAGGAATGAACAACCATAGCTGCCTTCGGAGCGTTACACCGCTTCGCCTCGATAACTGCCGATGCTGTCCGGTGCAATAACTGGTAACGAACATTCGGATCGAACTCTCCCGCAAGACCCAGCACCTCTTTGAGATAACTTAGCCGCTCATGTTTACCACTAGAAGCATCTGTGAGCCATTCACCCACAGTCGGCCCGAAAGGCTCCGACACCTTCCCTTCAATAGCTATCGCAACCAGCTGCCTTGCAGCCTTCCCCAGAACAAACACGTCATTCTGCGACTGAGTGCTTCCACCTGGAAGAGGAACTTTATGCTCCGGTATCGCCAGAAGCAGTTCTATATCCTCAAGCCCATGTTCTGGAGCACTGGCAAACAATTCTTTGATCTCGGCGGGGAACCCTTCGGCCTCTTCCCAACTATAAGCAAGCGACTTGGCTGAATAACCCGTCTTCCAATGCTTCACTGGATCGGCCAGTAACGCTTGCCAGCTTTCAACGCCTGTGGTTGGAACGTAAATTCTGGGCATAATGTGTGCTCACTCCTACTTTAGACAAGGGGTCTCCGTTTGACTCTTTTAAAAGGATTTTCTACTGATACCCCACCACTTCCTCTTCCACCTTAAAACCAATAGTCTCCTTCTCAACCTCATCCGAACTCATAAGCTGTCGAATCGCATCAAACACCACCCGAAACTGATCATCGTATTTCTCTTCCAACGACTCAAGCCGTTCAGCCAGATCAGCGTGAGAAGCGAGAATCCTGCGCAGCCGCACAAAGGTACGCATAATCTCAATATTGACCAGCACCGCTCGTGGGCTATGAAGAACACTGGAGAGCATCGCCACACCTTGAAAGTGACCCGTGTACCTAATCATGTCAGTCAATTCTGGACCTTTTGTCTTCTGCCAGCGTTCCCCCTCCTTGGTTTAACTAATGCTAGTCCTGCGTTGGGGCGCCTTGCCAGAAGCCAAAACTTCTCAGAATTGACAGTCTGACACGATTAAGCACAAGGATCACAACGAAAAAGCATAAGGTGGTGTGCGCCTGCCACCCCACTGACTTGATGTCGCAAATTGCGATTTCAAACCTTTAAACTCCTGATTTGTCAGCTGAAACATGAAATCAGCCGGGAACCTATCAAGGTTCCTTTTCACAGAACGGATCAACTGCTTGTTTTCTACACCGTAGAGTTCGGCAAGATCCTGATCCAGAATAACCTTATCTCCCCGAATGATACGAATCGAACGTTCCACACGAATTAAATCAATCTGTGACATTTTCCCCTCCTTGAATACATGGATACATTTCATCAATCTTGAGGTGCCAAATTGGCACCTCAAGATTACAAACTACTGATTTTTCACGCAAAGTCCGCAAGGTTCGCCAAGTTAAACCTTTAAGAATATGGTTAGAACAAAAACCTTTGCCCCACTTTGCGTACTTAGCGAACTTGAGTGTGTGCAACGGACGAGCGTGGAAACAAGATCTGACAAGAATCGGTGACACTAATCCCTGTCCCCAGTAAGTGCCACAAAAAACCGAATGATACGGATTGAACGCTCTACACGAATCAAATCAACCTGCTACATAACCCCCTCCTTAAAAAACTATGTATACATTACATCATTTTTGAGGTTCCAATTTGGAACCTCAAGATTGCAAGCCCTTGATATTAAATCAGTTTATATTTCCCAACTCCCCCCAACAATCTTTTATGCTTCACGATTACCTCACGATTTTCACTGATTTTAAATCTAAGCAATCAGCCCTTAATCATGAAGTAATCACTCATCATCCGAGGCCACCTGAGCATCTACCTCATCCAACAAAACCCCCGCATCAGCAAAAAAACTCATCCGTACTCTGGCTGCCCACTAACTTAAACACCGGTGCCTTGAACGTCACGTCGTAGCTGGGCCTATATTCAAAATCACCCTGCTGCGACAAATGGAACATCGCCATCAAACCAATGAACACCGTCGACACACCAAAAGCGCCTTTCAGTAATTGTTTTGGCAGAGCCAAGGAGGCGAAATGCAGGTGCAAATAGAGCATAACGCCAAGCAGCAGATAGCTGATGCCATAGTTGAGCAGTGTATTGGCTTCATCAAAGCCGAAGGCAAAGGTGAAATAGGCAATCCACTCTTCACATAAATACTGGAGGAACAAAATTACGAAGGCAACGCTGCAGTTACACCAGAAATTCCACCGGTGCAACATCACCCGGCTGGCAAACGACCAGAGCATTGCCCAAAAAATTACTACAACCAGCAGCACAACAACTTCCGGGAATGCTTTCAGAATTTCATACTCGCGGGTTGTGCCGAGATAGTTGTTCAACAAAAGCAGACCGACCAACAAGAGAAATGTTGTGATCTGAACCAGTGGACGAGTAAACAAGCTGATCATGGCCAGACTTTTGACGTCGATGCGAGTGGGAGCTACCGAGAAATGGGCACTGCGAAAACGTAGAGTAGTCCGACCTATGCGTAGCTGTTCGCCACATTGCATTTCGTAAGGGGTTTCAGAGGACGCTCCATTCTCAACGTCTATGCCGTTGAGGCTTTGCCGATCTGTGACCTGAATCTTATCGTCCGTCCATTGGAGGGTTAAGTGATGCGGGCAAATGAACGGATCATCGATAATCAAATCGTTATCGTAAGCCCGGCCGACATGAACGCTTCGGCTCCTGCGTATCGAGAGGCGTTGGATCACCTTGCCGCCACGGTTGAGGACTTCCAGGTAGCCTACGGGTCGGTCGTCAGACAACGAGTTAACAGTTTTGGTTGTATTGAGTTTCAAGGCTTCCATTGGATTGCCTCTAGATAGGTTTGCGCAAAGCGTTGCGAGTTTTCTTTGCTGACACCAGCCAGACTAAGAGTTGTATGCAGGGCTTCGTCATTTTTCAGCAGCGTCGTGGCGGTGAGAAACACATCATAGAGGCCTTCGTACTTTTTGTAGCCACGCAGGCAAAAAACCACTTTGCCATCAACATCGCCGTGGGTGACAAAGTCGCTGCGACATTCATAGTTAGTAAAGTTCTCTTCTTTACCATTTAAAGTGAGATGCGGATTGTTAATATGTTGTTCGAGAAAAGTGTAAAAACGGATCGGGTCGAGATCCTCGGTGGAAAAAAGTTCATGCTTGAAACTAACAATGCCGGTCACCTGTCGGGAGGAGAGGTAAATATCGTCGGAACTGGCGCAGCTTTGATAAACCTTTTCGTAAAGAACGTCTTGATTGGGCTTGGTGTCGCCCCAACATTTGATAAATGGAGCCAGTGCACCGGGGAGTTGGTAGTCACCTATTGGCACGGAAGCAAAGGGAGCCTCCTGCAACGTAGTCATGTAGCTGGCCTGATTGGCAAGCAATTGATCACGCATTGAAGCAACCAAAGCTTCGGCACCGGGTGGATCGTTGGGAACATTGTTGAGCAGATTGATGACGTAACTGACCGGTACCAGGAAACTGATCTGATTGCCTGCGGTCGAAACATTGACGCCGACGACTTCGCCGTTACGGTTGAGAGTCGGGCCGCCACTCATACCCGGATTGATTGAGGCAGTGAAATGAATTTTTTCGTAGAGAGATTTTTCTAGCAGGCCGTTGTAAGTTCCCTGAACAATTGTTAAACCCAGATCGTGAGGGTTACCGAACGAGAAGAGCTCCTCGCCCATGGCTGGCTTGCCTTTGGCCAGATTGAGATAAGTACCACGAGGAGCAGCCAGCTTAAGAACTGCCAAGTCGTGAACGACATCGACGGCCAGCAAGGTGAGACCATCGGTTTCGCCGTTGCTGCCAACCAGTTCCGCGTAATAATTTTCCGGGCGACTGATCAGTTCTGCAATGACATGATAATTGGTAATGATCAGGCCATTGTCGCTGGCCGAAAACCCGGAGCCGATCGATGATTTGGAACCTGAGCCGCGATCGACGATTCTGACCTGCAAGATATTGTCCTGGTAGGAAGCATAGATCTTCTCGGCTGTATCATCCGCCATGCTGGCAGAAGCCAAAAGTAGCAGCAAACAACCGAAGAGCATGATGATTCTTACCGACAACAAAAAACCGTCACATCCACTGTTGGTGGAAATTGGTGGTTGATTATTGGCCTTGTTTTTGATGCAGGTCATATTCCCCCTGTATAATCACAACACTTTAAAATCACATATGTTTTAGGTTTTTTCCCGAACATTGTCAAACAGACTTACCGGGACAAGTCTTTCCTACGAATGAATCGGGGTCTGGCTTGCAAATGAATCGGGGTCTGGCTTGCAAAGTTGCAAAGTTCCCGTGACCAACCAAACAAACCCCAAAACACAAAAAAGCGCCACCGACTAAAAAGCCGCTGACGCTCATATGATTGTAATTCTCTGCATTTACGATCCCCCCTGGAATGAATGCGAATGACCTCTTATAACACTTTTTAACTATCAATCGTTAACAGAAAACTCCCACATGTCCCCATCCGCCCCATAACACTCACCGGTCGATGGCCAAAGAGATCCCCGCAAAACCATTGACAGCCACCTTCCCAGAATTGGTTGGGTAAGCCCTTGACCGCGTTTGGTTATCAAAGGGTGAAGTCGGGAAATATTTATTATGAGGGGATCATGCTGAACTGAGCGCTGCTCACAACCGAACTGGGGACATCCAAAAATGGGTGTCCCGATTGGCTGTCTCCGGCTCTTGTTCAATAATATCTATCACTTCCTCTTGCTTGCAAAGCCTGATCGATAGTGATACTGTAATACGATGCAACTATCGATGAGGGAGGGATCATGCAAACTGTTACAGTGTCACCCAAGTTTCAAGTCGTTATCCCACGAGAAGTACGAGAATCTTTAAATCTTCGTCCGGGACAAAAAATGCAAGTAATAGAATACGAAGGGAGAATTGAATTTATCCTTGATCGGGACATTTCAGAACTCCGCGGTTTTCTCAAAGGGATCAATACCGATTTCGACCGGGAGAACGATAGAATATGAATGTTGTCGACTCCTCAGCCTGGCTGGCTTACTTCGCCGATGAACCTTCTGCGAAAAACTTCCATACACCTATCCAGAATATCGACGCATTGATTGTTCCGGTTGTCACCGTCTATGAAGTTTTCAAAGTTGTTTTACGTGAAGCGAGTGAGAATGAAGCACTTCAAGTCATTGCCGCTATGCAGAAAGGCTCGGTTATTAATCTGACGACTAAATTGGCGATTAGCGCATCCAAGCTGAGTTTACTGCATAAGCTGCCGATGGCTGATAGTTTCATTCTTGCAACGGCGAAAGAACATGATGCGGCCATTTGGACACATGATATTGATTTTAAAGGTATTCCCGGCGTTAATTATTTTCCGAAAACGAAGGCCGGGGTCAGCCCTTGACCTGGGACATTTGTTAATTTCAAAGTATACCGTCATAAAAACAAACAGCCACCTACATTGCGTAGGTGGCTGTTTTTATTGGCGGCCCCGAGGCGATTCGAACGCCTGGCCTACCGCTTAGGAGGCGGTCGCTCTATCCAGCTGAGCTACGGGGCCAGAACAACAAAAGAACTCTAAAAATTAAGAAGGCTGAAGACTTTCCCTTCTGGCAACCTTTCCGCCCTTCAAGGAAATCAAGCTCAGCCATGAATGCACATTCGATAATTTCGGCACCCAGACCCTCTACCAGCTCGACAACAGCTGAGACGGTACCACCAGTAGCCAGCAAATCATCAGCGATAATGACCTTGTCGCCCTTATTGAAGGCGTCCTCGTGAATCTCCAGAGTATCGGTGCCGTATTCGAGATCGTAAGTAATCTGTCTCACTTTGTATGGCAACTTGCCCGGTGTACGAACCAGTGTCACGCCGACGCCGAGCTTGTAGGCCAGCGCCGAACCAAGTATAAAACCGCGGGCTTCAACGCCGACAATTTTGTCAATATGCATACCGACGTAGCGGTGAGCGATCAGATCGATCATGCGATGGAAACTGCGACCATCAGAGAGTAAGGTGGTAATATCTTTAAAAATGATGCCCTTTTTAGGGAAATCAGGAATATCACGAATGATTTTCTTCAACTCTTCCATGCTTCAACTCCAGTGAAAACAATTAACTCTTAATCGTCTGCTTAAGACGGGTCTCGTTCTGCGAGAAGAGTGCGTAATTTGTCCAGGCTTTTGGCTTCAATCTGCCGAATTCGCTCGCGAGTGACGCCAAACTGACGGCCGATAGTATCAAGAGTCTGCGGGTCACGATCATCCAGACCAAAGCGCAGAGTGATGATTTCTTTTTCATTATCATTGAGAGTCGCCAGCAAATCTTCAATCAACTGATACTTGTTAAGCCATTCAGCAAGTTCGAGTGGGTTGACGACAGCAGAGTCTTCAATGGTGTCAATAAGGCTGTAGTCACTATTCTCACCCATGGGATGCTCAATTGAATAGGTCTTCTTAAGCAACACCATGAGCCGGCGAATATAAGCAGGTTCGACGCCCATTGCCTCGGCAACTTCTGCGATCTGCGGCTCACGATTATAGACACGCACCAGCTCACGAGAAATTTTTATCAGTTTGTTGATGTCATCAGAGACATGGACCGGCAAACGAATTGTACGGCTCTGGTTGACCAGGGCACGTTCAATTGACTGACGAATCCACCAGGTGGCATAAGTTGAGAAACGACACTCTTTGCTAAGTTTAAAACGTTCAACGGCCTTGATCAGCCCGAGATTGCCTTCTTCGATAAGGTCAAGGAATGGCAAGCCACGATTCATATAGCGCTTGGCAATTTTGACGACCAGACGCAGGTTCGACTCGATCATTTGATCACGAGCAGCCATGTCGCCATCATCGATACGTCGAGCCAGAGCCCGCTCTTCTTGAGCTGTCAGCAGATTGGTTTTCTGAATATCTTTCAGATAGAGCTTGATTGCATCCATCGTGAAATCTTCAAAATCATCCGCAGATTCTTTCTCTTCTTCACGCGCGACTGCGGCCAGACTCGCTTTATCAGGCTCTTCTTCCGCGCCCGCCAGAGGGGTTTTCGGGGTCTCTTCCTCAAGTTCGACTTTTTCACTGTCCTGCAATGCATCATTCATAATAAAGACACTTCCTATACAGGGTTTAAGATGGGCTTGAGTCTAAGTGAGCGACTCCTCTATGGCAAGTATAAAATCGGATTTACAGCTGACTTTCCTTTACGAATTTCGAAATGAAGTCGGGCACTTTCTCCGTTTGGAGGCAAACCACTCAGAGCGATCTTTTCCCCTTGCCCGACATGATCGTCCATCTTTACCAAGGACTTTTGATTGAAGCCATAGACACTGAAATAGCTGTCGGAATGCTCAAGAATAACCAGGTTGCCATAACCTGAAATGGCATTACCGCTGTAGATCACCTTCCCGGATGCTGCAGCAACGACCGCTGTTCCCTTTGGTGCACCTATTTCGATCCCTTTATAGACATTCTGGCCATGTTTCCCAAACTTATTCAGCAATTTCCCTTTGAGTGGCCAGATAAAAACGCCTTTGGCAGGCTTAGCGCTTCGGGTTGGTGCCTTTGCTGTTACTTTTTTTGCTGTAGATTTATGTGGGCTCGCTGCTTTTTTCTTTTGTATTGTGGCAGGAGTTGAGGACGTGCGTGGTGATGTGCGAGTGGAACTAACCGATGCCGTTACTGGAACTTTACGCTGCTGGGTAACACCTGGAATATAGAGCCTCTGCTCGGCTTTGAGCTGCCTGGGGTCCTTGATGTTATTGATGCTAGCCAACCGGGCTTCATCGATATCATAAGTTTTAGCAATGCGGTACAGGGTCTGCCCCGGTTGCACGGTATGATAAATGCCAGTTGGAGCACAGGCAACCATCAGCAACAGACAGCAGAGTAGAAGTATCAGACTATTTATCAGAACGGATCGCGACATTGGATAGAGACAAAACCTGCATAAGAGTTAACACAATATACTGTTTGCCTACTCATCTTACAGCCCTACAACTTGCCACCACAGTGTCCTACATCAGAGAACATATTTCAACACCAGGAAGCCGCCGAGTAACAACACCAGGAAAACAATACTGAGCAGATTAAAATAGCGGTCAATAAACCCACGCATACCTGGTCCATATCGGCGCAACAACCAGGCAACCAGAAAAAAGCGCATACTGCGGCTGATCAGTGAAGCAATGACAAAGATGATCAGGTTGACCTGAAAAACACCAGAACCAATAGTAATGACTTTGTAGGGAATTGGTGTGAAACCCGCGGTAAAAACAACCCAGAAGTCATACTCAGCAAAAAGGTCCTGGACTTTGGCAAAAACAGCCGGAGTAAAACCGGGGATATAATCGAAGAAAAAGCTATTCACCAGTGGCCAGGCTCCCCAGCCAATTCCGTAGCCGAGCAGACCACCCAGAACAGAACCGACGGAAGCCAACAAAGCAAATCGCCAGGCCCGTGTCGGCAAAGAGATGCAAAGGGCGATCAAGAGTACATCTGGAGGGACAGGAAATATAGAGGACTCGATCAGGGCAAGCATAAAAAGAGCCGGACCACCGTACGGTGTTTCGGCCCAATGCAGAACCCAGTCATAAAGTTTACGTATTAATTGCATGACTCAGGCCTCAACCTGCCAACCATGATTACCGATTAATGGAACAAACCGGCATCCCAGCAGCTTCTCTTCTTTGTATTCTTGCTTTCCGGTACGCGTAATGCGCATAAGAATCTGGTCGTTCCGACTACCAACAGGGATAACCAGGCGTCCCCCTATAGCCAGTTGATTGAGATAGTCCTGTGGGACTTCTGGTGCTCCAGCAGTGACGACAATAGCGTCAAATGGTGACATGTCCCGCCAACCAAGCGTCCCATCCGCTACACGGATATTGACCTTACTGAAGCCACAACCATCCAGAACTTTACGGGCACGACGCGCAAGCGCCGGAATTCGCTCCACAGAAAAGACCCGATCAGCAATTAACGCCAGTACAGCGGCCTGATAACCTGAGCCAGTCCCGACTTCAAGAACAGTCTCAGTGCCTTCTAAAACGAGCGCCTCACTCATAACCGCGACCATATACGGTTGGGAGATTGTCTGTTTTTCGCCAATCGGCAATGGAGCATCCTGGTAAGCCTGCGCTTCCAGAGCCTCTTCTACAAACTTATGGCGAGGCACCGTGAGCATGGCATCGATAACACGTTTGTCACTGATTCCACGGCTGATCACTTGTCTTTCGACCATACGTCTTCGAGCTATCGAAAAATCTCTCATGAAGACGACCCGGTAGGATCTGAAGCTAAAGGGGTGTCAGCAGAGTCCAAAGTGATCTCTTCGAGTTGCCACTGACGCAAACGATCCATAGCAGCGTAGTTGGTTAAATCGAGGTGCAAAGGAGTGACCGAAACATAACCATTATTCACGGCATGAAAATCTGTCCCATCCAGATCTTGAAAACCAAGTTCTCCGGCACCAATCCAGTAATAAGAGCGGCCTCTTGGGTCAACATTTTCTACGACAGCATCTTCATAAACGCGCTTCCCCTGTCGGGTCAGACGGATACCAAGTGGCTTGCGAGCCGGGACATTGATGTTGATAAAGGTGTCGGCCGGTAAACCATGGTCAAGAACCGTTGTAGCAAGCTGCATGGCAACTCCTGAAGCGTCAGAGAAATCGTCGTAACTAAAGCTCTTCGCGGCGAGAGAAACCGCAATTGCCGGGACGCCCATCAGTGTCGCTTCCATGGCTGCGGCAACAGTACCTGAGTAGGTCAGGTCGTCGCCCATATTGCCACCCTTGTTAATCCCGGAGACAACCAGGTCTGGCGGCTCTTGCAAAAGGCTACAGATACCGAGACTGACAGCATCTGTTGGAGTCCCACTGACTGCCCAACAATCCTTACAAATCTCTTCTGCTCGCAAAGGTGCATGCAAGGTCAAAGCATGACCAATGGCACTTCGCTCACGGTCAGGAGCGACAACAACAACCCGACCGAGCGACTTAAATCGGTCGGCCAGCGCCTGTAAACCGGCGGAATGAATACCATCGTCATTAGTAAGTAAAATCAACACAGGATTATTTCAGGTAGAAGTGATAGGAGGTTGTAACAGCTCAAGGTTTGGCATCCAGGCTCTTCTTGAGACGCAAAATGTCCTGACGTATTGCCTTGAGGATTTTCAAATCTAAAGATCCAGCGAGAGGCAAGGTTAACTGACCAACAACCTCAGTAGCTGGTTCACTCTTTACAACAGGAGCATCAACAATTTTTGCCGGTTTCTCACGCAGTTTTTTGCGAGCACCAGCAATTGTAAAACCTTGGCTGTAGAGGAGATCTTTCAGGCGCAGGATAAGATCTACATCCTGCTTTCGATAGAGCCGCTGATTGCTGCGACTCTTATTGGGACGTATAGACTTAAACTCAGTCTCCCAGTAACGCAGGACATGAGTTTTGATACCGGTGAATTTGGCAACTTCACCGATCTTGAAATATAGCTTATCCGGGATTTGAAAGTCCATGCGCCGAGCTCCTGTAGATTGCGGAGCGAACCAGCCTTAGCTCTACGACCCGTTAATAGCAGCCTTGAGTACTTGGCTCGGCTTGAAGGTCAGGATTCGACGAGAAGAAATTTCAATCTCATCACCGGTCTGGGGATTACGACCGCGGCGTGTAGCCTTGTCCTTGACGACGAAATTCCCGAAGCCAGCGATTTTTATCTTGTAACCGTCTTCAAGAGTAGTTTTCATGATATCAAAAACCATTTCGACAATCTCAGCGGACTCCTTTTTGGAGAATCCGGTCTTAAGATATACATTTTCGACAAGGTCCGCCTTCGTCATTTCAATCCACCTCCTGTTTGATATCTACGCGAATTTTCAAGCTTTTATAACACAGTCAAGACATGTCAAGCAACTGCTTTTTTCATCGAAGTTCAGCACCGAGCTCTCTTTCCATCGCCTTAATCAACTTACCATGCAGATTCTGGATAAGCTCATCCGTCAGAGTCCGATCCATGGCACGGTAACAAGCACGGATCGCCAGGCTCTTCTTACCAGCAGGAACACCTTCTCCAGCATATACATCAAAGAGCTCGATACTTTCCAGATCTTTGATTTTGACTTGGCCAAGCACGTCAAGAGCCTGCTGCGCAGAGATGTCACTATCGACCAGGAAGGCAGAGTCACGCTGGACGTCCGGGAAGCGAGACAACGGTTGAAACTGAACCGTGTCGTTGCTCAATTCAACAAGGGCCTCTACATCCAAATCACAAAGAATCGCGGACTGACCAAGATCAAAGTTATGCAGGACTTCAGGATGGAGTTCACCCAGAGTACCAAGCAGGCGTTTGCCTTGATATAGTGCACAGGACTTTCCAGGATGGTAAAAAACCTCATCATGTTCTGTTTGCCACTTCACATTGCTGATTCTCAAATGAGCTAAGAGTTGCTCTACAACACCCTTCATGTCGAAGAAGTCAGCATTTTGGGTCGATTGTGCCCAACCTTGCGGATCACGGCGGCCACAGAGAAGTGCCGTCAAGCGCAAACTTTCACAAGGCAGCTCGGAACCATTCTCAGGCTGAAACACAGGTCTGAGCTCGAAAATAGCCTGGTCCTCAGTACGATAAGCCCGATTACGGGAAGAGGTCTCAAGCAAACTGGGCACCAGGGTGGTACGCATACTGCCCTGCTCTTCTGTCAATGGATTGAGAATCTGGACATTCTGGCGACGTAGATCATCTCCAGAGAGTCTGATTTTGTCGAGACAATCTGCGTTAAAGAACGAGTAGTTAATGATTTCAGAATAGCCCATCTGCACCATCTGGTCACGCACTTGACGTTCCAGAGAAAGATGAGCTGGAAGCTGCTGACAGGTCAGCGTACTGACCGGCATGGTCACCGGGATATGATCGTAACCAATCAGACGAGCGACTTCTTCAATCAGATCGATTTCACGCTCGAGGTCAGGTCGGAAATTAGGAATCTCAACACTGACCGCACCATCACGACGATCGACCAGAAGTTCTGATTTCAGACCGATAGAGTTGAGCTTGGAACGAATATCATCAGCATCAATATCAAGGCCAAGGACTTGACCCGTGCGTGAGGCAGTAATAATAACAACTTTGCGAATCAATTCTTCTGGGTAGATATCGATCACACCATTTGCAATCGCACCTTCAGCTAGTTCGGCAATCAGTGCTGCCGCACGATCAAGCGCAAATGGCACCATGTCAACATCAGTACCACGCTCAAAACGATGAGAAGATTCCGTGTGCAACCCCAACCGTTTACTGGTACGACGGATGGTCGTGGGATTGAAATAAGCGCTCTCCAGAAGAATGGCAGTCGTGTCATCATTGACTTCTGAGTTCCCACCGCCCATAACGCCAGCCAGGGCAACGGGTCCAACGCCATCACAGATCACCAGATCGGAACCCATCAAAGTCCGGACCTGACCATCAAGCGTCGTAAACTGGTCACCATCCTGAGCGCGACGCACCACAATCCGGTGTTCGCGCAATAGATTGAAATCAAAGGCGTGCAGAGGCTGTCCCAGCTCCATCATGACAAAGTTGGTGATATCGACAACGTTATTAATTGATCGCATCCCGACCGCTTCCAAACGTCGGGAGAGCCATTCAGGTGATGGCCCGATTTTGACATTTTCGATCAGGCGAGCAGCATAACGCGGACAAAGGTCGGCATCCTCAATCACCACCGAAGTTTTCTCCGAGGCAGGAGAATCGCTTTCGATGATGACAGACTCTGGAAGCTGCAGTGTGGCATCAACCATAGCCGAAACTTCACGTGCGACTCCAACGACGCTCAGGCAATCAGCTCGATTCGGCGTCAAGCCAATTTCGTACATGATATCTTTGAGACCAAGTTCCTTAAAAACCGGTTGTCCGATAGTCAGTTCAGACGACAGGATCATAATACCGTCAGACTCGTCTGCCAGGCCGAGTTCGCTGACGGAGCAGAGCATGCCGCACGACTCCTGACCACGAATTTTCGATTTTTTGATCTTGAAGTTACCTGGCAGCACTGTACCAACCTGAGCCAGAGCGACCAGATCACCAGTCTTGTGATTTTTAGCACCACAGACCACCTGCTGAGTCACGCTACCTGTTTCTACTTTGCAAACAGTGAGACGGTCTGCATCTGGATGCTGCTGTACATCGGCAAGACGGGCGACAATGACGCTGTCCAGGCCCTCACCAAGACGTTCCATGGCATCGACCTCCAGACCAGCCATAGTTAGGCGGTGAGAGAGATCGTCGGCAGAAAGGTCGCAATCAACATAATCCTTGAGCCAGTTCAAGGTGACTTTCATACTTAAAGTCCTTTATGAATCTACAAGCTGTAAATAGTTAAAGTAAAACGTAAAAAACAAGTGTTGGTTAGCAGACTCTGGCCCAAAGGAGCCAGTCCCTGCGTCTAAAATTGCTTTAAAAATCGCAGGTCATTCTCAAAGAAGAGTCGCAAATCATTAACACCGTACTTGAGCATGGCGAGGCGTTCGATGCCCATACCAAAGGCGAAGCCGCTGTATTTTTCAGGATCGTAGTTAACCGACTTGAAAACCTCGGGATCAATCATGCCGCTACCAAGGATTTCCAACCAACCAGTATGGCCACAAACCCGACATCCGCTACCGCCACAGATCACACATTGGATATCAACCTCTGCGCTCGGCTCAGTAAAAGGAAAGAATGATGGCCGGAAACGGACATCAATATTTGACCCAAAAAACTCGGTGATAAAAGTTGTCAGAATCCCTTTAAGGTCACCAAAAGTCACCTTTTGATCAACCAGGAAGCCTTCTATTTGATGAAACATGGGGCTGTGGGTGACGTCAGAATCGCGACGATAAACGGTACCGGGAGCAACGACACGTACTGGAGGCTCTTGCTCAAGCATGGTGCGAATCTGCACCGGCGATGTATGAGTGCGCAACACGACCTCTTCCGAGATATAAAAAGTGTCTTGCATGTCACGAGCCGGGTGATCTTTGGGAATATTCAGGGCTTCGAAGTTATAGAAGTCTTTTTCAATTTCAGGACCTTCAGCGACACCAAAGCCAAGTGCGGAAAAGATCGCAACGACCTCTTCGGTCACCTGGGTGATCGGGTGCTTGTAACCACGGCCCTGCTTGCGTCCGGGCAAAGTCACATCCAGGCTCTCATTGGCAAGTTTCTGCTGCATGAGCTCCTGACGCAAGTTCTCTTGTCGTGCCGTAAAAGCAGTTTCCAGGCGACCCTTGACTTCATTAGCGAGAGCACCAGCTAAAGGGCGCTCTTCAGGAGACAACTGCCCCATACCCTTCATGACTGCAGTGATTTCGCCTTTCCGGCCCAGGTAGCGCGCACGCACCTGCTGCAAGTCAACCTCAGTTGTAACCGCTGCGGCAGCTTGCAAGGCTTCTTCTTCGATCTTACTCAGTTTGTCTTTCATAATATCCCAAAGAATATTACGGCCCAGCAGGAAAGCCAGGCCGTAATTTAAAAAAAAAGAGATGGGGGAAGGCCCCATCTCTTTAACTTTCGGCAGTTACTGAAGCTGGGATTTGGCTCTTTCAACAATGGAGCCAAAACCAGTTGGGTCGGTGACAGCCAGCTGAGCAAGGATTTTACGATCGATACCGATCTCTGCTAGCTTCAGACCGTGAATCAAACGGCTATAAGACAAGCCATTGTCTCGGGCTGCAGCATTAATTCGGGCAATCCAAAGGGCCCGAAAATCACGCTTGCGAACACGGCGGTCACGGTAGGCATAATTCAGGGCGCGGTCGACTGCTTCAGTTGCACTACGAAACAGTTTACTGCGGGCGCCACGATAACCTTTGGCCAGTTTAAGAACTTTGTTCCTTCTGCGCCTGGCTTTAAAGCCTCTTTTTACTCTTGCCATACATTTTCTCCTCGTGGGTCGGTTAGGCGGGTTGCCCCGCACCCGGATCTGCAGGGGGAGATGTTAAGCCCCACAGTTCACGAGTTGTTGATCTGCTGCCTACTTCCTAGAGATAAGGAATCAAGCAGCTGATGTTTTTGGCGTCGCATTTAGCAACCACAGTCGTCTGGCGCAGATCGCGCTTACGCTTGGTTGATTTCTTGGTCAGAATATGGCTGGTATAAGCCTTATTGCGACGGATTTTGCCAGTTCCGCTCTTGCGGAAACGCTTGGCAGCACCACGGTTGGTTTTGATCTTGGGCATCTTCTTTCTCCTTACCTTTTTTATCAATCTGCAACGGCCTGACCGGGTATCCCGAAAACCGTTAGCTATTATTTTTTCAGAGGACTGATCACCATGCTCATGAAACGTCCTGACATATTGGGCCAGCTTTCAACCTGGCCAAGTTCTTTTACATCGTTCGCAACTCTTTCAAGAAGCCTACGACCGAACTCAGGGTGAGTCACCTCACGGCCACGGAACATGATGGTTATCTTGACCTTGTTGCCTTCTCCAAGGAAGCGCTTGGCGTTTTTCACCTTGAACTGATAATCGTGAATATCAGTTTTGGGGCGCATCTTAACTTCCTTAAGTTCAACCCGAACCTGCTTCTTTTTCGCCTCGGCAGCACGTTTGCTCTGCTGATACTTGTACTTACCGTAGTCCATAATCCGGCAAACTGGAGGCTTTGCAGTCGGTGAGACCTCGACTAGATCAAGGCCCTCTTCGGCTGCAGCCTGCAAGGCAGCATTCAGAGCCATAACGCCAAGCTGGTTATTTTCTTCATCAATAACGCGAACTTCACTGGCACGGATAGCCTGATTGATATTGGTTGTGTCCTTGCTTATGACGCACCTCCTAGTGATACAGTTGACATTCTTCCTGAATAAACCGGATAAAATCCGCAGGAGTCATCGGCTCCAGGTTTTCACCTGTACGATGTCTTGCGGTCACGGTGCCGGCGGCCACTTCCTGATCGCCAATCACCAGCATATAGGGAATTTTTTCCATCTGGGCTTCGCGAATCTTGAAACCCAGCTTTTCATTACGTAAATCAGACTGCACGCGAACTCCCTGTGAGCGTAACTCCTCACAAACCTGTTCGACATAAGCAGCCTGGTTATCTGTTACATTGAGAACCTTAACCTGAACCGGAGCAATCCAGAGTGGGAAGTTGCCAGCGTAATGTTCTATCAACACGCCGATAAAACGCTCAATGGCCCCCAGGATAACCCGGTGGACCATGACCGGCCGATGTTTCTCGCCGTCACTCCCAGTATAGTTGAGATCAAACCGCTCAGGGAGAGTAAAATCGCACTGAATAGTAGCACACTGCCACTTCCTGTCAAGAGCGTCTTTTATCTTAACATCTATCTTCGGACCATAGAAAGCACCATCACCTTCGTTAATTTCATAAGGGAGTCCGGTGTCGTCCAGAGCGCTTATCAGAGCATTGGTGGCACGCTCCCAATCTTCATCAGAACCAATCGCTTTCTCAGGACGGGTTGAGACTTCCAACTCGTACTCAAAGCCGAAAACACCCATAACGTCCTGGATGAATTTAATAACGTTTTTTATCTCGCCATCAAGTTGCTCTGGCATGCAGAGGATATGCGCATCATCCTGAGTGAAACCGCGCACACGCAAAAGACCATGCAACACCCCACTCTTCTCATGGCGATGAACTGTTCCCAACTCAAAATAGCGCAACGGCAGATCACGATAAGAACGTTTCTTCGACTTGTAGATGAGCATATGGGCCAGACAGTTCATCGGTTTTATGCCGTAACTTTGCCCATCGATTTCAGTGAAGTACATGTTTTCGCGGTAATTATCGTAATGCCCGGAGGTCTTCCAGAGTTCAGTGCGTAAAATCTGCGGTCCCATGACGATATCGTAACCACGCTTGATGTGCTCGCGCTTTTCGAAATCTTCAATCAGCGTCCGCAGCATCGCACCCTTCGGATGCCATATCACCAGACCAGCACCAGCCTCCTCGTTAAAAGAAAAGAGGTCGAGTTCGCGACCAAGCTTGCGATGATCGCGTTTTTTAGCTTCTTCGATACGATACAGGTGTTGCTTGAGTTCTTTTTTATCAGTAAATGCCGTCGCGTAGATACGCTGCAGCATGGCATTCTTCTCATCACCACGCCAGTAGGCACCAGCGACGCTGGTCAACTTGAAAACTTTGAGTTTACCGGTGGACGGAAGATGCGGACCACGACAGAGGTCAACAAAGTTGCCCTGACGGTAGAGGGTCACTTCTTCTTCACCAAGGTCCTCAATCAGTTCGACCTTGTATGTTTCACCCAGTT
This sequence comes from Deltaproteobacteria bacterium, assembly GCA_024279915.1. GTDB lineage: Bacteria > Desulfobacterota > Desulfuromonadia > Desulfuromonadales > BM103 > M0040. The sequence goes on from JAJRRB010000073.1 coordinate 22,851, forward strand.
CACGGAAGAGAGCGATCGCGTCAGTGCTCTTGACGACCTGACGTTCGATCGGCAGGTTGGCCTTGGCCAACTCCTTCATTTTTTGTTCTATTGTTGCAACCTCTTCAGGACTGAAGGTGTGTGTCTCTGTGTAAAAATCGTAATAGAAACCAGACTCGATTGCAGGACCAATGGTCACCTGAACCTCACGGCCGTAAAGTTCTTTGACCGCATGAGCCATAAGGTGAGCGGTGGAGTGGCGGTAGATTTTCAGGCCATCAGGAGTATTAAGCGTCACCAAACGCAGATCAACGTCCGACTCAATAGGAGTCGATGCATCAACCAGAGTTTCGCCAAAGTATGCGGCGACGGTTTGTCGTGCAAGACCTTCACCGATAGATTTTGCAACATCTAGCGGCGTCGTTCCTGCTGCCACCTCTTTAACGGTTCCATCCGGCAATGTTACGTTCAGCATTGACATCCTGGTTCCCTTTAACATCCCTTTAACGAAAAGAGGCATCCAAGGATGCCTCTATCTGCCCTAGTTGAATTTTGGTAGGCACGGTCAGGATTGAACTGACGACCCCTACAGTGTCAGTGTAGTGCTCTCCCACTGAGCTACGCGCCTGCATCCAAAATGCTGGATACATTTAACAAAGAGAGGGTAAGCTGTCAAGCCTTTTTATGCGCAATTTCCGCTATTTGTTCAACTTCTTCAGACATATTGAACACTCATCTACAAGGACACCAGAGAGTAACATCAGAGCTACCATAAAGAGCCCTCCAACCGAAATACCAAGGCTGTAGAAAGGATGTGTAACGGGACCATGCTTGCATACTGTCCCGTGCCCATCACAAAGCCAACAAGTTGTGACTTTCGCAGTACTGACAACTCGACAGTTTTGAAACAACAGACTCCTAGAGTCTGTTCTGGTTTGACTGAAAAAACAGAATGGCCTCCGGGTGAGGGTGAAGATAGCCCTCATTAAGGATCTCTATGTCGACCGACTCTGCAAGAAAGGACGGGTGAGCAGTCTGCAGCTGTTTTGTTGCAGTTAGGATGGCCTCAAGGACAAGAGCAACCGTGTCACTGTCGGAATCCGCAGAGGTGATGAGCAGAGTTTCCAGCGACAGCGTATCGATATCGTTTTCATAGCCTGAATAAGTGTCAGAAGCTATCGCTTCCCTGTAAAAACCTGCCCCCCCTTCTATCAATTGACTAGCCGCCTGGCCGCCGACACCGACAATCTGCGTATGTCCATTTGCCAGACTGCGTTCAAGTTTATCGTCAGGGTGCATCCCGATGTGAAGCATCGCTTGAACCGAGCCTGTGTGCAAGGCGATATAATCCTGAGAACTAGACTCTGACAGGTTTTGATAGAGCCTGAAAGTATCCTCCTGCCACCCTGTTGCGACCATGATTTCGCGAAAAACGACCTCCTGAAGACTCAACAGACGTCCGGCGTTGACATTTTTGCCGACCAGGCCACCTAACGAGTTGATATGAGCATCCCGACGTACAATCAGTAAAATCGGAGTACGGTACAGAGGCATAAGCCATCTGAGTTGATCGTAATCCAGAGAGACATACTCAAACTGTTTATCGCCATGAAATGCGTCGTAGATTGTCTTTGAATTAACCAGGGCCATATCCAGAGAACCGCCCTGAACATTGGTGAGGTTGTCAGTATAATTATCGGATGGTACAGGTCGGCAGGTTACGTCTTTATCAAACTTGTGGATGCTGCGACAGATGAGTTTTCCGGCATAATAAGAAAAGGAGTCACGTTCTCCAGTTCCGATAAGCAGCTCGTAAGAAAAAGATGTTGACGGGAGCAAGACCATACATAGCAGAGCCGCAAAAAGGTACCTTGAGATACCGCATGTATCTCGGAGGTAAGTACTTTGACACATAACGAATTCTCCCTGAAGCGGACATACATCGCAACAGCTTTATTCACAAGTCTTAATTGTACACGAAATATGAAAGCTTAAAAGAATCAGAGAGGATTTCGTTTTACAAAAAAACGGCCTGCCAGCTTTATTGCCAGAAGACCGTTCTATATGGTGCAGGTAGTAAGGATCGAACTTACGGCATCTCGCGTGTGAGGCGAGCGCTCTCCCGCTGAGCTATACCTGCATTATCGTTGTGTCAGTACCGTTGAAACGGAGAATTTTTATAGCAACAAGCAGACGAAGAGTCAAAGGAAAAACCAACTGTAAGGTTTTAAGACTCTATCCCCACCCTCGCCGGCTGTCCATTATTGAAATAATGCTTGATCTCACGCATTTCGGTCACCAAGTCATCCATTTCGACAACATCTGGGTGGGCATTACGACCAGTGATGACAAGTTCAGTATGCTCAGGTTTGGTGCGAATCAACTCTTTGACAGCACCAAGTTCCACCAGATCAAAATCAACGGCACAGTTTAGTTCATCGAGGACCACCAGGTCATAATCACCACTAGCGACGATAACTTTCGCGCGCACCAAGGCCTTCTGAGCCATATCGTGGTCAACTTCTGTCTGCTTGCCCTCTTTGACAAACCCTGGCAGGCCAACTTGTTCTATCGTCAAATTATCGGCAAACTGTTTGGCCGATTCAAGCTCGCCATAGATCGTCTGGCCCTTCATAAATTGCATCACGTGTATACGCAGACCGTGACCAAGAGCCCGGAAGACCAAGCCCAAAGACGCAGTCGTTTTCCCTTTACCATTGCCGGTATAAACCTGAACCAGCCCTCTGGCAAGTTTGTGCGATTCCGTCATGAGCCTTCCTGATACAAAATCTGTTGATATTTGATGGGCAGGGAGACCAGCTGACGTTCAGCATCAAGAATCAAATGACGGGTTCGCCCTTCAGCGACCAGCACACCATTTTGGTTGGTTGCCTTATAAGAGAAGACCAGCAAACGCCCCTTGCCTTTTTCCAGAGTGGTCGCAATCGTGATCTGATCCTCGTAAAAAGAGGGAGCGCGGTAATGGACTTCGGCCTTGGCGACAATGACGAAGAAACCGTCTCGCTCCATATCACTGTAAAAGCAACCCTTCTGACGCAAGAATTCGGAACGCCCCTCCTCGAACCAGATCAGGTAGTTGGCGTGATGTACTACTCCCTGAGCGTCCGTTTCGGCGTAGCGCACTGTCAAAGTAAAATTGCGGGTCTGTGTCCCTTCAGACATCGTCTATGACTCTCCGTATCCTGAATGAATATTCTGCTAGCAATCCGGAACCCGGCTTCTGTTTCCATATGATCCTGCAAGATGTTTTCGATCTGTTCTTTGCTTTTTTCCGGCAAAACTTCAGCGAAATTCACCAGGGCATCAGCATCCCAGATAACACGGAACTCAGGAGAGTCAACACCACAGGAAGTGTGATGGTGGCCAACAATGTCGGCAACCTGCTCAACAAAGGACGGCTCTGAACCAAGCCTTGCGAGGAGATCCCGCGTGACGGGCGGCCCTTCAAGCTCCTGCCAGTTTCCTGCGTTTGAACCGTGCTTACGCTCCGCCTCAGGGATACCTATATCGTGCAGGTACGCAGACGTTAACGTCAGCACTGGATCAGCTTCGATATAAGCCAGTATCTCCTCCGCATAACGGGTGACCTGCAGAGCGTGATCGATACGTCTCTGGTCTTCACCGAAGTATTGCTCCATAGCAAGACGAACTTTGGCCAGGAACGCTTTTTGTTCAGGGGATGTATTCACAAGAAGATTGAGCATAATTTTTCATTCTTTGGAAGTTGAGGAATATCAAGCAGCCAGTCGAACAATCAATGCGCTGATTGCTAGAAAAGATTAGCGGTCAGCCATCAGAATGTCCAGACGAAAAAGAGCCGCCGATGTTAATCGGCAGCCCGAGACTAATCAAGGAGCTCTTCCCGTCCAGAAACAGCCCTACAATCATTAAGCGAATCCATAGCCATTCACGGCAAAGGATAGCAAGTTCCATCACCATGACTCAACAGAGGAGTCGCATCAGCATTATTACTGTAGGGGGACTTATCGTCACCACGGAATGGACGCACGCGGTAGACATAAGTTTCCCCAACGTTAATACCGACCGTGTCAACAAAACGAGCTTCGACACCATCAATATATGTTGGGTTTTCTTTGATCAACTCTTCGGCCCGAATCACCTGTCCGGTACTGACAAATTGTCCGTTCCAGATCTGCACTTCAATTTCGTAACCTTCCTCGTCTGAGGCGTTCTCCTTCCAGACCAATTCTATCATTCGCGAGCTTACGGGGACTGCTGTCAGCAAAGTAGCCCTTGCGGAGAAAGTTAGATCCTGCTCCGGGACGCAATACGCACTATCCCAAGAATATGTCGTCGTCTTATAAGCCCTCACTCGATATCGATAGTATGTTTCAGGTTCAATTTCAAAAGTGTCGTAATACGAGTCCTCATTCGCCGAGGTTATGCCTATTTGAGTAAAACCTGAGCATCCACTGCCCTCACAACGTTCGACCTTGAATCCAGTCTCATCAGCAGTCCCATCTGTCCATTTCAAACTTACCCCTTTATCACTGTCCGCCATAACGATTAAACCGCTCGGTGCTACTGGCGCCGGTGTGGTCAACGTTGCGATGTTGCTTTCTACACCGGGCCAAGGAAAGCCAAAGTCGGTTCGCACATTAACAACCTCACCGCCAAGAGTTGCAGGCAGAGGTGTCGGGGTGACAGTCATGCTTTTGATTGTTGCATTATGAGAGGATTGACCAATGGCAACCCGCATCACCTGGTCTACATTATTATCAAGTGTTTTGAGGAGGGTCCAGTCAGGAGTTGAACCGTCGCGCAGATAGTATTCTGCACCTGTAGGCGTCAGGACAGCCCTGCTTTCGTAATCAGTACTATTTACATATCTCCGTACATAAACGTTGGAGCCTTTCTCATAAGTCCTTAAATAAGTATTATCCCAGTAAAGACTGTGCACGAATTGAACTGGACTAGTGAAGGTCGTCTGGTCGAGCAGCCAGCCCAGCGCAAAACGGTTTGCAGCCGAACCGTTAGTGTCGGCGTCGATCGTCAAATCTGCATACAGCTCCCATTGGAAGCGACGATCATAAGTTTTTTGTGAGATCAGTGCTTTGTTCCAGGAAGAATTGGAGGAGGTCTTTATTATCAGTCCGTCACTTTGTTCAATAGCATCATATGCGTCAATCTCGGCCCATTCACTTGAATCAATGACTGTCCCAGAAAAATCGTATTTATCATAGAAAACGTCTGCACTACCGACATAGCCAACCTCAGGGTTGCCATAATACATATTGATTGCGTTATGACCGCGAATCTTGATCAAGACCGTGGCCGAAGTGCCGGTCACGGACTCCTTTACCCAGTAAGGCAACTGCCGCTGCGCTGTTTCATCATAAAAACGCAGGTCACCGAAATCATCTTGCATCTGACTATTGTGGGTGACAGTGAGTTGATAATAACCATTAGCGACAAAGGGGCTAATGACCACGGGAGCGTAATGTGACCAAGTGCCACCTCCGTAACTTGACAGACCTTCATTTCTGGCAACAACCTTGTACCAGTAATCCGTTTCCTTAGCGACATCAACATCGCGATAAGTCGCAATATTCGGGCCGACCTCATCGATTTTCACAAAACCGGATTTCTCTGGCTCTTCGCAAACGGCTAAAAGTCCGTCGCAACGTCGCCATACCTCCGTACCGGTTTCCGTTTCGGTGTTATCAGACCAGGTCAAAACAACTTCAGTCGGATTGATTGCTTCAGCGCTCAGGTCAGAAGGAGCCACAACATCAGTCGCCACAGTCGCAATATTTGAGGGGCCGGCCGGCCAACTATTAACCCCTTCAACAGCAGTTTTGTAGGTGTTAACTCGGTAACGATAAGTAGCGCCAGGGAGCAATTCTGAATCACTATCCGTATATATCACCGTGCTTGGCGTCACCATTTTAATATTGGCAATAAATATATTGCGGTCAAGATTGTAATGAAAGAATCGCAATATAGGGCTTGAAAGCATATCCGCATGTCCACTATTAAAAGCGATGCGGAACTGTTTTGGCGTTGGGCTGACCAGGTGCTGGAACTCTGGCAAAGTATCTGGATGCAGATCGTTTTGTACGTTGATCGCAGGACCATCGTCACTCCAGGCTTCGAAGGTCACAACATAATTAGTATCCGTATTGAGCGTCATCGGGAGTGAGGTCGATCCTGGTGCAGGATGACCGGTAAAAGGCAAACGCAGAGCGCGAACGGTCGACCCGGTTAACGGGTGGATGACCCACAAGTCTAAATCAGTGAAGGACCCATTAATATTGGGACCGGCAGCCAGAGTCGTCGTTACCGGAGCACCGTCACCATTAACAACATCGATTTCAACAAAATCAGTTCCATTACATAGCTCACCAGCACAACGCTCTATTCTGTAACCGGTCTCGTCATTGTTGCTGTCGTCCCAGGATAATTCGATTTGGGCCTCGGATATGCGGGTTGCAACAAGATTCCCTGGGGCCAGTTTGTCCCAAGTTTTTGCAGTTTCAGGACCAACCCAATCTGTGCCCCACTCTTTCACTCCAGTGATCCATCTTTCAGCCCGAACCCGGTAACTATAAGTTCTACCTTCCACAGCACTTAGATCGCTATAAAATTGTGTGTCAGGAACTTCTATCACGGCCAAATCATCGGTCAGAAGCAAGGCATCGTCGTCGGGGTCATCCGTAAAACAGTTCAATCCTTCACAACGCTGAACTCTGTAGGCAGTTTCCGCGCCGCTATTATCGACCCAGTTAATGTCAACCTGGGTTGTATTGATTGTAGTCACCTTCAATTCAGTTGGAGGCGGAGGAGACATCGTAGTTTCTGATTGCAAGGCCCACTCTATCGGCCAGTCGCAGCCATCTTCTACTTCCTTGCTTGCCCTTAACCGATAGAAATATTCGGTTGAAGGGGTCAATCCTGTATCCAGATTACTGGTAGATAGATTGATCTCGTCGTTATAAAGTGCAAGGACTTCCGTAGAGCTCAAAGCCTCATCAAAGATCAGAGCATCATCAAGCCAGCCACCAAGGTTATAGGCGGCCGCGGTATTGCCGTCATCACGACCTATCTCCAGATAACCGGTGTCTGCTTTGATGGTTCCTGGGTAGGTCGCCTGCCCCTTGAATATTCCGTCGACGTAGAGGATAAGATTTATGCCATCATAAACTGCAGTATATTGGTGCCACTGGGTAATGTCGACGCCAGGATTGACAGCTTTACCTTGCCAGTTATCGCCATCGCGGAATATATGGAATCGAACATTGCCGGTTCCCAGAACAGGGCCCAGGATAAAGGCGTTTCTTTTGCTCATAACAGAGTAATCACTGTCCCATGTTGCCCCTGACGATTTGGCCCAGACAGATACAGTGATTGATTGACTCGGATTTATCCCGGCGTAATGATTGACTTGGAGATAGTCACCTGAACCATCAAAATATCCGACGTTCCCACGTTCGGAATCAGTGACTATTTTGGCATTCCCCCTCCTGCTCGCGTTATTGCCGCCTGGGGCACTATTTACTGGAGTTCCCCATGAGGTCTCATCCATCTTGAACCAAAGGGTCGGGAAAATTGTTGTGTCCATATTTTCAAAAGTTGATTGATCGTCGACTGCATCAACGGGACAGTCCACCGCGACATTAGTATTGAGACATCGTTGTAAAATGTAGGTGTCTTCATCCGTATTGTTATCAGCCCAAGTTAAAGAGATTTCTGACTCAGACAAGACCTCCGAAGCAAAGCTGTCCGTGGCCGACTTGTCTTTGGCATGAACCTCAGCAGTGCCAACAGTCCAGGTCGTCACCCAGGTATTAACCGCTTCACTTACCCAATCCTTCTCAGCACGGACCTGATATCGATAATCATGTCCTTCACAGACGGCATCATCAAGATAGTCTTGAGCATTCGCTCCAAGTGTCGTCGAGTTGACCGTAGGTGAAGCCGGGAAGGTACACCCCGTCCCTTCGCACCACTGGATGCGGTAATCCGTTTCTGAGGTCGCCTTATCTAGCCAAGTGGCTTTGATATTAGTTGTGTCAACAACAGAGAAAGACAGATCGGTCGGTGGTGGCGGTGCCAGAGTAGCTGTACTCTTCACAGTGGAGAAGCTACTCTCCCAGTTGCAACCTGGGACAGGATAATCTTTGTAAGCCTTTACCCTGTAGCTGTAGGGAGTTGCGACCGGCAAACCAGAATCGACATAACGCAAAGGCCGTTGATAGCGTGCCAGGACCTCTGCAGTAGACAAAACCCGATTGTAGACGACCACTTCATCTATCCCGCCAACAAAATGGTTGGCAGAACTGGCAGTATTCCCCATGCGACCAATCGTTACATAATCATTGCCAGCAGAATTAGTGTCGTAACCAATCGCTGATGTCGCCAGGACTCCACTTCCATTCTTGTAGAACCTGACCCCTACCCCCGGCTGAAAGACTGCAACAATGTGCTGCCAGGCGTTAAGGCTGACGGCAACCCCGGTATCAATATAGTTGCTACCGTTCATCACATACCAGTTGGAGTTGCGCTGATAAATACTCCAGTCGTAACCACCGTTCTCTGTACTGATAACAAATTTATAAGAGGAATTGTTCGCCGTAGGATAAACCCATGCCTCGAAAGTCACCCCCGGCGTAGTAGCGGACTGGTCGATGATCAGTGGAGTGCGAATGTAATCATCGATACCGTTAAAAGAACCACCGCGGCCGTATTTACCTCCGCCGGTATTCATACCGCCATAACTCGTACCATGATTGCCGTGGCCCGAAGAATCGGCAACTTCACTGGTTCTGCCGTCCAAGGCTGGTTCATCCATGTGCATTAACAGCTGACTTCCCGCAGGGGTAACAATGAGGTTTTCCGGTGCAGCAAAGTTTCCGCTGTCGGCACAGAAGGTTGCATCCCCGTCGCATCGTGAAAACAGGAATCCGGTCAAATCCGTAGAGGTGTAGTTCAGGTTGAGAGTGATAATATCTTCCGACCTGCTGACAACGCTCAGGGTTGGCGAGGTTCCAGTTTTCTTGAGAACCGCCTGACTGCTGTTGCTCGGCAGGGAGCTCCAGTCAGCGTCTTTAATGGCCGTCACCCGATAGTTGAAAGGGAGATCGACGTTGAGGTCGGCACAGACTTCAGTGTCAGCGTAAAAAGTGATGTCTGGTCCTACAGTCGTTAATTCAGTGAAATTACTACAGCCACTCCCCTGACAGCGGTCAATACGGAAGCTGGTCTCGGAGGTGGTGTTATCGGTCCATTTCAGGGTAACTTGATCGCTGTCAGGAGAGAAAGCAATCAGGCCCGATGGTGCTGGTGGATTTGTGGTTAGCTGGATAATGTTGGAAGGTAGCGAGGTGGCGTCGCAGAAGGCATCCTTAGATGTGCTGACCTGATAATTATAAATCGTTGAATGAACAACCGTTCGATCGTTGTATCGACCCAGACCATGCTCAAACAGAATTCCGGCTTCAACGGCAGTCAGAGGGCGATTAAATATTGCAACTTCATCCATGCGGCCATTGAAAAACTCCGAGTTGTAGCTGCCACGCCGCCCGAAGTGCACTGTGGCAGTGCTGTCTTCAAAAGCAATGGATGCATTGCTCCAGGTTACCGTTCCGCTTTCATCACTTTTATAAAGCTTCACTCCCGAAACCGGGTCAAAAACAAGCGTCATATGTTGACAGGCATTCATTGTCGCGACAATGCCGGTATAAACACGAGTCGTGCCATTGGCAATATACCAGTATCCGTTTCTAAGGATTAAGCCCCAATCGTAGCCATTATTGTCAGTGCTTATTACATAACGATAGACATTATCTGTAAGCTCTGGATTCACCCAGGCCGAAAATGTTGCCCCGGTGCTGGTAGCCACAGACTGGTCAATCAACAACGAAGTGGCAACATAGGAGCTGGTACCGTTGAATTGTCCCGCACTGGCATATCTGCCAGAAGTTGTCGTAGTTGCAGACCCATAAGCACGACCGTGGTTGCCCTCAGGTGACAGGTCAATCACCTCGTCTGCGGTATTGTTCCAAGAGATTTCATCCATGCGCATGTGAAGAACAGAGTCTGGCACACTGGTAATAGTCACCGGCGTATAATCAGAAAAGTTACTACAACCGCTGCCAACACAACGCTCGACAACAAAACCCGTCTCTTCAACGGAGTTATCTACCCATGTCAGCTCTGCCCATGCTTCAGAAACCCAATCACTCTTCAACGTTGAAGGAGATGGCAGGGTTAAAGGCGCAGCATCTGAAGTTGGCAGGCTATAATCGCTTGCCCAATACTCCTTCTTCTCAGAATTGATTCGGTAGCGGTAGATTTCACCCTCACAAACTTCAGAATCGACATAACTTATGGATTCTGCTGGAAGTTCAATGGGGGTAGCACTTGAGGGATCACAGCCCGACCCCATACAGCGTTGCAGGTTGAAATTAGTTTCACCAATGGTCGTGTCGTTCCACTCCAGCAAGATTTCTGTGGTGCTTAGTGCTGATGCACGCAGATCACTTGGTGGCTCAGCAGCAACCGTTACTACATTAAGTTCAGACCAGCGGGACTTTTCACCCAAGGCATTGGAGGCTTGTACACGAAAGCAGTAGGGGCTGCCGGGGGTTAATCCGGAGACAAGGTGTTCGGTTTGATCAGCTCCCTTAAAAGTTTCAATGGCCCATGACCCGGTATCACTGCATGCGCCGGTTTTTCCCTCTACGATAAAACCGATCTCGTCCAGAGAGTTATCTGACCAGGAGAGATTCGCCTCGGTATAAAGCAAGGTCGCGGTTAAAGGTGATGGAGCCGGCATAACCGTTGATGTCGTTTTGAAAACGATATAATCCGTATTGTTATCGGCGTTCATCGTCACGCCAGCGACAAATGCTTCACCATAAGCGTTAAAGACGACGTCAACCGGATAATCAAGACCACCTGCAACGCCAGCCATGACATTTGCACCGACGATCAGACCATTGTGATCGAACATTACGGCGACGATATCATCACCACTGCCACTATCTGTTGCACCGATAATGCAAACAACACCAGAACGGTCAATTGACATTGCTGCTGCCGCTTCGTCACTTCCAGTAAAATCGAGGAATTTAGTCCAAACCTCTGTCCCATCGGAAGAATAACGCACTACGACAACATCATGGTTGCCCGGCCCAACAGATGTTGTGCCAGCAACAACAATATCGTTGTTGATTGGGTCGATAACAATAGAGACCCCGGTATCATAAGATCCACCATCGTAGATCTTCGGCCATCCCGAGACAACGTTACCGGTCGCTCCATCATACTTTAGAGTAACAATATCCCCGGTAGCACTACTACCGACAGAGTAACCGGTCACATACAAGTCACCGACACTATCGACGGCGAGAGAGTTCGCGTAGTCACTGGAATTACCCGCACCGTTATAAAAGCGTGGCAACCCACTCCAGGCAAGGCTACCGTCATCACCATTGTACTTGGCAACAAAGTAGTCAAAGTCATTACCATTCCAGCTTTTCCCAGCAACAAACACATCACCGTTCAGATCGTAAGCCACTGCAGCAGGTTGGTCATCACCACCACCCACAGGGCGAGGCAATCGATCGTAGGGGGTCGCTGCCCACAATGGACTTTCAGAGGGACCAGTCGCAGAGTATTTGATGACATAAATATCGTTATCGAGCGTCGCATTCTTACCGTAACCGACCACGACAACATTGTCGGAACCATCAACGGCTGTAGCTACCGATGTAGAGCGATCATCGTTACCAGAAGGACCATTGTACTGATCTGTCCAGGTTGGCGTGGAACCGCCCGAGGGGTAGCCGAGAGTGAAGATATCATTAGTGTTGCCATCGGCCCCGGGAAGAGAAGAAAAACCACTAACCACGGCTCGGTTACTGCTGTCTACAGCAACGGATGTCGCATAATCCGATTCGTTATCACCATCGTTGTAACGAGCGCTCCACTGTTCTGTTGAGGCATCGGTACGGTCCAACTTGATCGTGTAGTAATCATAACCACCTTCAAACTCGAAACTGAAACCTGTAACAACAGGATGATTATCCGGCCCTACGGCAATTGCCGCAGGTTCATCGTCACCGGCATCAACACCTGCATAGGTGTGCTGCCACGTTGGTTGTTCATAGCTGACGATGGTTGTCCGCGCATCAGCCTCGTTACTCCAGGGCGAGTTACCATCATCGGTATTGATGGCTTTGACTCGATAGTAATAACGATGATCCTGAGTCAGTCCTGTATCGTTGAAGCTGACGGTATTATTGACGAGAGTAGAAACAATGGCCCAGTCCGTGGCGCCATTTTTGCGTTCAACAACAAAGCTCTCTTCGTTGTCAGAATTGTCTGACCAGGAAAGAGCGATTTCGCTTATGGAAACAGTTGTCGCACTCAAAGACGTTGGGGGATCAAGCATGCCGGCGTTATATTTCACCGCAATATAGTCGAAGTCATTTAATGGTGTGTCAGACCAACCGGCCACAATCGGGTGGCCATCCGGCGCCAAGCTCAAACCGATCGGATTATCGTCATTTGAGGCCGTGCCATAAGTTGCAGTCCAGAGCATATTGCCATGCTCCTTGCAGACCTTGTAGGTATGGATATCGTTAAAACCGCCGCCATTGTCGTTGGTAACACTGACTACGAAGATATCTCCGGAATTATCACCAACGATATCAACCCCGACATCACTGTTACCATTTTCAGTATTGTATTCAAAGTGCCATCCGTCAGGAGCTGTGTCCTTACCACTTGAGGCAGCATAGCGTGTTACAGACAGGTCCTTGCTGGTGACAGGATTTAAGAGAGTGCCCGTAACATAGACATTATCTGCACTGTCCAGCCAAAGCGCACGGCCACTATCATCGGCACCATGATCTTTGATCTTTTCCCACTTAAATGCTCCTTCATTTGAAGGATATTTAACGGTGTAATGATCCAGGTCACTGACCGCGAGAGTGCCATTATCAACATAGCCGGTAGCAATGACAGCACCTGATTTATCCATCGCCACATCAAGACCTTTGCCATCACCAATGTCGTTATAGCGCTTATCCCAGCTTTTAATATGAGCAGAGTTGTACTTAACAACGACAAAATCAAAATCCCCAGCAGCATTCTGAGATTCGCCAGTAACAGCAATGTCATTATTCTCGGCGGCAATACCATCAGCCCCGACAGCAATAGCTGTTAAACGGTCATGTCCATCGAACTGACTGTTATAATTTACTGACCAGGTCGGTGCACCGTTAGGAGTTCCATCCGCAATAGGCCCGGTTGGATCGTACTTAATGACAACAAAATCATCCTTTGCGCTAGCATCCTGCATGGTGCCACCGACGTAGATATTGTCATTATGATCTACAATAATAGCCGCAGCAAAATCATCTCCGTGACCAGTCCCATCAAATGAGTGTTGCCAGAGAATTGAGCCATCCAAGCCGCTATATTTGATGGTATGAATGTCGAAATCAGTGCCATTATCTGCGTAACCAGTAACGATGATATCGTCGTTACCATCGACAACTACAGCCATAGCCACATCTTCGGCCCCTGCTAAATCGAAGGTTTGTTCCGGCCAGGCCAGGCCGGAACCATCAGACGAGACCTTAATCATACGATAATCTTTGGTGGCGTTGACTGTGAAACCAACCAGAATCGTATTCCCCATTGAATCAACAGCCATAGCCTTGGTTTCTTGCTTATTGATTACAGCTGTGTTGTATAGCCATTCGATCGTTCCGCCTGTGGCAAAGACGGTTGATGGAATACATGTAAACATGAGGGCAGTAAATACCAACAGCCTGCATGCCTTGAATTTCATATAGCCACATTTACAATTCACAGTGGTCTCTCCAAAACGAACCAAACCAATAATCGATCTCAACATCTCCCCCCTTTTCATGGCGTCACCGGCCAAGGCGTTACCTCATTCCATTCCTGTTCATCCCATGCACCACCTTTAGCTCCAGCAGAGTCATGACACGCCGTTGGGTTGTTCTCATAAAATCTGTACATCCTGGGATATTGACCATAGTCATTTGCACTGTAGAAGTATTGGTAGGGGACGCCACCACTCTCGATCTGGCCTTTGTGTTGAACATCCAGGCAGTTCGTGCGCATTAAGCGACCAAGACCAGAGCTGTGAGCATTGTGACATTTGGCACAGGGGAAGGAATGTTCGGTGTTGCTCCCCCACCCTTTGACAGTTTGATGAACTCGCTCCACACTCTGCCAAACGGGCTTTTCTGTTGGTGAAACGTACTCGTCGGTCAGGTGCTCTTTGGGATGACAACGCAGGCAGAGACCACCAAAAGTTTCGGCATCCTCGGTAACACCTGTATTATTATTTCCAAAGGTACTGCGATCGATCTCCACCAGTCTGGTCTTATTTCTCGTGTAATAAGTTGACGCCAAAGGTTGCGCCACATCATCCTTGTAAGGTGATGTCAGCCAGGTCCCTTTAAGCAACGGTACAGCATAAGCTTTACCATCACCGAGAGACGGGCTGACACCATGCGGATCGTGGCAACCAGAGCAAAGCCCGTTAATCGGATATAAGGCGTCTACGGTAAGATTTTCGGAGGCCTTGAGATGCCCACCAAGACTATTCATCCCGGAGCGGTAACCAAAGCGATCTTTGTGCCCGGTCCGACCACCGGCGAAACTTAAGCTGTCGCGATAACTTTGAATTGGCAACTGGGCACCAAAGGTTGAGTTATAGCCCCACGGCTTGGCGCCACGTGCATATGTCTCATGGCAATCGAAGCATTGTGCTGCACCCGGATTCATCGGGTTAACAGCACCCCCTTCATCTTTGACCGCAACAGCCTGGTAGGTAACGTCGTAACCGCCTTTTCCAGCCTGTGTCTCTTTCAGATTAGCGCCGCGATAAGTATTATCAAAAGTCTGATAGCTGCTGGTGATGCCACTGGTGTAGGATCCGTGAGAGTTATGACAGTCGTAACACTGGACATTCACACCACCCTGATCACCATTTGGCAGAGTTCCATCTTCGCCAGTCGCAGTATCCCAGCCACGTTTATTCTCTACAGCATTACCATGAGCTGAGAAGGCTTTGGTCTGAATTTTCTTAGCGGCATTGGCGATACCTGTGTATTTGCCCCAGTTCGTGGTCCCTTCATCAAGATAGCGTTCAGCAATACTAGTTCTATCCCAGGCATACTGACGTGGCGTTTTGCAATCACCGAACACATCGGTATCATTATGCTGCTTACTGTGACAGCCGAGACAGTGAAGGGTCACATCTTCAACATTTTCTCTTTCTTCCGAAGTGCCAATTGAGGACGTGTTGAAAGTGATCGCCGTCACACCGAGTTCGTGTCTGTCCGGACGGCCACTTGCGTCCCAAATGACCATGTCATTCTGTCCCTTGGACACAGTTTCGTGAGTCTTGTAGTTGTAGCCAATGTGGTAATCATTATTAATTAAACCAAACTCAGTCGCCTCCCAGTGGCATTTGTAACAATGCTCGTTGGTGACATCGATGCCCTGAACATGATGTGACTGGCCACGGAACTGACGCATGATGTCTGTGCGTTTGTTGATGACGCCGTCATGACACTTGGTGCAGTCACGCGGTTGGCCAAAACCGAGATGGTTCGGCACAGGTTTCTGCTCATGGCAATCCGCACAACCACCGCCCGAACCGTGCCCTTCGGCAAAACCGTGGTTATGGCAGGTGGTACAGCGTCGTCCGGAGCGATGGGTGTCACCATCATCTTTGCGATAGTGATCGACATTGGTATGGCAGACATTGCATATACCATTGAACGGGAAGCTGTCTTTGGCGTAATCACGGCCGCTGATTGTCCGTGTAAAAGATACCGCAGCGCGTTCCAATGGCTTGCCGAACAGGCCGTCGGTCGTAACCGAAATCTCATCCTGAATCATATAGATATTGGTGTCGCCATGTGGATCATGGCAATCCCAACAGAATTTCCCACCCTTCCAGACTGTGCCGAGTATTTTATAGGTCGACTCATCTGCCACACTCTCAGGGTAATAGCCTTTGACCGTGACACTGTTGTAACTGTTAACCAGGATTGGCCGGATTTCACCGTTTAATGGGCCACTGGTCAACTGGAACGACTTGCCAACAAGTTCATCATCGACCCAGCTTTTAGAGCCATCGGTGAGATGCGTCACGACATGTTTCTGGTCTTCTTTTGAAGCCGTGCTCGTTGTACCCGTGTAATCAACTACAGAAAGGCTCTCCTCATAACCTTCAAAATGTTTAAAACCAAAATGAGTGGAACTGGCCTTACTGGACCCTGAATGGAATCCGGTTCCGGGGTCATAGCCCAGACGATAGGGATTGTTCTCCTCATCGTCTTCAGGCCATGTGTGACAGCTGTTACAACGATCACTGTCATCGTTATCGTGACACTGGAGACAGACTCCCATCATCACATACTGGTTCTTGACATCATCTGTTTGATCATCGGTCCAGATTCCGGCACCGGTATTATGGATATGTGCATCTGCCGTATGACAGCCCGTTGGCGGCCACTCTTGAGAGGTCGACATACATGAAACGTTCGATTTTGAACCCGTTGAGCTGAATTCGATGTGATCGACAGAATAGGGTGATTCGGTCATACCGACCCTAATTTCACTGATGACATAAGTCTTGCCACCAGGCCTCGTCCGGACCAGAGAATCATCGAGTTGCACAGCACCACTGGGGTGAGCCGGGTTCTCGTGGCAGGTGCTACACTCGCTGGCGGCCTGCGGCAGGTGACAGTCGGACGTCAGGCAGGTTTGATTGTTGCCAGCATAGCCGTCATGGTTGATATCGGTGAGATTGGAGAGCTGGAAATCAGTAGAAAGGCTATTTGGGTCATCGTGGCACTTCCAGCATTCCTCATCTTTTTGCTCCATGTGACAGTAGACACATTCTTTCTCGAAGCGCTTTTCAAACTGTGGATGTTCCTTGAGCCGGTATGGATTGGTCACATTGTCGTGTAAGACCTCATTGTCGTGACAGTACCAGCAGGGGTTGCCGGGGAAATCAGCTGGAGGGTTGCCACTTGGATAGTTACCCTCCGAGGCCATCCGACCATGTCCACTGGTCTTCCACTCAACCATGTTGATCTTGGCTCTGATTCCATTAAATGCACCATAATCATCTACATCTGTTACCTGGTCACCATGACAGGTCAGACAGAGAATCTCCCCGTTGCGACTATCACCCCACTTTGGCAGAGGATCGGGATGGCCATGACAGGCGGTATCGGAACAGGTTTTGTTCAAACGATCGTAATCACCACCATCTTTGAAAATCACATCTTTTTCAGTGTTTACGTGAAATTCAGGAATAATATGACCGACTTCTGACATCAGCCCGTCGGGTATCTCACCATCATGACATCCGACTGTATTACAAGATCCAACAACCGTCTCCCGATGGCAGTTTTCGCAGGCAAACTCTGTTTCAAGGTGGCGCATATGAGAATTTGCCCGATCTGTACCTGGACCGGTGTTTTCATACATCGGCGTCGCCATCTTCCACTGATTCTCAGGGGTGACGACGGGCACAGTGTCTGGATGACAGCTTGCAGCTGAACAATTGTCGTCCTGCTCATGACCATGACAGGAATCACACCGGGCTTTGCCACTATCCCATGGAAAATCTCTAACTTGCGGGACCTTGGTGCCATCACTGTGACAATAAATGTTTAAGCACGTCATTTCGACATCGTTATAGCTCGGGGGAGGATAGCCTAAGATGTTCGATTTTGGGCCGAAAGAGACATCTACCTTCTCATTGACATGAGTTCCACTATCAAACTTGAGCTCGCTAAATTCATCAGTCGTCTGATAATGGCACTCATAGCATTCGTACTTACGTATCCAGTGATCGTTAGCCAAGCGAAAGTGCCCGTTAGAATCCATCTGGGTATATTTTTCCTCACTTCCAGGACAGTCATCTTCCTCAAAACAGTCTTTGTTGCCTGGACGCCCTTTGTGACATGAAGAACAATCGTAGCTATCAACATCTGACCAGTCAGGAATTCTCGGAATACTGGTTGTCTGGTTTCCCAGGCTCTCTTCAATACCGTCGTCATTCAGGTCAGCGTAATGACAGCTGAACTCTTCATTGGCATCACAGGATGGTGAGGTGTCTGCTCCGGCACGCCCATCTGTATGACAATAAATATTTGAACATTCATTCGTGGTCGCGTTGTAGACACCAGTAACGTTGAGCGTGACGTCTTTTGTCAGATTGATGTGAAGGGCAGGATTTGAAATTGTGTCGCTACCAGAGACTGTGTCGGCGTGACATTTCTCACAAGCATAGGCATAAGCCGCCGGATCAATATGCCGACCATGCGGTGCACTCATTGCCTGACTACCACCCGCAGGATCATGACAGGAATCACACTGCATTCCGGCCCCGCCCCAGGTCGGCTGGCTGTAAGCATTGGTTCCAGCTAAAGGGTCAGCATTGCTGTGACAATAGAGGTTGTTGCAGGTTCCATAGACGGGAGTATCACAATAGTCCGTTTCCTCATCGTAGCAACTGGCCTCATCCCCACCTTCTTCACTGTAGGTGGCGCTGCTGACGATGGGGTTGCTTGCATCAAAACGGATTTCCGACAGGCTGTTTCTGTGGATGGATGTCTCGTGACAGGTTCTACAGGCAAAATCCAGAGTCAGTATAGCAGAGTTGAAATGTTCATCATGGCTGGCGACTGCGGGCTCTTCAGGATGGCACCCACCACAACTCGCCTTGAAGCCCTGATTGTGCGTGTGACATCCGATGCAATCATCGCGGTTATAATGATCAAAGCCGCCCGTATTGTTGGCCGAGGCATTGTAATTATGGAATTTGTTCGAGGTATGGCAGGATTCGCAAATATTGGTCGATTCGTTGTCCGGCACCCGTTTGTCATTACCAAAATCGGATTCACCCTTTTGGGTTGATAGGAATGAAACACTGCCGTGGCCCTCAATCGGGAAGCTGTCTGTTGATTCCGAGTCGGTGACCTCAATGTCTGTTTTGATGCGTTTGATGTTTCCGGTTTGCTTAGCGTGACAGGTGCTACAAGAGAATTCACCATACTTTGAGTTCGGTACACCCCAGCCGTTTTCTTCGTTCCATTTCAACGATCCCGTTGTGTACGAGTTGTGAAGCAGGCGATTGTAAGGGACCACAGATGCGACGATCTGTTCCTGCAAGCCGTTGTTGGTCACCAGGTCATCAATAAAAGTCACCTTGACCTGATATGTTGTAAAGTTTTGCAGACCTTCAATTTGATAAGTAAACGTACTGACCTGATGATCGAGAACAACTGTTTCGACGCTCTGATCCGTCCAGTCTGTCCCGCTTTGCGCCCAGGCAACTATCAGGGTACAGTTATTATCGCTGTCTTCTGAATAAGGAGCATGGAGTGCCAGGGTCTCATGGCCGGGGATAATGTTGATCTCAGCAGGGGTTACTTCATCTAACGCCAGGGCGTGAGTAGGAGCCAGGAGAAGTAAAGCGCTGCCGATCAATAAAAGAGTACTGAAGAGATAGCTGGCAAAACTTGCCACACAAGATCTGTCTCCTCCAGCTGTCTTCGATGAAAATACATTTTCCCCAATCATCAACACTTTCCCCCATAATGTCTGTTCCAGCCTTAACACGTTTTCTGCAACGCTATCTCAACATGGACTTACCTACGTATGTCTCCAACAATTCACAAAAAAACATCGTCACACGCCTAAACCATTAACAAGCAACAATTAATTTAATCTAACACTAAGCTTGTCACGAATTAGCTGTGTTGATGACCTGCAATCAGTGCAATATGAATGCCGACTAATTTGCTATGGTTAATTTTTATTTGTCATATAATAGAACCAGCCGAACAATGTGGTAAGGGTCGTCAGAATAATGAACAGAGGGGATTTCTAACTGAGATGATGTAAACGAAAAACTAACCAGCAGGGCCAGACGAAAAAAGCCGCCGGTTAATACCGACGGCTTTAAGACTAGGGATAAGAATCCGGACAAGACTCCTTACTTCTTATCTCCACGAATACCGATACAGACCGTTTCAAAAGGGATATCCCGGCCACTATTGGCAAGCGCCTGCTTGGCCATCATGACCAAACCGTTGCAGCAAGGGACTTCCATGTGAGCCACGGTCAGACTCTTGATATTGCTCTGCGTAATCATTGCAGTCAGCTTTTCAACATAAGGTTCGGTATTATCCAGCTTCGGACAGGCAATCGCCAGAGCCTTGCCCTTAAGCAACTCTTCCTGGAAATCTGCGTAGGCAAAAGGGACACAATCCGCAGTCAGAAGCACGTCGGCATTCTGGAAAAAGGGTGCAGTCGGCGGTACCAGGTGTAATTGAATAGGCCATTGGGCCAGGCGTGAGGGACGGGAAGCATCATCGGCAGAGTCGTCAGATGCTGGCTTTTCTAGGTTCATTACCCGCGCCGAAGGGCAACCACCAGCAGCTGGTGCAGCAAAGCTTTTCACAGCAGCTGAGGGACAACCACCTGTAGCCGGAGCCGTTGGCTCTTCGTAATGAGAGAGCGGCGCACGGCCAATCTCTTTGAGATGATCATCCACAGCAGTCTCATCGTACTCATCGGCTTCGCGTTCTACAACAGAAATGGCACCGAGCGGGCAATCACCGAGGCACGCACCCAGTCCGTCACAGAGGTTATCGGAAATCAATTTTGCCTTGCCATCGATTATTTGAATTGCACCTTCTGCACATGACGGTACACAGTCACCGCAGCCGTTGCACTTTTCTTCATCAATTTCGACCATTTGTCTGATCATCTGTACGTCTCCATATATGTAGGTTCCGTTATTGTGAAAATAACTCTACACACTCAGAGTCAATCTTACTTTGACTGAGGTCAATCAGAAGAAATAATGCCAGAGTAGATCCAATCGACCACGCATGATCAGATACTGGCCGGAAAAACGCATAATTTCACGAACCTTTTCGCGGTATTCCGGCTTGTAGCAATGCACAGAACAATGCTTGCAGAGCGGTTTCTCTTCAAGTGGACAATGCAGGCGACGTTCAAAAGCATAGAGAAGAAACTCACAACATTCTTTACAGACAGGATATTTCTGCAGTGACAATTGATGGAACTCGGACTCGTCAGTGGTGATGATCGACCTGTCGTCTTTATGTTTCTCTCGACAGTAGACCGCAGTGAATTGCAGCAGCACCTTGAGATCCTTGATCTCTTTTGGTGTCAGTGGCTGGAAGGGTTTCATCGATTCTTTAGTCATTATTGTCTGGCAACTTTTCCAGCAATGTCTGTTTACGCTGGCTGTATTCTTCGGCGGTAATCGCGCCTCGATCCCGTTTGCGTTTCAAAACCTGTAATTCTTCCTCTAAAGGTTGGTAAGCACTCCCCTCTTCCCTCAAGGACACCTCACTTCGACTCACTTCACTTTTTTGCAAGCGTGCCGCTTCAGCCTTGATATCTACCAAGGTCATTTTCATTTCAGCATTACCGTACCAGTGCGTATAAGCCGGATTCTGATGAAAGGCGCCTTTGACCGTCTTGGCAAAATCGTATTTTTTCATTTTGAAAAAGAGGCGCTCTACATGGGAGATATCCTCATAAAGCATCTGGCCATCGAGAACCAGTTCCTGACCACGCAACGGATGTTCTGGACGATTCTGCAAAGATGGCACAAGTAGATCGCGATCAGCAAGATCCAGGATAATAGCTTCAGCTTCCTTAATCAGCTCTCGACTCTGTTCAAGAATGACATCGGCACTCTCCAGTTCACGCTCTGCAAATGAGAGTGCATGACATTGGGTACAGATGCTGATCATTTCCTGGCGACGACCGGCTCGCTCCTCAATAGGTGGCTGTATCATCGCCGGAGACATCGTGATGCCAAAAGAGACATCGTGCGAGCCCCCTGTCATATGGCAACTTTGGCAGGTCGGACCGACACTTTCGCCAAGGGCGTCGAAAAGCACACCATGGCGCGAGGTCTGCCACATCTCCCACTGTGGATGATCGGGCCCCATATGACAGGTCGCGCAACTTGCCGGGCTACGCACAACGGCGAGATCGGTAATGTGATTGGTATGACAGGAGGCGCAGGAGTTCTCCACCTGATGGCAACGATTGCAACCAAGAGCCGCCATCTCGGATGTCTGGGTCAAAAAACGAGCACATTGTATTGAAGTTTTCGGCTGCGTACTGCCCTCTTCATGGCAGAAACGGCACTCACGCGGATCACGACTCTCGAGATTACGCGTACAACCCCAGCCGGTGTGCAGTCCCAGACCATGCTTACTTGAGACATGTTCGTGATAAGCCTTTTCATGGCAACGACCACAGACTTTGGCATCGGCAGGCGCGTCTCCTTTGAGAATGGCCTCATGATCTGTGCCGTGACACGCAGAGCAGCCAATAGCGGGCGCATGCGAACTCGCCTGCCACTGTTTAACGGCGGCAGGGGTTTCCATTTGATGACATTCAAGACACTCATCAGCAAAAGCTATCGTTGAGAAGAAGAGGGACAGACAACATAAACAGAACAGGCGCAGTAAACGGTTCATCGATTTTCCTCTCGCAGGAGTTTCTGGTATTCATCCGCTGTAATCAGACCCTCAAAACGCCAACGACGCAAGGTCCACGCTCTTTCACTATAAGCCTCCTGTGGTTCACTCCGGAGTCCATTGCCACGCCACAGGATATTATTCACTGCTAGCAAAAAACTTCCGTCAGGAAGAATCTGCAGCTGCGCATCTCCCCCCCAGTCAGCTAACAATTCATAACCATCATAAAGACGTCCGTTTACAAATCGATAATGATCAGCTACAGGTCGACTGGCAACTTCTTCCACCGTTGGCCAGAGGTCAAGTTTCTGCACACTATCCGCAGTACGAACCGCAACGGACTGTGCAGAGTTATCCCAGGCAACCTGTACTCTCTGCAGCGGCATCTCTTGTAGAGAACGCCCGCTGCCAACTTGCCAATTTTTATAAAGAAGCTTCAGATAGGGTGAAAACTGTGGTGGTTCATGTAAGTGAACATAAACCAGCTCGTCGCCGGTTGGAGAAAAAGCCACCGGCAAAACATCTCGCATAATTCCCGCCAGTTTTTTCACTGTGGACACTCTCAAAGTGGTATCGGAGAGGACGGTTGCTATGACATCTTCCCCAACCACCTTGTAGAGGATCTGTTGCAGGTCAGCACCAAAAGAGAAGATTTTGAGGGCAAACCCCATAACCAGGAGATCGCCACGATCACTCCATGTCATCTGGTTGAATGCAACAGGCAGCAAAACTTCGTGCAACAATTCACCTTGAATGGAATAAAGAGTCAGGCGGGTTTCATAATCTGCGACAGGGAAAGCCACGGCCAAAGTTAAACCATCAGCGCTCCAGGCCAGAGCAACAGGATGATCAGGGGAGAGATTTTTAGAGGAACTGGACTCAAGATCATGAAGGTACAAGCCATTTCTGGCTAGAGCAATTTTGTCACCTTCCTGATTCGCAGCGAAGGTTCCAGCCTTATTGATAGCAGCAACGCGAATCAACGGATTGTCATTGATCGATTGTGGCGGTGGACCAGCAATACAACCAAACAAGAGGATGCTGAGAGGCAGGACAACAGCAGTAAGAAAAGTTTTCATGTGAACAAGATAGCAGATTTAAGAATGCAATGGATTGACGAGCATCAAATATTGTTACGTGAAGCAGTAGTCAAGCCTGGTTGCTCTTGCTACGCGCCATACGCTACAACTTCTATCCCTCCTTACACTTCTCAGCAAGCTCTTCCAGACGGCTAAAATCGAGAATCTCAACTTTTTTCCCCGACACAGCGATCAAATCATCCTCGGAGAGTTTACGCAGAGTGCGTGAAAGAGTTTCACCAACAGTGCCCAGATTAGAGGCCAACTGGCTTTTGGAGATCGGTAGTTCGACGGTCTGCTTTGTACCGTGGGATAATTCCATCAGGTAACGAGCCAAGCGAGAAGGAACATCCTTAAAGGTCAGATCCTCGATCTGATTGGCGAACTGACGGAGGAATCTTGAGAGACCAGCAATCATATTGATTGCAATCCGACCATTGTCCATCAGCAGGCCAAGGAACCCATCCTTGGGTAGAAAAAACAATTTTGAAACCTGAAGCGGTTCAGCATAAGCTGGGTACAAACCATCACCAAAGATAGCCGCTTCAGCGAATGTTCCTCCGGGATGAATAACATGTAGAATGCGCTCTTTCCCATCCGGGGAGAGTTTATAGACTTTGACCTTACCATCCAACACAACAAAAAAACCGGCGGCCTCTTCACCATCAGAAAAGAGCAGTTCTCCACGTGGATGCTCGCGAATGCGGGCAATGCCCATCAAAGCGTCAAGATCTTGATCAGAAAGGCCAGCAAAAAAGGGACTATGTTTCAGTATCTGACGATAATTCATTATGCACCTTTGCTTAGAATGGTTAAATTTACTGAATCATTCTAACTGGTTTGACAATTTCAGCAAGCAGGAAATGACAAAGGCCTAAACTTAACAAGCAAAGTCGGACAAATATGGTAATATTTATGCAAATTGACTTTTAATGCACAGGAGGACAACATGAGATCTCTGAGGATTTGTATGAAGGGATACACGCTATCGGTAACAGCCTTAACTCATTGATCGGTTATCAGACTCAAGGTTACGCTCTGGTACCTATGAATTAGATTGAGCAGCGTAGAACAGTCCCCAATTCCAAGCCATCACCGGTTGCTTGCCAGACAACGGGAATATCTGGACATCCATAGCGGGTAGAGTCAAAATCGCACAGGTGTGATTAAACAGGGTACTCCCAGGGTTAATGACCAGGACATGGCCCAACTGTTCTGCGAAGACCTGATGGGTATGTCCAACAATCAGTACGTCAAAGGAGAAGGCTTTTAAATGGTCGCTCCAGCAAGTCTTTTGATCTTGCAACAACACAGCATTCTCGTCTAACAGTTTAACCCCTTTAAAGAGGGATTCAGGTGGACTAGCGTGAACCATATGGATTTTTTTGTTTTCAATAGAGGTCTCAATCACATAGGGTAAGGCTCGCAGATATTCCTCAACAAGTCCGCCTTTCCCATCTTCACAACGATCCAGCCACCACAAATCATGGTTACCCAGAACAGCTTGGCAGCCACTATCAATCAGCAAATCAACAGTCTCTTCAAGCCGACTCCCGTATCCAGCGATATCTCCTGCACAAAGAATTGTGTCAACTCCTTCGCGTTGAAAGACCGCCAGCGCCTCAGATACAGGTGTAGGAGTTGCATGCACATCACTGATCAAGCCGATTTTTACGGTCACAAAGAACCTCTTCTAGTGCTACTCTGGGGGTCTATTCCCAGTTTTTCGAAAACAGTCAAACCAAGTAATGGACAGAGACTAAGAATATGGCCAAGAAACAATTCTGTATCGGCTAATTCTGTTGCAGAGAGCTCTGGAAGTTGAGGATTGTTTAAATTGTCGAGATTGGCACTTTTAGCTTCTTGAATCAGTCGCGTCAAACGTGTTTCAAAATATTGCATCTGAGACGGATTAAGACTGTCATCTTTGGATGCAAAGACGACGACCCAGCTCCAGAAGTCTTTTTGGGCATCATATTGTTCCAGAGCGCAATAGACAGGGTCGGCTGAGCCTATATGGATAGTTGGCAGTTTGCCTTCTTTGGAGGAACCGACCAGAATGTAAAGACCCGGAGCGTTGAGCTCCTTGCGATCTATCTCTTTTGGTAATGATGACCTGGGAATTACCAGAGCACGACCGGGCCATTTAGATTTCGCGATAATTTTGACGCCATCGGCATGACCGTCCTGCAGAAAAATTCGTACTGAAAATGATTTTGGGACCATGCACCTACCTCACTCACTAGGTTGACAGAAGAGACAATCAGATTATAGCGTATAGATTCTATTTTACAGCCTTACAGCTCCAACATCTTATCGCCCATAAACCATCCCGAAAGCTTTTACCGATAAAATTCCTCAAGACAGAGGTACCCTTTACGGTAAATTTGTTTATAGTGTCTGTAATGCATGTAAGCAGTGTAACGATCCTTTATCGTCAGGAAGAACCATGGACGTCAAAACATTACAAAAAGACTTCGAAGCGAGCTTGACCGACTTACCTCCCCTCGGTATGGACGTACACAGCCTGGTGGAGGATTTTCGACGCTACTATTCCCACACTCTGGGTCGCGACCGACACTCTCGATCGGCCCACTATGCCTACCAGGCGCTGGTGTTAAGCATTCGTGACCGACTGATGGAGCGATGGCAGCACACCCGCTATGCCTACGATGAAGTTGACGCCAGTCATGCCTACTACCTTTCGCTGGAATTCCTGATGGGCCGCGCCCTGGGCAATGCAGCGCTCAATCTCGGGCTCGATGAGGCGACCGAACTTACCGTACGCTGTCTCGGTATGGAGTTGGAAGAATTGGCTGAAAGTGAGCAGGATGCCGGTCTTGGCAACGGGGGTCTGGGCCGTCTTGCCGCCTGTTTTCTCGATAGCTGCGCCACTTTGCAGTTACCGGTCACCGGCTACGGCATGCGCTACGAGTACGGCATGTTTCGCCAGGTCATTACCGCAGGAGAGCAGATCGAGGAACCCGACCACTGGCTGCGCGAGGGCAATCCATGGGAGTTGGAGCGCCCGGAGTATACTCAGCGAGTACGCTTCGGTGGACGTATCGAATGGCAACACAATAATCAGGGGAAGCAGCAGCCACGCTGGGTGGAAACTCACGATGTGCTAGCGGTCCCCTACGATGTGCCGATACCGGGATACCGTAACGGCACCGTCAACACCTTGCGTCTCTGGCAAGCCAGTGCAACCGACGAATTCAACCTTGGCGAATTCAATGCCGGTTTCTACCCTGAATCGGTAGCGGCCAAAACCTCGGCAGAACAGATCACACTGGTCCTCTATCCGAATGACGCTAGTGAAAGCGGCAAGGAGCTGCGCCTGCGTCAACAATACTTCCTCGCCTCGGCAAGCCTTCAGGACATAATCGCCCGATGGATCGGCATTCATGGCCATGACTTTACCAACTTCGCAGAAAAGAACCGTTTTCAGCTTAACGACACTCATCCGAGTTGTGCCGTCCCTGAGTTGATGCGTCTACTCATGGATGAACACAGCATGGGCTGGGACGAAGCCTGGCGGATCACCTCCACCACTATGGCCTATACCAACCACACCCTGCTCCCCGAAGCTCTGGAGCGCTGGTCAGTGCCGACCTTTAAGCGACTTTTGCCACGACTGCTCGACATCATCTATGAGATCAATGCCAGATTCCTGGCCGTGGTCGCCCAGCGTTGGCCCGGTGACATCGCACGCCAGCGCCGCATGTCGATCATCGAAGAAGGCTCAACCCCGCAGGTGCGTATGGCTTACCTGGCTATCGCCGGGAGTTTTTCCGTCAACGGCGTCGCCGCCCTCCACTCGAAGCTGCTCACCGAGGGACTCTTCAACGACTTTTTTGCACTGTGGCCGGAGAAATTCAACAACAAGACCAACGGCGTCACCCCACGCCGCTGGCTTGCCTTGTGTAATCCAACACTCTCCCGATTGATCACCGACACAATTGGTGAAGGCTGGGTGGCCGACCTCTCACAGCTTACCGAACTGGCCCAATATGCCAACAATCCAGATTTTTGTAATCGTTGGCAAAAGGTTAAATTGCTGAACAAGCAACGACTGGCAGAGATGGTAGAAGCTGACTGTGGCGTAAGCTTTAATCTGGAAGCGATCTTTGACGTACAAGTCAAGCGTATTCATGAATACAAGCGACAACTACTCAACGTTCTGCACGTCATTCACCTCTACGACCGCCTTAAACGAGGAGACAGCGACGATTGGACACCACGTTGCGTCCTCATCGGTGGCAAAGCAGCTCCCGGCTATTTTATAGCCAAACGCATCATCAAGTTGATCAACAACGTGGCGGCCGTCATCAATGCCGATCCGATCACGACAGACCGCCTGCGTCTTGCCTTTCTACCCAATTACCGGGTGACAACTATGGAGATCATCGCCCCTGGCAGTGATCTCTCTGAGCAGGTCTCCACAGCGGGCAAAGAGGCCTCCGGAACCGGCAACATGAAGTTTATGATGAACGGTGCCCTGACTATCGGCACTCTCGACGGGGCCAATATAGAGATTCGTGAAGAAGTAGGTGAGGAGAACTTCTTCCTCTTTGGGATGTCCGCTGCTGAGGTGAATGTCATGCGCAGCCACTATGATCCAGCAGCGATCATCGCTGCAGACGAGGATTTGCTTCGAGTGATGCAGTTATTGAGGTGCGGTCACTTTAATCAGTTCGAGCCTGGCATCTTCGACCCACTTCTGCATGCCATCACCAACCCCGATGACTTGTGGATGACAGCAGCCGACTTCCGCAGCTACGTTGACACACAGCAACGTGTCGCCGAGGCCTTCAGGGACAAAGAACGTGTGACTCGCATGAGCATCCTGAACACAGCGACCAGTGGTCGTTTCTCCTCGGATCGCACGATTTCTGAGTACAATCGAGATATCTGGAAGCTTAAATCAGTGGCTCCGGTGACAGTAGAAGAATAAGGAGGGAGAGATATTGGGCTATCTAGCAGCCTATTTGTTACTAAGGCTGATAGTTGCAAATTCAGTATTCGACGAGACCTTAATCAAATAAATTTTTGCGGTCGGGAAATCCCACAGATAAACTGTTTGACGGATATCTTCACCATTATAATTTCTGAAGGTCCTTGATTTGTCTTCCCCTACCCCCATAGTTTGCTGGATACTTCGCAACACATTTCCAAAAGAATCAGGCGAAACTCTGGCAACTATTTTGTACACATTTTCGTTCTCGAAGCTCACCTGTAATTTCATGACGACGCCATCAATATAGACACGATCAGGTGAAGTGTAGAAAGTTGAAGTATTCTCAATATTATTTTTAAAAGATTGTTCGTAATTAAAGGGTCTGACCTCGGTAACCTCCTGGTGTGACATACCCAGCCGATACCCAGCCAAAGTCACATCAAGGCTGACGAGTGCCGACGAATTCGCTTCTCCTGCAGTGGGCCAGGAAAAGATTAAAAGAATCAGGCCAATTAGAAATTTATGAGACATAACTGCCCGCTTGAGAGTAATAGCCGTATCTATTGGTAGAAAAGGAGCTGAAATGTGAGCCAAACAGCTGGATTTGCAGCCGGATCATGGATAGTCAACGACCTTCTAGCTTTGATAATACACGAGCAATCTCAAAAATCTCTCACCGCACAAAAAAAGTCCATTCATCGTTCGCTTAAATGACCACCAGCGACAAAACTGGTGGCCATTCGCGGATTCAGAGTTGAGGAATCTCCGATTTGGAACAGAACTGGCCGCTGATTTGAACGTTATTATCTCAAGTAATATCCAGCCACCTGCCATTGGTTGTTATCGCCGAGCATCAAGGTGATTGTTTCAGTCACACTGTCCTTGAGTTCAAACTTTGAA
Source organism: Deltaproteobacteria bacterium (assembly GCA_024279915.1). GTDB lineage: Bacteria > Desulfobacterota > Desulfuromonadia > Desulfuromonadales > BM103 > M0040. The sequence goes on from JAJRRB010000073.1 coordinate 52,358, forward strand.
ATGAACGTCATAATCACGTATTCGCCTGGCGGCACGTCGGGTGCCGAATTAGTATATGAAATATCGTGATGAATTCGCTCGATGATCGGACCCAGAAAAGACCTTAACTCGGCTATCTGTTCATTCCAGGCATTCTGCGTCAATATCTGCTTCAGGTTCTCTGAGGTGACTTCCCAACTTCTTGCATATTCTTCGGTATCAACTAAAAAAAGAAATTGCGCAGCTGCAAAGCCTGATTGCTCTGCAACTTGCTGCGTTGGCATTTTATTCAAAATCGGGATAGCGATCAGAAGGAAAAACGTGAAGAGTAAGAACAGGTGAATTTGAACGTGTTGTGAAATTGCTTGTATTTTCATCATGGTGTCCTCCTTATACAAACAAGAGGAAAATAGTCACTACACCTCAATTCTAATCCCAACGCTATACTGCGGCAACTTGTGGGACTGATTTTGTCCCAAAAAACGTAATTTGATAAACTACCACTTCACGCAGAGAGGACAGGATTCGAGAGGTAAAACCTGGCCTCTCATTTTAAAACACAACCTTGGCCTTCCTCTAGTGAGTACGTTTCTAATTTGGAAACCAGCAATTTTTCGCAAGGTCAAGGAAATCAAGCATTTGAGCGGAGGCGTAGTACTTTACGCCGCACAATCAAATGTGCAGATTGACGCAGAGATTGCGGAAAAGGGCGGTTTCCAGGCAGAAACTAGCCAAACAATTCCCCCTGCTGCCACAGAGGCTTCTCGTCATTACCACGATCGATAATTTTACGAGCAGACAACCAGAGTTCCCGGGTCAGCTCGATATCGTACTGTGAATCATGCAGGCGGCTATCATCGACTTTTATGCCAGAGTGACGAGCAACTGTAGCCAGTTTGAAGTTAGACAGATCGCCACGACAAGGCTGAAGGATTTGTGCCCAAACCAACATAACGTCAAGGCACGGATACCAGAACCAGCTACCGAAGAAACGATCACCGTTCTTCTCCCAGAATCGACGCATGAATGGCATGTCGAAGCTGTGGGCATTGTAGCCAACGAACTGGAACTTGTCGGTTTTATCGTACTGGCCGACATATTTACCGAACATGACGGCCATGCGGGCATAGATAACACGGGGGTCTTCGAACTCCTGCCCTGGCACGGCAAGATGGTCGGGATGATCAGACGGGAGGAACTGCCGGCGATCCATACCGGTCACCTCAAGGGCAGCATCTTCAATCACATCCTGCGGATAAGGCCGCACAAAATAATCAAATGACTCCATGACCTCATCACCGATCTGTATGCAGCCGGAGATCTGGGTCAGTCCATTACACTCAGGATTGGTGCCGGTTGTTTCTACATCGATAAAAACCAGTTTCTCTTTGGATGTCTGCATAATCACCTTAGCGTTAAAAAATAACTGACCTCTGGCCACCGACGGAAAACGATCAATTACATACTCTGCTTAAATCACTACAAGAGACTTGAGCCGGTAACACTCAAGAAATTTTCAGTCAAAATCCCCCGAGGCAAGATCTTTTCGCCATACAACACTTTGTTCCCATACTTAATATAAATTTCAACATCCGGATTGCCATCTTGAAATGGAAGTTTGATAGCAAAGACCCTGTAGCGTTCCGGAAGCTCATCAAGAGGGGCTTCTGCATTCATGCGCCTGAAGGCATTGACCAAGCCGAGGGCAGTATCGCTTTTGGCTTCTGAGACACCCTGAACACCAGCCCTGATACACGCCATAAGGTAGTTTTTGGTAACATTCTTGGTGTTTTTGGATCGGGTAAGATTTCCGGCTGTCATTTCGATATTGTCAAAGGCAGAATCTATTTCACCACTCTCAACCGCATCGATGACGTCAGAGACAAGAGCATTCAGATCGGCAGACTTCCAGTTTTCTGAGTTGATAGTTTTCATGGTGAGATATTAACTGAGAAGATAGCAAAGGCAAAGCAGAATCACCGACTTAACTGATGCTGGTCACCCCTCTGCTCAAAGACAAAGAAAGCAACCAGATCGGCCAACTGTTCGGACTGGCTGGACAGCTCTTCGGCAGTTGAAGCCATCTCCTCGGATGCAGAAGCGTTCTGCTGGATAACGCTGTCAAGTTGTTGGACGCTACGTTGGATCTGATCTGCCCCAGCATCCTGCTCTTTGCTGGCAGCACTGATCTCCTGAATCAATTCTGCGGTTTTTTGAATATTCGGCACAATAACAGTGAGCAGCTCTCCGGCACGTTCGGCGACTTCAACACTACTGGTGGACAATTCATTGATTTCCCCGGCCGCAACTTGACTTCTTTCTGCCAATTTTCGCACTTCTGCGGCCACCACGGCAAACCCCTTGCCTTGCTCTCCGGCACGTGCAGCCTCAATAGCAGCATTGAGCGCGAGCAGATTGGTCTGTCGAGCAATCTCTTCTATGATCATGATCTTCTCGGCAATCTCCTTCATCGCCGCAACCGTTTGGCGAACAGCGACACCGCCTTCCTGTGCATCCTTGGCCGCCTCGTGAGCGATCTTCTCGGTCTGCATTGCGTTGTCGGCATTCTGACGGATATTGGCGGTCATTTGTTCAATACTGCTTGCTGCTTCTTCAGCAGCGGCAGCCTGTTGGCTGGCACCATTTGACATAACATCAGCCGTATCTCGCATCGCCTGGCTGCCGGTCGTCACATGATTGACTGCGAGCTTGACACCACCTACCACTTCCTTGAGTTTTGCAGTCATCTCAGCCAGCGCCTGCATCAGCTCATCCTGATCGGATCGCTTGCGTATATCTATATCAAGACGTCCTTCGGCAATCTCCGCCGCTATTCCGGTGACGATTTTAGTTGCACCCACCATCTTGCGCATTGATACCAGCAACTGACCGGTTTCATCACGACCGCCTCCGGAGATCTCAACCTGCAGATTACCAACGGACAAACTGTCGGAGACATGGACAGCATGTTTGAGCGGTCGACTGATACTGCGGGAAATCCAGTAAGCAGCGACCCCAAGCAGAATTACGATTACGACAATTATCAGGCCGAACTTGATCGTTGCGTCATAAAAGGCCACATCGACATCATCAACATAAATACCGGAACCGACAACCCAACCCCAGGGTGCGAAGCCTTTCACGTAGGAAGTTTTTGGCGCCAGAGTCTTGCTATCACCCTTTTGCCAGACGTAGTCGACAAAGCCTCCCCCATTGGCCCGCACAACGCTGACCATATTCATAAACAAGCGCGTACCGTTCGGATCCTCGAAGGAGGAAAGATCCTGGCCCTCAAGTTTCTTCACATATGGATGCATAATCATCTTGGGCTGCATGTCGTTAATCCAGAAATAATCCTTCTCGTTATAACGCATACCTTCGATGACCTGCATGGCCGTCTGTTGTGCTTCGGTTTCTGAGAGTTCGCCGGATTCTACTTTCGCTTGATAATGCTCAAGGACCCCGTAGGTACTCTCCACGAGGTTACGCGTCTTATCCTTACGGTCTTCGAGCATGACATCCTTCTGTAGGGTGAGGAAGACACCGGTGATAGCCACCACTGTAACCAGAGAGCCTACGACCATCAATGCCAGTTTCTGACCGACTCTAAGATTTTCAATCATGGTAAACCTCCAAACCGCATACATGAGTGACCAATTTCACAACCAGTACCTTTTTAAATACTATAACATTCAAATAACGACATAAAGGAAAAGTGTGAGATTAAACTCTGAACCAGACTTTTAAAAATATTTATGGCAGAATGATTTGCTATGCCAGTTCCTATTCCACAACTCCCCGTAGAAACGATTCTGCCCGAACTTGACCAGGCCCTTGCAACCTCCAGAACCGTCGTGCTTCAAGCCCCTCCCGGCTCTGGCAAGACCACCCGTGTCCCACTAGCCTTACTCGATGCTTCCTGGCTGAAAAACCATCGTATTCTGATGCTCGAACCGCGCCGGCTTGCAGCGACTAACGCTGCACGCTATATGGCATCACTGCGCAATGAACCGGTCGGTGACACAATCGGTTATGCGATCCGTTATGAGCGTAAAGTCGGACCGAGCACCAGACTCGAAGTCATCACTGAAGGCTTGTTGATCAGACGCATGCAGAGCGACCCGGAGCTCGCCGGAGTCGGGCTGGTGATTTTTGACGAATTTCACGAACGCAGCCTGCAGGCCGATCTCGCCCTGGCACTCTGCCGAGATATCCAACAAGGTCTGCGTGATGATCTTCACATCCTCATCATGTCGGCGACTCTTGATGCCGAGCCATTGGCACGTTTGCTCAACAATTGTCCCATTGTAACCACTACAGGCCGATCCTTCCCGGTTGCCATCGACCATCTTGCTGAGGCAAACCGATACAAAATTGCCGAGGCAACAGCACAGGGAATCCGTCACGCATTAAAAGAAACCAGCGGAGACGTGTTGGCGTTCTTACCTGGTGTTGGCGAAATTCACCGCTGCCACAATCTGTTGCTGGATATCTCCTCGCAAATCGCCTTGCGACCTCTCTACGGTGGGCTGCCCTTTGCTGATCAGGAAGCCGCAATTCTGCCAGGCAAGCAGCGGCGGGTCGTACTATCGACCAACGTCGCTGAGACCAGCCTGACCATAGAAGGGATTGAAACCGTTGTCGATAGCGGCTGGGAACGACGACCACACTTTGATGCAACACGCGGCATGACCCGTCTGGAGACAGTACGCATTTCACGGGCCAGTGCAGAGCAACGGTCAGGACGGGCCGGACGCCTTGGACCTGGTCGATGTTTCAGACTCTGGACGAAAGGGACTCATGGTGCCTTGCTCCCCTTTGCACCACCCGAGATTCGTCAGGCTGACCTGGCACCACTGGCTTTCGAACTCGCCCAATGGGGCGTGCAGGATGCCACCACTCTGACGTGGGTTGATGTACCACCAAATGGACATTTGACCGCAGCACGTCGTTTACTGGTGGACCTTGGAGCATTCGATAAAGAGGGCAGACAGACCAGATTGGGAGATGAAATGGCCAGGTTCCCAACCCATCCGCGTCTAGCCAGGCTTCTGGTCACAGCGATTACTGATGACTGTCCTGGTCTTGGCAGTGATCTGGTCGCATTGCTGACAGAACGTGATCTGCTGACAAGGTCTCGACAAGAAGCACGTGCGACAGGTCCAAGCGATCTACTTGAACGTCTTGAAATTCTGCACCGCGATAAGTCGCCACGCAGCGGCTCGGTCCGTCGTGCAGCAGCCTTCTGGAGGAAACGAACCAAAGCCGGACAAGAACCGCATCCCGACCCGGAATCCATAGGTCGCCTGTTGGCCTGTGCTTATCCCGATCAGGTCGGCTTGAGAAGAAAACCAGGAAGCCAGCGTTACCTGCTACGTAACGGCCAGGGCGTCACTCTCGCGTCCAGTTCGGTGGTTCATGATGTGGAGTGGCTGGTGGCAGTTGAAACTGTTGAACGCAACGGCGGTGAAAACGAAATCCGTCTAGCGAATGTACTCACCCGTGCAACAGTCGAAGAATTATTCGGAGACAATCTGGAATGGCAGCGTGAATCGAGTTGGGACGACAAGGCGAATCGGGTCGTTGCCCGGGAAGTACGAAGACTCGGCGCGATCATCATGCAGGAACGACCGGTAGCGGCAACACTAAACGACACCCTCCCCGCCTTGATCGACCTGATTCGTCGCCAGGGTCTCGACATTCTTCCCTGGACACGCGATACCCGGCAAATACAGGCCAGAGCCAGCTTTTTGCATCAACATCTCGCAAAGTATGGCTGGCGTGATTGGTCAGACACGACATTAATGGATGACCTGGAGAGCTGGCTGTCTGCCTGGTTATCTCATGTGAAGAATCGACATGACCTGAACAGGATCGAGCTGAAAGCAGCTCTCAAAGCACGACTCGGCTGGAAGCAACTCAAAGAGCTTGATCATTTGGCCCCTGAAAGATTGGAAGTGCCAAGCGGTTCGTGTATCAAGCTTGACTACACTGGAGAAGAGTTGCCGGTTCTGGCTGTCAAACTGCAGGAGATGTTTGGTCTCGCCGAAACGCCATGTCTGGTTGACAGCCGCGTTCCAGTCCTGATCCATCTGCTTTCCCCGGCAGGGCGGCCGCTGGCCGTGACACGCGATTTAAAGAGTTTCTGGGATACGGTTTATCCGGAAGTTCAGAAAGAAATGAAAGGTCGCTATCCCAAACACCCCTGGCCTGATGATCCATGGAACGCGATAGCAACGAAAAGAACGAAGAGACGCTGATTGGGGAAGAGCTGGTTCAGTCTTTGGACATACGAACCAGAGGTAGGACACCGACCGTCTGATCACCACAATTCAACCAGATCTCACCATCCTGGATCGTGCACTGCAACTGCATACTGCGCTGCACGAGATTCGCCATTTCGGTACTCGCCACTTCGGGTATTTCAATCACACTGAGGTTTTTAAAACGTTGCAGTTTGTTGGCGTTACGCTGCCACCACATATCCGCATTTCGACCGCCATAGAGGTAAAGGCAGACCTGCGAGCCACGACTGCAGGCTTGACGCACCCGACGCTCATCAGGCAAACCGACATCGATCCATAGTTCGATCTCGTCACTTAAGCTCTTCTGCCAGAGAGCAGGCTCTTCATCGTCACACAATCCCTTGGTAAAGCTCAGATGCTCATCAGCATGCAGGACAAAGGCAAGTAAACGCACCATCATCCGTTCATCAGTCTCCGACGGATGACGCGCCAAAGTCAGTTGATGCTCCTCATAATAGTGACGATCCATGTCGGAGATCTGCAGATTGGCTTTAAAGATGGTCGAGTTCAGTGCCATCGGGTGGTCCTTTTGGTTGGCAGGTAATTCGTATTCAATCTTCGAATTAAAGCTTCGATTCCGCACCATCAGAAGACAACTCTTTACGTAATGCATTAATATCTGCACTTTCCAGATACTCGTCAAAACTCATCACTCGGTCGATCACTCCGCCCGGAGTCAGCTCAACAATCCGGTTGGCGACTGTGGAAACAAACTTATGGTCGTGAGAGGCAAAAAGGATCACTTCGGAAAAGTTAATCAGACTGTTATTAAGCGCAGTAATTGATTCCAGGTCAAGATGGTTGGTCGGCTCATCGAACATCAGAACATTGGCGTTGGTCAGCATCATTCGCGCCAGCATACAACGCACTTTCTCGCCACCACTAAGCACATTGGTCATTTTGGTCGCCTCGTCGCCTGAAAAGAGCATGCGGCCGAGAAAACCGCGGGCAAAACTCTCCCCTTCATGGGGCGGATACTGGCAGAGCCATTCGATAAGATTCAAGTCGTTGGCGAAATAAGCACTGTTTTCCTTGGGAAAGTAGGTATTGGTAATCGTCACACCCCAGCGATAACTGCCGCTGTCAGGTTCTATTTCCCCAGCAAGAATCTGCAATAGCGTGGTTTTTGAGAGACTGTTGCCGCCGACAAAAGCAATCTTCTCGCCTTTGTTAACAACCATACTGAAATCATTCAGCACCTTGACACCATCAATGGTTTTGCAAAGGTCCGTGATTTCAAGAATGATGTCACCGCAAGGGCGCTCAGGCTTGAAGACGACAAAGGGATACTTGCGTGATGATACCGGCAACTCTTCAATATCCAGCTTCTCCAACAACCTTTTACGTGAAGTTGCCTGCTTGGCCTTGGAGGCGTTGGAACTGAAGCGGGCGATAAAATCTTTAAGCTCGGCGGCTTTGTCACTGGCTTTTTTGTTGGCGTCCTGTTTCTGTTTCAAAACCATCTCGCTGGCTTCATACCAGAAATCATAGTTACCTACGTAGGTACGGATAGAACCAAAGTCGATATCGGCAATATGAGTGCAAGCCTGGTTGAGGAAGTGACGGTCATGGGAAACGACAATCACGGTATTCTGAAAACGACCGAGAAATTCTTCGAGCCATTGAATCGATTTAAGATCAAGGTTGTTGGTTGGCTCGTCAAGGAGCAAGACCTCCGGGTTGCCGAACAGTGCTTGGGCCAGCAACACACGGACTTTATCGCCACCTTCCAGCTCTTTCATCTTTTTCTGACGCAGCTTTTCCGGGATCCCCAACCCGTTCAGCAAAACGGCGGCCTCAGATTCGACTTCGTAACCGTTCATATCGGAGAATTCAGCTTCCAATTCCCCGGAACGAACACCATCTTCTTCGGTAAATTCACCTTTGGAATAGATTGCCTCGCGCTCGACCATGACTTCGTAAAGCCGTCTATGCCCCATGACAACGGTATTAAAGACGGTTTCTTCATCAAAGGCAAAGTGGTCCTGGCGCAGTACGGCCAGACGCAACCCTTTGCCAATCGACACTTCACCTTTATCAGCGTCGGAATCTCCCGACAGGATCTTAAGAAAGGTCGATTTCCCGGCACCGTTGGCACCGATAAGCCCGTAGCAGTTACCGGGAGTGAACTTGATGTTAACGTTTTTGAACATAGTCCGTTTGCCGTAAGCTAAACAGATATTGGATGCACTGATCATGGGTGAGTCATTCCTTAGCAATTCATCTTCTTAAAAAATAAAAAACCACGGGGGCACCCCCCGCAGTCTTCACTACTGCGAACCTATAGCACTCTTCATCTGGCCAGGCAATGCTTTTCGATAATATACTTTTAAAGATAAGCAAACAAACTTGGATGCAAGTTGATTATGGAACCATTTAAAGTTTCAGAGACTTCAAAGTGGATTGATGAATGTGAAAAGAAAATTGATCCGAGCAGAAAGCTGGCAGACTAACATTAGATGTAATAGGTCAGACATATCCCTAGGTCATGTAAGAAAGAGTTGCAACAGGATTTATATTAAGCCTACATGCGGTCAATCACTCTTCTTAAAAATTGTGATTTTTGAGAGAAAATGGGTGTCCTACAAGTCCTTAGGTAATATAGGAACTGCTGCTGGAATAACTGGTAGGACAATCAACGAAAAGAGTCCTATACACCAAGGTGTTGACACAGTTGAGGTCGATAATGATCGGGGAAGGGCTGAGTGGTTTCAGTGTGTCAAGAGCTTGGTCCTGACACACCCTCAAAACTGTTTCAGCGGATGGTGTTGAGACATCAAATCTATTCATGCTCTGGTAGCGTGAAGAGAAAAGTATGGGGGGAGTCCCCGTGCACAAGATCGTGGGCACGAACGAGGACCTGACTTACCCCTTCAGGTATTTCCACACCGCTCAGAGAACGAGTAAATGGTTGTTCCTCTACGTGTGGGTGAGCCAGGCTCCGGGTGTCGAGTAGAATTTTTCCATCTGGAGTCCAGACCTCCCAACGGTCGGCAAAATGATTCCAGTCTTCGTCGTTATGTTCAAGGGTCACAACAAACAAATAACTGTCACCAAAAAAACCTATTTCCCGTTTCGCTGTTACATCCAGAATTTTAACTTCGTTAGCCTCCACAAGTTGACTTCCGAAAAAAACAGAGACAATCACACATAACGCAATCGCAAGTTTCATCTTTGCCTTCTCCTTGACCTGTCTCGTTCACCTCGGTCCTGACACACCCGATTTCACGTCTCAGTGGCGTGGTTTATGAGACAAATTTCTCTGTAACCTCAGTCTTTACAGCATGGGCATTAGCTCTGTCATTCTCGCTGACCAAACTATAAAAACGAAAAGAAGTAATAATAATCAACGCCCCAATTATATGTGTAATGGAATCAATTATTATCGACGATATATATATGCTCTCAAGTACGGAAGAAATACTAGGAGAGACGAGTCCTACGAAAAGACCAATCGGGATCATGAAAATTAAAGTGCAACCCATTATCTGCCATTGATGGGGTCTTGTTTTTTCAAAACTTACCACCAAAGCATCAACAGGTTTAAGGTTGTCCAGCGTCGTATAAATATCAGCTAAAAATAGCCTTGTGAATAAATATATGCCTGGGATAACCAGTAATGCAAACCCGATACTGACTGAAATGCCAACAATTAAGGTAACAAAAACATTCTAGGCCACACCTTCAAGCTACCTAGAAAACAGGAAGATATAGTTACCTCTTTGCCGCTTACTTTGTTTGAAATGAAGAGGATCAACGCACCCAAATAAATTGGCATGAGAAGGAATCCGGCCACATTACTCGTAACCACGAAAAACATACCCGAGAAATAGTTAAGAACTACTCCGTACTTAAGTGCTGCCAATGGAACCGCTACTGGCAAGACAATCATACAAATTGCCAAGAAGTTATTTATGTAGAATTGCAATACTTGTTTACACAGCGCAGTCATATGTCTCTATTTGTCCTAAATACCCCGTCGTTGACACACGCCCAAAACCGTTTCAGGGGCGTCCGGCTGACACATAAGCTGTAGCATTGGATACAATTCTTCAAAACAGGAATATCGACCAGTTAATATGCTAGAGAATCCTTGACCAATTTTTGCAGTTGATTCCTCAAGCAACTATCAAGCAGGCCGTCGAGTTTATCAAAACTTATTGGTTTCTGGATGAGGGTGCATCCCAATCTGTTTGCTCTTTCATGGTCAGCCATTTCTATGTTTCCAGACATTACAAATTTGTTTTTCAATATGCCTTTGCATCCTTTTTCGGTCATTTTTTCGATAAAGTCTAAAGCGTTGCACCCCGTCAGGAAATAATTAACAAAAAGCACATCTCCACAAGGTGTGTCTTTTGTGCAGTCATGGTCATTGAACACATCACACCCGATCGGCGAGTCTACTGTGACGACATCATGGCCTTTCTCCTCAAGATGCCATTTGAATGTATCTCTAATGCAAGCTTCATCATCAATCACAACTATACGCATTTCAAGCCCCCTTAAGCCCCACATAAGAATGAAGACTAAACATTTAAGTCTTAAATCACTCTTTGGGCTACTTACTCTCCTAACTGAAAAAACAAAAAGCCACCCGCAGTCGTGCAGATGGCCTGTAGTCATTGTTCAACATTCTCCCTAGATTCCTATTCACCTAGCAACTGGCACACTCGGCAATTTACAGCAATCAGCTCAAAACGTCAAAATGGCAGGTGTCTCATAAGTTATGTCAGCAACTTATTCTGTCAACGAATGACCTATTGTCGGTGGACAATTCCTAGAAACCCTGCGACATAAGACACTGCTAATCTATAGCAATCGAATGGTAAGGTCAAAGAGGTGTATTTGTTATTTACCCTCTCGCATTGCTTGGCGGGTGTGGAAATGGCAAAAGCTCTAAATTCTTATCACCTCTGACAAATAATAAAAAAAGCCCCACAGTCAGGAGGGGGAGGAGACCATGGGGCAAAGGTTTTCTGCCTGAAGGAGGCTATCTCAGACCCACCTGTAACAGCAAATCTTCGATAGTCGTTAAGATATCTGGTTACTCAAGAAAAACAAACGTGAGGTCTCGTATAAATTTAATCACCACTCCACAAAAACCAACTACGCAAATGAGCACACAAAGCTCTAGTCACAATCGCCTCAGCTTTATCCTGCATAACAAAACAGCCACCCGGTGATCGCACCAGATGGCCATAGTTTTGTCTTCCTAAATGTCTCTATCAAGAAGAAGCCGATCACTCTTCTTTAAAATTGTGAATGACAAGAAAATGGCCACCTGACGATCAAAACCGGTGGCCATAATTCTGCATCTTATATTTTATAGCCCGACGGGCTTCTAGAGTCCTTGTGCACCCTTGAGCAGTGCCTCGCACTTGGCAAGCTCTTCTGATGTTTCACTTTTATTGACACATTTTTCATAATCATTGACGATTTCCATTTTACGTTCGTTCAGTTCGATCTGGCTTTCATTGGCTTCAGCCTGGCTTCTGTAGGCGCTCCTCTCAGCAGAACCACATGCTGTCACCAGGCTGCTGACGATGATTGCGATGCAAAAGGTTTTGAAAATTGACATACTTATTCTCCTTGATGGCTCTAAAATGGCTAAGGGAAAGCTGCTCTAAACCAGAATTTATTGAGAATTGGATATCCGTCGTATGTGCTAATTAGAGACTAACTCAGAAGCATGCCCTAAAGCCTAATAACGAAATTGATCCAGTTTATTAATCCCTTGGAGGCAGATCTGAAGACATCTTTAGTTAACGCATCATCAGGCTCAAAACCGCTATGCCCTCTTCATGGTTCAACTTAACAGTCTGAATGTCACTACTCTTCTTAGACCAGAAGTAACTGACATAAATTGTAGCACTCAAACAGAGTTTTTAAAGGGTTGACGGCCAACCTGTTCATTATTCGGCCATTTTTTGTCTGATATCTTGTGACTAATAAAAACTCAGAAAGAATCGCAGAAGCGTTGCGCGAGAAGCATCTGCAATCGATGTTTCTTATTGGTCTGGTTTAGTTGCACTATAGAGTGCGATTGTTCCGTAGATGGTGTTGTATGCCTTCAGTTGTGAAACATTGACAAAGCCATTTTCCTCAAATAGAGAAATGAGTTTTCCTTTTACATGATCCTGCGTGTTGTTGAAACCGTCGAGAAGTTGGACCATTAGAAATAACCCCCTCATCCAGAAATTCCCGGCGCGCCCCCAGTCAGCGACGTGTAACTCTGCGCCTGGCTTAAGAACCCGAAAAATCTCCCGTACGGTTATGCCCTTGTCTTCCCAGTTAAGGTGATGAAAAAACATACTAGAGAACACTCGATCAAACCTAGCCGCTGGATAGGGTAGGCAATTGGAAAGAGCTTGGTCGAATTGCACCGAAACACATGCTATTTGTGCTTTACGGCAGGCAATGGCTAAAATTTTCAGGTCACCATCGACTCCAATAACTTTGAGGTTCCTTCGGGACTGAAAGTCCCTTAAAGTTCTTCAATCGTCATCCTCGCGAATGCGGGGATCCATGTTCCTTGACAACCTCTGGATTCCCGCATGCGCGAGAATGACGTCAAAAACATGAGTAGCATCTGAAAGACTTGGACTAAAGTCCATAGTTTTGAACTAGCGTGATGAAACAATAAATGTGCTGTCCTTCTCAGAAGCCCTGACAAATAGGAAAATGCTCTTCGCTCCCAGCCAGCATCTAATTTTGCCTTTAGTTAATGAGTTAACTAGGACAAGCAGCTATAATAACCCGGATACGAATAAATTTGATAGATGACTAACACTTTAAGGAGCATGCATGACGCCAGAGAATATTTCTGCTAGGGCCCTTGAGCTTGGTGCAGAGGATGCGCTTATCTTCAGAATGGATCAGATTGTTTTTGACCCACGCACTCTACTTAAATGCATGTACGGCTGCGAGGACTGGGGTAAAGGGCATACTTGCCCTTCAGCACCCGGCTCTCTAAAACCATGGGAGTATGAACGTATTCTGCAACGTTACGAATGGGGCTGTATTGTCCATTCAACCAGTAAAAAGATCTCACAGGACATTTCTTTCACATTGGAAAGGGAAGCCTTTCTTGCCGGTCATTATTTCGCTTTTTCAATGAGCGATTGTGCAATATGTTAAGAATGTGCTGGATTCAAAGGGAAGCCGTGTATAGCCCCTGGCCGAGCCCGTCCAGCTTTTCATAGTGTTGGCATCGATGTGTTCGCAACGGTGAAACAATTTGACCTGCCACTGAGTACGCTTAAATCTGAAGATGAAGTGCAAAACTGGCATTCTGCTGTTTTCGTAGCCTAAATTCACTATGTGCTTCATTTTAATGGCGCGTCTGTTTACGCCAGAAAATCTTCAGTCAAACAACGCTTACTTCACTTTTCACTTTTGCATTAGACAATTCAGTGACACTATACATGGATGAAGAGAGCCTTTAACTGTCACTGTTGTGGACATTGCTGTCTCAACCTGATCGATGCCTACAACGGTTGTGTCAGCGATGCTGATCTGGAACGTTGGCAACAACTCGGTCGCGATGATCTTCTGGTATGGGTCAAAACTCTCGATCTTGGGCCAAACAACAAGCTGCACACGGCCTGGGTCGATCCAGAGACAGGAGACGATGTTGAACGTTGCCCCTGGCTAATTGATCGGCTTGATCAAAAAGGCCACATCTGCGGCATCGATGACATCAAGCCGGACCACTGTCGGGCTTATCCTGAGCATCAGAGACACGCCGAGTCAACCGGCTGTGTTGGTTATCAGGAAAAAGCTGTGATTCATGATTCAATAACCGATAACTTAGTGAGAAACAAATGAAAGAAAAACCAACAATCAAAGATCTGTACGTAGCTAACCTCAATTTCGAGACTGAAGAAGAGGACCTGCAAAAGCTCTTCGCCATCTGTGGAAAGGTGCGCGGTATTCACATGGTGACCGACCAGAAATCTGGTTTACCCAAAGGCTGCGCCTTTGTCCATATGACCAGCGCTGCCGAAGCCAAGGATGCTATCACCACACTCGACGGTACTTCCCTGCACAAACGCATCATCAGCGTAACTGCTGCTCTGCCGAGAAAAACCGCGGCTCCAGCAGCAAAGGCAACCATCTCTGAAAAACCAAAAAGAACAAGACGTCCGCCGAAACGGCGCAAATAGCTTGCCAGTGCCAGCCTGTCTAACTATCAGACCGGCTGGCTCACCCCCCACTCCGCTTGACCGTCCATCCTTTCGCTTTGAGTAGATCGATCAATGTGTCACGGTGATCACCCTGAATTTCAATCACACCGTCTTTCAAGGTTCCGCCAGTGCCACATTTCTGTTTGAGTTCTTTGGCAAGGATTTTAAGTTCAGCAGGTGGCAAAGGAACACCTCTGATCAGTGTCACACCCTTCCCTTTGCGACCTTTAGTCTCCCGCCCAACACGGACGACGCCATCTCCTGATGGAGCGACGCCTGTCTGTTTACGACAGATACAACCATCGACCGGTTTGCGACATTTAGGGCAGATGCGGCCGGATTCGCTTGAATAGACAAGAGATGAATTGGAACTTCTCATAGCTGTTGGGATTCCTGTTAGTATTGCTAATTTAAGCTCTGCGAAGTAAATAACGGCCAAAGTACCAGAGGAGCATAATCAGGGCAATCAAAGGCAATGCAGGGATAAAAAGACCCGTCGTCTGCGACAACACGATTGCGATAAAAAGCGCGACAACCGAGACGGGCAGATAGCGCCCGATGCGCCCTTGTCGAGCGAGCGTTTCACCGGACGGACCGCCCATGTTGTCGTTGACTTCATAGCGATTGGCAACAATCGCGAAGAAAACCACCATGATCCAGTCGGAGATACCGAAAACCGGCGCCAAACCAGTCGAGCCAGGAAAAGCAAGTTTGATAAGAATCATGTCAACAAGTGGCGGAGGCCCTTCAGGGGTCAGATAGTATTGTTGGATCTGCCGGGTGAAACTTGCGGTCGGACCGTAGAGCCAGCTAGCAAAGTCGGCCAACGTCATCACAACGCAGACTGGCACAATCTCCCATAGGCGATGGACATATCTGGCCATTGCTGCACCGGTAATCGTTGCAATCAACAGCAGTAGACTTGACTTGGTCACAATCAACAGCGACAACCAGGCACCAGTCGGAGTCAGTTGGTTGATCAGCCAGACACTCAGTGTCAATGCTATTCCCCAGAAGAGATAAAAACCACGGTGACGTTCTTCAGGATGTAGCAGTAATGCGGGCAGGAGCAGCTGAGCAGCAGCATAGAGCTGCAGAGCGATGAAAACGGCAGACCACCGGGAAAGATCCGACTCAATCAAACGTCCAATCGACCAGAGACCGAGAACAGCGCAACTCCACAGAAGGTGACTGATAATCAGCAGGAAGATCATGCGTCGGTTTATTTTGTTGAAGGAAGCGAAAGAAGAGAGTGACATGAAGCTATTGTGCTAAATAGTTGGATTTCATGCTACCTTTAACTGACAGGACAGCCTCATTTTTACAAGACCGTCCTCTGCTAGCAGCCTGTCGGACAATCAGGGCTGAAGCGAAAATTTGGGTGTTTGAGACCAGATTTTTGATCATTTGAGAGTAATAGCTGTAGCTATTGGTCGAAAAGGAGCTGAGATATGGGCCAAACAAGCGAATTTGCAGCCAGCGCATTGGTTGTCCGACAGGCTGCTAACAAAAAGGATGATACAGAGATGAAGATATGGGTCGACGCCGATGCCTGCCCCAGAGTGATAAAAGACATTTTATACCGAGCAGCGGACAGAAAGAAGGTACAACTCACGCTGGTGGCCAACCAGCCAATGCATACACCAGCTTCTGCCCATATTAACTCGCTGGTTGTAGAAGCGGGATTCGATGTCGCCGATGACAAGATTGTGGAACTGATGCAGCCCGGCGATCTGGTTATC
>JAJRRB010000074.1 GCA_024279915.1 Deltaproteobacteria bacterium
ACGATACGCAGATCTCAATCTGGTCAGCCTCAGTTCTCTCGATAATTCTTTGGTCGACCAAACGATCGATCTCATCCGACTTCATTCTGACGTTGTCGATGACCGGTAATCGAGGGATTTTATCTTACTGACACAAAGAGGTTTCAAACTCCAGAGAATGCTTTGTATCTTAACCAGTTAGAAATGTGTTCCTATTGAGTGGGAGTAAAGGGTAACGCGTGGCTCCTTGCGAGAAAAATCTGATAAGACAAGCGGGGACAGAATTGAATTCTGCCCCCGCTTTTTGTTGGTTCGTATTCAGAAGAGGGGCGGCTTGACAGTTAGACCTTAGCACCGCTAATCAAACCTGACACTATTCCTACGCTTGGAAGCAATAAACGACCTCAAAATCGGGAAGAACAGGATGAACAGGGTGGCCAGATTGATCCCCAGAGTCAGCGGCCGTTCCCACATGAAGCTGATAGACTCATCATAGATCATCAGGGCGCGGCGCAGGTTGTCTTCCATCAGGCCGCCGAGGATAAAACCGAGAAGCAACGGCGCCATCGGGTAGTTCATCAACCGCAGGGCCATGGCGGCAAGGCAGAAGAAAACCATCATCAGGATATCGAAGTCATTGAAGGTGATCAAGTAGACCCCCATCAGCGAAAAGAACAGGATCATCGGCACCATTAAATTGCGCGGAATTGCCAACAGGCGGGCAAAGTAAGGGATCAACGGCAGGTTGAGAATCAACAGAAAGACATTGCCCAGATACATCGACATAATCACGCCCCAGAAGACCTCGGGGCTTTCGATGAACATGCGTGGCCCTGGCTCGATGCCGTAAGCGATCAGCGCCCCAAGCATCACAGCAGTTGTGCCTGAACCGGGAATGCCTAGGCAGAGCAGAGGCACGAAAGATCCGGAACTGGCAGCGTTGTTGCCAGCCTCTGGCGCGGCCAGGCCGAGCAAACTCCCCTTGCCGAATTTCTCACGGTCTTCTGGTGATGCCAGGTTGCGTTCCATGCCGTAGGCCATGAAGGAACCGAGAGTTGCTCCGGCACCGGGCAGTACACCAACGAAAAAACCAAGCAACGAGGATCGACCAATCGTCGGAGCTATCTTTTTAAACTCCTTCTTGGTCACCTTAAGACTTTTGAAACCGATCATTTTCGGTTTGAGACTGTCGGAGGATTCATCCCGTTTAAGTACAATTGACAACGCCTCGGTCAAAGCGAAGGTTGCCATTGCCAGCAATAAAAATTCAATTCCGTCGAGTAGTTCCAGTGAGCCGAAAGTGAAGCGCTGCACGCCAGATGTCTGGTCGGTGCCGACTGTGGCCAGCATCAATCCGAGCACCACCATCAACAACGCCTTGAGCACTCCCCCCCGTCCGGCAAATGCCGAAACAGCTGTCAGGCCGAGAATCATCAGTGCAAAGTAATCGGCCGATTGGAAACTGGTTGCGACATTGGCCAACATCGGTGCAAAAAACATCAGCATAATGACCGAGATGGTCCCGCCAGAAAATGAAGCATATGCGGCAATCGCTAGCGCTTTGCCTGGATATCCCTGCCGCGCCAGCGGATAACCATCGAGTGCTGTGGCAACCGTAGCGGCTTCACCTGGAGCGTTGATCAGAATTGATGAGGTTGAGCCGCCAAAGATGGCTCCGTAGTCAACCCCGGACAGCAGCACCATCCCGGTAGTGGGTTCTAATCCGTAGGTCACCGGGATCATCAGTGCGACCGCTGTGATCGGTCCCAAACCTGGCAACATGCCGATCAGACTGCCCCTGAAACATCCGATCAGTACCATGCCGATATTCGTCGGGATCATGGTGGTGCTGATCCCGGTCAGCATACCGTTTATCATTCCATCCCACATTATAAACCCCCCAGCATGTAGAAGAGTTCTCCTGGCGCGATGTAAACGCCGAGCAGTGATGACATAATGAACCAGAGCATGACTACCCACGGAATCGACGCTAACAGCATCCTTTTGATCCGCCGTTCGCCGAGGATGTAGAAACCGACCAGCAAGAACAGGATTGAGGAAATGATAAAGCCGATCCATTTCATCGTCAGCCCGTAGACGATCATTCCACCCACCAGAAGAATCGCCGTTTTCCAATCCATGCCATGAGTCTCTTCTCTGAGGGACCGCTTGCCCTCCGGGTCAGTTGTCGGAAACACCAGGATAAGCAGCGCAATAAGAACCCCCAACACCGCTAGAGCATAAGGCATGGTTCGCGAGGTGAAGAATTCGTTCTGTGCCAGGAAGCTTAAGGGGATCTTGAGTGCCAGTAACCCGTAAGCCATCGAAAAGAGCAACATAACCAGCGCTCCCACCTTTTCTCGTGCCATGAAAAAACCTCTCGTTCAATAATCTGTTGCCTCTCCCTTGAAGGGTAGAGGCAACAGATGTTTGTTGTAACTACCTTTATTTATTGGATAAATCCAAGCTCTCGCATCATACCGCCAATCGCTTTTTCCTGATCTTCGAGGAAAGCGGTAAATTCTGCGCCCGGTTTATAGAGATCCTGCCAGCCGCGTTTATTGCGGATATCCACCCACTCCGGGGTGTCATACATTTTCTTCAACAGAGCCCGATATGCCTGGGCCTTGGCTTCCGGCAATCCCGGAGCACCGAAGAAACCACGCCAGTTGGCAAAGGTTACGTCAATACCGGATTCCTTGACGGTTGGTACATCGGGAGCCTGGGAGAGACGCTCGTCAGAGGTGACAGCAAGAATCCGCACCATATCCTGATTCGCCAAGCCAAGAGCTTCGCCGAATCCGGTCGAGAGAACTTGGGTGTCGCCGGAAAGCAGCCCGGCCATAGCCTTGCCGCCAGCATCGTAAGGAATATAGACAAGTTTCAGTGGGTCGCCACCGGCGCCCTTGATAATCATGGCTGGAACCAGATGATCCATGCTGCCTCTGACCGAACCACCGGCAATTTTGACCGAACGGGGATCTTTTTTGAAATCGGCCAGGATTTGATCAAGGGTTTGATACTTGGAATCTTTCGCAACGACCAGCGCTGCATAATCGGCTATGACTGAAGAAATAGGTGTCAGGTCACGGAAAGATTGTGGGAAAACGCCAGTCAACGAACGAATAATGATGGGGGTCGAGTTAACCAGCATGGTGCCTTGCTGCCGCTTGGCGGTGCTGATCAGGTGATTGAGGGCCTTACCACCGCCACCACCCGACATGTTTTCAAACGAGGCCTGCCCGAGCAGCCCGGAATCGAGCAACGCTTTGCCGACGCCACGAGCCGTACCATCCCAGCCGCCACCAGCGCCACCCGGAATTAAGAAGTGTAACTCTTCAACCTCAGCAGCAGCAAAACTCATGTTTACAGGGAGGGCCATGCAGAGTACTGCCAGTAGAACCAGCATTCGTCCAAACCATTTTCTTTTCATCGTCAACTCCTTAGCAGTCAGGGGGCGGCATCATTGCCGAACGCTTTTTAATCAAACACATGCCCGTTTTTCGGGCTTTCATTAATTGTCTCTTATCACTTTATCACTCGGTAGAACGCTGTAAACAATTGCTCCATAATGACTTTTTTATGCATAAAAATCATTTTGGCTATACTGTTCACGCGACTTTCAGGTTATGATTTAATCTGAATCTTTTCAGGTGGATACACATTTATGAGCGTCAAATCTGGCAATTTATTAGCAAGCAGATTACCGAACAGCCTCAAAGCACGTATGATCTGTCTGGTTTGTCTGCTGGTCTTTTCTCTTACTCTGGTCGCCGGTGGTCTGTATACAGCGATGATCGGTGAGGTCCTTGAGGATCAGATAGGCAAACGAACCTTGCAGGTCTCGCGAACCGTGGCGCAAATCCCCCTGGTCAAGCAGCAGATTGTCAAGCAGCATCCAGAAGGGAAGCTTCAGGAGCTTGCGGAACGGATCCGTCAGGAGGTCGGAGCTGAATTTATCGTTATCGGTAATCGCGACGGCATCCGCTTCTCCCACCCTAAGACAGATCGGATCGGCAAACGGATGGTCGGTGGTGATAACGCCCCGGCTCTTGAGCGCGGCGAATCTTATATTTCCCGCGCGGTTGGCACCCTTGGTCCATCGATCCGTGGCAAAGTGCCGGTTTTCGCTGACGATGGATCGATTATTGGAGTTGTCTCAGTAGGCTATCTGCAAGAAAATGTGCGCGGCATCATCCACGAGCATCAGATCAAGGTGGGTGTACTGATCGGTGTCCTGATGGTGTTAGGGGTTCTTGGTGCGGTCAGCATCTCCAATCGTTTCAAACGTGCAATATTCGATCTGGAACCGGAGCAGATAGCACGCCTGTTCACAGAGCGAGAAACGATTATTGACTCGATCCGAGAAGGAGTTGTCGCCATCGATCGTGAAGCAAAAGTTACTGTGGTCAATCGGCAGGCAATCGATATTCTCGGCAGAGATTCGGAGTCGCAAGTCATCGGCCGACCGGTCCGAGAAGTACTTCCGGGGGCCAAGTTAAGTCGTATTCTCTCAGGCGGAAAGCAGCGGCAAGACCAGGAATTGGATGTGAATGGTGTCATCATGCTCATTAACACTTTGCCAATGCTTGCAAAGGGCGTAATCATTGGTGCTGTTGCCAGTTTTCGCCGTAGAGAAGAGCTCGACATCCTTGCTAAGCAGCTCTCCCAGGTGAAAGAGTATTCCGAAATGCTGCGCGCCCAGACCCACGAATACTCCAATAAGCTGCACACCATTGCCGGGCTGATCCAGATTGATCATGACAAGGAAGCACTGGAACTGATTGGTCGGGAAACAGCCGGCTACCAGGGTTTGATCGCTTTTCTCGCCAAGGCAGTTCCCTTCCCGGTGATCGCGGCCTTTATTCTTGGCAAGTATAACCACGCCCAAGAGTTGCGAATCGAGTTCAAGATCGACCCCGACAGTCAGCTGACAGATGTACCGTCCGAGCTCAGTCGGGAAAAGCTTGTTACGATTCTCGGCAATCTGATCGACAATGCTTTCGACGCAGCACTTCAAGGGGAAAGGTCAGCAAAAGTCAAACTGTCGATGACTGATGTTGGCAACGATCTGGTCTTTGAGGTTGAGGATTCTGGCACAGGACTCTCTCCCGAAAAGAGTGAACAGATTTTCGAAAAGGGCTTCACCACCAAGCAGGACGATCATGGCCAGGGGCTCTATCTGGTGAAAAGAGCGCTCAAAGACCTCGGCGGACAAATCACGCTGAGCAACAGCGACCTGGGTGGGGCGCTCTTCTCGGTGTTTATTCCGAAACGGGGGAGGAACTGAGATGGAATTCAATGTACTGATTGTTGATGATGATCCTAGAATTGCTGAGATTCATCGACACTTTACCGAAAAAGTTGCTGGTTTCAAGGTCGTTGGTATTGCTGACACCCTGATGGATGCCGAAAAGATGTGCGAACTGTTCGAACCGGACCTGATCCTGCTTGATCTCTACTTCCCCGAAGGGTTAGGGACCGAAATCCTTTGGCGGGTTCGCACTAATCGCCAAGCCACAGATGTCATCCTGATAACAGCTGCGAAAGAACTGGAACCGTTGCAGGAAGCGATGCGCGGCGGGGTCTTTGACTATATCCTCACACCCGTGATGTTCCCGCGTTTTAAAGAGGCATTGGAATGTTTCCGTGAGCATCGTCGGAAACTACAGACCGAAACCAGCCTCAACCAGAAGGATATCGACCGACTTCTTCACCCCTACAAAGGCAGCAGGTCGGGAGAGCCATCACTTCCTAAAGGAATAGATCAATTAACTCTGAAAAAGGTTGAGGAAGCCTTCGCGCATCCTCACCCGGATGGATTGAGCGCTGAAGAACTTGGCGATAAGATCGGAACAAGTCGCACCACCGCCCGTCGCTACCTCGAATACCTCACCGTCGGTGGTCAGTTGACTGCGGAATTGGTTTATGGCGAGGTCGGCCGGCCGGAGCGAAGATATTTTTCAGAGTAAGAAACCACAGACATCTCCTTAATTGATATTTATGTGAACTGTAGAAGTCGAGAGGCCTGCCCAGAAACCTTTACCTAATTTAGAGAGTCATCTTTCCAATATTTCGTACCCTTTATCGTTGCCTGAATAGCCAATCCAGCCTCTGTTATTTGGTATATGGTGATATTGTCGATAGTAATTTCACCACCGACAGCTCCCCCCTTATCGCTAGCTTTTGCTGCTGCGTCAGCTTGTCCCCCAAAAGCCCATCCATGCTCTACAAAACGGTTCAAGGTTTCTGCATTGTGGAAGACAAATACTCCTCGAAAATCCTTCACTCCAATTCCTAAACCGATGCCAACCTCGCCCATGTTCATGTATGTATGCTTGCCAGTTCTGTTGTTTTTGACAACACCATAGCCTCCACCAAAACTTGCAAAAACCACATAGACGTTAGCGTTGCTGAACACGGCGTACCCTGGAGAGTTAGAGATTTGAGATTTAACGTCTGGTTTTATTTTGTACAGCTCGGTGAGAACATCATTTTTCATACTGAGGATTGCCTGTTGTTTTTCGGCTTTAGACTTTCCACCCGTCGTCACACAACCGGTAACGCTTAACAGAAGGACGATGCAGATTAAGGCGAGTATTCGATTCATAAATTTTCACCGTTTCCGAGGTAGAGGTCATACTCATAATAGTTGTTTATTACTTGCGAACCTCAAAATATCAAGAGGCTACACATATAAGCTTCGCTGATTGGACCTGGATCTGTACTTAGGTCAAAGGAAGAGTGGTCTTAGATATTCACTTGCATTGATCAGGAGTACTCAACCAGGAATAATATGGATTCTTTCAGAAGCTCTGATAGGCCGACAGAATACGTAGTACATTTTCTATTTAATCATAATACTCATCAGCAAGACATCATCTTTAAAGCCGTCATCGCCATGAGACTCTGCCTGATCCAGGATGGCTTGATTCAACAACTGGCCACTGAGGTTGCGGTGTGCAATCAGCGCGGTGGATAGCTTCTCTATGCCAAAGGCTTGAGCATCGGCATCCTCCACTTCAATCAGACCATCAGAATAGAGAAGAAAGCGGTCACCTGAATTTAAGCGCACACGTTCTGAGCCACAGAGCAGCGGCATAGGATCTTCAATACCCAGTAAGGTGGTAATCGATGCCCACTCCTTACAGTAGCTTTGATCTTTTTCAAGCTGCAATACTGGTGGGTGAGCGGCTCCGGCAAGAGTCATCGTTCCAGACTCGAAATCCAACAACAGGGCATAAAAGGTCGCATACATGCCGGTATCGGCCAGGCGTTTACACAAGTATCCATTCAGATCGGCTACGAGCTCACAGGGGATCAGGTCAACCCGGGCATGCGTGAGTACATAGGTATTGATCCGCGCAGCAAAGAGTGCAGCTGAAACACCATGCCCGACGGCATCGCAGGTACAGATTAATACGCGGTGTTTCCCCAGCGGGAGGATGCTGCAGTAATCACCTCCGATAACATACAGTGGACGGAGGTTGACCGCGATTTCCAGCCGATCATCTTCATAATCGTCAGGCAGGAAGCCGTAATGAACCTTGGCTGCCAATTGCAGATCTTCCGACATAACGCTCTCCAGAGGTTAGGGCCTTAATCCTTACCATTTATAGTAACATGCCATATCAGCGCACAAAATGAGTGTAGATTTTGTCTTCTTGCTGAGGTGGGACAACCGTGCCCTTGCCATTTTCTACCAGCTTCATCAGCCACGCCATATTCTTGCCGAGTACCCGCATGATCTGCATACCTTCTGCATCCTGCGTCGCTTCTCCAGGACTGGTTCCATGAATAACATTCCAGTAGTTGGAGGTCGGTATCAACATCTCGGCATAACACAAAAAGTTGTTCAGCTGGTTAAATGTCGGCAAACCACCTGAGCGCCGTACCGCAACCACAGATGCGCCAACCTTGTGTCGCATCAGGCCACCATTGGCACCAGAAACATAAAAGGCCCGATCCAGAAACGATTTCATGGTTCCACCCATGGCTGCGTAATGGACGGGAGAACCGAGAATGATGCCATCCGCGCGCTTCATAAGTTGAACCCACTCATTGACCTCATCATCAGGCAACACGCACTGTTCGTTTTTATTGATTCCGCACTGGCCACACGCCGTACAACCTCTAATGGCTTTATTCCCGACATGAATAATGTCAGCTTCAATACCCTCTTTTTCAAGTTCTTCAGTCACCATTTTGAGTGCATGAAAGGTGTTGCCTGACTTTTTGGGACTGCCATTAAACGCTACAATTCTCATAACTCTTACTCCTGTTTTTGAATAGCATTTTATTCCCGGGATTCCCGGATGTTATCGCGCAATGTCCTGGAAAATAATTTTTAAGAATGTGTCCTCCTCGGAGAGGGCACAATTCCAGTTCTTCACGGATCCAGTTTTAAAGTTAAACCGTCTGCCAGTAGTCCTGCCAGCGCTGCCTGGCCACCTCCCGGCTGAACTCCTCTGGAATCTGGCAGAGACAGCCCTGTTGTTGATTAAGAGTCTCTTGCTTTGGGACCAACGCCAGACATTGGCAAGGCCGTTCAGAAACAGCGAAACGACAGCCTTCAATACCAAGAAACGCACATCCATTGACGAGTGATCCTGGTGCAGGGATCGGCACACCGGTCTTCTCCCATAACACCAGCCCCAATTCAGGTAATCGTTCACGAAGCTGTTCAAGTGTCAAATGTTGCCCTGAGAAAAAGAGCGTAAAAAAACGCTCTGGATCAACCCATATTCCAGGACTTCCCTGACAGCAACGACCACCACACTCCCGGCAGAGCAGTAAATCCTGAGAACCACTTTTTTCTGACATCATAGTCTTAGTTAGCAGGGACATGGCCTAGCTTGCTTCCTTCTTTTTCAAAGAGGGATTAACGGGTATAGTGTACCAACAACGCTATATTAACACGCTTAGGCCTGTGTCAAGGTTCAAACCCTTGGTTTTCTTATATGATCATCATTGGGTTAGAGCTTATATTGTAATCTTCAGGTAAGATGTCAGCGCCCTCAATCTATCCCAGCTTCTGCTCACGGCTTGCTTTAAATACGTAACAGCAAAGGCCCAAATAATGGTGTCAAGTGAACAACGGCCCATGTTGCGCTTTCTGATCGTTCAGACGACTGCTTCGATTGTTGGGCTACAGTGTTGGATGATTCTGTTCAACAATTTTGCCGTAGAGATTGCTGGCCTTGATGGTCTGCAGGTAGGAATCATTGGCTCGGTGCGCGAGATCCCTGGGTTACTGGCGCTGCTGGCAGTTTTTGTCATGCTGGTGATCAAGGAGCATCGACTCTCAGCCCTCTCCATCGTCTTACTTGGTATTGGTATAGCCCTGACGGGACTATTCCCCACCTTTACCGGCCTGGTAATCACCACGTTGATCATGAGCTTCGGCTTTCACTATTACGAGACGACCAACCAATCTTTAACCCTGCAATATTTCGACACCGCAACCTCTCCATTGATCTTTGGCCGACTCCGTAGTCTGGCCGCGGCGACCAGTATCGTCGTCGGGCTGCTGCTTTTCCTGATGGGCCTGATGTTCAGTTATCGGGTCATGTTTTTATCGGTCGGCACACTGGTTGTTGCTGCTGGCATCTGGGGGCTATTGCAGGATCCAACCCACAATGAGGTGACACCACAGCATCGCAAGATGATTTTCCGGCGCAAATATTCCCTCTATTATTTTCTTACCTTTATGGCCGGCGCCCGACGCCAGATATTCATGGCTTTTTCGGTCTATCTTCTGGTCAAGGTCTTCCAATGCACAGTGACCGAAATCACCCTGCTATTTGTTGTCAATAATGCTGTCAACTTTGTGCTGAGTCCCGCAATTGGTCGGGCCATTGTTCGTTTCGGTGAACGCCGGGTTCTATCCGTGGAATATGCTGGTCTGATCGTCATCTTTCTGATCTACGCCTTCAGCGATACGAAGTGGGTGATTGTCACGATGTATATCCTCGATCACATCCTGTACAATTGTGCCATTGCCATTCGCACCTACTTCCAGAAGGTTGCTGACCCCAAGGACATTGCTCCGAGCATGGCGGTCGGCTTCACCATCAACCACATTGCCGCCGTGGTCATACCAGCCATCGGCGGAGCACTCTGGGTGATCGATTACCGCATACCTTTCGTCGTCGGAGCCGTTTTCAGCCTGGTTTCCCTGGTAGCCGTACAACGCATTCCACGTCCCGCCCATTAAAGCCGAATCAGGTGCTGTACTCTTTTTCGAACCTCGGCATCTCATGTCAAACCAGTCCGTCTGTCAGCCAATCAGTACATAAAATTCTGTCGTCAATTTGAGCGGATCAACAACTCTGAGTTATACTTACCAAGAGGCTATCGGGCTATACGGGCCGAAGCGAAAAATCGGAAGTTTGAGACCAGATTTTGGCTCGTTTGAGAGTAATAGCCGTAGCTATTGGTCGAAAAGGAGCTGAAATATGGGCCAAGCAGCCGGATTTGCAGCCGGATCATGGATAGTCCGACAGCCTCCTAGAAGGGAAATGTTCATCAGGAGCAAAGATGGGGTCTTATTTCACGGTAACCAGGAAAGTCGCCCTCGGGTATCTGGTAATCATCACGTTCAGCCTGCTGGCAATCGGTTATGCCCTGATCAGCTTGCATGACCATAACCGACGTACCGAGCAACTGGTGGGAAGCCAGTTCCGGACCTTCACCCTGCTACGCGATATCCGACAGAACCTGTTGGGCCATGAGAATCTGGAAAAGCAGCTCGTCATCCTGCGTGACCCACAGTTGCTGGGATTGCTCGAACTGCGCAACACAGGCCTCGACAGCCTCCTCGCTGACATCAAGACATCTCACCTGCCCGTCTATCTCACGTCCTTGCCTGCCGCCGTGGATGAATACACATCACAGGCCCGTTACCTCATGCAGGTCTTTGCCGAGGGCGACTGGGATCGTGCCGCAACCATTGTCACAACCACGACCACACCGCTCCGGAATCAACTGCTCAAGAATTTGACCGATCTCAGGACACAACACCAGACCGCTCTGGACAAAGACCTGCACGAGCTGTCGCTGCAGAGTAGCAAAGCCTACCAACTGACCCTGATCATCACCCTCATCGGCATTATCCTCTCGGCTCCCGTCGCCCTCACCGTGATCGCCAGTATTCACAGCTCGGTCGAGGCTCTGCAAAAAGCCACACATGACATTGCGGCCGGAAGCTTCGAAACCCCGATTGATATCCGCAGCAATGACGAGTTCGGCCAACTTGCCCAGGACTTTGCCAACATGGCGCGCAAGCTCATGGAATTGGAACAACTGCATCTGGACGCCAACCCCCTGACCCGTCTACCCGGGAACCTGGTGATTGACCGTGATCTGGAAAAGCGCATCGAGCAGAAACGGCCCTTCGCCCACCTCTATATCGACCTGGATAATTTCAAGGCCTACGGTGACCACTATGGCTACAAGGTCGGCAGCGACGCTATTAACATGGTCGGCAACCTGCTTCAGGAGGCAGTTGAGCAACACGGCGGCAAAGACGATCTGGTCGGCCATATCGGCGGTGACGATTATGTGATTCTAACGGATCCGCACCTGGCTGAGGGACTGGCCAAATTCATCATCAGCCCCTTCGACAGCAAGATCCCCGACCTTTACGAGCAGAAAGATCTCAAGGTGGGGTACATCTTCGGCACTGACCGGTATGGTACCAAGCGTTCATTTCCACTACTGACCATATCCATTGCCATCACTCTCTCAGACAATCTGGATCACCCCTCCCTTTTGACCATTAGCCGCAACTGTGCGAGGATGAAGGAGCATCTGAAACGGCTCAAGAACAGCAACTATCTCATTGACCAGAGAAAGCAAAAGCCATGATGACTGCAATAACGCGTTGGTTCTCTCCGCTTCTGGTTTACCTCGTGCTGACCGGCTGTAGCCTACCCGTACTGAGCATGTCGGCAAGAGAAGAATCCGAGCTCTCCGCGCAGGAGATAGACCAGAGCATCGAGTCCCGCGACCTGGAGACCTTGAACACATCGGAGAGAGAGGAAACCGAGCTCTTCGCGAACGGCCTGGATCAGTACATCGAATCCCGCGACCTGACGATTCTGAAACTGTTGCCACAGCAATACCCACAAGGTAAATGGCGGACCAGGGCTGAAGGTATCATCAACATCGCCGAGCAGCACCAGCAACAGCAGCAACAACAGCAGCAGCAACAGACCCAGTTGGAGAAGACAGACAAGGAGCTCGTCCACAGTCAGCGAGAGAAAGAGTTCCTCTTTCAAGACAACATAATTCTAGAAGTGACTCTGGAACGGCTGAAACAGGTACTGATCGATATGGAGTTGCGGGTGGAGTAAGTTGACGCGAAAAAAGCAGAACCTGAAAAACGTGACTTTAGTTTGAAAACGTCCAGCCATCCTCGCCCTCGTCCAGCCACAGATAATCGGTGATCTCTTTGGTCACATTGCTTCGGTCAATACGAGTAAAAACTTCCGGCAACAGAACCCGGTAGCTGATCTTCGCTTCCTCAAGCATCTGTTTGGGAATGCCAAACTTCCAAGCGTGACCACTGCCAGCCATCACCACCACCCGGTAGTCCGGGTTCTCCCGCAGAAATTCAACCAGGTTGCGTGCCATCATTTTGTCCCAGAGCAGCTGGGCTTCGCAGAAATAGAGAAATTGATCGCCGTGCCCTCCATAGCCTCCCATCGCCTGTCGGATATAGTCGCTATAAAATGGGTTGACCTGACACTGGACGTTGCCGAGCATCTGCCGATCTTCTTCGGAGAGAGATTTGAACCCGTTGCGGGCCACTTTACTGGAGATACTGCGAGGGATGTTGAGCCCAAGCATCTTCACTTCCTCGTTGCGGGCGTGGAGGAAAATCTTCTGGTACATTTGCCACATGCCCCAGTTGTCGTTGAAGACCGACAGAAACTTCAATAACGGCAGCTCATTGCCAGTCCATCGATCGAGGGCCTTCTGACTGCCTTTACGAAACATCTCGAGCCCAATTGCCAGTGGACGTTCATCGTCGTCGAGAGCGTTAATTATGGTCAGCTGGGCACTGTGGTGACCGGCATGATCATGAAATTCCCCTATGAAGATGACCTGAGCGCGACGCAAGTCATCGAGGAGATCATCCGGTGAGATCTCAAGTTCCGCTGCAACATCGATTATATGCGGGTGACTCATTGCCCTCACCGGGAGAAACAGGGTGAAGCCGATAAAGAGTGCCAGCAGGATCAATATACGCATGCCATTCATGGGAAATGTTCCTTTTCGAAGAGCGTCTTCAATGATGAACTTTCTGTTTCCCAAGTCGCCTTGATCTGGTTGCGACCGGCGCTAAAGACCAGGTAACTGTAGCGGCCGTAGTGCGGGATGCGACGAGCCGTATCCCGCGCTGCGGCAAGTGAGCCGGGCAGAAAATACCCCACGACGCGCTCGTCATCATGGTTGGCCATGACTATGAACAGCGCATCATCTGCTTCTGCATATATTTTATCACCGACCGTAAACTGTTGTGCGGCAGCGGCAAAACCGACCGGAAGCTTAAGACGCAGACCCTGGTTCTTTGGCCACCCGAGCACAAGCAGATCCCTGTCGACAGGTCGTTTAGCAAGATAATCCGCCTCACTCATGACTGAGGCTTTGTGCCATTGGAGGCCACGTAGCAAATCCCGAGACGCATCGAGCAAATCTTCGGACCCGGAGGCGAGAACAACCAGCGGCGCCCTCGATGCACGCAGGTTATTCACAGTAGCTGGCAGTTCTTCTGGATAAAGTTTGCGGAACATGACGCTCTCAGGATCGACACTAAGACTGACCGGGCGATCAGTGACGGTAAAGACAAAGCAATTTTGACGCTCGGCAAGACCAATTGTCTGGTCATACTTCTGCGTTTCAGTCTCCAGTCGCAACGGCACGGCAAGATCGTAGATCGGCCCATTCTGAAGGATGGTACCGGAGACCTGCCAACCGGCATCGACAGGCACTGCACTGACATCCGTCAATTGCAGCTGTGGGGCGCCAGCCCGCCCGGTCCACTGGCGGAAGAATGTCTCGAGATCCATGCCTGACGCTGCCTCGAAGTGCCGCTGCAGGTCACTCCAGGCGTAGCGTTTGCCAAGCCCGTCT
Source organism: Deltaproteobacteria bacterium (assembly GCA_024279915.1). GTDB lineage: Bacteria > Desulfobacterota > Desulfuromonadia > Desulfuromonadales > BM103 > M0040. Next base: position 14,119 of record JAJRRB010000074.1, read on the forward strand.
CGTGCCGCGGCCTGAAGCCCTGCCCAAAAGGCTTCATCGTCAATCAGGTTGCGAAGCATATGAAAGACCATGGCTGCCTTGCCGTAACCGATCGCCTGGTCGCGTTTAGTCATGCGGCTGGGAAAAGCGGTCAACGGCATGTCGTCATCGGCATTAATCAAAGTCGCATAGTCACGCAGAATTTTGCGCCGGTATTCAAGTGCCTCTGCAGGTGAATCAATCTCTTTCAGGTAGTAGTCGGCGACATAGGTGGCCAACCCTTCGCCCCAGTTACCTGACTGATAATCGATCTCGATCGCATTGCCCCACCAGGAATGGGCGATCTCATGGGGCAGGCTGGTGGTACGAATAAAGGGAAGCTTGATCACGCTGTTGCCGAGCAGGGTCCACCCGGGAAGTCCGTAACCAGTGGGGTAGAAGTTTTCAACTACAGCAAACTTGGCGTAGGGATAGGAACCGAACAACTTTTGGTAGAGCTGCAGGTATTCACGACATGATTCCAGATAACCCGGAGCCAGAGCGGCATTCTCCGCGCTGGTGAAAACCAGTAGCTGGGTCTCACCAAGAGCGTCCCGCCCGACTTGATAGTATCCTGCCGCCAGAGTCAGGGCAGCCTGAGGAAGTTGAGTCTGCCAGATCGCTTGTGACCTTGTCTCGCTTGACTCAAGATCAATCAGACGACCTGCAGTGACTCCGTACAATCCAGGAGGTCCAGTAATCGTCGTACGGAAACGACTTTGCGCACCGATCGGCAGCGGATGCCATCTGGATGCGGCCGAAAGGAAGCTGCCTTGAGGCATAATCGTCGCTGTGACACCGAAAGACGGATCCTCAATGCCGACAGAATCCTGCGGTACAGGGTCATCAAAACGAACCCGGTAAGTTATCGTGAGAGTGGACGCCCCGCTCGCCAGCGGTATCTGCAGGAGACCTGAGTCAAAAGTGAAAGGAACCAGCTTGCCGGTGGCAGTCACCGAAACAATATCGGTCTGAGACGCCAGATGAAACTCTTCAGGCAATCCAAAGCCGCCGTCAGCGGGAGTCAAGACTGCCCGCCCTTCCAGGCGATGTTCTTCCGGGACGAGTTGGATGAACAAGTCCTGATTGATCAGACCATAGGTAGCTGCCATCACCGAAGCGATGTTCAGCGGCCAAAGAATCAATATGTGGAAGAGAATCCGCAGCATGTCTAGTACCTTGTAACTCATAAAATGTCGCAAAATTGCGACGGGATTTGGCGCACCAACAAGGCGTGGCTGAGAGCGCATAGCACCGCTATGTAACCGAAGCCACAACGCAGTTGGCGCGCCAAATAACAATCAAGGTGCGTTAGTTTATGGGTTACACGGTGCTGTGATTATAACATCAAAACCACGACCGGCAGTTGGAGACAGATATCTGCGGTAAACCGGAGAGTATGCTCGCACCTACTGAAACGCTTCACTGAGGTGCCTTGGAATTGGCCAAATCTACTCCTTCTGGAACAACCTCTGAGACACCCGCCGTATCAACACAGAACTCGAACAGAGCAATTATTTATTAAGGCTTCCCTTCGGTGGCTCAGCCAGCTTCGCCTTCAATTCTTGCGCATCAGTCACAGGTTTCTGACAAGCAAAATTCTGGCAAACATAAGCCGCCGCCTGACCCTCAACATCTGTCATCCATTCAATATAAGGGGCAAGTTTTACGATTTTTGCATCGTTGGTCGAGTGAAGGATAAACACACTTTCCGGAGCGTAGCTGACGTTAACCACATCGCGCATTGTATTGAACGATGACGTCCCCGGTATTCCGGCAATCACAACTTCCCGACTCGGTTCGAGCAACCAGGCAGCGCCTTGCAACAGTTGTGCATAACCGGCGGGGTATCTCGATACCTCAGCTGAAAGAGCCAGCAGTAACCGATCAGCCAGCTTCTGCCAGCGCACGTCTCCTGTCAGCAGAAAGAGCCGCGAGTAGACTTCCAGTGCAACCGAACTGGCCGCCGGCAGAGCTCCATCGACAGCGTTTTTCGGTCGCAGGACCAGCGACTCAGCATCTGCGGCGGTTTCATACAACCCACCGCTCGCCTCATCACTGAACAACCTGGCTAAGTCTTCTGCAAGTTCGACAGCCTGACCTAAGCGTTTTGTCTGCAGGGTGGCGGAATAGAGATCGAGCAGACTTTTGGCCAGGAACGCATAATCTTCCGCAAAAGCAGTTATCGCTGCTTCGCCATCACGATAACGCCTGAGCAGGCGCCCTTCGCTGTTACGCAATTCCTTGAGGATGAAATCAGCCGCCAGGCTGGCTGTCGCCACATATTGACCTTCACCCAAGGCCTGTCCACCACGGGCCAGAGCAGAGATCATCAGGCCGTTCCAGGCGGTGATAATCTTGTCATCGCGATGCGGGCGCACTCTTTTTTGCCGTTCTGCGAATAGCTTGCGCAGGTCCTTATCCATTTTTTGCTGCAGACGATTCTGAGTGATGTCGACCTTCCTGGCCTGGTCTGGCAGCGGTTCATCAAGGTGCAGGATATTGCTGCCGGTCTCTTCACCACTCGCTTCATCAGCGTAATTACCACCCTTTTCCACACCATAAACTTCCGTGAAAATGGTCGCCTCCTCTTTGCTTAGCACTTGAACAATTTCCGCCTCGGTCCAGAGGTAGAATTTTCCTTCGACGCCTTCCGAGCCGGCATCCTCTGCCGAATAGAAACCTCCCTCGGGTGAAGCCATGTCGCGCAACAGATAGGTAAAAATCTCGCGCACAGTTTGAGCATACTCCTCGCGCCCCGTCACCTGATAGGCCTCGATATATGCCAGAGCCAGGCCAGCCTGATCGTAAAGCATCTTTTCGAAGTGCGGCACCAGCCACTCAGTGTCAGTGGAGTAACGATGAAAACCGAAACCGACCTGATCATAGATACCACCACGACGCATATTTTGCAGGGTCACTTCGACCATCTTCAGGAGTGTCTCATCACCCGTCTGCCGATACCGTCGCAGTAGAAAAACCAGGCTGTGTGGGCGAGGGAATTTGGGCGCATTACTGAAACCACCAAATTCATCATCAAAGCTCTGTTTAAAGTTATTCTCAGCAACAGTGAAGGTCTGTCGACTAATTTTGTCTCGGCTGGCAGTCTGTTCTTGCGTGCGCAGGCTCTCAAGCACTTTTTCGCCGGAAGTACGTAGCTGTTCCGGGTCCTCTTGCCATCTGGTTGCAATCGTTGGCAGCAGCTTCATCATCCCCATTCGACCGTAACGTTCATGCTTGGGGATGAACGTGCCAGCAAAGACCGGCACTCCATCCGGTGTCATAATGATGGTTAGTGGCCATCCACCGCTGCCGGTCAGACGTTGACAAACCTGCATGTAGACCCGGTCGATATCCGGGCGTTCTTCACGATCCACCTTGATAGAGATAAAGTTTTGATTAAGCAGCGTAGCAACTTCGCTATCCTCGAAGCTGTCGTGGGCCATAACATGGCACCAGTGACAAGTCGAATAGCCGATCGAAAGGAAAATCAGTTTGCCTGCCTCGCGGGCCAAGGCAAAAGCCTCATCACCCCAAGGGTACCAGTCGACCGGGTTATGCGCATGTTGCAGAAGGTAGGGACTCTTCTCATTGATCAGACGATTACTGAATTCCGGAGTTACTGAAGGCTGTTTTCCAAAAACGGCATGACCAGGCAGTAACAGAGTTAAGATCAGAAGTGTCACGGGTATTTTTTGCCATTGAGTGAGCATGTCGAAGCCTGTATTTGTCATTTTAAAATGAATCCACTCCAAGTATAACCATTTTGGTCACACATATCTACTTGTCAGGGCTCAACACAGCGGAATGCGCCCTTCTCCATATCTCGCTTGTCAAACTCTCTACTGCCGACTAGAATCATCGACTCTTATGGAGAACACACGATGAAGATATGCCTAATCGAGCCCTTCCATACCGGCTCCCACTCCGCCTGGGCAGAGGAATTCGCCCGCTACAGCCGTCACGATGTCGAGTTTCTGACTTTGAGTGGACGGCACTGGAAGTGGCGTATGCATGGTGGCGCGGTGACCCTAGCGCGGCAGTTTTTAGAAAGTGATTGCAAACCGGACTTGATCCTTGTCTCTGACATGCTCGACCTGACCACCTTTCTGGCCCTGACCCGTGAGAGAACAGCGGGAATCCCGACCGCGCTTTATTTCCACGAGAACCAGCTCAGCTACCCATGGTCTCCGAACGGTGCTAATCCAGCTCAACAGCGCGCTCATTATGCGTTCATCAACTACACCAGCGCCCTGGCTGCTGATGCGATATTCTTCAACTCCAACTATCATTGCGATACTTTTAATGGCCAATTGCCTGAGTTCCTAAAAGGCTTCCCTGACCAAAACGAACTAGGTAGCCTGGCGCTACTCAAAGCAAAAAGTGAGGTGTTGCCGCTGGGTCTCGATCTGCAGCGTTTTGATCAATACAAACCCGAGGTGTCAACCTCGAAGAAACCGCCATTGATCCTCTGGAACCACCGTTGGGAGTACGACAAAAACCCGGAAGAATTCTTCCAGGCTCTCTACCAACTTCAAGACGAAGGCCTGACCTTCGAAGTGGCTGTTCTCGGTGAATCTTATCGCAAGTGTCCGCCAGTCTTCAGCGAAGCGCAGCAACGCCTTGGTGAGCGCATCGTTCAATTCGGCTACGCCAAAGATTTTGCCGACTATGCACGCTGGCTCTGGCGAGCTGACATCCTGCCGGTCCACTCGAACCACGACTTTTTCGGAGCCAGTGTCGTTCAGGCGATCTACTGCCACTGCGCGCCACTGCTACCACGACGCCTCGCCTACCCAGAGCACATTCCAGCGGCAATGCAAAACCGCTTCCTCTACGATGATTTTGATGGTTTATTGGAACGACTGCGCGGAATGCTTAAGAATCCGGTCCGGGAGACCAGAGAATTGCGTTCGCACGTTGCTCACTACGATTGGGGGGAACTGATCAAGCGGTACGATGATCGGTTTGAAATGGTGTGAGACTCACAATTTGGACTGTTAAAAAAAATGTCTATCATTCCCGAATGATTCTATCGGGAATCCATGATTTTTTAAGGTCTGGATTCCCGATTACACCCTCGGGAATGACATTCTTTTTATTGTGCTGGATAGTTATTAACCAAGAACCTATTACAGGAAAAACAAAATGAAACAGATGATATTATTGATTCTCCTCTTATTGACGATTCTCATCCTTGCAACGGGATGCATTCCCGACCTTCCCGGCCCTATCGGTATTCCGGGCTTTTAGTAAGAAAGCAAAACAGTTTATGTCTTGGGACCACTCGGTTTTGGCAGAGCAACTGTAACGGTAGTACCGACTTTCCTTTGGCTGATAATGTCGATTGTGCCATTGTGACTTTCGACAATATTTTTGACGATAGCCATCCCCAAGCCGAGCCCACCGACATTAGATTTATCCGTTTGGGCGCGAAAGAACTTGTTGTAGATATACCTGATTTCATCCGAGGTCATTCCAATTCCCTCGTCTCTGATACAGATCAAGACTTGCGTTTTCTCTTCGACTACCGACACATCGATCACATCATGAATGTCGTTGGAGTACTTGACAGCATTGCTAAGCAGGTTATCGAGTACCTGGCTGATTCGAATCTCATCGAACGACAAAATCAATGACCCTTCTGGAAGGTCAACATGAAGTGGGAGGTCAGGAAAACGCAACTGGTAAACATCGCATACGTGCTTAACCGTCTTCAGCAGATCATGTTCTTCTTGTATAATTTGCAGGTTTTCACCTTCCTCAAGACGATCCACAATCCCTAAGTCATCGATGATCCTTCCCAGGGTCTGCGTTTTCCTGAGGATGATCTCCAAGTACTCCTTTTGTTGCTTAGACTTCACATTATCAAGCAACAGCTCGGTATAGCCCATAATTGCCGTAATGGGTGTGCACACTTCATGGGCAGCAATCGAAATGAAATCACTTTTAAGTTGGTCGATTTCCTCAAGCTGCTTTTGGACTTTTTCCGAGTTATCAAGCCTGAGGATCGTCTCCCGCATCGGTTTAAGGAACAGAAAATAAAGGGTGGGAACAACAAAGAGAGACAGCAACGCAGCGTCAATAAGGCCAACAAGGGATTTTTTCGGGAGGTTCAGAAAGTGAATCAGAAGCATCACCAGTGCTTCAGCAACGAAAATAATAGCCACAGATGCAACAAACAAGCTGACGGGCCCAAGCTTGAAGATTTTATTCGAACCGTTGACAGGCGACCGCCTATCTAGCTGATTCTCCTGCATGAAGTGCCCCTCGCAACTAAGAACCAAAAATTTCACGCGTCTTCAAGATTAGAACGATACCATATCACACATAAATACACGAGGGAACATAATACACTTTAATAAACAGCAGATTAGCGACTGAATTGATTATAATTATCGGACTGTAACGATGGGGTGCTGGAAGGCAAAGGTAAGACTGAGAAGATCGATAAGTTTCAATTTATTCCCGCATAGCTCTAAAACACTCAGGACAGTTTCCCCATATCCCGATGAAGTTCCTCACGCAATTCAAAGGCGACCCGGCCAACCAAGCCCTGATTGATTTTGAAGTCATCGATCTTGACCACAGGCATAACTTCAAGGGAAGTTGAAGTAATAAAAACCTCGTCGGAAAATTTCAGGTCTTGAAGTTTGAACTCACCGCTAATAACGCGCAGGTTCAGTTTTTCTTCACACAATCGTACAATGGTGGAGCGCGTTACTCCTTCCAGAAGCCCGGTCGAGGCATCAGGGGTAAAAATCCACTGGCCCTTGGTCCAGAAAATATTCGAAGAGGCGCCCTCGCAGATATGCTCCTTGTTATTCAGCATAATCACTTCAAAAGCCCCCGATTCCTTGGCTTCGAGTTTACCCAACAGGCTATTGAGATTACTGGTTGATTTGATTTTGGGATTGATCGCTTCGGGAGCATTTCTGCGCGTTTGAGCCACACATAGTTGAATACCCTGATTGTAGCACGAGCTGTCGAAGCCTCGGAACTCTTTGCCCACCACCAGACAAGTCAAATCATTCTCCATGGTACGCTGAAATCCAATCTGTCCCTTGCCACGGGTAATGGTGATCCTGTAGTAAGCCTCGTTCAAACCGTTTCTTTGCCGCAATTCCAGCAGGATATCTTCCAGATCTTGCTGGGTGAAGACCAGCGGATAGCTGAGCGCTTCTGCCGACTGTACCAACCTTTGGTAATGCTGAGGGAACTGGTAAAGCTGATCTCCGATAGAACGAAAACTTTCAAAGATTCCATCACCGTACAAAAAACCCTGGTCGAAAACAGAGATCATCGCTGCATCACTTTTGACAAATTCTCCATTTAAATAGACATAACTCATTAATTTTACTCCTGGCACAATGACACAAGCAATTCGCAAATGACCAAACCAACAGAGACATGCTACCGTTCAATTCTATCTGAGATATGGAGTGGGGGCAAAGAACCATCTCTTCGTGACTTCTACCTTCCTCGTTCTGTGCTAAAATATTTTTTTTCACATCCATACTAAAGAGGCTTCAAAATGGGTCATCTGGTATCCAGCAAATCACATCTGGTCCCCCTTATAGACCGGCTCAACCGCTACCCGGTCGGTCTGGTCGACAACGAGAAATTGCGTGAAATTCTTGCCCTGCTCTTTAGCGAGGAGGAAGCCGCTATTGCCGCATGTTTCCCCTTGGCTGAGACAACGTTGGAAGAGCTGGCCGTTCTCACCGAGATTGCGACAAATGAGCTGCAGCCAAAGCTGGAGCAGATGGCCGACAAGGGGCTGGTGATGGATGTGCCTACTGACGATACCGTCTACTGGATGCTGATGCCGGGGCTGATCGGCTTTTTCGAATTCACCTTCATGAACAAACGCACCGACTTGCCGATGGCTGAGGTCGCTCGCCTGATGCACGAATACCTGCACGAAGTAAGACCGGGGCAAGCTGAGGAGATCTTCGGCTCTCCGACCCAGTTGACTCGCGCTCTGGCCTACGAGGACAAGATCCCGGTCAGTTCTACAATCACCAGCTGGGAGGATGCCCGCCAGATTGTGAGAGAGGCAGAATTCGGTGCGGCAGGAATCTGTTTTTGCCGCCACCAGCGCGAGCATCTGGGTGAGATCTGCGCAAAAGGTGCACCGATGGAAGAGATTTGCATCGCACTCGGCGAAGGAGCCCGTTTTCTGGTACGACGCGGCTTCATGAAGAAGAAGAGCACCGAGGAACTGCTCGCTATCCTCGATACAGCCCGTAGTTTTAATCTGACTCACGTTACTGACAACATCCGCGAGAAGCCTTCCTTTATCTGCAACTGCTGTTCCTGTTGCTGCGAACTGATGGCCGGAGTCCAATCGGGGTTCCCAGATGGGCTCGCCAAAACGCCTTTTCTGGCTAAAGTAGACAAGGAGGTCTGCAACCTGTGCGGTAAATGCTTTAAAGTATGCAACGCGGCCTGCATTGATCCATTGAAATCGGAAGGTAGCGCACATGTGAACGAAAAGGTCTGTCTCGGCTGCGGCGCCTGCATTGACAGCTGCCCACAAAATGCCCTGCATCTGGTTGAACGATCCAAACGCCCCCGTCCCCCGTTCAATAAGGGCTTAATGTTTGTGCGTATTCTGAAGGAAAAGAGGAGGTTGACGCCGATGATCGCTGCAACAGTCAAGAGTCGTGTTAAGAATTTGGTGAGACGATAAAACTTAAGGGCAGTCCATTGGGTCGCCCTCTTACTGTTGCAGGAGCGGGCACTGTTGCAGCATCGGGCATTGTTGCAGGGCTGGGTACTTTCACAGGTAAGTTTTGATGAACGTCAAAGTTTTTGGCTGTCACTGTTGTTATGATCAAGAGAAGTAGTGAAGGAGAACAACATGCTGACAACCACTGAAACGATCCTTTTAATTACCGTCTGGGTCTTAACTGTCTGTGGACTTTATTTTGGAGGTCGCGCCAAGTTGCGTAAACGCCGACTTTCAAAGAAGGATCAGAATCAGGATTCATCATAAACTTATGGAAAACCAGGAGGCTGTCAGGGAAACGGCAACTCCATCTGTGCAGACTTATCGAGGGGGATATCTGTGGTCAGATTCGACACGGTTAAGCCAAGCAGGCGGACAGGTCGCGGGCCAGCCTCGGTTCTGGCGAGCAAAGCTTCAGCCAGAAGGAGCATGGTTTCAGCATCATCGATTGGCTCGGTTTGAGTATGGCTACGGGTTACGCTCTGAAAGTCGTCGTAGCGGACCTTAAGTGTCAGAGTTTGACCACCGGTATCGTGGCCCTGCACCAGATTCGCGACCCGCTCGGCCAGTTTACCGAGAATGAGCATCATTTCTCCCTTGTCGGCACAATCCTCCTCCAGGGTCGTTTCTTTGCCAATCGACTTGCGAAGCCGGTTTGGCACAACCACACGATTATCAATCCCCCGAGCAATATTGTAGAAATACTCACCAGAACTGCCAAACAGACGTTGCAATTCCTCCAATGAACAACGGCGTAGATCAATCCCTGAGGCTATGCCACGAACCAGCATGCGCTTTTCGGTGACGCGACCTACTCCGTGGAAGCGTCGGATTGGCAGTTCGGCAATAAAGGCCTCGGCCTGTTCCGGCGTCACCACAGTCAATCCGGCTGGCTTTTTCACGTCGGAAGCAACTTTGGCGAGAAATTTATTATAAGAAACTCCGGCCGATGCAGTTAGACCGGTTCGGTCACGGATCTCTGTCAGAATCTCTCGCGCCACTCTGGTCGCGAATTTAATATTTTTTTTGTTTTCGGTGACATCAAGGAAAGCTTCGTCAAGGGATAGTGGTTCAACCAGATCGGTGTATTCTTGGAACAGCTCACGGATTTGTAATGACACTGCGCGATAAGCTTCGAACCGCGGACGGACAAAGATCGCCTGTGGGCAAAGACGATACGCCCGAACCGACGACATCGCCGAGTGAATGCCGAACCGTCGCGCTTCGTAGGAGCAGGTCGCCACCACACCTCTGGAGCCGGGCTCACCGCCAACGATCACCGGTTTACCGCGTAGTTGCTGATTATCCCGCTGCTCAACTGCGGCGTAAAAGGCGTCCATATCAACATGGATGATTTTGCGTTGTTTCAATGTGTGACCTGTAGGTGAGAAAGAGTCCTCGTAACAAGAGAAAGAATGACGACAAATAGATGCAGCATTATACCGATTCGAGCAGCGATCACGCAATAATCTAAGCCTCTCTGTTCAATCTCAACAGGCCGGCGCTTGTGTTCTCACGCGATAGTGCTTTAATGGTTCAGGAGGCTTGATGAGGTTTTTACTCTACAACATATGTTATGCGACGGGTCCGAAGGTGCATAACTATGCTCGTTCTTCACGCAAGAACCTGAAGAAAATCACAACGTTCATGCGTGGACTGGAACCTGATCTAATCGGCCTGATTGAGGTGGATCATGGCTCCTATCGCACCGGAGGTAAGAACCAGGTTGAGCAAATGGCTGAATCGCTGGGGCACTATCACTCGCATGCGATCAAGTACGGGCAGGAATCGTTCTGGCGACGTGTCCCGGTAGTGAGAAATCAAGGGAATGCATTTCTAGCCCGGGACCGGATCCGCAACGAGACCTTTCATTTCTTTGAGCGCGGCATGAAAAAGCTGGTGATCGAACTGGAACTGGAGCATCTGGTGGTTTACCTGACGCATCTGTCACTTGGAGCTCGAACGAGGCATCATCAACTAAGCGCCCTTTACGACCTGGTAAAGAAAACCGAGAGACCCTGCATTGTCGCAGGGGATTTCAACATGCTCTGGGGTGAACGCGAAATTGACATGTTTCTAGCGGCGACAGGTTTACAGGATGCCAATACCGAGGGGTTGCCGACCTATCCAAGTAAAAAGCCGTATCGACATCTCGATTTTGTCCTTCATAGCAAAGAAATTAAAGTGCAGGATTTTAAGGTGCCGATGGTGCCTTTCTCGGATCATCTGCCTGTGGTGGTCGATTTTGACGTCGAAGTTGAAAAGGACCAGCGTAAATCACCGCGTGAGTCACACTGTTATTGTTCAAGTCAGAGCGTGATAAATCGCTGTTGATTTTTTTCGTACAGCACAATTCCAGAAACCCTTATTCAATCCAACGGCTTACATTTGATCGCCCTCTGACGACAACAACGTTGACTTAAATCCAAGTTGAAATTGGCCAGAAGTATGATTAGATATGAATGGATTGCATGCGAGTCTAAATGATTTGGAGACGTCATGAATAACAATAAAGAAGTGGAAAAGGAAACAACTCGCCGCCATTTGATGGCCAATATGCTTTGCTCAGCGAACACAGGGCCCTTAACAACTTCACATAGCCGCTGGGCCGGCTTCTGGCTAGGATTGCGGAAAACCCGCGGGAGTTAAAGTAAGTGGCGATGTAACAGGCCACTGCCACCCATCATATCAACAAAGCACTTAACTCACCGGATTTACCTTTACCAATAGAGGCAGCGTGCAAAAGAAGCAACAATGTAGTTCGAACTCACACAAGGGCGACCATCTGGCCGCCCTTGTCTACATCGTAAAAAAATCTATTCCCAAGTATTAAGCCAATTCATCCACCGCCACACGATAGCGCGGATCCTCGATAACATTAACCTCGATCATGCTGCCTGCATTGTCGAGCAAAGAACGGCACTCGGCGCTGAGATGTTTGAGGCGCAGTTTTTTACCTTGCCCCAGATAGCGCTCAGTAAGACTGTTCACCGCCTCAAGCCCAGAGTGGTCACAAACCCGTGAACCACGAAAGTCAATAACAACTTCCTCGGGATCGTCGCTTGGGGTGAATTGATCGTGGAAAGAGCGCACAGAACCAAAGAAAAGAGGGCCGTTTAAACGGTAGGTCTTGACACCTTCCTCATCGACAGAAATATCGGAGTAAATACGCCGGGCGTTCTGCCATGCAAAGACCAGCGCTGAGACAACGACACCAACAGCGACTGCTATCGCCAAATCAGTGAAGACAGTAACCGCTGAGACCAGTATCAACACCAGGGCGTCGCTTAAAGGGATTTTGTGCAAAATGCGCAGACTTGACCAGGCGAAGGTGCCGACCACCACCATGAACATGACACCAATGAGTGCCGCCACCGGGATCATCTCGATCAGGCTCGAAGCGAAAACAATAAAGACCAGTAAGCTTAAGGCAGCAGTGATACCAGAGAGACGGCCACGACCACCGGAGTTGATATTGATAATGCTCTGACCGATCATGGCGCAACCGCCCATGCCGCCGAAAAAGCCGGTGACCACGTTAGCAATGCCCTGTCCTATGCACTCACGGTTGCCACGACCACGCGTCTCGGTGACCTCGTCGATCAGAGTCAGGGTCATTAGCGATTCGATCAGGCCGATGGCGGCGAGGATTAGGGCGTAAGGAAGGATGATCAGGAAGTTTTCCCAACCCGGAGTTACCATGGGAATATGGAAGGACGGCAGGCCGCCTGCCAACGAGGCAAGATCGCCAACCGTGCGGGTATCAAGGCCCAAGCCATGAACCAGGCCAGTGACCACAAGAATAGCTGCCAGAGCCGAGGGGAAAGCCATGGTCACTTTAGGCAGGAAGTAAATGATGCCCATAGTTAGTGTCACCAACCCAATCATCAGATACAGAGTTGGGCCCGTCATCCACTGCAACACACCGCCGGCATCGGCAAGCTTGAACTGGCTGAGTTGGGCGAGAAAGATGATGATCGCCAGGCCGTTGACGAAGCCGAGCATGACCGGATGGGGGATCAGGCGTATGAACTTACCTAAACGCAAAACCCCTGCACCAACCTGGATAATTCCCATCAGTACAACTGTAGCAAACAGGTATTCAATGCCGTGTTCGGCGACCAGATCTACCATAACCACAGCCAGGGCACCGGTTGCACCGGAGATCATCCCTGGACGACCGCCAATGGCGGCGGTAATCAAGCCGACCATGAAGGCGGCATAGAGGCCAACCAGCGGATCAACCCCGGCGACGAAGGAAAAGGCGACCGCCTCCGGGACCAGGGCCAGGGCCACGGTCAGGCCGGAGAGCAGGTCATCTTTATATGAGGTACTTTTTCTGACGAGAAATTCGAACATCGATTATCCTTAAGGTCTTGAATTGGCGGGGCTATATTTTGGAAAAAGACGCCGACTATAGTCGCCTCGAGAGCAGGAGGCAAGTTAAAAAATCACCATGTCTGGAAATCTATAACCTATGCGGTATGTGGTAGACGGCACTGGTCCTCGGAACTTATTTTTACGGGCTTATAACCCAGATAAAGGCAAAGACAACGCAACCCTTTTATTAACGCAAAGACGCGGAGGCACAGAGAACAACACCCACGGTTAATTCGTTCTCCCAAGAGATACAAGTCTTTCCTCTGCGTTCTTTGCGACTCTGCGTTAAACCTTCTTTTGGGTTATAGAACCGTATTTTTTTTGCCCCGAAGTAAAGTGCACTGATAAGACTTACGGGGACGAAAAGAGCTGATCCTCCCGAATGCGCATGAACGACGGGAACTTGGGGATTCCTGATTGATATTTACCGTAGAATTTAAAGGTAACAACCGTACCGATCGGCGGTGGTGATTGCCGTTCGGCATCACTGAAGCCACTACCTAATTTGAATTGTGTACCGTCATCAAGCACCACCAACAAAGAGCCGAGTCGTCCCTCGTTGCGCCCTTTGCCTGGAAGATGCGCCATCACCGTTGCTTCGGCATCCTGATTGTTTTTCACCTTGAGAATTTCCGGACGACGCCCACCAACATAGAGAGCATCCGGCATGCGAACGATCAAGCCTTCGCCACCAAGAGTTTCAATCTTGTGCAACTCCTGCTGCAACTGGTCATGGTCTCGAACCGGGATTTGCGGAATGATAAAAGTATATATAGAGGGGTGTGCGGCAAACCAGTCTTTGGCTTTGGTAAGCCGTGTCGTGAAACCACCAGGAGCTTGCGGCACATCGAAAAGGGCGAACTTGAGTCGCAACCAGCCATCGTGAGGTTTCTGCCTCATGACGATTGACGCGGTCTGCTCAAAAGTACCACGCCCGCCCCAGAGCTCGCCTTCGACAGGAAAGGGTGGCAAGTCACGAATAAATGCTGCCGGTGGGGAAAAGCGTGACCATTTTTCGACAGCAGTTGCTTGCCGTCCCAGTAGCCACGCACACCATCGAGCTTTTCGCTCATCAGCCAGCCAGAGACATCCACCTGCTGCGTATAGATCTGCGGTAGCATCAACTCAGCAGCAATGGTATGCACAGCAAAGAGCAGTATCCCAATGCACAACAGCAACGAAATTTTAAGCAGACTTGTTCTGGGCGCACCAAGACGCCCCCTTTGAATAACAGACAACATAACATCCCCTCCTCAAAATAAATGACAATGTCCAACATGAGCAAAAGTTTCAGATATTGAAATAATCTTTGACCAGAACCGTCAACCGCTGTTCAACCTCCGCAATGAATTCTACTGAAGATTGTTGCCTGGTCGCCCCCAGGCAATCACGCAAAGTGGTGCAGGCCTCTGGAATAAACTTTTGAGAATTATTACAAAGACGATAGAGCGTGTTGACTTTTTCGGTCGCTTCGATCAGATCCAGATCCACCAGCAGACAGGCATGAGCGAGCACAGCGGCATTTTCCCGGCTACCACCGGCCCAGCGTTGAGCTGTCCCCACCAGTTTCTGACCACCAACCTGCAGATTATAACGGCCATCACAAAAGGAGCCCTGTACCTCACCGGTGGTCGTGGTAAGGCCATAACTTGCCAGGAAAGACGTCAGCAAGTCACAGAGCAGCTTGTAACCATCATCCAGTGACCAACCGTGTACCTTGCGGTGAATCACAGAGAGGTTGATAACTCCGGGGCTCTGAGGAACGCAAGCGCCACCGGTGCAGCGAACAATGATCGGCCACCCTTGGGCGGACAACTCTTTACGAGCAGTCTCAAAATTGGCCATGCGGGATTCTCTGACGGTCGTCACCAAACATTTGGCATCGCTACCTATGTAGAGACAGGGGCCAATATCTCCCTTGATCACCCGCTCCAGTAACAGCTCATCAAAAGTTATCCGCCGGGCCAAGTCGCCATGCCCATCGAAACGTTTCATCGTCCACGGCTGAGAGAACTGTAAAAGAGGGAAATCTCTGGTGATATTTGATTTGCCCATAATATGCAGTTGCTTCCGTCACAGTATTTGAAAGAGATGAGGGCAGGAGCAGAAACGAGGGCACCCAGATAGGTACCCTCGCAAGCGTTACTTTGGCGACCACAAAATCCCTTCTGAGTTACGCCTCGTAAACCAGAACACGGATCAAACCACAGGTATTTCCCGCTTCGACAGTCGTTGAGTCACTGACTGACAGGACTCTGCTGATATTGTTCTTTTCGATAAACTTGTTAACACGTTCATCAAGTTCATCCAGCTCCCGTTGGGCTCTGAACGGCTGCAACGGTTCACCGAAGGTTTTGACCTTGATCATGACAGCCTCCTTCGGCAGCCAGTCGATCAGACCTGAACCACCTCTTTGACCTCAGGGATTTTCTCCTTGAGAGTTCTTTCAATACCCATTTTCAGGGTCATGGTTGACATCGGGCAGGAACCACATGCTCCAGTCAGTCTTACACTGACAATCCCGTCATCTGTCACATCAACCAACTCCACGTCACCACCATCAGCCTGCAATGCAGGGCGAACCAGCTCCAGAGCTTCTTGAACTTTTTCTTTCATCGAATTATTCTCCTTGATAATTATCGTTTGCTTTGAGTATACCTGTTTTATCTTCTCCCAGTAAACCCGGACAGATTCAGTCTAGCAGAAAGATGTTCATATTCCAGAGACACTCAGGAGGTTTTAGCCGCTATGCACCTGAACCTTATCCAAAGGGAATCGCTCCGATCTCGCGGCTGCAGAGCAATTCCGGAGTCCCGACATTTTTCCCTTGAACAAGCACTTTGAAAGTTTCCCCCATCCCGCCTTCCGGCATGATCAGGTTTTTCAGAGTCAAGCGCAAGGCACGTGCCTCTTTCTCGTCGGTCGCCGCTGCTTCTAACCGCACCAGCTCTTCAAAAAAACCAAGGCCCAGCAAAAACCGATACTGCTCAGAAAAACTGAGTGTTTCAAGGCCTGCTTCACTGCCAGCTTTCTGTAGAGCGGTGAAATCAACATGAGCTGTCATGTCCTTTTCGCCGACACGATCATAGGGGTTATCGTCGGCCTGATGGCGATGATAGCACATCAAGGTACCCGCCCTCCGATGAGGGGCATAAAGTTCTTTTGTGGGATAGCCGTAATCAATGGTTAGAACAAACCCCCGCTCGATACATTGGCCAACATGACGCATCCAGTCGGGAGCCGACACGTTGGCTTCGGCCCGGTTCCCCTCAATAGGGCTGTAACCAAGCCAGGCAAAGTATTCTGTGAGACGAGAGCCTCTTGGTGCGCGCACTTCCTCAACAAAGGTATCGTCCTGGCTGGTCACGAAAACTTCCTTTAGCACACCGGAATGTTTCTCGACAACATGTACGGGAAAAGCATCAACCAGTTCATTCGAAAGAAAACAACCAGACGTTATTGACCAGTCGTTTTCATCATTCCAGGAAATCTTGTCGGCATGGGCAGCAAGGCTTTTAGCCTGACGCTGACGATTGTCCTGACTGACCTCAATCAGAGTGTAAGTTAAACGGGCATAGAGTTCAGGAGACTCCTCTGCTAGAGCATCAAGGATATCCAGAGCCAGATGGCCCTCACCAGCACCCTGCTCTACGATCTGAAAGGTTTCAGATGAAAGTAACTCCGCCATCTGTGCCAACTGACGTGCAATCAGTCGACCAAAGAGCGCATTGACACTGCTGGAGGTATAAAAGTCTCCAGCTTTGCCAATCCGGTCACGTGGCGTCATGTAATAACCGTATTGCGGATGGTAGAGGGCCTGCGCCATGAAATCCGCAAAGCTGATGCCGTCAGCGGCTTGAGCCTGCTGATGCAGCAATGTCGCCAGTTGCGAATGGTTAGTCTGTGGGGGGATCTGCTGTATCATAAAAACAATCCTCTTCTCTTCAAAAGCAGGCGGGCAGTTTATAGCAACCGACCCTGGAGTACAAGGATCGCTTACGTTGAAGTGACATCATCGAGAAATGCAGATTTGAGCTTCGCCGGGTCATTGGTAAAGAGCCCTGACACACCCTGATCGATCAGACGTCTGGCAGCACAAACATCATCTACGGTCCAGACGAATACAGGGAGGGCTGTTTCTGTACAAGCCGCGATCATTGCATCATTCATCTGGTTTAACGCCGGGTGAAAAGCACAGGCAGATAATTCTTTGGCGACTTTAACTGCATGTCTCCAACTACCTATTTCGAAGAGGACCGCGATTGGTAAATCAGCGTCCACTGACCGTAAATGTTTCAGTAAATCATAATTAAAAGAAGAGATCAGGATATCAGCAGAGGGATACTGATTAAGCAGCTTGAGTACGACCATCCCGGCATGGAGATCTTTTAGTTCCAGATTGAGGCGCAATTGGTCACCAAAAGTTCTCAGGACATCTTCCAGTAGCGGAATTGATTCACCATCAAAATCGGCAGAAAACCAACTGCCAGCATCAAGCTGCCGCAACTGTTGCGCTGTCTTCTCTGCTACGAAGCCACAACCATCAGTGGTTCTCTCCAGAGTCTCATCGTGGATCACAACCGGGACTCCGTCGCGAGATAAATGGATATCCAATTCAATGCCATCGGCACCAGCCTCAACTGCGGCAGAGAATGCCGACAGAGTATTTTCCGGTGTACAACAGCAGGCACCACGATGGGCCCAGATAAAAGGTTGAGTCATATCGGCTACGGCCCACCTTGCAGGATAGGGTAACCCTTTTGCGCCCACGCGTAGATTCCTCCATAAAGGTTGTAGATCTCAGGATAACCTTTCCGTGCCAGATAATTAACGACCTGCGCGCTGCGTGAGCCAACGGCACAGTAAACAAGAATTGGGCGATTCTTCGGCACTTCACTTAGACGTTTTGTGAACTGACCTATGGGGATCAGTCGAGCGCCTTCAAGTCGGGTTTGCTGGTATTCTCCAAGAGTGCGAACATCAAGCAGATAAAGGTCACTGCGTTGGTTAACCAAGTTAAAAGCCTCCTGGGGCTTTACATTGCGAGTAACAGCGGCATCAACATGAACCTGGAGCATAACCAGCAACAGGAAAAAGCAGAAAAAGATTTGACGTCTCATAGCATACCTCTTTGTTAAATTTACTTTCAAACGACCATACAATTATATTCAAAAATCAATATAATTCCACCCCAAAAAGATTTGTCTTTACCCATGAAAAATGTAATTATGACCACCGCTGTTAAACAGCATTTATTGAGGAGAGTTGAGATGGATCGCAATCTTGCATTAGAGTTGGTCAGAGTAACTGAAGCCGCAGCCCTGTCCTGTGGTCGCTGGGTCGGAAAAGGCGACAAAATGTCTGCAGATGAGGCCGCTACGGAAGCCATGCGTCGCACGCTCGACTCAATGGAAATTTCCGGGACGGTGGTTATCGGCGAAGGCGAGATGGATGAAGCGCCGATGCTTTATATCGGCGAAAAGCTGGGACGCGGCAACGGCAAGGAGGGTGATATTGCAGTTGACCCCTTGGAAGGCACAATTATTTGTTCCAAAGGCCTCAACGGTGCGATTGCCACGATTGCTCTGGCCCCACGGGGAGGGTTTTTACATGCTCCAGATATGTATATGGAAAAAATTGCCGTTGGCCCGACAGCCAAGGGGGCAATTGATATTAACGCATCGCCAACCACGAATCTGCAGCGAATTGCCGATGCCAAGAAATGTTATGTCGAGGATCTCACTGTGGTTATTCTCGACCGCCCACGTCACGATAAGGCCGTGACAGAGATTCGTAAGGCGGGAGCCCGCATTCACCTGATCACCGACGGAGATGTTGCGCCAGCCATCGCTGCAGCTGTGGAAGGTAGCGGTGTTGACATGCTACTCGGCATCGGTGGTGCACCAGAAGGTGTGCTCGCCGCTGCTGCGCTAAAGTGTATGGGTGGTGACATGCAGGGGCGACTGGTATTCATGAACGACGAGGAACGTGATCGGGCCAAAGGCATGGGCATCGATGACTTTGACAAAGTCTATCAGTGTAATGAGATGGCTAACGGTGATGTTGTCTTCGCAGCAACCGGCGTCACTAACGGTGACCTGTTGCGTGGAATCCGCTACTTCTCGGGAGGCGCTGAGACCCATTCCATCGTCATGCGCTCCAAGACCCGGACGATTCGGTTTGTCGAGACCCGTCACAGCTTTGATTTCAAACCAAAATACTAAGCAACAGACAACTTTTTAGATTTCTTTAGGCGGTCTTTAGACTTGCCAGAGAGCTGACAAGTTGATAGCATCGCTTCAGTTTTCTTAATAGCTAAGGTGAGGTTAGCACATGGCAATTATTACAATTTCCAGAGAAATGGGTAGTGGTGGCATTCCGATTGCCCACAAAGTAGCTGAGAAGTTGGGATATCGTCTGATCGATGGCGAGACAATCATGGAGGCTGCGGAAGCTTACGGTCTTTCCCCAGAAGCAGTGGAACAAGCCGATGAAAAGCCCCCACACTTCGTTGACACTCTAGACTCACAGCAGTCGCTGGATCTTCACCTGATTGAACTGATTATTCTCGAAGCGGCGTTGAAAGGTAATGTGGTCATTTATGGTCGCGGCGGACAGGATCTCCTCGAGGGCATCAGAAGCGTTCTCCGAACCCGGATTATCGCACCTTTCGAAGATCGTGTTGAGCGCTGGTCAGAACGAGAGTGGCTCGATCCGGACCGTGCCCGTTACCTGGTACGCAAGAGCGACCAGCAAAGAGCCGGTTTCATCAAATATTATTTCGACCGGGACTGGGAAGACAGCGTCCACTATGACCTGACCATCAATACCCAACGGCTTTCTGAAGAAATGGCTGTCAAAGTCATCTGCGACAGCGTCAAGGACGAAAACCTCGAAAGCATCAAAGCCAGTGGCAAGAAGGTTCTCTCTGACCTGATCCTGCGTAAGCGCGTCGAGATTGCGATTCTTTCCGCAGAAGACATAGACGCTTACCTGCTGGAAATTGGTGTCGAGGATGGCGTTGTTACACTGTCAGGGCAGGTACACTCAAACGTAGAGAAATCGGCAGCAGAGACTCAAGCCCGTTCCGTTGAAGGTACCAGCGATTTGCAGAACAATATCGGAGTTGTCGAATACCGTACAAATCCTTCAGATCATTAGAATTTCAGATAGGAACGATACAGAGAAGCCGACCGAACAGCGTCGGCTTCTCTTTATTTATTCTGGAGTCTGTTGTACGTACTGGGCTCTAGTAAATCAG
Organism: Deltaproteobacteria bacterium; assembly: GCA_024279915.1. Taxonomy (GTDB): domain Bacteria; phylum Desulfobacterota; class Desulfuromonadia; order Desulfuromonadales; family BM103; genus M0040. The sequence continues at coordinate 34,512 of JAJRRB010000074.1, forward strand.
ACATATCCAGGCTTCTCGGCTTGTTCCCCCGCAAACCTCTATGCTAGGATGAACCTCATTTTACACACCTACACTGTTAAGGAGTTAGAACATGGCCGGACATAGTAAATGGGCCAACATCAAGCATCGCAAAGGCGCTCAGGACGCGAAGCGTGGCAAGGTTTTCACCAAGGTCATTAAAGAACTGACAGTTGCTGCCCGTATCGGTGGTGGCGACCCAAACGCCAACCCACGGTTACGCACGGCTATCGACAAGGCCAAACAGGTCAACATGCCGAAAGACAACGTGGATCGCGCTATTAAAAAAGGCACCGGTGATCTGGATGGCGTCAATTATGAAGAAGGTTTATTTGAAGGGTACGGCCCTGGTGGTGTCGCCTTGATTGTTGAATTTCTTACCGACAACCGAACCCGCACCGTAGCAGATGTGCGCCACATTTTTAGTAAACTTGGCGGCAATCTTGGTGTCAGTGGTTCTGTTGCCTTTCTCTTCGACCGCAAAGGTCTGATCTCATTTTCAGCAGAAAATGATTTCGACCAGATCTTTGAGATAGCTCTGGAAGCAGGCGCCGAGGATGTCAAAGATGAAGGAGATGTCTACGAAGTCATCACTGAACCTGCTGATTTCATTGAAGTCCGAGACGCTATGGCAACAGCCAACCTTCAGTGGGAAACGGCTGAAACCTGTATGATCCCGCAAAACCAGGTACAACTCGAAGGTAAGTCAGCGGAAACCATGCTGAAATTGATGGACGCCCTCGAAGATAACGATGACGTGCAGAATGTTTTCGCCAACTTTGATATCAGCGAAGAAGAACTAGCTAAGATCATGGGCTGATCACCCATAATTAACATTGAATATAAATGCGAATTCTAGGCATTGACCCAGGCACCCGGATTACCGGCTACGGCATTATTGATGTCGAAGGTAATCGATTGCGCCATGTCGATAACGGTATTATTAAAACACGCAGCAGTGATGTCCTGCCACTCAGGCTGAAAGTCATTTACGACGGTCTGACAGCAGTTCTCAAAAAATATTCACCTGAATCTGTTGCCGTTGAACAGGTGTTCATGGCAAAGAACCCGCGAGCAGCGTTAACTCTTGGCCATGCTCGCGGCACAGCAGTTCTTGCAGCCGTTAACCTTGATCTGGAAGTTCTTGAATATTCGGCCCTACAGGTAAAGAGTGCTGTGGTCGGTTATGGACATGCCAGCAAACAGCAGGTCCAACAGATGGTCAAGGCGCTTTTAAACCTTCCTGAAGTTGCCCAAGAGGATGCTTCGGATGCCTTGGCTGTTGCCATCTGCCATGCTAACAGCCGCACACTGAAACAGGCTGTCAATAGCTCTATCCGTCGTTAACTTACGAATAATGACACACAACCAAAACCTATCTGCTGTTAAAGAGAGTATTTCCTGATGATCGCCCTGATTCGCGGCAAATTAGCTTATAAATCGAGCAATCATGTCATTATTGATGTCGGCGGCGTCGGCTATCGGCTATTCATTTCATTATCAACCTTCTATTCTCTCCCGGATACCGGCGATATCAGCCTTTTTACGCATACCCATGTCCGTGAGGACGCTCTGCTGCTCTATGGTTTTCTGAGCATGGAAGAGCAAGAGCTGTTTGTCACCCTGATCGGAATTTCCGGCATCGGCCCAAAAGTGGCAATCAACATCCTTTCGCACATACCGGCAGGAGACCTCAAGAGAGCGATTGTTACAGGTGATGTAAAGCGTCTCACCGGACTGCCAGGCATTGGCAAGAAAACCGCTGAACGGCTTGTCCTTGAGCTGAAAGATAAAATCGGACCCATTGATGATCTCCCGGATTCGCTTGATTCAGCAACAGCAACCGGCACATCGGCAGAGGCTTTGGTTAACGATGTTCTTTCCGCGCTGGTCAATCTAGGTTACAAAGAGAATCATGCCCGTAAAGTTGTGGAGAGCATGGAACTGGTACCGGATTTGACGATGGAAGAAGCCCTTAAAGGAGCACTGAAAATCCTGGTTCGCTGATTTTCAGTTTTGATCTCTTATGGAAGACCGCTTGATTACAGCTGAAGACACTGGTGATGACAGCTCCTTCGACCTGTCGCTACGACCGAAGATCCTCACGGAGTACGTAGGGCAAAACAAGGTGAAGGAGAATCTCAAGGTCTTTATCAGCGCGGCTCGCGGTCGTGGTGAATCGCTTGACCATGTTCTCTTCTACGGGCCACCGGGCCTTGGCAAAACCACCCTTGCGTATATTATTGCAGCAGAAATGGGGGTTAACATCAGGAGCACATCAGGTCCTGTGATAGAGAAGCCAGGTGACCTGGCTGCAGTTTTGACCAACCTGGAACCGGGTGACGTCCTGTTTATTGACGAAATTCACCGCCTCTCGCCTGTGGTTGAGGAGATTCTCTACCCGGCAATGGAAGATTACCAACTCGACATCATGATCGGTCAGGGCCCTTCGGCGCGTACTATCAAACTAGACATCCCTCCCTTTACTTTGGTCGGTGCAACGACCCGCGCCGGGCTGCTCTCTTCACCATTACGGGACCGTTTTGGTATCCTGAATCGACTGGAATTCTACACCCACAATGAACTGGCGACGATCACTACACGTAGCGCAGGTATATTGGGAGTTGCCATAGAGGCTTCCGGTGCCGACGAAATTGCCCGCCGTAGTCGCGGTACACCACGTATTGCTAACCGCCTGCTACGCCGGGTCAGAGATTTTGCCGAGATCGATGGTGACGGTTCTATCTCTCAGGACATGGCTGATCAGGCCTTGATTCGCCTGGAAGTTGATCAACGTGGATTTGACCTGATGGACAGGCTTTTATTGGAAACCATTATCGACAAATTCAGTGGTGGACCGGTTGGCCTCGACACCTTGGCTGCATCTATCGGTGAAGAGAAAGATACGATCGAGGACGTCATTGAGCCATACCTGCTGCAACAGGGATTCATCAATCGAACTCCCCGTGGCCGGGTTGCAACTCATCAGGCCTACACACACCTGGGACGTACTCCCGGAGCAGCCTCTCCTCCGTTGAAAACTCTTTTTACTTAATAAACACTGATTACGTAAAAAGACACGATGAAAATTGAATTTTCTTTGTCACAGGAACAAATCTTGTGATAGCTTGAGTTTGTGGGGGGTGATTCAAGCAACTTAGCCCTGCTAACACGCCCCGAGGGCCGTCATGGTGACGGCCCTTTCCCTTATTACAACACCAAAGTTCATATCTATCCGGAAGATCGAGGAGGGTATGGAATCACGCTAAAGCTTATGGACCCTACCCTGCTGCAACAGTTTCGTCAGCAATTGGCAGCCTGGATTGAAACGCGTCTTGAGTCGCAGCGTTTACCTTTTCAGCGTTTGGAGATTTGCCCTGAGATCCTGACTGATCTAGGGTGCCTCGCTCCAGATCTGGTCCTCTGGATAAACCGTGACAGCCAGTTAGCTGGGAGTATGATCCTGTTGCCGGATGTCGTCGATGATCGAGCTCTCGCCGAAGGAGTTTCTCTAAGTGAAGCCTTAGGTCTCGGCCACTTTACAATTTGGGCGGCACACGAAGTCTCAATCTGGCTGGTCGTGTCAGGAGAATCAAAACAGCTACATTCTTTTCCTCTGCCTCCAGCAGACCGGATTACCCCAGATGATTTTCAACGCACCCTTGACAAACTTCTTGATCGGCTGAAAATTGTTTCGGTAACCAGCGCTCCTCCTGCGATAGAGTATTCAATCTATTATTTTGCAAATTTTTGTCTGCGCAACCTCCAGGAGTTAACGCCAGGGTTAACGATAAGCACCCGTATGTCTGCAGGAGAATCAGCCGCAGATGCGTGGGTTGAGAACGCCCCAAGGGAAAAAGCCTGGATGAGCTTATGGCGAATGCTTTTCCTGCTCTGGCATGGGCGTCTGCCACCAGGATTGCAACCAGAGAGACTTGAGCTTGCTCTTCGTTACGCCTTGTCTGATCTGACCAAAGGCCAACTCTCATGGCTTGAGATACAGGACAACGAGCCCCCTCTCCCAGAAGAAGTTGCTGTTCGCTTGCATCAGTTAGCCGGCAGACTCAGACAACTCGGCTGGCCACACAACAATGAACAGGCACAAAAGCTGGTCTGTCTTTTACTGAATGATGCCGCTCATCGTTACGGGCTGGAGGCACCTCTACTGCCCTGGAACACAGATGAGGTGCAGCTGTATGTTGCTTGTCAGCCACCTCAGTCAGCAAGCTGCTGCTCTTTGATCGCTCCACGGGCGTACCTCGCCGGATGGACCTTTAAAACGGTCTTGGGAGAACAATCTGAGAACAGCATCTACGCTGAGACTTTGCTTGCATTGAGCTCTGGGCGACATCTAACCAGCGCCGTTGCGATGTTTCAGGGGACGCAACCTTTGAGCCGTAAAGAACGCGACGACCGCTTGATCTTTTTACGCCAGGTCTGGCCCAGTCGACGCTTCGATCTGCCCCGTAATGCTCCTGCCTGGCTATGGGATGCGCTTTACCTCGCAGGTCTGATATCTGAAGAACTCTCTTTAATTTTGCCACATGACTGGCATCGTGTTCCAGGCATTCAGAGCCTCTGGGACACCCTCGCTGAGCGCTATCAACTCACTGAGTTAGCTGAAAGTGGCTCAGGGATACAATCACTGCACTTTGTCCAGGCAGCAACGAAGACAACGTCCGTTCGGGTACACAGGAAAGACCTCACCACCGACATCCCTCTGGAGTTATTGACCAAACAGAAACCAGGAACGACGCAAGTCTGGTTGAAAGCAAGTAAGCAGGTCGTGGATTTACTGCACAGCCAAACAATGGCAGCGGGCACAGCTCATTGGCAAGAGGAGTCGCAGAGACAGAGTTGGGGGCTCTTTCTTTTTCTTCACACCCGCCTCGGGAGATACCTCTGGGGACTTTGTAGTAACCAGGCCTCCCTACCGGAGTTTAACGCGATAAACGATGCGATTATGACTTTTGGCGTACCGCTCCCAAACGAAAGCATACTCGCAGATCTGAGCATTATCGGCTCTCCTGAGACACAAATGATCCCGGCACCAGAGCTTCTGGAGCGAGAGTTCACCGACATCTTTGGCCCAATTCCTCCTCTGCCCGAAAGCTCAGTTCACATCGTCTCTAAAACCCCAAAGGTTAGGCGCAGAAGCAGGACGTCCTCTGAACAGATTGCAGCCAAAGTTTTTCAGGACGGCATTCCACGCTTTCCAGAACACTACACGATGCACCTTTACCGACCAGAGCTCACTCACTACGAACTCTGCGGCCCTCTAGAGATCACCGAAGAGTTTTTTGAACGGATATCGTTACAAACCATTGGCTTGGAGCATGTTATCGAAGTCACTGGCAGGACTGTCGCTGAAGCGCTTCTGCTTGCCTCCTATACAGGGGAAGCCAAGGTTTCATTGCCAGAAGACGAGAGTCTCCTTGCAGGACTGGTTCAAAACTACAGATCTGATCTGGAGCGGCTTTGGGACAATCTGGTCAGAGAATGTCGTCGTTTTGAACCACACCGCCAGAGAGCGATCAAACTGGCCAGGAAGATCTGGCAGCAGCAAGGTCTGCCCCCCGAACGCGCTCACTGAATCGGATAAACGTTCATCACCTCATTACCCGTCTGACATGCAAGGGCTTAGTTCTCTGGCCTTTTTATACAAACCATATTAGTATGCAATGATTACTGGTTGAAAAAGGCTTAATCTCATGAATGTTCTACTACATATGTGTTGTGCTAACTGTGCCATCTACCCAATCCGGGTTTTGCGCGAATCTAATCATTCGGTTGTTGGCTATTTCTTCAACCACAACATCCATCCTTACCAGGAGTATCGTAAACGCCTGCAAGCCGTTGAAGAATATGCTGCGGCAAGTGACCTTGAGGTCATATACAAAGACGAGTACCTGCTCGAAGATTTTCTGGCACAAGTAGCAACAGAGCCGGAAAACCGCTGCGCCTATTGTTATCAATCGCGTCTCAAACAGGCGACAGAATATGCGGCTGTTTCCGGATTCGACGCTTTCAGCACAAGCCTGCTCTATTCTCGCTATCAGAATCATGAACTGATCCAGAAGATGGGTGAGGAACTTGGCCAGCATTACGGTATTGAATTTCTCTACGAAGACTATCGAACCGGATGGCAAGAAGGAATCAAAGCCTCCAAAGCCATGGGCCTCTACCGACAGCAATACTGTGGATGTATTTATTCAGAAAAAGATAGGTACCACCCCAGAAATCACAACTGATTAGCAACGGACTGTTCTTTACACTTGGCATCTTCAGCAGCCAATTCAGTGACAGCCAACCGGCTGCTAGAAGGCTGTCCTATGCATAACAAACATAGATTAGGTCTTGCCCTTGGCAGCGGCGCTGCCAGAGGCCTTGCCCACATCGGCGTTCTCAAGGTTCTCGAAGAAGCCAACATCCCAATTGACATTATCACCGGAACTTCCATAGGAGCCTTGATCGGTGCCATGTATGCATCCGGAGTTCCAGTAGTACAAATGGAACAGGTTGCACTGGAAATCGACTGGCGAAGTATGGCCAAGCTGCTCGACCCGGTTATACCGATATCAGGACTGACCGACGGCAAAAAACTTGTCGCATTCATGGCAGAGTTACTACCGGCTAGAGAATTCAAGGATCTGCGCCAACCACTGGCGGTTACAGCGACCGATATCAATACTGGCGAAGCCATTATTATCAAGCAGGGCGATCTGCTTGAGGCGCTTCGTGCCAGTTTGGCCTTCCCTGGTATTTTTCCGCCAGTCCGCTTTGGACAACGTTTTTTGGTCGATGGAGGCCTCTGCAAACCGCTGCCCACCGATGTTGCACGCCACCTTGGAGCTGAAAAGGTTGTTGGTGTCTGCACTATTCCCGCTGTCATCAAGAAACCCCCGGAGACTTTCCTGCCGAGCATTCATGGCCACTCCAAAACTATCAAGCGCTGGCGTGATTTTTTCAGTGCCAGCAGAATAGAGCAGGCGTTTCGCTCCGTCTTGGGCCATGAGATAGAAGAAACAAATGACGATGCACAGGAGCATCAGAAAACTCCCAACATTTTCCGTGTCTGCGCACAGAGTGTTGCTATCATGGAAAATGTTATTAACGAACTGCACCTGAATCAAAACCCGCACGATCTGATTCTCAGACCAGAACTAGACGGAATTACCCTGCTCGAGTTTCATCGCGCAGAAGAAATCATCGCAGCAGGAGAAGCTTCTGCAAGAGCCGCATTGCCCAAGCTCAAATATCTTCTCAATACAGCTTGAAAGGCCCCTATGCTCTGCTAACATGTTGATATAATTATTTCATTTCGGCCGATAAACTCTAGGTTAAACCTTAACTAAGGAGGCAATCATGATTGAGCTGCTGGAGAAAACTGTATTGACCGCCGTTGGAGCGATGACCCTCACACAGAAAAAAGCGGAGGAGTTACTGCACGAAATGCGCGGAAAGCTGAACTTGAGCGAAGAGGAAGGTAAAGCATTTTTAAAAAAGATCCAGGAGGCAGCTGTCCAGAGCCAGGAAAAGTTGCAGGAACAGGCTCAGGAAGAGGTTAAAAAAGCTTGTGAGCGTATGGGAGTGGTTACTACCGATTAATTTAACAAACTGAAGAAGAAAGTCGCCCAACTGGAAAAAAAGCTGAAATAGACAGCCCTTGAAGTAATTCGGACATCACTATGCTGCCAATCCTCCGCATCAACCGAAATATCCGTACTATCCTCCGTTACAGAACCATTCTCGGAGTTCTGATCAAGTATGGTTTCGGTCATTTCGTCGAACAACTCAACATCGACTACTATCTTGAGCTAGGCAAGCGGATCGTCACGTTTAGCAAGAGGCCCAAAGAGTTAGAACGTCTTAGTCAACAACAACGACTACGGATGGCGATGGAAGAACTCGGGCCAACCTTTATTAAACTCGGTCAGCTACTCTCAACTCGACCCGCCGTTTTAGGCAAAGAGTACATCCATGAATTCAGCAAACTACAAGACGAGATTCCTTCCGTTTCACTGGAAGAAATCACTGCTCAAATCCAGCGGGGATTAGGTTCTCCTGCTGAAGAGCTTTTCGCAGAGTTTTCCAATGAACCAATCGCTGCAGCCAGTATTGCTCAGGTCCATCGTGGCAAGCTGAAGAGCGGCGAAGAAGTCGTTTTTAAAATTCGACGACCAGGCATTGTCAAAATTGTTGAAACCGGTATCGACGTTCTGATGGGACTTGCCTATCTAATTGAACAGCATGTCCCGACAATCGCTTTTTACAATCCGGTCGGGCTGGTCAAGGAATTCCGCCGCAACATCATGCGGGAGATGAACTTCACCCGTGAGGGGCGTACCGTTGATCGGTTCGCTACCAATTTGGCTGACAGCGAAACCGTCTATATTCCAAAAATTTTCTGGGCTTACACTGGCGACATTGTCCTGACTATGGAGTATGTTCCGGGCATCAAAATTTCAGACTTGGAAGAACTTACGGCGCAAGGCTACAATCTTAAAGAAATTGCCCGTCGTGGTGCAGATTCCTTCCTCAAGCAAGTCCTGGACTATGGTCTTTTTCACGCAGACCCGCATCCTGGCAATATTTTCATCCTCCCTGACCAAGTCATATGCATGCTCGATTACGGCATGGTTGGTCATCTCGGACAAGACCTTAAAGACCAGTTGATCGATCTTTTGCAAGCCCTGCTTAATAGAGACGTGGACAGCATTATTTCTCAGTTGCTTTACTCTGGAGAGTTGGCAGACAACTTTGATCTGAAGAACCTGAGACGAGACCTGCACGATTTTATCGATGACTACTACGATATCGTGCTACAGGACATCAAGGTCGGTAAACTCCTCTCGGAATTCATTGAGATTCTAACTCATTATCGAATTCACTTCCCTCCTGACTTCATGACGCTGGCCAAGGCTTTGATTATTATGGAAGGCGTCGGGCTTCAGTTAGACCCCGACTTCAATATGGTTGCGCACATGCGGCCCTATGTAAACAAACTGGTCTTTGAACGTTACAACCCAAAAAACATGGCCGCACAAGCAGGCCGTATTGCCCAGTCATACTCATCGCTAGCCAAAAGCCTGCCTGATGACATCAAGGAATTCCTCAATCGGATAAATCGCAACCAGTTCAAAATCGATCTTGAGCACCGGGGCATGGAAAAACTAGCTACAGACCTGGACCGCTCCAGCAACCGAGTCTCATTTGCGGTTGTCATCGGTTCATTGATTGTAGGTTCTTCACTCGTCATGCAAATCGACAAGGGCCCCATGATTTGCGGTTTCCCAGTACTTGGTTTGCTGGGATATTCAATTGCTGGCCTACTCGGCCTGTGGCTGGCAGTAGGCATCCTGCGATCAGGCCGGCTGTAAAAAGGAGTGTGTCCTAAATACCACGTTCGTTGCAACAATAGGACCTCAGAGCTCTAACACAAGAGTCGTCTCTCGATTTTTAGCCATGATTACAGTAGGTTGCAAATACAAGTCATTGGCAAGATAATTGCATAAGTATCCTTACCTCAGCGAAAAACATTGAAGTATTTTAAGGATACAAGCGTAATGAGCATGATTTTTCAAACAACCATTGCCCGACCAACAGCAATCTCCGGCATTGGTCTACATACCGGTCAACGTATCAACATGACACTGCGCCCTGCAGAAGCTGGTGTTGGTATCGTCTTTCATCGCAAACTGGACGATCATACGGTCACCATAAAAGCAGCAGCAGGAAATGTCGTTGATACCCGCATGGCAACAGTGCTTGGCAAGGGTGATGTTCGCATTTCTACAGTTGAGCACCTGCTTGCGGCACTTTCTGCTTACGGCGTTGACAATTTGCACATTGATATCGACGGACCGGAAGTACCGATTATGGACGGAAGTGCAGCACCTTTCACTTCGATTATTGAGGAAGCAGGCCAACGTCGGCACCTGAAAAGTCGTAAATTCCTTGCTATTCGTCAACCAGTATCTGTTGTTGATGGCGAAAAGCGCGTCAGTATTATCCCTTCTCGCTTTTTCCGTATCACTTTTGATATAGCTTTCCAACATCCATGCATCGCGCTACAACAGCGTTCAGTCAAAGTTACTCCGGCTGGATTCCGCCGCGACCTGGCGCCAGCACGCACCTTTGGCTTCCTGCGTGATGTTGAAATGCTAAAAGCAGCAGGCCTCGCCCGCGGCGGATCACTGGAAAATGCCATTGTGGTTGATGATGAGCGCATTCTGAATCCGGAAGGGCTTCGTTTCCAAGACGAGTTCGTTCGTCATAAAATTATGGATGCCATCGGTGATTTAAGTTTGATCGGTTACCCGATCCTCGGCCATGTTCGTGCATTTAAAGCAGGACACGATATTAACCACCAATTAGTTCAAAAAGTTCTCGAAAACCCAAAAAACTGGCAACTCCTTGAATTCAGTGAAGATGATCTCGAAAAATCTCTACAAATGACACCGCAATCTTTTGCAACGGATCTGGCTTTTTCAAAGGCATAAGTCATTCACGACACATTCATACAAAGGCAGCCACTTCGGCTGCCTTTTTTATTTAATCTTTCTGAACCAGTCCCTCACTTTGATGCCAGTTGATGCTTGCATAAGCGCCGTTTTACGCCTAGAATTGTGCAACTATAGAACTTTATCATGCCTAAACTAAAACCTTCCAATACATCAACCACTGAATCTCGCAAACGCCGTCGAGAATGGCTGCTCGTGGTCGTTATTACCGGGCTTGTTGCCCTGTCGTTACGTTACCAAGGGCAACTCTTTGATCTGACATCAGAGATCCCCCTTTCAGGAAACATTCTCGTTCTTGCCCTGATCAACTTGAATATCCTGTTGATCATATTCTGCCTCTTTCTCATCATGCGCAATATCTTTAAGCTTTTGCTTGAACGACGGCGGGGTATCCCAGGGGCAAAACTACGCAGTAAATTGGTGCTTGCCTTTATCGCACTCTCTCTTATCCCAACGATGCTGCTCTTCTTTGTATCAGCAGGGTTTATAACCAATTCTATTGAAAACTGGTTCAACAGCCAGATAGAGAAGTCACTTGAGGAATCTCTCGAAGTTGCACAAACCTACTATAAGAACTCCGCTAGCAACGCACTCTACTATGCCGAACAGATATCTTTGGCGATTAAAGAACAGAAGCTACTCAACGAAGACAATCTTCCTGTTTTGGGAGAATTGATTCACCAAAAGCAGAAAGAATACAACCTTGGTATCGTCGAGGTATTTTCTGCGACTCTTGAAGAACTCGTTCGTGCCGTTAATCCACAGGTCCCTGTGGCTGATTTTACCGACCCCGATTCTGACAGTATTCGTGAAGCCTTGCAAGGCAATCGCTTTACACATATTAGTCCGATTGGACGGGCTGATTTGATTCGAGGTATCGTCCCAGTCTACTCAAACTGGAATCAAAATGATGTCGTCGGAGTTGTCGTCGTCAACTATTACGTCCCCTATTCGCTGGTCAACAAGATGAAAGAGATCAGCAGTTCGTTTGAACAATACAAATCAACCAAGCTGCTCAAAGGAAAAATCCAGAAAGGTTATGTTCTCTTTCTTCTCCTGATCGCACTAGTGATTATTTTTCTCTCGACCTGGGCGGGATTCCACCTTGCTCGCGGCATAACTGAACCAATTCACGATCTGGCTGTAGCGACTAATCGCGTTGCCTCAGGCGACCTGAATGTCACTCTGGACAGTCACAGTAACGACGAAGTTGGCTCTCTTATGGAAGCATTTAACACCATGACAGCCGACCTGCGCTCTGGCCAAAAGGCAATTCGTAAGGCCAATCGCGAGCTACAGGCATCCAACCTTGAGTTGGAGCAAAGACGACGCTACATGGAAATCGTCCTGGCAAATGTCACTGCTGGAGTTATCTCTATCGATAGTCGCGGACACATCACGACCATCAATAAATCTGCAGAGAGATTGCTCAATCTTAACACTGTAAAGGTTATTGGTCGCAATTTCCGCGATATAATCAGTACTGATTACCTGCCTATGATCAAAGGGATTCTAAAGGAGCTGATTGGCTCAGGAAAAGATTCTATACGTAAACAAATAACCCTTCCAGCAGGCGATACTAAGGTCATATTGCTGGTCAACGTTACAACGTTGAAAGATGAGAACAATGAATTTATGGGTACGGTTGTCGTATTCGATGATTTGACTCAGTTACTTAAAGCACAAAGGATGGCAGCATGGCGTGAAGTGGCGAGGAGAATCGCCCATGAAATCAAAAACCCACTAGCACCGATTCAGTTATCTGCTCAACGTTTACGTCGTCGTTACCTTGATCAGTTTGATACAAACGACACAGTTTTTGACGAATGTACTGCAATGATTATCAAGCAAGTTGATGACTTGAAAAACCTGGTTAATGAATTTTCCAGTTTTGCACGTATGCCATCAAGTAATCCTAGCCTGAACAACCTCAACGACGTCCTTAATGAAGCCTTGGTGCTTTATCAGGAAGGTCATAAGGAAATTGATTGCCAGCTACAGACCGACACTTCTCTACCAGTTTTCAATCTGGACAGAGAGCAAATCAAGCGTGTCATTATTAATTTGTTGGACAATGCGGTAGCTGCGGTCAATGGCAGTGGGCAAATTACCCTTACAACTTCTTTCAATAAAGTTTTAAAAATCGCAACCTTGAAGGTTAGTGACAATGGCAGTGGTATTCCGGCAGCAGACAAACCGAGATTATTTGAACCTTATTTCTCAACTAAAAAATCTGGAACAGGTTTAGGCCTCGCTATTGTTTCTACCATTATTTCTGACCATAATGGCTATATCCGGGTTCGTGACAATGATCCACAAGGAACACATTTCATTGTAGAACTGCCGATTACATCTGAAGTCGCTAAGGCATAAGAAAACTGACAGCCGGGAGAAAATATGAAATCAATTCTGATTGTTGATGATGAGCAAAGCATACGCGAGAGCCTGACGGGTATATTGCAGGATGAAGGATTTACGCCTTTCTCGGTTGAAAGTGGTGAGGCTGCGATTGAAAGGGTCAGTCAAGACAAACCTGACCTTATTCTTTTGGACATATGGATGCCCGGGATGGACGGAATGGAAACATTGACCAAGGTTCTCGACATATATCCAGATCAACTGGTTGTTATAATGAGTGGCCATGGGACTATAGAGACTGCTGTTAAGGCTACAAAATTGGGCGCTTATGATTTTATTGAGAAGCCTCTTTCTATTGAGAAGGTATTACTCTGCATTCAAAATGCGGTGAAAGTAGGTCAACTGGTCGAAGAGAACCGTGAGTTAAAAGCTCAAATAGGCAAAGAGCATGAAATGAGTGGTAGCAGCAAACCGATCAAAGACTTAAAAAAACAAATTAATATTGCAGCACCAACCTCCGGTTGGATTCTCATTTCGGGCGAAAATGGTACGGGCAAGGAACTCGTTGCCCGAGCGATTCATCACAATTCAAAAAGACATGAAAAACCATTTGTTGAGGTCAATTGTGCTGCCATTCCAGAGGAATTGATTGAATCGGAGCTATTTGGCCACGAAAAGGGATCATTCACAGGCGCAACCACGCAACGCCGAGGCAAGTTTGATCAAGCCCATCAGGGAACTCTGTTTTTGGATGAAATTGGAGATATGAGCCTAAAAACCCAGGCAAAGGTATTGCGCATTCTGCAAGAGCACAAATTTGAAAGGGTGGGTGGCAATAAAACCATTGAGGTTGACGTGCGTGTCATTGCAGCAACGAACAAGGATCTCGAGAAGGAAATCAGCGATGGAAACTTTCGTGAAGACTTCTACTACCGTCTGAATGTCATTCCGTTCTATGTCCCACCATTGCGTGCACGCCAGGCAGACATCGCACGTCTTGCCACTCATTTCCTGGAATATTTTTGCAGTAAGGAAAGCCGTGAGATCAAAAGTTTGGATGAAGAAGCGATGCAGGCTATCACCAACTACTCCTGGCCGGGGAATGTGAGAGAGCTGAAGAACCTGATTGAGCGATTGGTCATTATGTCTCCAGGTAAAACCATAACCCGCAACCAACTGCCACGATCCATACACACTGATCGTCATGCTTCAGGTAAAAATCAGAGTTCAATCAATCAGACAACAAACAGTTTCCGTACTGCCAAAGAGGAATTTGAAAAAGAGTTCCTTATCTATAAGTTGGATGAAAATGATTGGAATATCTCGCGCACGGCGGAAGCGATTGAAATAGAACGATCCAATCTGCATCGTAAGATAAAGGCGTATGGGATTGATTTGAAGAGGTAAGGCTTGGGGCTTGGCTATTTTTACAGTTTACACAAAGCAAAAAGCCCTGTCTCTTTCGAGACAGGGCTTTTCTAAATAATTTCGGCGGCGACCTACTTTCCCACACAGTTGCCCATGCAGTATCATCGGCGCAGTAGGGCTTAACTTCTGTGTTCGAGATGGGAACAGGTG